>CAJLCI010000005.1 GCA_905205065.1 uncultured Eubacteriales bacterium | reverse complement strand
TTAACATATTCTTTTTGTTTTTTAGCCTGTCTACTTGACGGGGGGCACATTAAACACGGACAACCGTTTTCACTTTATTTTTTCATTATAACTGAAATGCCATCTGAAATTGTGGTAATTTTTATATCATCTTTTTTGAGAATTTTTTTAGCCTTTTTGATTACATTCTCAAGTAAACGAGCGGGTATTATATACATTTTTTTACAAGGTCGGAATTATATGCAAGCGAATTGATTTCACAATCACTACCCGACGGCAATTTTCCGATGTTAACCATATTTATCCGATCGTCGCAATTGAAAATTATAATATGCTTGTCTGCCACCTGATAGATTTTTTATCGTTTCTTCTATAAGAACTGATGCATTTTATTCGATAGAGTAGCTGTTAATTGATAATTCAAGCAATCCTGCATACTCTTCATCTTTGAAACAATAACTTATTTTTTCTTTGCCGTACGGAAACAATGCTCCCTTCATTTTTATTATCATGCCTTTACGCCGGGAAAAATGTCTCGCATCGACGCCTATCATTGGATTATTTACCTGCAAATATTTAATTATAAGCATATAAGCAAAATTTTGCAAACCGCCAATATAAATAAGGTAATTATAATTCCAAAACTATCGTTATAGTTTTTTATCGGACATAATAATTTTCATGACGAATACATAATGAACGGTACGGCAAATTCAGCACAGTCAGTATAAATTTTACTTAACAATCATTCCCCATTTTTTATGGCTACGTCAAGCGGAATTTTTTTAATTCGTCTGAAATCAAATGCCAAAACTATAAGATACCCGATCAGTACAAACAAAAACATTTTAAGATAGCCCGACGGATTCATTTTAAATGCATACCATCCGCTGTAACTATACATAATCATTTTCCATGCCGAGTTCATAACAAGCACTCCGAGGAACACTCCGACCGCGTCGGCAATAATCAGGACGATGGTTGTTGAAAGTAAATACAGCCTTGCAATTTCTCCGTTTTCATATCCAAGAATTTTTGTCATAGAAATAGCGTTCTCGTTTTTCTCTATGATAATTTTTGTCAGCAGATATATCATAACAACCGACAGCAAAATACACAAAACCTGAAAATACTGCATATATGAACCCATCGAATGATCAAGCTGATCGCACATTTTTATAATGTCGCGCTCGGTAATTACTGTGGCGATATTATTTTCGCTTATATCTGTAATTTCCGTATCAGACAAAAATCCCGTAAATTCATAATCTTCCAAACCGAAAGTAATGCAAAACTGTTCCATAGACATATAAACCGAAATGCTAAGCGACTTACTGTAAAATCCCGCAACCTTAAAATTGTATTGCTTGTTTTCATATTTTTCGTTAAGTGTTATCGTATCACCAACCGATATGCCGTATTTATCGCGGAATGAGTTTGAAATGTAGATTTCGTCTTTTTTCAGACTGTCCAAACCATCGGTCTGAACATAACGGCTGCCGTCCAGAATGCCGTATACCGAAATATCCTCGTTGATTGTATTGCTTTTTCTCTGCAGCGACTTCATTCCGAATTTTTCGGCCGCAGCGTTTGACGTAACTATCAGATTTCCGTTCTCATCATTGCAGGATTTAAGCACATACTGATAATCGGAAAACATCATTGTACTTGCATTTTCTTTGTAATAGTCCAGTGTATTCGGCATGCCGATCGCCATAGCAAGCATAACCATCACGAAAAAAATACCGAAAAGCAGAATGAGATAATTAGGAATATTTTGGAATATGATACGTATACGGAAACGTCTGAAAAATTTCCATCGCGGAAGACGAATCGCTTTTCGGCGATTTCTTTTTTTTAAATCCTGCCGAAGAAAGTCAAGCGGCGTATGTTTCATTTTTCCGTAAATAACAACAAGATTTACCGCAAACATCAGCGCAAGAGGAATAAATGTCGTCTTAAAAAAGGCAGACGGATTCCATATCGTCTTATATACTGGAAGGCTGTAGCTGTTATAATACATGGAAACCACTATATTCTTAAACAATGTATAGCCGAGCAGATTTCCTACCGCGGCCGCAATCAGCGTAACAATTATAGGCATAGTAAGATAGTGCCGCAGAAGCTCGCCGCGGGTATAGCCTGAAGCTCGCAGTGTTCCGATTGTTTTCGACTCCTTCGCAATAGTATTGCTGATAGTAACAGCAAAAATAAAGGCGATGATAACTATCAGAATTTCTAAAAGCACTCCGCCCATCGCTTTGTCAGAACCCATATCATCAGTGGCAAAGTGGATAGCCTGATTAGCATACGCCGGGAGATAATCCTCGATTTCGTTTTCATTGACGACAGCCTGCGTCAGTACCGTTTTCAAAAAATTATCGGCAAGCTTCTTCTCCTCTGTTTCATTTTCAGGAGAATTTTCATATTTCCACGCATATGCATAATGGATAGATTTTTCAAGCGAGGAAAACCCCTCCTCTGTGACCATTGCCACGTTGAATTTCAGAGCATCAAACATTAAGTCAGTATTTTTCTCGTGAAGTGTGGAGTAGTTGACATATGCAATCAAACCGACAACCTTCCATGTTTTTTTACCTATGGTAATAATTTCTCCGACCTTTATTCCAACATTATTTGCATGCATACGGTCGACGGCAATTTCATCCGCGCTTTCCGGAAAACGCCCGTCCATAAGACACGCCAGATTTATAGAATCAGTCTTTGTAAATACACGGACAGTTCCGTCCGTTGTACCGTCGTTATTATTGTCCTCTTCTTCGTTCCGATAGAAATTTTCATAAATTTGAGTCGGAACAGACCCGAATTCAGGATCATTCAGCTGATATTTTTCCTCCGCGTCTGCGTATTTCCTGTCGATTTCCTCAAGTATTTCATTCCATACATCGTCGTATGCTGCTTTATATGCTTCGTCATAAGCTGGACTATATGCCTCTATGTATGCAGCATCGTATGCCTCCGTGTAAGCTTCGCTCTGTTTTGCCTGTTCTACCGCCGAAAACAGCATTGCAGCGACTGCTGTCTCATCAAATCCCTGTGCCAAAAGCGAATTTTTAACCTGAATCTCAAAAGATTCGTCAAACTGTTCTTTGAATTTTGAGTCAAATTCACTTGCAAATCTCGAACTAAATTCACTCTCGAATTTTTCATCGAGCTCTTTTTTTGCACTTTCCAGATAGTATTCTTTGACATCTGCCTTTTCTCCTGACGCAATTGCGGAAAGTAATTTTTCATCCGCCTTTTCGCTAAGCTCAAAATGTCCGTCCTCCAGCTTATATATATCGGAACCTTCGTCTGCCGCCGACAGCATGCTTTCGTTGGCTACATACATACCGGAAACAAAACCTATAGTAAGAATCAAAAACAAGCTGACAACGAGATATTTTCTCCAGTCACCCAAAAGCTCCCTTGGAATCCGCCTTAAAAGCGGATTTTTTATTTTTTGTTTCATATCCGCAATGCTCCTTACCATTCCAGCTCAGAGGCGGAAATCTTATGATCGTTGATTTCATTCAGCCTAACCTTGCCGTCTCTCAGTTTAATAATATGATCCGCCATCCCCTTAATTGCTTCATTATGAGTAACCATAATGACAGTATTTTTATATTTAAGGTTAATTTCCTCAATCAGCCTGAGAATTTCCTTAGATGTGGTATAATCCAGCGCGCCGGTAGGCTCGTCACACAGTAGAATGTCAGGATTTTTAACAATTGCTCTGCCGATTGAAACCCGCTGCTGCTGGCCTCCGGAAAGCTGATTGGGAAGCTTATGCCGGTGCTCATAAAGACCAAGCGTGCGGAGCAGCTCGTCAATGTTCAACGGATTGTCCGATAAGTACGCTCCGACCTCTATATTTTCTTTTACATTGAGATTTCCGATAAGATTGTACATTTGAAAAACGTAGCCGAGGTGCTTTCTGCGATACTGAGTCAGCCGCTTTTCGCCTAAATCTTCTAATTTATCACCGTCTATTGATATATATCCGGAGTCGGCGCTGTCAATGCCGCCGATTATATTAAGAAGCGTAGATTTTCCGGAGCCTGACGGACCGAGCAGTACGCAGAATTCTCCTCTCGCGACCGAAAGATTCATTCCTCGGAGAACCTCCTGTTTTGTTTCTCCGACTCCGAAAGATTTTTTTAAATCGGTAATCTCTAAAAAATTTCTCTCCTGATCTGACATTACATTATTATATCCTTTCTTATTTATAGATTACTGCTCTTATTTATAGATTACTGCATAGTTTTCGCTTCGGCATAAGTCAGCTTCAGCGCGCCGCCGCAGGGTAAGGCATAATATGCAGGGCGTTGGAAATAATTACCGCATCAAATAATTCATCACTATATGGAAGATTTGTGGCATCCTGTACTGAGAAATTAAGACGGGAGGAACATGGCTTTAGCTTAGCCTGTTTTATCATTTCGGCTGAAAAATCCGTTGCCTCCAGCAGTTTTACACTTCCCGCAAGCTGTATCGACAAAAGTCCTGTTCCGCATGCCAGTTCAAGAACTGTCATATTCCGGTTCAGCGAATGTTTCATTCTGCGGACTACTTCTCCGTAAGTTCTGCGGCTGCCGGACATAAAACCGTCATATCGTTTTGCCCATCTTTCCCAAAAGACCTTGTTATAGGTCATACAGTATCACCTCATGAACCTTTTTGAAGTTAGCGAAAGCTAACTCATTTTTTTAAAGAAAACAACCGTTTAAAGTTACCGGTCGCTAACTAATTTTTATAGTATATCACAACTCTTCTATATTTGTCAAGCTGTATATGATAAAACTAAAAGCGAGATGTCTGCGTATGTTAGACATTCGGCTTTAAATATGTTTGCTTTTAAAGACGTTTGGTTTTAAAGGTGTTTGTTTATAAAGATATTTGACTGTAATGATATCGGCTGTAAAGACGTTCGGCTGTGAAGACGTTCGGATCTGTAGACGGCGGATTATACTCATTTTTTCCGGCGGTGGCTTGATCCGTCTCCGAAACGCGTTATGACGGGGCTTTATACTTTATTAAAAGGCAGAGCTATTCGTACCGAAACAGCTCTGCGAATATTTTTCACCTACCCAATCGACCAGTCCTGACTTTCTGTCTGCAATTTTACCATATGAGCATAGATACCGTTTTCTCCGAGAAGTTTTTCGGGTTTCCCCTGTTCAGCTACAGTACCATGTGACAGCACAATTACTTTATCAGCTCCGGCAACCGTCCGCATCCGATGTGCAATCAGCAGAACAGTTTTATTTTCAATCAGCCTTGAAAGTGCCGATTGAATTGCCGTTTCATTCTCCGCATCGAGGGAAGCGGTTGCCTCGTCAAGCAAAATAACTGGAGCGTTTTTCAAAAAAGCGCGTGCAATGGAAATACGCTGCCTTTCTCCGCCGGAAAGCGCACTGCCGTTTTCACCGATGTTGCTGTTCCACTTTTCCGGAAGATTTTCCACAAATTCATCGCAGTTTGCCAGTTTTGCCGCCTCTATAACTTCCTCATCCGTTGCGTTCTTTCTACCGATGCGAATATTTTCCATTACAGTATTATTAAAAAGCGTGACGTCCTGAAAGACAATAGAAAACGCCGTCAGAAGCTGTTCAGGTTCAACGGTTCTGACATCTATTCCTCCGATTGTTATTTTCCCCTTATCAGTGTCCCAAAATCTTGCCGCAAGCTTTGCTGCTGTAGTTTTACCGCCTCCCGACGGTCCGATAAGTGCTGTAACCTCCCCCTGCTTAGCCGTAAATGATACATTTTGAAGAACAGTTTCATCACCGGTATATGCAAATCCGACATTTTCAAATGAAATATCATAGCCGTTTGGTTTAAATTCCCCTTTTCCGTCCTGTTCTTTGCAATTTTCAATTTCATTCATACGGTCAATGTTGATTTGCAGAGAATTTATTGCCGCTAAATTCTGCAATGAGAAGGACATCGGCTCGTAAATTCTCGAAACAACAAGCATAAACATAAAGAATGTTATGAGCGTAAGCGTCCCATCAATGAGAAGTATGCTGCCAACAAGAGCTACCGTCGCGATGCCAAGTTTCAGAATCATCTGTGCAGGAACAACAAACATGGCGGTACCGAGCTCACTTTTCATATGCCGGCTTTCCAAAGCGTCAATTTTTCGGTATAATCCGCTCAGATATTCTTCTTCCGCATTGTTGCTTTTCAGGTCACGCACTGTTTCAAGAAATTCCTGAACTCCGTCCTGCACGGAAATCTGCGCCGCATTCTGTTTGCGGCTGAAGTAATTCTGCGCCTTTTTGGATAGTCCGACAATCAAAAGTGCAACCGGCAAAACCCAAAGAGCGGCAAACGCGAGACGCCAATCATAAAAGAACAAGCTTACCGCAATCAAACAGGTGGATAGAACAGACGCATAAAACTGTGGAACATAATGTGAAAACATCTGCTCGGTTACGGCGACGTCTCCAAGCATGGTATTGGTAAGATCCGCCAAATCCTTTTTTCCGAAAAATGAAAGCGGAAGCCGGCGGAGCTTTTCGGCAAGACGTATTCTGCATCTGCCTGATTCCCGATATGTAGAGAAGTAAGTTGAATTGTATTTCCACAGTTCCGAAAGAAAAATCATAATAAGAGCCGCTGCAATACCTACACCGTACATAGCATAATGATTTTCCGGAACAGTACCACTTAGAAAATCACTCACTAAAAAATACAGGAGCCCGACCGGAAACATCAATACTAAATCTCCGACCGTACATGCCGCGACAGCTCGTGCAAGCCCTACCGCGCCTTCGCGTGAGAGCGCATACTTTTTCATCATTCTGCTTATCATCCCGCACCTCCAACATTCCAACTGATCGAAGTCTGATAGTCCCTCCACATCTTTGAATACAAACCTCCGCATTGGGCAAGCTCGTCATGCGTACCGGATTCTTCAATCCTGCCGCCATTAAGAACAAAAATTCTGTCCGCATTTCTTACCGTCGTCAGACGGTGAGCGATCATGATTACGGTCTTATCTTTCGCCAGTTCTTCAAATGCGCGCTGTACAAGGAATTCATTTTCAGGATCCGCAAAGGCTGTAGCCTCGTCAAGAATAACTATCGGCGCGTTTTTCAATATAACGCGGGCAATTGCAATGCGCTGCTGTTCTCCGCCTGATAAATATACTCCCTTGGTGCCGATCACCGTATCGATTCCATTGAGGAGCTTTGAAATAATATCATCGCACTGAGCCTTATGCAAAGCGATTTCAACATCTTTACGCGAAGCGTTCGGCTTCGATATTCTCACATTCTCCAAAATTGAGGTCTTTAGCAATCTGCTGTCCTGAAAAACATAGGATACGGTTTTCATCAATTCGGACTTTTCTATGTTCTTTACATTAATACCGCCAATTTTAATTTCACCGCTATTTGCGTCCCAAAAGCGGGAAATAAGTCCCGCCGCAGTTGTTTTTCCTCCTCCTGACGGCCCTACTAAAGCGACGGTTTCTCCGGGCATAACGGTAAGGGAAACTTCCCGAATTGCGTCAGACTTCCCTCCTCTGTATCGGAAGGAAACATTACTGAATTCTACCGAATTATTTTTCGGTAATTCCGGTATTTTCACATCAGGCAGAGGTTTCAAATCAAGAATTGAATGAATCCTTGCAAGCGCATCGGACACAATCATTCCGTTCTCGCTCATGAACAGAACCTTCGTCATAGAAGTTGAGATCACAGGAGTAAAAATCACATAGAAAACAAGACTAAGCAAAATAGATTGTGTTACCGCTTCGCCTCTTACCAAAATCAATGCAAGCGTAATTAAGAAAGCAAATGAACTGTTTATAAAAACAGTATATAAAAGCATAGGCATACGGCACTTTTTACAATAGGCAATACAGAATTTGTAATAGCTGTCTATAGAATCTTTAAAACGTTTAAAGGTGTATACTGTCTGACCGAAAGTTTTGACTACAGGTATGCCGCGTACATATTCAACTGCTTCATTGTTCATATCGGCAAGAGCGTTTTGGTAGTTTTTCATATCCTCTGCCATTTTCGGCCCCGCCATTTTGAACATAGCCGAAAAACCGAGAACAACAGGTACAAGACATATCAGGCCAAAGCGCCAGTCAAATAAAAACAGCATTATAACCAAACCAAGCGGTGTGGCAATTGCTCCTGCCATATCAGGAAGCTGATGAGCAAGATATGTTTCAGTAGCGGCGCTGCTCTCGTTTACAATACGCCGGATTTTACCGCTGCCCATTTCTCCGATAAAGCCGAGCGGGAGTTCTGCGATATGTGCTATCAAAGCTTTGCGAATATTCCCGGCGATACGAAACGCAGACTTATGGGAACACATAAGCGCTCCTACATAAATTACTATGGAAATCAGCGCAAACAAAACGGCCAGCTTTCCGTTTTGCACAACGCTTACCGCCTCCGAATAATTCGGAGCAACATTTATAATTTCTTTAATTATAAAGAAAATAAAAACGAACGGCAGCAAAGCAAAAACTGCACTGATAATCGATAACACAAGCGACAGATAGGTAAGACGCCGGTGTTTGCCCGCATAACTCATCAGCTCTGAAAAATTTTTATTTTTCTTCAATTTCAATCCTCCTTGCGATAATTTTACTTGTGATAACTTTTATGATACAGAAAACTGCATTAGCAGATTCAGATATCCGTATTTCAGTTAGTGAACGCTAACCAATGCGCAAAAAATTACAGGACATCACTGTCCCATAATTTTTATCCATCCCGCAGTATAAAATTCACGGAGCTGAGAAATAAAAATTTTTGCTTGCTTTTTCGACATATCATGGCGGATCACTTCAAAAACACCCTCAAACATACCGTCTGCAATCATATGACAGAGCTCACGTCCAATCTCAGGGACTTCCCTGCCAAGACTTTTCAAGACTTCAATATATCGAAAAGTATATTCAACCTCAACATCTACCATCGAATCTATAAAGTGCTCATATGGGGTTCCGTCTCCGCAGCAAATAAGAATTTTAAATTCCTCATAATGTTCGTACATATAGTCAATCATCCACTCCACACATTTAGCGGATTCTCTTCCCATATGCTCCGGCTGATCTTCATCAGGCAACTCTGCAAACTCTGTCTGTACCGTCATGAATTTGCCCATAACCGCGGCGGCGTGAGGCTCTACAATAGAAGCAAATAGAGCTTCTTTGCTAGAAAAGTATCCGTAAAAGGCGCCTGTTGTCACACCTGCCGTCTTAACGATATTACGCAGTGAGGCGGATCTAAATCCTTTGCTTAAAAATTCCTGCCGTGCCGCAGTATGAATCCTTTCGAGTGTTGTCTGCTCCGACTCATCCATTTCACCGCCTCCTTATAACAATGTTATATATCGGTGTTATATTATACTATCAATATTTTCTTTTGTCAAGAGGCTTTTGTAAAATTCTGATTTTTCCGTTTAATAATTTTAATATTAACGAACATTTGCTATTAATACAGATTTTGCATTTAATTTTTTTAGTTACATATTCTTTTATATTATTAGAAAAATATTTATAACACTTATGTTTTAGAACGGGATCTAATAATCATAGTTTTACATAAAGCGCAACAGCTATGCAGAAATCTGGCGTTATCCGGTATAAAAAGTATAGGCGTAGAATCAAAATTCTCCTCCGCTTTTTTATGCCTGCCAGACACGTCTTAATATTATATAGCAAGCATTTAATAGTGTGCGAATCAGCTTTTTGAAAGCAAAAAACTCAGCCAATTGAAAACAAAGGGCCGGGTTTTGTCTAAGACTATAAAAAAGATTTTTTCGGTATATTGGCAGTGGGATTTGAACTCTTGCAACTCGCAAAAAGTTGGTAGCAAGGCGAAGCGTCGTGAGCGCGTTTACAAGCGAGAAGCACAGGCACAGCGTGACTTTTTGCGAATTTGAGAAAAGAAAGAACAGTGAAGCAGGTGACTAATTTTTTATTCAATAAAAAATCGGAACGAGTTACACTCGTTCCGATGTGGTGCGGATGACAGGATTTGAACCTGCACCCTTTCGGATCGGTTTCTAAGACCGACATGTCTGCCATTCCATCACATCCGCATTTATATAACAAAACTTATATATCATATATTAATATTAACATAAAAAAATAAATTTGTCAATGTTAAAAATAATTCAGCGGAGACAAATTAGCGATTAAATATATATTATGAAACCAAATTTATTTTTAGTTTTGATATCAAAATTTTTAAATCAGTTGCAAACTTTAGATTAATATCATTTGATTTCTTTTATTTCTTTGATTTCTTTAACTCGTCATATGTCAAACGTGCAAGTTCACACAGTAATTGTTCATTTGTAAAATCTGTAATGATATAGCTGTTATCCTTAACACCTGTTTCAAAATATACTCCTTTTTCCGCAAGATACCGATCTCCGGCAGCGGTTTTTTTCAAATACCACTTCTCTGTGCATAAAACACCCAAGTTAATATTATTGAGACAGATATTATATGTTCCAAACATCTTTTTCGCCCTAATCTCGCCTGCACCCTTTAATCTGTTACATACAAAATCTACAAAGTCCATTTTTATTTCCTCCGATTATAAAAATATTTGATAAATATCTCTTAACGGTTAATATAATTTCTCTTTTCCTTTATGGGATGCAGCAAGTAAGATTGTGTTCCTTATTAAATCTTATCACAAAATAAAAAAGAAGTCAACTTCTTTTCAAAAATTGACTTCTTTTAACACTGATGCGAATAGACAGAATTTGAACCTGCACCTATAATAACATAAAGACATCACTTTTTTAATGATGAGATGAAAACAACACAATAGTAATAAAATATACAGACAAAGGTATAAAATTGAAAATTTTCACTCATTCAGACTATCAAAATTTTTAAATCGGTTGCAAACTTTACATTAATATGATATAATCAATTATTGTTAGTAACTAAAATACTTATTCTTTGCGGCTTTACTTCTCTGGAGACTGATTATTGCCGTCAGCCTCAGAAGCAGTACCGAAGAAAGTATTTTTTATAATCAGAACTATCATAGGCAAAAAAATCAGACCGGCAAATCCGGCAACCCGAAAACCAGCATACATACATATAAGGGTCAAAAGTGGTGAAAGTCCCGTGGTTTCGGACACAATCTTGGGCTGCAGTACTTGCCTGAGAACTTCTATAACGACAAGAATCAGTAAAATGCCGATGCCCTGATAGCTTTTTCCTTGCAAAATCAAAACAAGTGCCCATGGTATCATAATCATCCCAACGCCGATAACCGGGAGCATATCGGCAAAAGCGATAATCATCGCCGCGATTGCAGCATATCTGATTCCGATTATTAAGAATCCTGTCAGAAGCTCCGCAAATGTTATAAGCATTATAAAGAGGTAAGCACGCATATAAGAAAGTCCTGTATATTTCATATTTCCGTATATACTATAGAAAAACGACTTTGCTTTGTCGGGAATAAAGGAAACAAGCCTCTTATTAATTTTCCCAAGATCAGCGCTGATATAGTATGACGACATTACAAGTATAACAGTAAAAAACATAATGCCGGGAAGCTTGGAGGCAACAGCGGCTGCCGCCATCGGCAGTTTAGATGAAATTGTGCTGACCGTACTCTGAACCATACCGAGGCCAGCCTCTATAACAGCGTCGACATCTGCGACAGCAGTTCCGTTATGTGACGGAAGACGTGCTGCAATCCATTCTGCCATACTCATAACTTTGGCTTCAATTGCATCGTAATTATCAATAAGCGCCCCAAGAGCGTTTCCTGCCTCAAAAATCAGTCTTTGAATTACCCAGAAAATCGCTGCGCCTGCAAGCAGGAAGAAAACAGCGAGGGCAAGTACGCACAGCAGTCGGTGAGGAAGCTTCGTCCTTTTTCTGATATTAATCAAAAGCGGACGAAGCAGCATAGATACAAGCCACGCGAGAACAAAAGGAAGAAAAAAATCAAAAGTACATTTTATAGCTATAAGTATTACTATAATTCCAATAAGAATATAAAAGGTTATAACCGCGATTCTCTTATATCCTTTTTCGGGAAGGTAAACCAAACTATCCTTTTCCGCTTCTTCTTTTTTGAATTCCATTTTATGACCGTTCCTTATGTTGATACTCAAAGCTTTATCTGCCTCGGAGCCGTATGATTTACGACTTCTGTGGCCGATACAAGGTATTATTACACCGTTTGGATAAAGTATAAAGTATTAAGCATGGGATATTAAGTATGAGGTATGAAAGATTCTTCCTTAGGTATTTTCATTACTTTATCCATATGCTCTTTGCATAGACATAAATATTATTTCCGATTTTTTACACTGTTAGACTTGCAGTTAAAAAATATATATTAATTTTTGTAAGCCGAAAGGATAACTGAATATGATAAGATTTGAAATGCAGAACGGAAAGACAATTGACATCGAGCTCTGCAAAGAAGACGCTCCGATCACGGCCACAAACTTTGAAAAGCTTGTAAAAGAAGGCTTTTTTGACGGAACACATTTTCACAGAATTATTCCGGGATTTGTAATACAGGGCGGAGATCCTACTGGAACAGGAACAGGCGGTTCCAGCGAAACAATCAGAGGTGAATTCCGTGCAAACGGCATAGACAACAATCTTTCTCACAGAAAGGGCGTCCTTTCGATGGCGAGAAGCGGCAGTTATACATCCGGTTTTGATACGGCATCATCACAATTTTTTATATGTCTCGATGACAGCTGCAAATCGCTTGACGGATACTATGCTCCGTTCGGCTATGTGAAAAATGGAATTGATGTTGTAGACAGCATCGCGGCCGTGCCGACCGACGCTGGCGATTATCCTCGCGTTGTTTCCGATGAAGTTATAATCAAAAAATGCTCTGTAATTTACGAATAAAAATAGCGATAGAGCTTAAGAAGTCGTTTCCGGAGTTCCCTGTCTTCCCGAAAGTCCGTGAGTAAATCCGGACGAGTCAGCCGTACAAATATCGCCTGCAATTACTTTGCCGCGGTATACAAGAATATTAGCATAAATAACACCCGTATAATCGGGATAATTAGTTACTACATATGTATACCTTGTAACTTTTTTGCGCTTGTACTTTTCAAGATTAAGGCCCTGCTGTTTCTGAAGCTCGTTATATGATGCCATAACCCTATCGAATTCCGAAGGAATCGTTACCTCGGCCTCTTCGGTGGGCTCTGACTCAACCGTCCATCCGAACTGTGAAAGAAAATTTATGCGGTCTTCATTGGTCTTAACACCGCTGTAGGTAATATTCTCACCGTCTTTGAACGCCTCCTCGGCGGAGTCATATGTCGGAATAAGCGTAATAAGTACAATCAGTGTAATCACAGAAAGCGCCAGTACACTGAAAAATTTTACTGTAGACGCGCGAACTGAATAAATAAACATGGTTTAAAACCGGTCCTTTCCAAATACCTCCGGCATGCGCCGATTTGGTTTTGTTATTGTACAACAACATTATGCAGGCAAAGCAAAATTTATGACCGAAAATTAATATATGACCATGGGGTTTGCATATTGACATGCCGCATATTTATACGTGCGGTTTGCAGTCAGATAGTTTAAGAATTTTATAATATTTATAATAATAAATGCTATAAACGCCAAAAACGGCGCGGAGATTTATGAAATTGAAAAAAGCAACTACAGATCCAATAATTATAAAAAGAGGCTGCGCGGCCGATGCTATACTGTATCTATCCGAAAAATTTGGAGATAATTACGCGGTTGTATGCAGCGAAAAAACAAGCTTTCTTGCCGAAAAAGCATTTCCGGGCAAACCGAAAATCATTTTCCCGGCAGGCAGTCATGCAACAGAAACAAATGCTGACATTTTGCTTAATGAGCTCTCAAAAAACAATTATAACGCGCTTGTCGCATGCGACTCAGGCTCCGTTCATGACATAACAAGATATGCATGTCATGAGACAAAAAAGCCTTTTGTTTCGTTTCCTACGGCGCCAAGCGTGGACGGCTTCGTATCAGGAATTGCCGCAATGACTATCCGCGGCAGAAAAATTTCATATCCATCGACGCCGCCGGTCGCTCTTTTTGCCGATGCCGACATATACGAAACAGCTCCGCCGGAGCTAACGGCTTCCGGAATAGGAGATATTGTAGGAAAATATGTTTCACTTTTTGATTGGATATTTGCTTCGCTTATAACAGACGAAACTGTAGAGGAAGATATATACAGCCTTGAACAGGATGCGCTCGAAAGAGTTATGAATTCAAATCCATCCGAAACAAATTTTATAGAGTCGGTAATGGACTGTCTTATAAAATCCGGTGTTGCGATTCAACTCAAGGGAAACTCTCGCCCAGCTTCCGGCGCAGAACATCACCTTTCACATCTATGGGAGTTGAACTGCATCAACGAAGAGATAAACGCTCTTCACGGCGAAAAAGTTGGTGTCTCTACCCTTCTTGTTCTAAAAAAATACAAAAGCTGCAAAAAAACTGTATTTATACCAAAATCATTAGAACCTGATTTTCTTCGTCCCGTTTACGGCCGTCTTACAGAGGGAATCATCGAAGAAAACACACCCGATCCGCTTTCCGGGATTACGCAGAAAAGACTGAACGCGGCATCGGATGAAATCGGCCGGCTTATAAACGAGCTTCCGGGTACGGAAAAAATTAAAAAATTTCTTTTATCCGTAAATGCAAAAACAACGCTCGGAGAGCTTGGCTTGCCGGATACGCCGGATTTTGCCGAAAAAAGTTTAAAGTATGCCCCGTATGTTAGAAGACGGCTGACAATGCTGAAGATTATCTGACGTAATAGATTATCATACGGAATAAGGAAAGGTTGTGAGCAAAATATGATAAAGGTTCTTCATGCGGCCGATATACATCTTGACGTTCCGTTCAATATCGGAGATATTGACAAGGCAAAGCTTAGACGCTCTGAACACCGCGGGGCTTTTTCTTCTCTGATGACCTTCGCAAGAATGGAAAAATTCGATATTGTACTTATTGCGGGAGATATGTTCGACAGCACCTTTGTTACACCGGATACCGCGGCACTTGTAACGCGTGAGTTTTCAGCATGCCATGACTGCAGGATAATTATTTCTCCGGGCAATCATGACCCATATACTCCTGACAGTATATGGGCAAAAACCGAATTTCCCGAAAACGTATATATATTCAGTTCGCCTGAACTTGATTGTTTCCGCTTCGACGATATAGGCGTAAACGTATATGGATATGCTTTCACTGAAAGCCATATGGATAAATGCCCGTTTTCGGATCCGCCGGAGCTTAATAAGGATAAAATCAATATTCTTTGCGCCCACGGCGATCTTTTGGATACAGATTCACGGTACTGTCCTATACGCATGGACGAAATCGTACGCAGCGGATTTGACTATATCGCGCTTGGCCACGTTCACAACAGCGACGGAATTCACCGCGGAGGAAACATGTGGTACGGATACAGCGGATGTCTCGACGGGCACGACTTCGGAGAAAACGGATATAAGGGCGCCGTCAGTATAGCAATGTCCAAAGAAAACGGCATTTTTGACGCGGTCGTCAAGGGAAAACGGTTTTCAAAAAGACGGTTTGAAACGGTGGCTGCCGATCTTACAGGCTCAAGGTCGGACGAAGAAGTCCTTAAGAGAATAGATGAAATAATCGAAAGGGAAAATTACGGAGAGGATACCGCGCTCAGATTGATTCTTGACGGAAGCATATCTCCGGAGGTAACAATATCCGACAGAGCAATATCGGATCATATATCCGGAAAGCTGTTTTATCTGGAAATTGTAAATAAAACAGACTCTCTCTTTAACTATGAAATACTTAAAAATGATCCTACAGTAAGGGGCGCATTTTTTAACGCGCTTTTCCCTGAACTGACATCCGAAGACGATGAAGAACGGCAAAGAGCTTCCGAGGCTCTTCGCTACGGTCTTTCAGCTCTGCGAGGAAATGACATTTTCTAAATATAAAGACAGACATTTCAGTAAAGAACACTGGCTATTAAGCCGAGACAAACGCCGCGTAAGTATTTACGACGGACATAGGCTGTAGCCTCTGAAAACCTATCAGAATATATGCAGAAGGTAAAGTCATAAAAAATGAAATACGATATAATACTTCTTGACGCAGACGAAACTCTGTTCGACTTTGACCAGTCAGAATATAATGCTCTTAAGCATTGCTTTAAAAGCCGCTCACTTGAATTCAGCGATGAAATTTATAATGGATATCATAATATAAATAAAAAGCTGTGGAAGGACTTTGAAAAAGGAAAAATCGAAAAGCCTAAGCTCGTAACCGAACGCTTCCGCATCTTGCTATCGGATCTTGGATACAGCATAGATCCTGCAGAATTTAATTTAAGCTACGGAGAAGCGCTTAGCAGACAGAATATTCTTTTTCCCGGCGCACTTCGTTTTTGCAGAAGACTGGCGCAATACGCAAGACTGTATATAGTTACAAACGGTATAAAAGCAACACAGCTGCGCCGTTTCTCGGAATCTCCGCTTCCTCCGTATATAGAAGATGTGTTTGTTTCGGAAGAAATTGGCTCTCAGAAACCGAGCAGACAGTATTTTAATGCTGTATTTTCAAAAATTCCTGATTTTGACCAATCACGTGCAATTATTGTCGGAGATTCTCTGTCCAGCGATATAAAAGGAGGTATGAACGCCGGAATAGCTTCATGTTGGTATAATCCCAATTTTCTTCCCAATATGACAGACGTTGTTCCGACATATACCGCGCAAAATTACGACGATATCGAAAAAATAATCTGCGGGAACTGCAGGCGTGCCGTTCCGCACGGAATCGCCGCGGTAAGTTATGAACATACAAATAAAAAGGCCCTTGTTCTAATGCCGGCTGATGAGAAAATCAGAAAAAATATGCATGACGCCGCTCCTGATTTCAGCCTGATTTTTGCGGACTCAAAGAATGACGCCGTACCTGAACTCGCTTCAGAATGTGAGGTTGTAATCGGTCAGGCTCCCGTCAAATATCTTCAGAAGTCGGAAAAGCTTCGTTTTGTTCAGCTTTGTATAGCGGGTACAGAACCTTACTCGGAACCCGGAATACTTCCTGAGAATGTCTATCTGACAAACGCGACCGGAGCATTTGGTCTTGCCGTATCGGAACATATGCTCGCTTCCCTTCTCTGTTTGTACAAAAAATTGCATCTGTACCGTGATAACATGAAGAACGGAAGCTGGATTGACCGCGGCGGGGTAAAAACGCTTAACGGGGCTGTTGTTCTGGTTCTCGGTCTCGGAAACATCGGCTCCGGATTTGCCAAAATGGTATATGACCTCGGTGCATACACGATCGGTGTCAAAAGAACTGCCGCGGAAAAGCCGGAATATATTGATGAGCTTGTCAGCGTTTCAAGTTTTGACAGAGTACTTCACAAAGCGGATGTTGTCGCAATGGCTCTGCCATCAACAAAAGATACGGTTGGAATTATGTCTGAAAAAAGAATTTTTAGCATGAAAGACGGTGCCGTGCTTATTAACGCCGGAAGAGGAAACGCACTTGATAGCGACGCACTTGCCGAAGCTTTGATGTGCGGAAAGCTCGGAGCAGCAGCTCTTGACGTTACAGATCCGGAGCCTCTTCCAAAGGAGCATCCGCTTTGGAAATGTGAAAACGCACTTATTACTCCTCATGTATCAGGATACTACCATTTGAAGAACACCTTAGACAGTGTTGCGGAAATCTGTACCGAAAATCTGCGGAGATATGCAAACGGCGAAAAACTCAGAAATATTGTAAATAAAGAAATCGGATACGCCGAGAAATAAATTTTCTGAAATCTGCCCGCTGATAATACTCCGGTAAATTTCCCATTATTGCTTATGTACGAAAGGTTTTGCAGTAACTATGATTATTACAGAGATACAAATCGATTCATTCGGAGGCCTTTGCGGCAAGCATCTGTACCTTAAAGAAGGCGTCAATATTATATACGGAAACAATGAATCCGGAAAATCGACTGTAAGTGATTTTATCCGCTTTATTTTCTATGGGGTAACCAACAGAACCGAAGCGGAGCATTATCCGTCGCTTTCCACAGGAAAAGCTTCCGGATATATTACAATAAGCCTTTCTAAAGATGAAATTGCCGAGAAAAAGACAAGCTTTCTGCCGGATTCTGTCAGAATAGAGCGCGAATACATCCGCAAGGTTACGGATAAGGTAAGAATTCTCAATGCCGAAAACGGAACTGAAATTCTGCGCGGTACAATACCGGGGGAATATTTTTTCGGCATATCAGCCGATATATTCAGCTCAACCGCATATGTCAGCCAAATCGGAGGAAGATCGGTTTCGGGACGAGATCTCGGCGATGCCGTAGAAAATATACTTTTCTCAGCTGATGAAACAATTGATACTGCAAAAGCTATAGACCGCCTCGATTCCGCGAGGGCGAAGCTTATGCATAAAAATTCAAAGGGAGGCATAATCCCTGATCTGCGCGGACAAAGAGAATCTCTTATAAGCCGCGTTGAAGCTGCAAAAGAGTCGCATAAGAAGCTGTCACTGACAGAGTCGGAATTAGAAAGCTGTGAAAAAAAGCTTGAAGAAAACACATCGAAGCTTACCGAAGCCGAAAAACGCGTTGAATACTATGAAGCCTCTATTGAGCTTCTCAGCGCAAGCAAGGCGGAGCAGATAAAAGAAAAAAGAGAAACGCTGATCGGAGAAAAAAAACTTATACGGCAAAACGCTTCTTACGAGGGGTTTTTACCTAACGATGCATATATAGAAAGACTTCAGACGATAGACGGCCTTTTAAAGGATAAAGCAAAGAAAGAGGATACCGTCAGTATAAAAACAAAAGAACCCGATGAAGACCTTGCAAAGCTTCGGGCAAAAATCGACAGAGCCGGCGGAACACATGAAATCGAGCTTCGGGCAGAAGACAGTATAACTAAAAGAAAGGCGTACGCATTTCTTTCGTTTATTCTGTTAGCGGTATTTACCGCCTCCGTATGCATAGGACTCTACCTTTTGCTCGGCGGCGAAAAAAAAGGGATTATACCAATTATAATCGGTCTGACTGCCCTTGCAGGCGCAGTTATTACAATTATCTCACGCAGACAGTCGATTACAGAGTATTATGAAATTCTGAACCTGACCGGAGCTTTGGACATTGATGATTTATACAGGATTCTCGATGAAATAGACCAAATCCCCAAACCTGAAATTTTTGAAACAGGAAATCGGATTTACGACGAAGAAGACCGTGAAAATGAAAATTCCCGCGCTGAACTTGAAGCGGAATTGTCCGAACTTTTGGCATACTGGAATATGGAGAGTGTAGAACAGGCAGTAAGCAGCTATTCACGCTTTAATATACGTCTCGGCGAAATTGAATCTGAAATAGCTCACCAGACAGAGCTTATAGAGACGGCAGACACCGGCGCCGATGAAAAACGCAGACAACAGCTCAGAAAAACTGTCTCCGAATATTCATACCTGATTAATTCGGCTAAAGATTCGTATAATTCGGAGTTCTCTCTTTCTTCGGAAAACAGAAAAAAACTTTCAGCCGGACTTGAGTCAGCACGCAGAGAATACAATTTTTTCAAAGGCGCAAACGAGGCTTTGCTTCAAAAAAAGCATAAAATCGAGCTGTCAGCCGTTGAACTTAAATCAAGAACTGAACCGATTGCGCCTTTATGCGAACAGCTCGGAAGTGTGGAAAAAAAGCTCTGCGAATATGAGCATATGCATTCCGCTCTTGTTCTTGCTACAGATAAGCTCCGAACAGCAAGCAACGCTCTGCACGGAAGAATTGCACCGGCGCTGACAAGGCGAGTTAGCGAAATTGTAGGAAACCTTACTGAGCATAAATACACAAACGTCGGAATCGGAAATGATTTTTCAATGAACTTTTCAAAAAATACGGACGAAAATAACTCCGGGATACACACGCTCGAAACAAGTTTTATGAGCGGCGGAACAAAGGATACGGCTTACATTGCGCTGCGCATTGCTCTTACAGAAATACTTTGTAAATGCTGTCTTCCTCCGATCGTTCTTGACGAGAGCTTCTGTCATATCGACAGCGAGCGTCTTTCCAGAATGCTCTCTTTTTTAAACGATGAAGCCGAAAACTATAATCTGCAGTCCATCATTCTTTCAAGCCACCACCGGGAAGCAAAATTAATGGATTCGATGAACTATTCTTTCAATCTGTCAGAACTTTAAGAACAAAATAAGAAATTGTTCATACCTGCGCAAAAAAGCACGAATAATATATATTTATAAGTTGGATTCGCTGCAAAATATTAGAAAATATCGTGGGCATTTTGATCTCCAAAACGCAGTGAGCCAAAACGCAGTGAGATAAATTTTCAGAAAGAAAGAGTTTTGTTATTTTATGAAACGATTTAAAAGAACGGAAGAAAACAAAACAAATAATAGCGTCTCTGAAATGTCAGAAAACAACAAGAGTACCGGACGCAGCCCAAGCGAGGGCGGTAAAAACACTCAAAATATTTCAAAACGTTATGACATACCGCAGCGCCCGATGACCGATCCTTCGTTTGGGTTGTCTGCCGGGCAGGTTGCCGAACGGATAGAACTCGGAGAAGTCAACACTCCGGTTAAAAGTCCTGTAAAGACCGTAAAACAGATTATCATCGGAAATACATGCACATATTTCAATTTTATATTTTTAACTATAGCGGTCGCTCTTATTGCATGCCGTTCTTTCAATCATCTTATGTTCCTTCCGATAATTGCGGCCAATACCGTAATCGGAATTGTGCAGGAGCTGAGAAGTAAAAAGGTACTTGATAATCTTACCCTTCTGAGTACTCCGCGCTCTTCGGTAATACGTGACGGTCAGGTCTGCGATATTCCCACAGAGGAGCTTGTACTTGACGACATTGTCATTCTGAACGCAGGAAACCAAATTGCCGCGGACGGAATTGTTTCGGACGGTGAAATTACTGTAAATGAAGCGCTTGTAACAGGAGAAGCCGATGAAATAACAAAACATCCGGGAGATCCTCTTTTGTCCGGAAGCTTTGTAATATCAGGAAGTTGTGCCGCGCAGCTTACTCAGGTCGGCAGTGAATCTTTTGCTTCAAGACTTACTCTTGAGGCCAAGCGTTCAAAGCGCCATACCAAAGCCGGAATGATGCGCTCTCTTACAACACTTATAGGAGTTATCGGCGCAGTAATTATTCCCATGGCAGCGCTTCTGATATACCGTCAGCACGGCAATCTCGGAATGTCGCTTACTGATTCAATTGTCAGCACCGCTGCTGCGATATTGGGTATGATTCCCGACGGTTTATACCTTCTTGTAAGCGTGGCGCTCGCTGTAAGCGTCATAAGACTGTCTAAAAAAAGAACGCTTGTCCGCGAGCTTAAATCAATAGAAACGCTTGCGCGTACCGATGTAATATGTGTAGATAAGACGGGAACTATAACCGAGAATAAAATGGAAGTGACAGGAGTACGTCCGGTTCCCGGAAATGAAGAATTTTCTCCGGAAAAAGCAACTGTTCATCTTACCGATTTTGCATCGGCCATGGCTCCGGATAATAATACGATGGAAGCAATCAAGGAGTGCTTTTCAGGCGGTGGCAGTATTTCTGTTAAAGACGTTCTTCCCTTTTCTTCAAAATACAAGTACAGCGGAGTGGTTTTTGAAAATGGAGAAGGTTATCTCCTCGGAGCTCCCGAATTTATATTGAATAGCCGTTATGGAAACTATGCGCAGTATTTTGACAAGCTCTCCTCCAAAGGCAGCCGTGTCCTTCTTTTTGCCCGGTGCGACAATGCCTGCGGTGAATTTGCCCCATCCGAAGTATATCCGCTGTATGCAGTTCTTCTTTCAAATAAAATCAGAAAACGTGCTAAAGAAACCTTTGAATATTTCACAGCTCAGGGAGTAGCAATAAAAGTAATATCCGGTGACAATCCGATAACAGCTTCAAGCGCAGCCGGAGAAGCCGGAATTCCGAATTCCGACAGATATATCGACGCTTCAACTCTTGACACGTATGATAAAATATATGATGCGATAGATAAATATACCGTTTTCGGACGGGTAACACCGGAACAGAAAAAAACTCTTGTGATCGCGCTGAAAAATGCCGGACATACGGTCGCCATGACCGGAGACGGCGTAAACGATGTTCTTGCGCTCAAGGAAGCTGACTGCAGTATTGCAATGGCATCAGGCAGCGATGTCGCGTCACAGGTATCTCAGCTTGTGCTTCTCAATTCGGATTTTTCCGCTATGCCTGCCGTTGTCGCCGAAGGACGAAGAGTTATAAACAACATTGAACGTTCGGCCGCACTTTTTTTGGTAAAAAACATATTTTCCTTTTTCCTCGCTTGGATTACAATTATAGGCACGCTTGCGTATCCTGTTACGCCGGCTCAGCTTTCTCTTATCAACGCTTTGACAATTGGAATACCGTCTTTCATTCTTGCGCTTGAGCCGAATACAAACATTGTTCGCGGAAAATTTCTGCGAAATGTTCTTTACCGCGCGGCCCCCGCTGGAATTACCGATATTCTCGTAATATTCGGAACAATGCTTTTCTCGGTTGCTTTTTCAATTCCGCAGGATGAAACCTCGACAATCGCCGCGCTTCTGATCGCAGTAGTTGGATTTGTCATGCTTTACCGTGTCTGTATTCCGTTTAATCGTATTAGAAAGCTTCTTTTCGCATCAATGCTCGTCTTATTTATCGCCGGACTTGCATTTGCGGCACCGCTTTTCTCAATGGAAAGGCTGTCATTCGGGGGCACGCTGGTATTTATTGTATTTGCGCTTTTAATTTACCCTATCAATCATGCCGTAACGCGTGCCTTTGCAGAAATCCCGAAAAAGGTCAGAAGACTTATAAGAATCATGACGGTAAAAATCAGAAAAAGCAAGCTGTTAAGCTGATAAAACAGCCGTAAAAAGGCCGTAAAAAGCTCCGGACAACTCAAAAATTCAGGAAAGGCACTATTTATATGACTTATCCGAGTCTCATTAATATCGGAATTCCTCAGCAACAGAAAATTTCGGCAGAAGTATTTGAAGACACAAGACTTTCGTCGCTCATAGACAACGACGCTGTTGCCGTTATGCAAAAACCGTGCAGCGGTGAAGATATATCCGAAAGGCAAAGGCTGTTTCTCGCATTGCTTGGCGACGGCCCGGACGATAGCTTGAGTAACGGCTTAGACGACGGCTCAAACGGCAGCAAGAGCGACGGCGATAGTGATGGTTTAAACTGCAGCAAGAGCGACGGCGATAGCAATGGCTTAAACTGCAGTGATAGTGACGGCGATAGTGACGGATTAAACGGAAGTGATAATGACGGCGAGGGTGACAGTGACACAGAATTGCTTACCCAATTTATAGCTCTGCGAAAAACTGCCGATTATATCAATTCGCTATACCTCGATTATTCAAACTCTGTAAGTCGAGAAGAAAAGGCCGTTCTCTGCGCTCTCATATTGCAAAATATCGCTGAGTTTTCAATCTCCGCCTCAGAACTGGCGGACAATACGCCGCTGTGCAAACGCTTTTCAGACAGCTTCAGGAACTTTTGTCAAAGTGAAGCTTTTAATTCTCTTAAACACGATCTTGCAGACATAACCTCCGCGCTTCAAGAGCTTCGCTCATATATCTGCCGAATATCGGGAAGTATGCATTATCTTGCGCTTCCTGAAAATAAAACAATTTCCGGCGGCAAAAATGATTCCATTACAAAAAATGATTCGGAGAATTCCGATGATACAAGCGGAAACGGGTATCTTTCGCGTCTGATCAGCTGTGCAAAAAAATTCGGTCTCGGTGAAATTAATCCTGAATCTGTAATACCGCATCGCCTTACTGCGGGAATCATGTACGCGGCATCAAGGCTGCATCCGCAGGAGTTCAATTTAATAGCAGGTTTTGCTGAAAAATATCAAAGTATCATAGATCCGGAATTTCTCGGATACCGTACCCAACTCGGTTTTTATATTTCCGTATGCCGTTTAATTCAAAGAATAAAAAGCGCAGGTATTCCGGTTTGTTATCCTTCTATATCCGAAAAAAAGCAAATTATTCTACGGGAAGCCTTTGATATTACGCTTCTCGAAAAAGGTGAAAAAAATATAATCCCAAACAATGCGGATTTTACGGAAGCCGAACCGTTTTTCTTTCTTACCGGTGCAAACGGCGGCGGTAAAACGACATATCTGAGAACTGTCGGGGTTTCGGTTCTGATGTTTCTCGCCGGAGCTCCGATTCCCTGCAAATACGCCGACATTTTTCCTCTGGGCTGCGTGTTTACTCACTTTCCCCACGATGAACGATTTGAACTTTCCGGTCGTTTTATCGATGAACAAGAAAGAGTAAACGATATTCTACTGAATTCGGAGGCGGGATGTCTTGTACTTCTGAATGAAACATACTCGACCACAAGTGAACAAAAAGCTATTCGCTGTACCTCCGAACTTGCGGAAAAGCTATACAAAAAAGGAGTTTTCGGAGTTTATGTTACACATCATAAAATAGGCGTGACATATGAAAATTCCGAAAAAGGACTTGGAATCCCCATGCTGAACGTGCTCCTGGACAAGGACGGAACAAAACGCACCTATAAAATTGCGCGCCGTACCGAAACCGAAAGCTCTCACGCTCAGGACATACTTAAAAAATACAGGCTCGATTTTAATTCACTCAAGGAAAGGTTCGGAGACTGAAATTTAAAACCAGTCTATCAATTAAATGAAAATTAGTCTATTATATAAAAACGAGGAAAAAAGTGCGGCTACAGATGCCATCTACAATCTGTCCATAGACAGATGCGCGGGTGTGTTCTGTCCTGATTCCGCACGGTATGACAGATTTATCAGCGTACTGTCAAGACCTCTTACCGATCCTGAAAACATTTTGTACAGACAGGCCATTCTGAATGACTTTATTAGCAATCCGGAATTATTTGATGAACTGAAAACAATTTTTCTTCGATATGATAAAATCAAAGCTGACTGGATAGAACTGCGTTCGGGAACACATGTAAATGAGGGAGGAAGCAGCGAGACTATTCTGGCGCAGACATACTCTTCCCTTAAGGTAACATCTGTTTTTCCAAGAACAATAATGTCTTTTTTTACTTCTATATCTGATATTCTTTCATCATATGAAATAAGCTCTCCCGGACTTATACATATACGTGACTACGCCGGGCGCATGCTTGCCGACAACAATCTTGAGGAAATCGGAAAAATTTCTTCCCTGTTTGTGTATAACGAAGCGGACGATTATAATTATGAGGTTGCGATTCAGCTTTCAGATGATTTTAAAATTATCGGCTGTGAGCTTACAAATATTGAACCGAAACCAAAAAAACAGCTAATCGAAAAACAGTACAAACAATATGAAAAACAGCTTCGGCAGATATATGATGAGCAAAATGGCGCGGAATTTCCTGAAAATACAGAAAAAAAGGAGAGCAAGCTTTCACGCCTTATATCCGGTATTTCGGTAAAAACTAAGGAAAAAACGAGCTCCGTATCGGCAATAGACCATGAATCTTTTGATACGGTCATGTATATTCTTACGGAGGCCTTATCTGAAATCGACATTACTCTCACTAAAATTACAGGTGATATATACGAAATTTTCCACGGCCTTTCGTCCGAAATGCAATTTTACGACGCCGCGATAAAATACTGTGAATTTGTATCCTCCGCGGGCGTTACGCTTTGTACACCGAAAATCATGCCAATGGAAAGCGAGCTTACGGATTTAACAGGTCTGCGCGATTTGCTTCTGATTTGCGAGGGCATGACAAATGAACAGATAATTCCAAACGACCTTTCGCTGCAGCCGGATCTTGACGGCATGCTTATACGAGGATCGAACAATACCGGAAAAACGGTTTTTCTTCGTTCGGCTGGGATTGCTCAGATTTTTGCCCAGTCCGGGCTTCCAATATGCGCGGATAATGCTATCATTTCGGTTAAAAGCGGAATTTATTCTCACTTTTCAGCGGCGGAGGAGGACTTTACGGCCGGAGATACGGCAGGAAGATTTGAAGGCGAGGTTCGCTGTATAGCAAATATTCTCGATAATCTTAAGCCTCATTCACTGCTTCTCCTGAATGAAACTTTTCAGACAACCTCCTACAGTGAAGGCGCTAACGGAATGTACGATATTCTTTCAGTTTTGCCTAGGCTAAAAACCAAATATATTTTTGTAACCCATCTCCTTGATCTGTATGAAAGGTTTAATCCGGAAAAAACATTGCTGACTCAGACCGTACTTACCTCGGAGGAAGGTGTAACCGGAAGTGATATTTCCGGTAAACGCTATACCTTAACAAGGATAAAATAAAAAACGGCAGACACCGATATTTTGATGTCTGCCGTGTAAACGGAATTATGTTAAAAGCCGGCATAATATTAATAAAAATATAATGTAAAGTTATGAAATAATTCTTCCCGCAGCGGCCGTTTAAAAGACCGACAATAAAAAATCAAACGTCGATTTTCATGTCACCTGTTTTAACAAGACCTATTTTGCGGAGAATTTCATTAAATACAAATGATAAAACCGCAGGTAGTACAAAACAGGATACAAGAATACCGATCCACATCATTGCGGTATTTTCGGTAGACATTACGACTCCGATCGGACCTACAAGACCGCATGTTCCCATGCCCGCGTTTATACCTGTACACTCCAGCTTAAAGAGCATAGTCGATACCGGCCCGCATACTGCCGCCGCAAGAGTCGGCGCAATCCATATCTGAGGCTTGCGGCAGATATTGCCCATCTGAAGCATTGACGTGCCAAGTCCCTGCGCTACGACTCCGCCCCAGCGGTTTTCACGGAAACTGATTACTGCAAATCCCACCATCTGGGCGCAGCATCCGACCGTGGCCGCGCCTCCCGCAAGACCGGAAATACCGATCATTGCGCATATCGCCGCGCTTGATATCGGAAGTGTAAGAATTACTCCGACAACTACCGATACAATTATTCCCATAACAAACGGACGCATTTCGGTTGCAGTATTTATAAAACTTCCGAGATAGTACATAAGATAAGCAATTGCAGGACATATGAGCTTTGCAACAATATATCCCGATAAGATGGTAACCGCAGGAGTTACCAGTATGTCGATTTTTGTCTTTTTTGAAACAAGCCTGCCGAGCTCCGCCGCAATTATAGCCGCGAAGAATACTCCCGCAGGACCCGCCGTATATGCAATCTCCGCCCCGGAAGAAAGAGCTATTGTAGTTCCCATAGAGTAGCTCGCGCTTCCGACCACCGCGCAGGAAAAAAGAACGAGCGGATCAGATTTTAAAGAATATGCGATAGCAACGCCGATTGCCATTCCGGATGCGCCCTTGGCAAACGAAGCCGCTTCACATAGACCGGCTGAAAGCCATGAAATCGGAATATATTTGCCAATAGTGTCAAGAATTGTCCCCATCAAAAGCGTTGCGAAAAGTCCAAGCGCCATTGCTCCCATAGCATCGATAAAATAACGCTTAAAAAGCTTTTTAACCGCGTCATTAAACGATTGTTTTTTTGTTTCGGACATAGTGATAACCCCTTTATGCAGTTAAATTCGGGAATCAATTCTGATTTCATACAGGTTCCCGAATTAAAATTTCCATCATTATAGCACTTTTTTACAATATATTCAACAGCAAAAGTCACAAAAAAATTACAGATATTAATTTACTATTAAACATATGTCAAAACGCTCAAAAATAACATTTTTCTTTTATTCTTATTACTTTAGGGACTTAAAAAGAAAGGATTTTAACTATGCACTGTAAAATTATTTCAAAACTTATTCCAAAATTTGAAAAGAATGAAAAAGGCAAAAAAGTATTCTGCGGATTTTATATCGCGGCGTGTATAATTATAATGTATCTTTTTGCAGCGTATACGATCTCTGCCCTTCTTGACGGATTTCTCAGTCCGCTGCTTCTTGCGCCGACCGCAGCTTTTTTTCTCGCGTTTTTTGCTCTTGTATTCGGAAATGTTATTCCTAAAGCACTGCGCACAGTATTTTTCTGCGGCATGTATGCCTATCTGATTTCGTTTGCAGTTTTAGTAATATATATTTTTTCCTTTGCATCTATAAATGAAAAACAGGCTTTTACCATATATGACAAGGAAGATTCGGTAAACATTATGGTATTCGGGTGTAAAACGTATGGATATACTCCCGGTCAGTCTCTTGAAGGAAGGCTCAGGTCTGCACTTAAGCTGCTCGAGCATTACCCTAATTCTTCGTGCATTGTATCCGGAGGTCAGGGAAAGAACGAGACGATAAGCGAAGCCGAATCCATGCGCGCGTGGCTTGTCGAACACGGCATTGATAACGAAAGGATTTACATGGAAGACAAGTCTACCGACACACTTGAAAACATAGAGTATTCGTTCAATGTAATGGAGGAAAATAATCTTTCAACCGACAAGATAATCGGAGTATCAAACCGGTATCACCTTGCCAGAATCTCATGGATTGCAAGTCAGGACGGTGTCAGTATGACACTTTATCCGTCTGATACAGACAATATTTTCTGGCTGTCAATATATCTTGCAAGAGAATACATGTCATACGCTAAGATTGCGGTATTTTCATTGCTGGGACTATAAAATAATGCTTAAAATCCTGAGTCTGCAAGAAGATGAACCTGCGTTACGCAATAATTGATCATAACATAAAATATTTTAATGTGTAAATTTTGCTTCAATATTTACCAAATGTATTGTAAATCAGGAAAAACAGGGGTATAATGTAATATGTGGAGAATTACAAATATGGCAGAAAGGAATGACATTTAAATTATGGATGAAGAAACAAAAACTCCGGAGGAATGCACTCACGACTGTTCCTCATGCGGCGAAAGCTGTTCCTCCCGGACTACACCGGAAAGCCTGCTTGAAAAACCGAACGCAGGATCAAATGTAAAAAATATGATTGGTATTGTAAGCGGAAAGGGCGGCGTTGGAAAATCTCTTGTAACTTCAATGCTCTCGGTACTTACGCAACGCCTCGGATATTCAGCGGCAGTTATGGACGCTGATATAACAGGTCCTTCAATTCCTCAGATTTTCGGAGTACATTCCGCAAAAATAATCGGAGACGAAAGCGGTATGGCTCCTGTTGAAAGCCAAAGCGGAATTAAGCTTATGTCGGTAAATCTCCTGCTTGAAGACGAAACTACTCCTGTTGTATGGAGAGGACCGATTATCGCCGGAACTGTAAAACAGTTTTGGACCGACGTTCGCTGGGGAGATGTAGACTATATGTATGTAGATATGCCTCCGGGAACCGGAGACGTTCCTCTCACTGTGTTCCAGTCTCTGCCGATCAGCGGAATTGTAATTGTAACAAGCCCTCAGGAGCTTGTTTCGATGATTGTCTCTAAAGCTGTTAAAATGGCTCAGATGATGAATATTCCTGTTTTGGGAATCGTTGAAAATATGAGTTATGCCGTATGTCCCGACTGCGGAAAGCATATCGACATTTTCGGAAAAAGCCATACGGAAGAGACCGCAGACAAATACGGCCTTAAGGTTATAGGAAAAATCCCGTTTGACGCTGAACTCGCGGCTCTTTGTGACAGCGGCAGTATAGAAGAAATGAAAAACGATTACATGTCTGAAGCCGCAGAAAAAATTATAAAATTTAAAGACTGATTTTTATCCTATATTTCCTGAATTAATACTGACATATGTTTTTTTAATAACCAAATGAATAAAAACAGGTTTGAGCAGGATATGCTCCGACCTGTTTTTCTCGTTTTCCGAATATCAATTTATGAATATAAGCGAGATATCTCCGTCCTCTACTGAGACGACCGAGTCAACTTATTTTTTCCGGTGGTGGTATAATCCACCACCGGAACGCCTTGAACAGAGCTTTGCCCCTCCTTGTTGAATGCCGTAATTTTAATTACGCGGTCCGCGGTATGTGGGCGGACAAAATTCATTTACCGGGAATGCCATGCATTTAAATACAGAACACGGATCGCTGTCCTCTGTAGGGCAGCATTCCTTATCAGGTACGCAGTATTCGGATGCACATACGATAAACTGCGAAGGACGTTCGAGACGTATTACCGAGAAAAGTCCGATAGATACAAGAAGTACCTTTCCCTCGTCATCAGTATCGCACAGACAGCCGTTGCAGATGCAGCAAACTCCCTCCGGAATATCGTCAACATTAATGCAGCAGCTATTGCAGCTTTTTTTGTTTGTAATTTTTGCATCAAGGACTACCGGAGCAGCAACCTCGCAAACTGCCGTCGGAAGGTTGGTTTCCGGCTTTTCTCCGTGATGCTCGCCTCTGCAGGAACAGAAATTACTGTCGTTTGCATTGCTGCGGAAAATGCTTACTCCTCCCTCTCCGCCATATAAAATAACTTTTTTATCAACTACGGCCATACCTTCAATTTCCTGTGCTTTACCAGGACAGGTACAAACATCCGCACAGATTTTAATGTAAAATCTTAGAATGACATTGTAGAATCCGCGGTTAAACTGAACTGGTTCTACTACTATGTCCGTCCATGATACGTATGCGTCCTTGACGCGAATATTGGTGCCGCGTTCAATAAGCTCCTGACCGCAGTCTGTCAGGTATACCCTTGTATCCGCATAGCAGTCCTTATCGCGGCAGCTGTCGAGAATACGATTCACATCAATACCGTAATTATCCTTGCGGTCACGGTCAGACATACAGCTTCTGCTTTCTGCCATTATCTTTTTCCTCCTGTTAAATTTAGAGATACACTTTATAAACAGGTCGTCGGTATATATGCATAAAAATAAAGCCGAGAGAAAATCCATCAAAATTATTTTGTTGTTTTCGCATTATAACGACAGCCCGTATTTTTGTGTCTCATATAGGTAAATAATATCCGGCGATTTTTATATTAAAGCCGGGTACGACAGAACACACTTGGCGTATGATCCGTCTCCATATCATTTTATGCGGATAAATAAATTTTGATATTTATTTTTTAAAAAATATCTGCGTTTTCTAATTTTCTTTAATTCGGAATCTGATATCGCCGCTTGAAGTTGAAACTATGCATTTTTGACGGGATGAGCTGCCGTCTGGCAAATCAATGTCGCCGCTTGAGGTATTAACCGTAAAATCCTTTTCACTCATCAAATAACCGCTCACATTTCCGCTTGTTGTCTTAATCTCTATATATTCAGAATCACAGCTTAATAATGAAGCAGCTCCGCTTGTTGAGTTTATTTTTATATTTTCGGATGCCTCAGTCCTCTCTATTTCAATATCTCCGCTGGTAGATTTTAATTCCGCAGACCGCGCATAAACGTCATTCAGCTCTATGCCTCCGCTTGTTGTATTAAGTTTGATCAGATTTGCGGACTGTCCGCTTATGCATATGTTTCCGCTCGATGTACTGACAGTAACCGTATCGGATACATCCGAATACGCTTCAATATCTCCGCTTGTGCATCTAAGCTCCAAAACCTCGAAGGCAAAATCGTCAGATACTGAAATATCTCCGCCGGAGCTTTTCGCCTTTAATTTTTTATATTCAGATTTCGGTAAATATACTGTTATCTCCCAATTATCATAACCGTACATAAAAGAGATATGCTCATACCACCTGCGATTATCTTCCCTTATTATATTCAGCGTCGCCCCGTCAGCGCTTACACTATAAGATACCTTATCACTTTCTGTACATACAACCTTACAAACCCCGTCCGATATAATAAAGTTTATGTCGCTTTCTGCAGCTTCAATATTTATATTTTCAAAACCTTCTGAGACTGCATAAGTTTTCTCATAAGTATTCTCACTGTTGAAAGCTGTAAAATCAAAATCAACCGCAGCCGCAGCGCCAAAAACAATAAATCCTCCGATGAGTACGCATACAGCCGACGCAATAATCCACTTCTTTTTCGATTCTTTCATCAGATCGCCTCCTTTTTTATAAATATAGATTTAGTTTTTAATACCAAGTGCCTGCTTGCAGAAACAAGCGCTCCTGAAATTCTGCCAAATGCAAAAAAGAGTAAAACAGCTATTCCGAAGCATGCAATCGATGCCCCGAAATAGAATACCGACGGCACGACATTTCCTCCAAACGCAAATATAATGCCCTGCGCCGTGCCTCCGAGAACGCAGACAGCAAATGACAAATCGATGCAATAAAGACTTATAATCACAGACCATATGACGGCATATACAGATAAAAGCACAGCTGCAAATGCAATAATCAACGGCAGCCATAAAGGCGCGCCTAATACGAGAAGAGCAATTTCCCACCCTTTAAGCTCGCGCGAAGGCTTGAGCTTTGCTTTTACAAGCTTTGAAATTGATGTTTCCGAAAGAACCTTTTTTGCAATTTCCGCAGGGGTTTCCAATTCCGAAACTGCATTTTCTTCGGTCATACCGTCTTCAATTTTGTCTTCAATCATCTCAGTATAAAAGTCAATTGATCTTTGTATATCGCTGTCCGGCAAGCCATTTAATTCTTTTCTGAGCTCAGCGTTAAAATCATTTTTGTTCATCATCATTTTCCTCCCTGACTACAAATTTATATATAGAAAGTATCTCTTTCCATTCGTCCCGAAAGGCAGCTATACGTGAAAGACCTGACGGAGTAATATGATAATATTTTCTCAGCCTTCCTGAGTATTCTACAGATCTGACCGTTAAAAGCTCGGCCGTTTCCAGTCTTCTGAGTATAGGATAAAGAGTGGATTCCGAAATCTCAACATATGGTTTTATGTCTCTGATAATCTTATATCCGTAAGAATCTTCATTTTTTATAGCCGCCAGTACACATACCTCAAGCAGTCCCCTTTTCATCTGTATATCCATCGGTACGCCTCCTTATGCATTATATTATACAACGCATAGTATTATATGTCAAGAGGTAAATGAAAAATAAAAATCAAAAATTAAAGTTAAAAATTCTCGTTTTTTACACTTGACAAACTGAAAAAAATATAGTAATATAAATTAGATAAGTCGGTAAGAAGCCGAATTTCGGGCGCTGAAGCGTCCTTATAATACTTTTATGTTTATGTATGTACATGAAAAATGTTCTATAGGTATGTCATGAAGACATGCGGTTTTTCTGAGGGAAAACTGTCATGTCTTATTATATTATTTATAGGATAGTAAATACTTTTATTCAGGAGGAAAAAAATGGCTTGTTTTATTGTACCTGCCGCAGAAGCAGTAGTAACTGCGATTGCAGCAAAGGCTATCAGAAAAAAGGAAAACACAAATGTTTCTGCAGAGACGGAAATTAATGAGGAGTCCGGAAAAATACAAAAGATAAAGTTTTCCCGTAAGCTCAAGTGGCTCACAAATTTACTGTGGGGCGGTTCAGCGCTTCTCGCTTTTGAACATATCTGGCATGGTGAAGTTGTACCGTGGTTTCCGTTTCTGACGGCCGCCGAAAATCCTGAGAGCGCTGCCGAAATGCTTAGAGAGATGGCGAGCACCGGGGTATCTATGGCGCTTCTTGTTACCGCTGTTTGGGGTATTATGCTGTTTGCGGTACATTCCTGGGAGAAGAAAGAAAATTCAAAACCCGAATTTGCAGACAATAAAACCGGCTGCAGCTTAAACTCTTAAACTAAAGACAGCAATGGCCGTACGTACAGTGCGGACAATGCTCATTATGGGAGGAATTTATATGACATTACTTACGACAATTTTTGCCGCTGTAATATGTACTGTAATTTGGTATAAAAACGCGCCTGATAATACTATGAAGGTGGGAGTTCTTTGCTGGCTCTATTGGGGAGCATCGCTTATGTGGCTTGTAGATGCTATCTTTGAGTACTGCGAGCTCGGTGCGGAATATTTTACACCGTCTCCGGCAGATATGCTGAATGACTTATATCTCGGACTGTCAGTGGCTGCGCTTGGACTGGTTATATGGGTAATCATTTTGTTGGCGAAGGATCCTAAAGGAGTTATAAAGGCGTCACTGTTTAAAAAGAAGCCGTAATCTCAGACGGTTCTGCAAAATTATTGCAGAACCGTTTCTTGTATAAATCAAGTCTCAGTTGACGAAAGGTTTTTATGGTATGAAGCTTCGGGAATTTTTTGATAACAATAAAAATGTCGCAATCGCTTTCTCCGGCGGTGTCGATTCTGCATATTTGCTTTACGAGGCAGCACATTCTTCCGCCGTTATTTGCGCTTATTATGTGAAATCGGATTTTCAGCCGGAATTTGAGCTCAACGATGCAAAAAGAATAGCTGGCGAACTGAACGTAACACTCAAAATTATTAATGTTGATGTGTTAAGCTCCTCGGAAATCGCGTCTAATCCTGATAACCGGTGCTATTACTGTAAAAAAAAGATTTTCTCGACCATAATGAAAGAGGCCGCGGCATCAGGCTTTAATGTAATTGCCGACGGAACAAACGCTTCAGATAAAATTACAGATCGTCCCGGAATGAAAGCTCTTGCAGAACTTTCTGTACGTTCCCCGCTGAGAGAGTGCGGACTTACTAAAGATGATATAAGACGTCTGTCAAAGGAAGCCGGACTTTTTACATGGGACAAGCCTGCATATGCATGTCTTGCTACAAGAATAACCTCAGGCGAGTTAATAACACGTGAAAAACTCAGACGTACTGAAATATCCGAAGCCTACCTCGCCTCTCTCGGATTTTCAAATTTTAGAATCCGATCTTTTGGCGATAATGCCAAAATTCAAATTTCCGACAATCAGTTGCTTAAGCTTATCTCGACGAAAAATCAAATAAACTTAGAATTAAAAAAATATTACTCATCTGTGCTGCTTGATCTGGAGGAACGCATATGAAAACTGAATTGACGCAGATTCTAAACTCTGTTAAAAACGGCAGCATGACAGTTGAAGAAGCGGCCTTGAAATTAAAAATAACCCCATTTGAGGATATAGGATACGCGAAAATTGATTTGCACCGCAAAATTCGCCAAGGAGCCGCGGAAGTAATCTACGGCGCAGGAAAGACCGCTGTACAGATCGCCGGAATTACAGAAACAATGCTCAAAAACGGTCAGGAAAATATTCTGATTACGCGCCTTGACCCCAAGGCCGCTGAATTTCTAAAGAAAACAGTTGAACTTGACTATCACGAAGACGCTAAAATCGGAATCATAGGACAGATTCCAGCGCCCGATGGGATCGGGAAAATTGTTGTTGCCACCGGCGGAACAAGCGATATTCCGGTTGCGGAGGAAGCGGCTCTAACTGCAGAAGTTCTTGGAAATCAAGTAGAAAGGCTGTACGACGTCGGTGTTGCCGGACTCCACAGACTGCTAAAGCATCTCGATGAGATAATGAATGCCAGCGTAATAATTGCAGTTGCCGGAATGGAAGGCGCTCTCGCAAGTGTAATCGGAGGTCTTTCCGATTGCCCTGTAATTGCTGTGCCTACAAGCGTTGGATACGGAGCCTCGTTCGGAGGCGTCTCGGCCCTCCTATCAATGCTTAACTCATGCGCAAGCGGTGTAACGGTTGTAAACATCGATAATGGTTTCGGAGCGGGATATTCCGCAAGTATGATAAATCATATGTCAGAAAATAAAGGAGAAAGTAAGTGAGAAAGCGGCGGCAGTCGGGAAAATTTTACTTTAAGTTATAATGTGATTGAACGTTTCATAAGTTATTGAATTTAAGCAAAGATTTTCATCAAATCGAAGGAGTTATTAAAATGAAAACCATTTATTTTGACTGCGGAATGGGGGCAGCAGGCGATATGCTGGCCGCTGCGCTTTTGGAGCTTATACCGGATAAAGATAAAATAATAGATAGAATCAACAGTCTCAATATTCCCGGAATTAAAGTATCGTATAAAACATCGCAGAAATGCGGTATCACCGGAACGGAATTTTCAGTTAAAATTTTCGGTAAAGAGGAGAATGCAGATAATTCATCGTCCTATAGTTGTTATGAAAAACACGAGTATATTAATGTGCATACTCACGAACACACCCACGAACATAATCATGAACATACTCACGAACATACCCACGAACATGATCATGAACATACTCACAGTTATGACAGCCGCGGACATGCACATAGTCATGCAGGAATGCACGATATAATTCAAATCGTTAACGGAATGACGCTTCCGGAAAAAGTAAAAAATGATATTATTGAAGTTTATACGTTAATTGCCAAAGCGGAGAGAACAGCGCACGGAGTACCGGTAACCGAAATACATTTTCACGAGGTAGGTACAATGGATGCGATTGCTGATATAACATCGGTTTGTATGCTTATTAATGAAATTCAACCGGATCAAATTATTGTTTCTCCCATAAATGTAGGAAGCGGTCATGTCCATTGCGCGCATGGAGTTCTTCCGGTTCCGGCCCCTGCAACCGCAAATATTCTTAAAAATGTTCCGATTTACAGCGGCAGAATCAGAGATGAGCTCTGCACACCTACTGGCGCAGCTCTTCTGAAGCATTTTGCGAATTTCTTCGGAAATATGCCAGTCATGCGGACCGAAGCAATCGGCTGCGGAATGGGAAAAAAAGATTTTGATACCGCAAACTGCGTCCGTGTCTTTATCGGAGAAGCCGAAAAAGAAGAAGAGACGGTTGTGCAGCTGAGCTGTAATCTTGACGATATTACTCCTGAAGAAATCGCCTTTGCTTCAGAACGCTTCTTTGAAGCAGGTGCTCTTGATGTGTATACTGTTCCCGCAGAAATGAAAAAGTCTCGCCCCGGAATATTGCTGAATGTTATTTGCGCAGCGTCAGAGCGGAATCGTATGATAGAACTTATTTTCAAATACACAACAACACTTGGAATCCGCGAAAGCGTAAAAAAACGCTACACGCTGTCAAGAGAGACAAGAAATATTATGACTCCTTATGGCGAAATCAGACAAAAAGTTTCCACTGGATACGGTACGGTAAGAAAAAAATATGAATACGAGGATATCGCAAAAGCCGCAAGAGAAAATAATATAAGTCTGAATGATATTATATATAATATTGAAAACAATAATCAAAAGTGAAAGCATTAATATTTGCCATATAAGAAAATTTTCTGTTATGAGGGGCTATCGCCTTATTTATTTTATAGTTATATTTATTTTTTTCTTATTACAAAACAAATTAATAACTACAACAGCCAAGACAATAAAGAGCATGAGCCAATTGAATGTAAATAATATTGCTATATATCCGATAAGAGATATCAGACTTTCATATTCTCCCATATATATGTCTATATAAATATTCAGAATAGTTATTATAAAAATGCAGCGCACATTATTTAAAACATTTTTTGAAACATAAAAATTATATTGTTGCAAAGAGTATCAAGAGATAATATGAGAAAATCATAAAAGCATTGATATTACCTGACTTTGCAGCCAACACGCCCTCACTACCTGTTATGCAGAAAATATAAGAAACAATGACGGGTTTTTAAGGGCAAATTTAAGGGAAAGAATTTTATTCTAATTTTAACAATGGCAAGCGAATCTGTGTGATGTGATGCACCCTGCGAAGGTACTAAAACTAACGCAGGGGCGTTTTTGGTATAACTTCTTTCTGTCGCTAATTTCATTTGTAACTTTTTTATGACAACAGTAAGTTTTAAACGTAAAAAAATATTGATTAATTGAGGATGTTATGCTATAATACATTTATTATAATAGCTAATTTCTCATTTGGTGAATTTGGCGGTTTTGAATAACCAAACGAAAGGAAATGACTTTTATGAAAACAAGTATATTTAACTCAAAAAGATTTTTAAGTATATTTTTGGCTTTTGTTATGATGGTAGGGTTGGTGCCGGTGAGCAATATGACTGCATCTGCAGCAACGAATCCTACTAATGCGACAGAGTTGCAAAGTGCCATTGACAACGGTGGCACTGTAAAATTAGGCGGCGATATCGATTTAGGAAACACTATGCTGACTTTCCCTGATAACACACCTGTTAACATTGACCTTAACGGTCATAATCTGATCTGCATAAGCCTACAGCTAGTAGCAATGTTATTATTATAGATGCGGCAGATGATGTTACGATTTCGGACAGTGTCGGCACAGGTACTGTAACAAAAGGCTCTGGTTGGTATTTCTTTAAAAATTGCGGCAAACTTAAAATAACAGGAGGCATATTTAATAAGCCGAATTATGATCTTGTTTATATAGATGATAATGCTGTAACCGAAATTTCCGGCGGTACTTTTATGTTGGACAATATCCTCGCAAGACAGAGCTCCAATGCAATATCCACAATAAGTGGTGGTAGTTTTACGGTGGATACCATAGATACCGGTCTTTGGGGTGAAGGGACTACTGTTACGGGCGGCACATTCAAAGTGGGCGATTATCCAGATACTGCTACATATTTGTACGGATATTATGTGAACAGAACAACGCATAAAGTAGAGAAAAACACAGACGATTCCTATACAGTAAGTGAAATTCCCGTTCCCATAGAGGTGGGCGATTTTACAATACTCGGCACAAAAAATCTGGTTCAAAATACCGACTATACCTATACAGACGGCGTGTTGACAATTACTACAACAACACCTACTACTGTTGCAATGAAGAACGGAGTGACTACAACGGATGATACGATTGTAGTTAATAGTTCGGTGGGGGCGACATATGTTACCCTTAATAATATCGAAATAGGAACAGATAATTTAGGCAATTCAGGAACTAACACTCCCATTACCGTAAAAGGTGAAAATCAGGTGACGCTTGATTTTATCGGAAACAATTCTATTTCATCTGATGTGGAGGGTGAATATCAACAAGTTTTCGGCATCTCTATAGACAGTAAAACTCCGTTTGTGCTTACAAGCTCCAACGAAGGAACTCTTTCAATTAGCAAAGTAGGTTTCGGTATTTATACAAACGGTTATACCGCAGGCGGAAGTACTGTAATCAATGGCAGTCTCCGGCTTGATATTAAGGACTGCGCTTCTCATTCTATCTATTCAAGCGGAAGTAAATGCGGTGCTTTGACTATCAGCGGAACTCCGGTTATTAACATTGATTCTGCCAAATATGCTATTTATGCATACGGTATTAATATCTCCGGCGGCAAGATCACGATTAAAAGTGACGACGGTTATCCCGTCTGTGATGGCAGCGAAACAAATATCACGCTCAGCGGCAATGCAGATCTGCATATCATAGAGGCTCGGGGTGGTTTGCGAACCAATGGCGGCAAGATCACGATTACCGACAACGCAAAATACAAAGCTTATTCAACAGATACGGACAGCAATAAAATCGCAAAAGCTGACAAATTTCCGCTTATTAGCACCGGATCATCCGGTGAGGTAGAAATCAGCAAGAATGCAGTCGTTGAGATATATTCCGCAAATGATGGAATTAGCGGCGGCAAGACATCGATCATAGATAACGCACAGGTCACTATCATAATCGACACAAACTCAGCGTACAGCGAATATGCGTTTAGCTTTGATGATACTCTTACTATTACCAATAACGCAACGGTGGATATTGATGTAACAAAAGGCACAAAAGTTCGCGGATTATATGATTATAGCGGTACGGTCAATGTGTCGGGAAATGCAGTTGTAACAATTGACGGCACAACCTATGACGGAGTTTATGTTAACGCACTCAATTTGTCAGAAAATGCTTCTGCTACAGTTAATGCGGCAGGCGATAACGCTATTTATGGTGACATATCTGTAGCGGATACTGCAACACTGACGGCAACATCTGTGGATACCCGTGTAATTTATGATCCCTGTACTGTAACACCTGCCGCTGGCAAAGTTTATAAGGTTAAATACGGTAAAACCAAAGATACTGCCGAAGCAAAGTATTTTACTGTTACAGGAAAGATTGATGATAAATCCTCTTGGAGATATTTTAATGTTGAAGCAATTGATTTTGTTCCCATTATAGAAACAGTTGTTGAAATTAATGCCCCTGTCAAAAATGGCACACCTGACACAACGGCAGAAATCAAAAATGATGCAAATTATACTGTATCTGCTGTAAACTGGAATGGCAGTCCAAATAAATTCCTTGGTGGCACCGAATATACGGCAACATTTACACTTACCGCTAACGCAGGATTCGCTTTCGTTTTAGATACAACAGTTACCGTAGAAGGTGCGGTCGTTACAAAAACGCTTAATAGTGACGGAACGCTTTCCGTAACAGCAAAGTTTTCAGCGACAGGTGCAGCAGTTCCCGAAAGTATTGCAGTTACAACAAAGCCCAATCTTGTTGAATATACCTATGGAGATAGGTTTAATCCCACAGGACTCGTGATTACTGTTACTTACGATGATGGCACGACAAATGATATTGCATATAATGATACAAATAAAAATGATTTTAGCTTCAAACCTGCGGATATAACTGTAGCCACAACAAAGATCACCGTAACATATGCTGGTAAAACCGCAGATATTGATATCAAAGTTAATAAAGCTAACCTTACTGTAACCGTTGATAAAGTAACCGCTACCTACGGTGATCCCGTTCCGACCTATACTGTAAAATATGAAGGCTTTGTAAACAACGAGGACAAAAATGTTCTTAGCGGCACACTTGATTTTGCTTGTAATTATGTACAATTCTCCAATAAGGGCGACTACACCATCAAGGCAAATGGATACACTTCCGACAATTACAATATTGAGTATGTTGACGGTACGCTGACTGTTTTTGCTAAACCGATTATCGTTACTATTCAGAACGCTACAAGCGTTTATGGTAATGACATTGCGGAACTGAAAGCCACCGATAACGGTATTGTGAACGGTGATAAGGAAGTTTACAGCCTTGCAACTACCGCGACAAGTACAAGCAATGTCGGCAAGTATGCGATTGAAGGTACTGCTCTTGATAGCAACTATGATATTACCTTTGCTAACAAAACCGATTCTTATGAGATTACCAAGCGTGAGGTTGTTATTACGGTTGAAGCAAAGAACACCATCGTCAACACCACTCTCCCGCCCTACACCTACGTGGCAGATGGATTTGTTGATGAGTATACATTCGTTGTTGTACCAACCCTTACCTCTGATGCAGATATTGCTGTTATCGGTGAGTACGAAATTACCGCAAGCGGTGCAGATGCAGGAGACAATTACACGATTAAGTATGTTCATGCAAAGCTGACTGTTCTTACCGACAACGCAGTAGATGCGGCAAAGGGTTACGATGAAGAACTGAAAGATTACAACCCCGACACCGTAACAAGCGACGATAAGGCAGAGCTTGAAGAAATGCTCGGTGAAATCGACACTATCCTTGATGATGACGATATTACCGACAACGGTAAAAAGGCATTGGAGGAAACTAAGGATAAGGTTAAAGATCTGCTTGAGAAGATTGATGATGCAGACAAGTCGACCGAAACCGAGAACACCGGCAAGGTTAAGGATATCACTTCCGAGAATGTAACATCTGAAGATAAGAGCGACCTTGAAAAAGCAAAGGACGATTTGGAAAAGGCTCTTGACGAATACGGCGACAATATGACCGAGGGCGAAAAGAAAGCCGTTCAGGACGAAATCGACCGCATTGACGATGCTCTTGAAGTTATCGGAAATGTAGAAAAGGTTGAAGAACTAATCGACAAACTACCTGATATCATCAAGAAAGATGATGCCGATGCAATCAAGGCAGCTGAAGATGCCTACAATGCTCTTACCGACTACGAGAAGTCTTTGGTTGACAAGGACGCAAAGGAGAAGCTGGACGAAGCAAAAGCAGCTCTTGCAGAGCTAAACAAGCCGAACTCTCCTACAACCGGCGACAATATGACCGAGGACGAAAAGAAAGCCGTTCAGGATGAAATCGACCGCATTGACGATGCTCTTGAAGTTTTCGGCAATGTAGAAAAGGTTGAAGAACTAATCGACAAACTACCTGATATCATCAAGAAAGATGATGCCGATGCAATCAAGGCAGCTGAAGATGCCTACAATGCTCTTACCGACTACGAGAAGTCTTTGGTTGACAAGGACGCAAAGGAGAAGCTGGACGAAGCAAAGGCGGCTTTTGCAGAACTGAACAAGCCGAACTCTCCTGCAACTAGCGACAACAGCAATACGTTCCTATGGATAGCCCTTCTCTCTGTCAGCGGTGGTGCAGTTATCTCGCTTGCCATATACGATAGAAAGAAAAGAGTAGCAAAAAGATAAATAACCTGTAAAATTAAGGCGATAGTGAAATCAATCACTATCGCCTTAAAATTTAGACAGAACAAATTACTTGCTTTTCTAACCGCCCTTTCATATATTACAGGTCTTATTTTTGCAGAAAGTAAGGAGTAATTTATTTTAGGGAGGAATTGTTTTGTACATATATTGCGCCATTTGCCAACAGTCACACTTGTGGTATATTCAGGCGAATAGGGTGTTGAGATAATTGGTTGAACTTAGGAACAATATGTTCGTATTTCCCGTTATCTCATCAGCAAAATACCGTCTTATTTGCCATCGAGCAGATAATATTATGGGCTTTCAATGAAAAATAGAAACTGAGCCTGATGGCGAACAAAAAGCCCCTACTCGCAAGGCATTCCAAACACCTTGAAAAAGTAAATGGGAGTAACGGCAGGTAAAACCGATAAAACTGCCAATGGGGAAGCTTAATTATTACCTCCCTGAAATTTCTTAAATTGAATAACAAAAAAACAGCACAAAGCTTACCTATACGCGGCAAGCGGTGTACTGTTTATAACAACATTTTCACCAAGCGAATCTTTTCGACAAAATTCGCCCGAAATGGTATATAAATATATATCTAAGCTTTGCAAAATTACATAAAACTCTTTCATGACAAATATCTCCAAATTATATAATACTGCTGCATTATATACAGATAATTTATGGGATACTTTCTTTTGCTGTTTCTTATTATATAATTTATTATTTTATTTGTCAACTCTTTTTTTAATTTAATTAATATTTATATTATAAATTTGAATTAACAAAAAATCACTCTTTATTTTAATTCGCATAAAATGACATATAGATTACTGCCCATATCATAATTTTATCAATTGGCGCAGAAAGAAAATCTATATATAAATATAAAGGTACGGTGAATTTAATGAACAACAGATTTTGGGATAATAACATACAGTTTCCGCTTTTTCCTATTCTAAGAGGCCGTCCACAGGCAGTGGCTTTCGTCAAGGGAAGCGAATCACAGCCGGAAATATCCGGTGTTGTCAGGTTTTATCAGACGGACGCCGGAGTAATTGTCTACGCTGAAATCAGAGGCCTGCCCAAAGCAAAATCCAATTGTAACAGCCGCATATTCGGTTTTCATATTCATGAGGGCACATCCTGCAGCGGAAATATGAACGATCCCTTTTCAAATGCAATGGCGCATTATAATCCGAACGGATGCAATCACACGTATCATGCAGGTGACCTTCCGCCCCTGTTCGGCAACAACGGTTTCGCACTCTCTCTTTTCCTGACAAATCGTTTTTCTTTAGACAATGTCATCGGAAAAACAATTATAATTCACGACAATCCGGATGATTTTACGACGCAGCCATCAGGAAATTCCGGCGCAAAAATTGCATGCGGAATAATTAATCGGATCACAAGATAAGCTAATTTTAAACATTAATAACATACTTTTGCAGAAAAAAGCATAAATTTTTTCTATTTGATTGTATCAGAGCTATTGACAAAATATGATGAATATTGTATAATATATGACACATTAATTTTCACATGGAGTCTTTCCAAGCGATTATTACGGGTCACTCATTAAATGAGTTGAGGCCATACGAACGTTTGTTCGCTGCCAACCGGCGGTTTGCCGCCTTATTGATTGAGTTAAAAGCTCAAATTTTATAAGTTGGTTACTTTATAACCGAAATGCGCATTTACGCAGACTTGTGAAACGGTCAATAAAGAGTAGTAAAAGTATTATTGCTATATAGACTCTATGTACCTAACAATATCGCCCTGCCTTGTTTTTTCTTTTCCATAGGTGCCTATTATGATTATCGTATTATCTGTATTCTGTAAGCAGACACAAAATAATCATAATGCTGTCGTGATGTTATCGCAAGCTGTGTAATTACAGCTTGCGTTTTTTTACGAGAAAGGCAGGACGATAAATATGGAAATGGAAAAGGAAAAGTTCAATATAAATCAAAACAGAGCGCCCATTTATGAAGCTCTGCAGACCTTTCGTGAAATGAGGGTAGTTCCTTTCGATGTTCCCGGACATAAGCACGGCAGAGGAAATCCCGAGCTCACGGCATTCCTCGGAGCGCAATGCGTCAGTATAGATGTAAACAGCATGAAACCCCTTGACAATTTGTGTCATCCGATTTCCGTCATTCAGGAAGCCGAGATTCTTGCCGCAGACGCTTTCGGGGCAGCTTACGCATTTCTGATGGTAGGTGGAACAACAAGTTCGGTTCAAAGCATGGTTTTGTCCGTCTGTAAAAGAGGAGATAAAATAATTCTTCCGAGAAATGTCCACAGAAGCGTCATTAATGCCCTTGTTCTCTGCGGAGCCGTACCGGTATACGTGAATCCGGAGGTAGATAGAAATCTCGGCATTTCTCTCGGAATGCAGCGTGAACAGGTTGCCAAAGCGATCAAAGAAAATCCAGATGCAGTGGCTATTCTTGTAAATAATCCGACGTATTACGGCATATGCAGTGACATAAGCGCGATTGTAAAGATGGCTCACGATGCGAATATGTATGTTTTGGCAGATGAAGCGCATGGAACTCATTTCTATTTCGGAGACAATATGCCCGTATCCGCTATGAAAGCCGGGGCAGACATGGCGGCGGTATCTATGCATAAAAGCGGAGGAAGCCTTACGCAGTCGAGTCTTTTGCTGATAGGCCCGAATATAAGCAAGGGACATGTTCGTCAGATTATAAATCTTACACAAACCACGTCAGGAAGCTATTTGCTGATGTCAAGTCTTGATATCAGCAGAAGAAATCTTGCTCTGCGCGGCAAAGAAGTATTTGCAAGAGTTATCCGCATGGCAGATTACGCGCGCGAAGAAATAAATGCAATAGGAGGATATTATGCCTTCGGAAAAGAGCTTATAAACGGAAATTCCATTTTTGACTTTGATCCTACAAAGCTCAGCGTTCATACACGTGATATCGGTCTTGCCGGAATCGAAGTATATGATATACTGCGCGATGAATACGATATTCAGATCGAATTCGGAGATATTGGAAATATCCTTGCATATTTATCAATCGGAGATCGTCCTCAGGAGCTGGAACGCTTGGTAAGCGCACTTGCTGAAATCAGACGTCTGTATCAAACCGACAGCAGCGGACTTCTGAGCCAGGAGTATATAGCTCCTGAGGTTGTCGCAAGCCCGCAGGACGCTTTTTACGCTGATAAAAAAAGTCTTCCTCTCAGGGACAGTCTGGGATGCGTATGCAGTGAATTCGTTATGTGTTATCCTCCGGGAATTCCGATTCTCGCGCCGGGTGAACGAATTACCTCGGAAATTCTTGACTACATAGAATACGCTAAGGCTAAAGGCTGTTCTATGACAGGTCCTGAGGATCCGGATATTCTGAATATCAACGTATTAAAATAAAAACAATGCTGTAAAGTTTGCCAAGTCTGTACAGTCTGTCAAATTTGTCAAGTCTGTATAGTCTTGTCTTAATTAGCCGGAAAGCGGTACGGAGGAAGTAAAATTGGAATTATGGTTCAGCGAATTTCACACGCCGGATGTAAAGCACAGTATCCGTGTTAATAAGCATCTGTACTCTAAGGAAAGCGATTTTCAGCAAATTGATATTTTTGACACTCCTGAATTCGGCCGTGTATTGGCGCTTGACGGAAATGTCATGCTTACAGAACGCGATGAATTTATATACGATGAAATGATAACACATGTTCCCATGGCCGTACACCCTGGTATAACTGACGTATTGGTGATAGGCGCCGGAGACGGAGGAGTGGTCAGAGAGCTTGCAAGATACGATAAAATAATACGTATTGACCTTGTCGAAATGGATCCGCAGGTTGTAGAGGCATGCCGGACATATCTTCCGGAAAACGCCTGTCGCCTTGACGACAGCAGAGTGAATATATATTTTGACAATGCGCTGAGATTTATAAGGCGGTGCAAGGATCAATACGATCTAATTATAGTAGACTCCACCGATCCTTTCGGTCCCTCCGAGGGCTATTTTACCCGTGAGTTTTACGGTATTTGTTATAATGCCCTGCGCGAAGACGGAATTATGGTGAATCAGCAAGGGAGTCCCTTCTATAAGCATGACGCGGAAGCAATGCAGAGAAGCCATAAGCGGATTGCAAGTACCTTTCCTATAAGCAGAGTATATCAGGCGCACATTCCGACATACGCCGCGGGTTATTGGCTCTTCGGATTTGCAAGTAAAAAATATCACCCAATAGACGACCTTGATGCAAAAAAATGGATGTCGCTGAATCTGCGCACGCAATATTACACTACCAAATTGCATGTCGGAGCATTTTATCTTCCTGCTTTTCTTGAAAATATGCTGGAAGAGGTCGAATAGTTTTTGAATTCGGATGAAAGGAATTTATAAAAATATGCTGAAACCTAATGTTGAAACATTCATAGGCTGCGAGGGCAATTACGAAAATTCTGATATTGTTTTGTTCGGCGCTCCGTTTGATTCTACTACAAGTTTTCGGCCGGGCGCGAGATTTGGTCCGTCTGCAATCCGTCATGAAAGCTTCGGTCTTGAAACGTACAGTCCGTATCAAAACAAAGATTTGTGCGATTATAGTGTTTTTGACAGCGGCGACTTGGAGCTGTGCTTCGGACGCACAGAGCTTGCCCTTCATGATATTGAAGAAAGAGCTTCGCAAATTCTTGAAGACGGAAAATTTCCTCTTTTAATAGGAGGCGAACACCTTGTTACGCTGGCTTCGGTAAATGCGGTTGCAAGAAAGTATCCGGATTTGCACATAATACAATTCGACGCGCATGCCGATCTGCGCAGTGATTATCTCGGAGCCGAATTAAGCCACGCATGCGTGATGAGACGCGTTTACGAACTGACAGGAGACGGACGGATTCATCAGTTTTGTATACGAAGCGGAGATCGAAGCGAATTTCAGTTTGCAAGAGAACATACCGATATGACACTGTTTAATCTTAAAGGGCTTGATACACTGACGCAAAGCCTGAAGATATCCGGTACTCCGGTATACTTTACTATAGATCTTGACTGCCTTGATTCGTCGGCTTTTCCCGGTACAGGTACACCGGAAGCGGGAGGAATCACTTTTAAAGAGCTTATCGAAGCAATATTCAAGGTTTGTGAGACTAAAGTAGTCGGAGCAGATATAAACGAACTCGCCCCCGCACTTGATAACAGCGGAGTTTCTACGGCAACCGCATGCAAGATTCTCCGGGAATTGATTTTGGCATTGAGCAAATAAACCTACCAAACGTATATATTATACATTGAAAGGAATGGTCATAAAAATGAGCAGAGTATTAGTGATCGGGTGTGGGGGCGTTGCCTCCGTCGCCATAAAAAAATGCTGTCAGGTCAGCGACGTATTTACAGAGCTGTGCATTGCGAGCCGAACCAAATCAAAATGCGATAAGCTTGCATCTGAGCTTGCAGACAAAACAAATACAAAAATTTCAACAGCGCAGGTAGATGCAGACGATATTAATCAGCTGATAAAACTTATAAACGATTATAAGCCGGAGCTTGTAATGAATATAGCTCTTCCCTATCAGGATCTTACTATAATGGATGCATGTCTTGCCTGTGGCGTAAATTATATGGACACGGCGAATTATGAGCCTGAAGACACAGATGATCCTGAGTGGAGAAAAATTTATGAACAAAGGTGCAGAGAAAAGGGATTTTCTGCATATTTTGATTACAGCTGGCAGTGGGCGTACCGTGAAAAATTTGAAAAGGCCGGACTTACCGCATTACTTGGCTGCGGCTTTGATCCCGGCGTTACCCAAGCTTACTGTGCATACGCAAAAAAACATGAGTTTGATACAATCGATACAATTGATATTCTCGACTGCAACGGCGGAGATCACGGATACCCGTTTGCAACAAACTTTAACCCCGAAGTAAATCTTAGGGAAGTTTCCGCACCCGGAAGCTATTGGGAGAACGGGCATTGGATTGAAATTCCCGCAATGAGCATAAAGCGTGAATACAATTTCGACTGTGTCGGAAACAAGGACATGTATCTGCTGCATCATGAAGAAATTGAATCTATAGCTTTAAATATTCCCGAAGTTAAAAGAATACGGTTTTTTATGACATTCGGTCAAAGTTATCTTACGCATATGAAATGTCTTGAAAATGTCGGTATGCTTTCAACGGTGCCGGTAAACTTTGAAGGACGGGAAATAGTCCCGATTAAGTTTTTAAAAGCGTTACTCCCTGATCCTGCAAGCCTCGGTCCGCGTACACACGGAAAGACAAACATCGGCTGTATTTTTACAGGCAAAAAAGACGGCGAAACCAAGAATTATTATATTTATAATGTATGCGATCATCAGGAATGCTATAAAGAGGTAGGCAGCCAGGCAATCAGCTATACAACAGGCGTACCGGCAATGTGCGGCGCTCTTATGATGCTGACCGGAAAATGGAGTAAGTCGGGCGTTTATACGGTAGAAGAGTTTGATCCGGATCCGTTTCTCGACGCTCTCGACAAATACGGACTCCCACGTAGAGAAAACCGTAATCCGGTATTAGTAGAATCCTGAATACAACAATAAGATAGGTTACATCACGTTCTGTTCAGGTCATTTTTTCGGCAATTCAAAGTAAGGACAAGACTTTAGTATACAAAAAGGTATTGCTATACTGATGAATAAAATTACAGATAATCGTCCGCCCTTTGCTATGCTTGAGGGCAAAACTCCGGAATCGCTTTTCGGAAATATTCCTACTCCCTGTTATGTTATAGACGAAGCTGGTCTCCGTAAAAACTGTGAAATTCTTGCTTCCGTCATAAAAAAAACAGAATGCAGTATTTTACTTGCCCAAAAGGCTTTCTCAAATTACGACTTTTATCCGCTTTTGTCTCAATATCTCAGCGGTACGGAAGCAAGCGGATTATTTGAAGCAAGACTCGGTGCGGAAAAAATGCCCGATAAAGAGGTGCATGTTTTCTGCGCGGCATATCAAAACAAAGAATTTGACGAGCTTATGAATTACGCTGATCATATTGTGTTCAATTCTCCCGGTCAGCTTAAAAAATTCGGAGCCAAAGCAAAGCATTCGGGAAAAAGTATAGGTCTTCGTATAAATCCGGAATGTTCCACGCAAAAAGAACATGAGATATACGATCCATGCGCTGCGGGAAGCCGTCTCGGTACTACCCGAATGCAGTGGGAGCGTGAAATGAATGATGAACTGATCGGACTTTTGGACGGTCTCCACTTTCACACTCTCTGCGAGCAGAATTCAGACGCGCTCAGAAAAACTTTAGACGCCGTAAACAAAAAATTCGGAGATATACTTCCCGGAATGAAATGGCTTAATATGGGTGGAGGACATCACATCACCCGTGCAGACTATAATATGCCGTTGTTAGAACAATGTATAGAGGAAGCTAAGACAAAGTGGGATGTGAAAGTATACCTTGAGCCGGGAGAAGCGTGTGCGTTAAATGCAGGATATTTGGTATGCCGTGTACTTGATATAGTTCAAAATGACAGTTATCGGATTGCAATTCTTGATACAAGCGCAGCCTGCCATATGCCGGACGTTATTGAAATGCCGTATACACCGCCTCTCTACGGCGCCGAAAACGCCGGGAGTCAGGAGAGAACAAATAATTCTGCTTTTTTATACCGTCTGGCTGGTCCTACCTGCCTCGCAGGCGATATAATCGGAGACTATAATTTTCCGCGTGAACTTCATGAAAACGATATTTTGATTTTTGGAGATATGGCAATATATTCGACATGCAAAAATAATACTTTTAACGGAATTCCGCTTCCGGACATATGGAAAAGAAATTTTAGCGGACAGCTTGTAAAACTTACAAATTTTGATTACCATGATTTTAGAAAAAAATTAGGAAGCAGCTGAATGAATTAAAAACAGCACATTTGCTGCCGTTTTAGTGGCTGCATTGTGCTGTTTTTTATTGTTTGTCTAACTATTATTATTGAAACAAATGCAATTCTAAGCCATATTAGGAATTTCGCTGCAAATTGAATACTCTATATTCATATCGTCAAGCACACCATACCAACAGCCAAGATCAATTCTGTTTTCACTTATATACTTTAAAAGGTCTGTAATAAATTCAAAAGTAGCCGACTTACAAATACAATTTTCTATCAGCGTACCTGATTTACTTTCTTGTGTTACCGACATGTATACTCCTTCAGATACTAACTCTGCGCAGTATATAACTGCACGGCATTCTTGCAGTCCTTTAATTTCTGAATAGCTGTTGATAAATCTGCAAATTTTAGAATTTTTCATTTTAATACTCCTAATAATGGATTGAAATAGATTTTTTTCCAGATTTTTTATCTGACAATGAACTTAGATATTGCAAAATATTTTTAAATATAGTATAATATATAAGTAATTGTTTGACACAATTATAACGCATTAATTACATATTGTAAATACGCAAATATGAAATACACTTGCATGAATGCAATTTTCGGTTTCATAATTGCAAATATAATTTCATTTTCGTATTTTACATACGCTGAAAGGTAAGTATTTACACGATTTTTAATTAAATACATATTGCAAGTTGGTATTTTTATGAAAGCAGAAACATTAAAGAAATTAAAGGATGAGTCTAAACTAACAACAAAACAAATATCGGAAAAGAGCGGAATTCCCGAAAGTACGATAAGCCGAATTCTGTCCGGTCAGACCGATAACCCTTCTTTCGATTCCATTTATGCTATTGTAAAAGCAATGGGTGGTTCCCTTGATTCGGTCTTTGAAAATGATATTAAGACCAATAACGACGATACGTCTCCGCTTATTAAACTTTATGAAAAGGTTATATCCGAAAAGAATTGGTACATAAAACTTCTCATTATATTATGTGGTATTTTAATCCTTAGTTTAATACTAATCATAATTATTGATGTTTTAAACGGAACCGTGGGATTTGTCAGATACTGACCTTATTATAAATAAAAAAACATCTATTGAAAATAACCTTTGGAACAAAGGTCCTTTTCAATAGGTGCTTTTATTTTTACAATAAACATATCTAAATATGGATTTATGCCGGTTTATATTCATTTCTCAGTATCTTATCGATCCCACATTGTCCATTAAAAAATCAATAAGAATAAACTCCAATAAAAATATAAGCAACGATATTAGTATGGCTATCAAAAATTCAAAGAAATTCACTAAAAAGAAACGTCGAAAAGACTATTAAAATGTATATGTTGGTTTCTTGTTTCCCAGTTAACCTTAATTTTAGTGCTATTAGACGTACTTAATATTTACAGTTTTAACAAGAAAGACTAAGAGTAATAGAAATTGGTGTATTGGTTGTATTACTTACATTTTTCAATAAAATTACTCTTAAAAATATATCTGTAAAACATAACAAAACTCAAAAATATAAAGACAACTAACAGGTAATATCAATTATATAACCTAATTTGGTACGGTCACACTACCATCGCTATCCATCATCTTTCTAAAAGAGAATATAAAAAATTGTGGCTACTCAATTATAGAGCAGCCATAAACCACGTGAAATATTTTATAATTTATATAAACTTAAAGTGAAAATTATTTGTCAATTTATATAAAATTATACAAAATTTACACATGTTTCTTTTGACAAATAATAAAATATTCTATGAATTTTCTTTACCATATTCTGCAATACCTATACCATGATAATCTGCCCATTGCTTTATATAACTAAAGTTTATTCCGGGCTCATACTCTATATTTTCTTGTTTCTCCGGTTTATCATATTTTCGATATTCTTCAAGATTTAAAATATTAAAGGAATATATTCCAACTCTATCACGAGTAACAGTATCAGAAATATAGTATCTCGTTGTAAGTACATATTTATCCTCCGTCGTCGTTACTACGCTTTGAAAATCTGCAATTTTTATACTGCCTTCCTCTCCGAGTTCCCCAGATCCTACACAACTTGCATCAATAACATTTTTCACTTCTCCGCGAAAATATTCAAATAGCATATCTATCTCTTCGTCAAATATTTCTCCCTCAGATATTACAGCTTTTGAAAACATCTGTTTAATGCTATCCTTATCTTTATTTTCAATAGCCTTCAATAATTGTTCGGTTTTATTATGTGCAAGCTCTTGTTCATTTATAAAAATAGAATTATAAATTTCGTCTTTTATTGCCGAACACGCCCCCAAAAGTAGAGTACTAATCAAAATACAACATAGATTGAGAAAAGATAATTTTTTCATAAAATAATTTCCTCTAATAAAAAATGCGATAAATATATTGTTAAATTAATGATATTACTTAAAAATGACAGCTCAACTATCGTATATTAAAATATAATAATTATAATTTGATGCGTCTATAACAAATTCTGCATAGTTTCCTCGATATGAAACACAACATCTGTAAGAGTTATCTACATCTATGTTTTTGAATCCTATCCGGAAATCAAAATTTACTAAAGAATATGAACCATACCACCATAGTTTTAAATAATCAAACGAATCTTCCGTTAATCTTACAAAATTCCCATTATCAATATACTCGTTAATCTCTTTCATCTCTTGTTCAGAAAGCTCATACTTCCATACCTGTTGTTCTTTAAAAATAATGTCTTTAAAATAATCATCGGACTTTCTATTGGGAATATAGATATAATTATTATTTAATTCATTAATTACATCTTGTTCCACCCAAGAATGTCTTGGAAGATATAGATATAGCAATATAATTATAACTATCAAAATAATTATTTTTAAATATTTCATTATTTTCTCCAATTATTGAGCCTATATATTAATGGTATTTATTTAAATAGTAATAAAAAACAATTCATTAAATTATATAAACATCATTAAAACAAGTAAACAAATCATTTACCTACCTGAAATATAAAAACAATAGTACTGCGCGTTACAGCTATCCCATAAAAACAACGCAGCAGGGAATATTAACTCTCCTATCCAATCATCATTGCGTGTAGTGATAATACAGCAATATGTATCTTCAACAGCAATAGATGAAAAATCCATTTTTTTATTACCATATGAATAGTTATAGTTCTCAACAGCAGTCATTACATTATAATCAACTAATCTCCAAATACCCGAATTACTATTTACATATGACTTAATAATGTCTTGTTCTTGTGACGTCAACAAAAATTGATATGCATCGCAAGGATAACCAAACTTAACGTGATAATAAATATCTGCTCGTCGCTCTGGTAAATATGCCTTGCCCTGACCTAATTCAATTATGATATCATTCAAAAACCCAGAGCGATATACATCTACAGCAGAATACAATATTATAGCAATAACAATAATAACAGCAATAATTAATATAATACTTAAATATTTTCTTCTTATAACAATACATCTCCTTTTAATAGCATAAACATTTTGCAGTAATTGCTAATAGTATATAGGCGTTGATGACAATTTTGTTTCCAAAACTATTGCTTTATCAAGCATAGTAATACGTCCATACATTGTTCCCAAGGATATGAAATTACTTGCTAATCCACTTTCAATAAAACTACCATTCCATTTATCTGGAATATTAAATCCCAATACTTCAAAGGACTGTCCTTTTTCAAATTGATATCTGTCAAAAGCATAAATTGTAAAGTATATATATTTTATAACACCAAATTTATGTACCAAAGCTTTAATCCCCACTCTATGAGTATTTAAAGCGAACCTCCAGTCAGACGAACTACAATTTACTGAACAGATATTACTTGTTACATAATACATATATTCAAATTCATTTTTTAAATTGTTAGAACATTTTAAAATTGGATCTTCAGAAACATACGTATATAGACTTTCAATATACTTTAATATCTGTCTTCTAATAAGATCATCTTCTTCAAATGCAGTTAAATAATCATAGTATAGTATACCAGCGTTTCCGCTCATAAAATAGCTATAAAACGCTGCTCCATTTGGAAGAACGGATCCGGCAATTAATTTGCCTGTTGAAAAACCTAAATAAAGAAAAGAATTTTGCCACGATGTATCTGGTATTGGTTTACGAAAATATGAATCAGAAAAAGTAAAGTTTAAACTACTATTTGCCGTAACAAAAGACATTGAAAAATTCGATTCATATGGGTCTTTCCCATAGAGAGGTTTAATTATATAATCAAAATATCCAAGAGGATCACTTCTATTCATTGGATCACATTTACAATAAGAATATAAATTTCTGCAATATGAACTCTCAAATGCTAAAATTAGATTTATATCATCGACATTAATAAATCTGCCAGCAGCAGGATCATAATATCTTGCCTGAAGATAATACAGCTTAGTTTCAGAGTCGTAATAATAACCGCGGTATCTGAACGGATTAACTTCTGCAATATTACAGTTCGACAAATCGCTGACTATTGTACAAACGCCCCACGCGTCATATGAATACCCGGCAACGGCAGTTCCGTTCTTATCAGTTACCGATAAAATGTCTCCCTGAAGATTTTTAATAAAGTAAAACGGTTCGCTGTTGTATATAATTCCGCATATATCTGTCTCATTGCTGTACAGCGGAATTATCGTATTATTTCCCCATGCTTCCTTCAGAATTTTAGTTCCGTCAAGGGTATAATTGTGTTTTGTCAGTCCTACAGTCTTAGATGTCCGGACCCCGCTTGCGTTATAGGTATACGAGTTATTTCCGAACGCCTTCAGCTGTCTTCCCTTGCTCCAGCTCAGAGATTCTCCAAGATACATAAGCGGATTTCCCTGCGCGTCATAAGTTATTGTCTTACCGCAGTATCCGGTAAGCAAATCTCTCCATACTCCGTTTCCGTATGTATATACAATGTCATTCTTTGTGAGAATATTTCCGTACTCATCATATGTCATTGTATTTACGGCAGTTCCATTTTTCGTCTCTGTAAGAAGCTGTCCCAAAGCGTCATATGTATACTCGGTTACTCCGTTTTCGGTATCCGTAATTTTTGTAATCCGTTCCTCCGCGTCATATTCATAGCTGATAGTCCTTCCGTCAGTATATACTATCTGACTCACAAGCGCCGTTGTCGGGCTTGACTTCAGCTTCTCGTTTTCCGAATGTTCTTCGGTTACCTGTCCGCCGTAGTAGCTGAACTGTCTTGATACGAATCCTGTTCCGAGCTGAAGCTCGTCAAACATCTTGCGTCCGAAACCGTCTGTCTTGCTGCGGCTTGTAACGGTTTTTCCTCCGGCTTCAAACCTGACAAGTCTGTTTTCTTTTTCAGGATATTCTGTACTTACTGTTCTTGCGCTTCCGTCAGAAGAAATATAGTTTGTACGGACAAGCTTTCCGTCCTCATATTCATATACAATTGAAAAATCCACAGTCCGAGATTTTATTACATTTCCGTCAAGAACGAAGCTTTTTTCTGTATACTTGGAAAGATTGCCCATATCATATGTATAAGTATACTCTTTCAGGGCTTTAAAGTCAATAGTTGAAATCAACTTTCCATCTGAGTTATACACATAAAATTGTTTTTTTACTAAATATAAAATATGGCCGCTCAATATTTGAGCAGCCATAAGCTATTGCCTTAAATTTTACATTTATATTTAGCAAATAAACACATTAATGAATTTAACTAACAATCTAATCTAACAAGGTTCCAGTAGACTACGTTCTTACTATTTCTTCCATATATTATTGTTCCACTATACCTACCATAAGTAATAGATGTGTAATTGGGATATGTTCCATACTTATTATTTAAATCTACTATTATTAGATCAGTCCCCAATATTTTCCCTGTATTTTCATAACTTCCATGTCTTGATTTATAAAACCTAATATAGACTTCCCCATTATAACTATCAAAAGTTTCATTTTTTATATCATAGTTCATACTATTTATATTATATCTATATATGGCAAAAGTAATAACAGGCAATATAATAGTCATTATTATAAAAGCAATTACATACTTTTTATCTTTGATTTTTTTTGAGAATATCAATATTAATAATATTAATATTAAAACAAAAAGTAGCATCCCAAAAATATCATCCGTTTGACTTATAAAGAATGATCTTATATTTTTTAAAACTTCTACATAATAAGTATTATCCATCATATAACCCCTTAAGAAACGCTTTCAAAAGCAGATATAAATGCTTCCCGACAAATTCCTTCAATAAAATCGATTAAGGCTTCACAGCCGGATTTTATAGAATCTATAACAGAAGAAATCATAAATCCATTCCACTCAATACATTCACAAAATAGTTCCCAATATTTTTCGTAGTTTCTTGTTCCTTTAACATTATATGTGTTTCGTATGTATCTATATAATTCCTTTGTTTTTTTAGGGGAAAATCTTTGACATATTTTATCGGTTATTTCACCAAGTAAGAACCCCCAAATTAAATCTTTAACAAGTTTGCCCCAATTTATCTCTCTTCTCTCCACAAAAATTATAACATGCTCAATAAACGTAGCAAGCACTGTTTTTATTATATCCGCAACACGACCTAAATATAAAGTAGCATCTAAAGCTGAATCACCCATAGAAAGTAGATATTGAGCAATTCCACTGCATGGATACCAAATATTTGATGTAATTCTTTCACATTTTATAATACAATTTGATAAGTTTTCTAAAACATCAGTAATATACTGCATAAGAGCCCCGTACAAAGCTCCGACTACTGCTCTGGCAATAATCTTTTCAATGATTCTTCCGTTATGATCTATATTATTTATAGGATCGTTATGACAATAATGAAATTGATTAGTTGCAAAAGATGATTTATCAATATCCCAAAAGAACATATAGTCCGCATTAATAAATCTACCGACAGCGGGATCATAGTACCTGCTCTGAAGATAATACAGCTTAGTTTCAGAGTCGTAATAATAACCGCGGTATCTGAACGGATTAACTTCTGCAATATTACAGTTCGACAAATCGCTGACTATTGTACAAACGCCCCACGCGTCATATGAATACCCGGCAACGGCAGTTCCGTTCTTATCAGTTACCGATAAAATGTCTCCCTGAAGATTTTTAATAAAGTAAAACGGTTCGCTGTTGTATATAATTCCGCATATATCTGTCTCATTGCTGTACAGCGGAATTATCGTATTATTTCCCCATGCTTCCTTCAGAATTTTAGTTCCGTCAAGGGTATAATTGTGTTTTGTCAGTCCTACAGTCTTAGATGTCCGGACCCCGCTTGCGTTATAGGTATACGAGTTATTTCCGAACGCCTTCAGCTGTCTTCCCTTGCTCCAGCTCAGAGATTCTCCAAGATACATAAGCGGATTTCCCTGCGCGTCATAAGTTATTGTCTTACCGCAGTATCCGGTAAGCAAATCTCTCCATACTCCGTTTCCGTATGTATATACAATGTCATTCTTTGTGAGAATATTTCCGTACTCATCATATGTCATTGTATTTACGGCAGTTCCATTTTTCGTCTCTGTAAGAAGCTGTCCCAAAGCGTCATATGTATACTCGGTTACTCCGTTTTCGGTATCCGTAATTTTTGTAATCCGTTCCTCCGCGTCATATTCATAGCTGATAGTCCTTCCGTCAGTATATACTATCTGACTCACAAGCGCCGTTGTCGGGCTTGACTTCAGCTTCTCGTTTTCCGAATGTTCTTCGGTTACCTGTCCGCCGTAGTAGCTGAACTGTCTTGATACGAATCCTGTTCCGAGCTGAAGCTCGTCAAACATCTTGCGTCCGAAACCGTCTGTCTTGCTGCGGCTTGTAACGGTTTTTCCTCCGGCTTCAAACCTGACAAGTCTGTTTTCTTTTTCAGGATATTCTGTACTTACTGTTCTTGCGCTTCCGTCAGAAGAAATATAGTTTGTACGGACAAGCTTTCCGTCCTCATATTCATATACAATTGAAAAATCCACAGTCCGAGATTTTATTACATTTCCGTCAAGAACGAAGCTTTTTTCTGTATACTTGGAAAGATTGCCCATATCATATGTATAAGTATACTCTTTCAGGGCTTTAAAGTCAATAGTTGAAATCAACTTTCCATCTGAGTTATATACATATTCATACGACGCTGTCGGAACTATTGAATTGTCACTTGAATACCATTTTTCAAAAGTAACCTGTCCCAGCTTATTGTATGTGAGCTTCATAACATCACCATTTGCATACACCGCGGACTTAACCCTTCCGGAACCTGATTTGTATGCATAAGTGATAAGCTTCTCTGTTTTGCCGTTAATACCTATTGACTTCAAATTTTTGAACGCGTCATATTCCACCGCGTATTTCATTCCGTCTCCGCGCGTTATTCCGGTAGGCTTGTTCACTTCGTTGTACGAATAGGATATGTTTGAAAGCTCGGCATTGTTCGAATTTTTCTTTACAGCCTTTATTATATTTCCGGATACATCGTATTCGTATTCCGTAATATTTCCCATTCTGTCAGTTATTTTTTCGGTCTTGGATGTATCCGCGTCAACGCTATAGTTTGTTGTATTTCCTCTTGTATCTCTGCTTCCTACATGGTCGTTTCCGTTGTTGCCGTATATGGAAGAACTGTAAAGAGTTCCGAATTCGCCTTCTCTGAAGTCTGTTTCGGTTATTACATTTCCGTATATATCGCGGACCTCTTCAAAAATTTCGGCATTTGTTTCGTTTTCTTCCGATTCTTCCACGGTTTCGGAATCTGTATTTTCCTCAGTATCTTTTTTGAAATCATCTTCTCCCAGTCCGGTTTCTATACTGTCTCTGACAAGTTTAATTTCATCAAAGTATATTTCCCCGTTATTATATCCGTAATCACAGTATACACAGATATATTCAATTTTACAGTACTTTTCCTTACTGAACTGCAGCGAAGCAAACTGCCATTCTTCTGTCTGAGGAGAAAAATCAGCTGTATATGTCTCGGTCCCCGTCTCGTTATATTCCGTATCGTTGTACTTTATTTCAGCACGAAGCCGAAACGACGGTGTATAGCAGTCGCTGCGCTCCAAATTGGTAAGTCCGTATCCCTTAGCCCAGCCTGACAGCGTAAAGCTTTCCTTAGTTCCGCGTGACTTCTTAGCCGGTATATACTGAGATATATACGCCGACGTGCCTGTATCGACTTCTCCCTTTAATGAAAACGACTGTTCAATTCCGGTTCCTGCGTTAGTCCTGAACGCTGATGTTCTTATCCATCCTGTGGCTGCATTTTCAAATCCGCCGTTTTCTATGAGGCTGTATTCTCCGGCACATCCTCCTTTTTCAAGCTGTACAGCGTCTGCATACGCGATTCCTCTTCCATCCATAAGTATATGCACTGTTACACTTGTGCTTTGTGTAAGTGTAAATACTTCCGAGACGCGTATATAATCCGAGTATTTCTTATCCAAATGTTCACTTTCCGCGAGCGTTGTGCCGTCGGATGAAGTTACGCGTATATACATACTTGGATTTCCCGATATATTCATCAGGCGAAGATATGCCGAAGCCGTATAAGTTCCTGCCAGCAGCGTCACTGTCTGATATACCCCGTTTGCCGTAGCGTTTTTGTCCAATGTCTGCATGCGAAGAACATAATCTCCGTATTTGGCGTTGTCAGTTTCCCTGGATTGTATAAGAATAGTGTCTACCGTGTTTACAGCTTCCGCAGTCCACGCGTCCAGGTTTTCAAAGTCATGTCCGCTTAGATAATTATTACAGCTCCATTCCGATTCTTTTTTGTAGTTGCTGATTTGATTTCCGTCTCCGTCATATTTATATACTGTCGTACTGACGATATCCTCTGTCTCGCACAAATCCGCGTCCGCCGGATATCTTTCCGTTACAGTCACTGTGTTCGACGCAAAGGATCTGACATATTTTTTTACCTTTCCGAGCTTCAATTCATTTCCGTCGGATCCGTAGCTTCTGACCTCTGTGATATTTTTTCCTGTATAAACATTTGTACAGTTCTCAATAACACGGCCGTTCTTATCCGCCACGGCAAGACTTCCGATCAGAGAGTCAAAATCATATGCAAGTCTCAGACAATTTCCGTCAGCATAGTTTATCCTGATAAGAAGACCGGTAAGATATGTATAGCTTATACTGCTCCCGTCCGGAGCCGTTATCATGCTCAGATAATCGCCGGAGTATGTAAATTCAAATTCCCGTCCTGCTCCGTCAGTCACCGATGTGATTTTCCCAAGCGTATATGTTATACTCATCACGTTTCCGTACGAGTCGGTTATTGATATTAACCTGCCGGACGTATCGAACTTGTATATGTCTGTTCCGAGCAGAAGATTGCGGCACGTCGGCTCATACAGTATTCCGCTTTTGTTGTAATCTTCGTATGTATATTCGCCGTTCTCACAGTTTCCTTCGCAGCGGTCCTCGCTTCTCTCAACAAGATACGTCTTCTTTCCGTATTCGTCTAAAAATATGTAGCCGTCATACGTTGTTCCGTCAAGCTGGAATACCGATTCAATTACACTTTGCATTATATTCAGCTTCCAGCCCTTTCCCAGTTTCATCTGGCTGTAATCCGCTTCCTCTATATCCGCGGCGCTGTTTGCCGTATAATCATATTCTGCATATACGCTGTTATACATATGACGCAGTGTAACCGGCATTCTATTTCCGGCCCATACAAAATCATTTAATGTAAGCGTTGCGTTTCCGCAAAGCAAATCAATATTTTCTCTTCCGATACTTCCGATCTGAAAGCTGTCGCTGTCGTGTGAACCTGAAAAAACATCGTTTTTCTCATAATCGACTATCAGCTCGGGAATGTGTCCGGTTCTTCTCAAGTAAACATACGAATCATACAAATCGGTAATATCTTCATCAATCAGCTTAAGTACAAGAGTAATCTGAGAAATGTCTTCTTTTTCAAAAATATCATACACCGAAGTTATATCAAACGTATATACATATTTTCCATCTTCCATATCGCCGCCGATATGAGAATAGTCAATCATATCCGTACTGTTTTCAGGTGTGCATTGCCCAACAGTAAGGCTATCGGTTACTCTGTAAAGCGCTACAAGCGGCTTTGTATTTCCGGTAAAGAAAGTATAACCGTAAAGCTTCATCCATACTTTCTTTATCCGCGGATTTCCGGAAAGCTCAGGCTTGTTTATTACTATATACGTTCTTTGGACTGTATCACCATCAAATCCTACATGACATGTTCCGCTTGAACCAACGGTACCATCTTTCCACGGATACAGCACAATATTTTCTTCCTGATTTACATCAATCTGGGGATCTACCGTAACCGGAAATACACGTTCTTCAGAGTTTATCCAGCCGCAGTCCGCTATTACCGACAGACGGATTTCTCCGTTTTCACCGGTTTTTATTTCATAACATACATTTTCTGATTCAGCGCCCACGGCGTCATACATATACGGCGCCGGTATTGTAAATATAAGTTCGTTTGTTTCTGTGTCCTTGAAGTATATACGTTTGTCTTTTTCAACGTATTCATAATTCAGATTATCCATTTTTAGATTAAACGAATATCTGTATGACTCTGACTTTTCAGTGATTATGATGTTTTCTTTAAGCCGGCTGTTTTCCATATAGTATTCATATGTCTCGCCTTTATGCCGTCCTTCGAAAGAAACCGTATCCTGAGGTTTCTTTCCGGGATTTATCCTTCTGAGAAGGTGTCCCGCCGCTCCGTATACATCATTTGATTTTTTAGATTTCGGTCTGACAGATGACACTGCAATTTTATGTCCCCGGCTTTCAACTTCAAAAAGCTCGCCGTTATCCTTTGCGCAGTTAAAATCAACTTTAAACAATCGGTTTTCTCCGTGCGCATATTCTCCGCCCGATTCTTCAGTAATAGAATTCTCCGGCTCTTCATAGCTTCCGTTTTCTTCATTCAATTCATGCACAGAGGCGGCGTAAAATACAGCGCGCTCGCTTCCGTCGCTCATCCGATATATCTTTCGGTTTTTCTCGCGCATATTTTTCTTCTCTTTAACTTGATATACTTCTTTTTTCTCTGACAGCTGTATATCAATATCACCGTCTTTTATTTTTTCTTCCATTTTTAATACTATTCCTTTCTTTAATAAGTCAGGTCTTTTTTATATTCCGCTTATAAAGCGTTTTTTCTGCAGACCTTTATTTCTGAGAACGCTATTCAAAAGGTTTCCTTACAAAATCTTTTTTTATTTCTGTAATCGTTTTTTTTTGAATTCGTTCTATATATTAAAGATGATTTTTTTTTAATTTTGTAAACAGCAAAAAATATTTTTTTAGATTTGTTCAGATAAAGTGTCAGAAAAAATAAAACAGATTGCAATTACTGTTTTTACAGTAAAACAATCTGTTAAAGTTGAATTATAGTATAAATTAAAATTTAACAAAAAAAGAAATGAATTTATATATTAATTTTACATACCAATTTTTCTGTTTCACTTACAAAGCGAAGCACATCGTCCGGCGCATCATTGCTGTAAAGCAAACCGTACGGTATACTGTAATCCCATTTTACGGGAATAGAAACAAGGCCAGGGTGAACCTCCTGCCAACACTCGATTGTGAGCAAAACATTTCCTGTTTCCGCGCAGCGGTTAAAGACAGACAAATCATAAAACTGCGGAGTATCTTCTATATTAATTCTGGGGTAATTCTTTTCAAGATCATTGCGAATAAAATCGTTTACGCCGGAATCTCCGCGACAAACCATCATTAAAGTTTCTCCATACAGGTCCTCTAAATCAATAATACTTTTAGACGCGAGACGGTGTTCTCTTGATACCGCTATCATCTTTTTATAAGTACCAAGCTGTAAAAACTTACACAGTGAAAGCCACGATTTGGAGTCGCAAACACCAATAAGAAAATCGAACTTTTTTCCCAGCTTTTTTATCTCCGATAAAATACCTTCATGATTATCCTCAAAAGGAACAAGGTGAAGCTTGTAATCAGGAAAGCTTTGATTTACTCGATACCATAAATCCATAAATGGTTTTGCGGGATTCAGTAATGATGTGCCAACGCAAAATGTTGTATCATTGCTGTGAACTAAACTAATTGCTTCATCAACTGATTTTTTTGAATAATTTATTATGAACTTTGCATCCCTGTAAATTATTTCTCCGGCAGATGTCAGATAAACTCCTGACGATTTTCTCTCTAACAATTTCAAATTCAGATGACTTTCAAGCGAGTTAATCTGCTTCATAACAGCGGTCGGTGAAATGTAAAGACGTTCTGACGCTTTAGTAAAACTTCCGCAGTCAGCTACGCATATAAACGTATCAAGAGCAGGATTATACATATATTGCCTCATAATCTCTATAAACTTAAAGTTAATACTATAATAACATATCGGAGATTCCATGTCAAGGGAACACATGATATAATAAGCATAAAGGCTTACTTTGCGGTTGCGTAATTTTTACTTCACTGTCGGAAATCCTCGGATTTGAAATACAGGAATGAAAATAATACAGGAGTACAAATAATTGCAAACCGACCGAAAAAGTTGTTATAACTAAAAAGAAAGGAGAATTTATATGACAAAAAAACTAATAGCGTTTTATTCGCGCGCGGGTGAAAACTATGTAAACGGCTTGATTAAGACCTTGAAGCTCGGAAATACAGAAATGGCGGCCGGAATTATAGCCGAGCTTACAGGTGCCGACACCTTTAAAATCGAACAGCAAACTCCATATTCGAAAATTTACAATGAATGCATTGCTCAAGCACAGTATGATCAACAGAATAACGTCCGTCCGAGTTTAAAGCATTACCCTAAAAATCTGGGAGAATATGACGTTATTTATCTCGGATATCCAAACTACTGGAGTACTATGCCTATGGCAGTATTTACTTTTCTTGAATATTTTGATTTCAGCGGAAAAGCAATAAAGCCGTTTTGCACCCATGAAGGCAGCGGTATGGGAAGTAGCATGAGCGATATAAAACGGATCTGTCCTTCAGCCAAAATTGAAAAAGGACTTGCAATTCAGGGAGGAAGCGTAAACCGTTCAAGAAAAGATATAGAAAAATGGATTTAACAAAATAACATAAAGATACAAAAATCAATAAATGGCAGTATACTTTCTTTAGCATATAATTTATATGTCATTCGCAAGGCGCGGTAATTAATTCGCGCTTAAATGAAATGAACATATTTGCCGCAGGAGAAAAATAAAACTTTTGCACAATACTTTATCAGGCAGAGCTATTGCAATTCTTCTTTTTAAGGAAAAATTCAATAAGGGAAAAAACCTTTATAAGGAGTTCCGACGGTAGATAGAGTATACCGGCACCGGAATAGTGAATGAAAAACGCCGACTACGTGGCGAACGTCTTACAAACGTAAACATAACAATTTTAATTATAATAAAAAAATTATTGGGAGGGCTTAATATGGAAAAAGTAACGGCTGGAAGAGATGAGCTCGGAGAATTTGCTCCGAAGTTTGCCGAATTAAATGATGACATACTTTTCGGCGAGGTATGGTCAAGAGAGGAAAAGCTATCGGCAAGAGATAGAAGTATAATTACGGTAACGGCATTAATCTCAAGCGGAATTTTGGATAATTCTTTAAAGTTTCATTTGTCAAACGCAAAAAATCATGGAGTGACAAAAGAAGAAATATCCGAGATATTGACACATACGGCATTTTACGCAGGATGGCCAAAAGCATGGGCTGCGATGTGTATCGCTAAAGAAATATGGAAGGATCAATAAAATGAAAAATATATTGATTATTTCGGCAAGCCCCAGAAAAAACGGAAACTCAGATATACTGTGCAACAGGTTTGCGCAGGGAGCGTCCGAAAGAGGACATAATGTTGAAAAGATCTTTCTGGCGTCGAAAAATATTGGTTATTGCCGCGGATGCGGTGTATGCAACTCTATACATAAATGTGTTCAGAAAGACGATATGACGGAAATCATTGATAAACTGATTGCCTCCGATGTAATCGTTCTGGCAACTCCCGTATATTTCTATACAATGAGCGGACAGATGAAAGTCTTTATCGATCGAACAGTCCCAAGATACACGGAAATTAAAGACAAAGATTTTTACTTTATCGTGACTGCAGCTGATACCGAAGTATCTAATATGAAACGTACAATAGAGTCTTTCAGAGGTTTTACAGAAGATTGTCTGTCAGGTTCAAAAGAAGCCGGCATTATATACGGTGTAGGAGCCTGGCAAGCAGGTGAAATAAAAAATACCTCAGCATATGATGAAGCATACCGAATGGGAATGAATGTATAAAATACAGTATCAAAAAATTTCATAAAGCGGTTTGCATACTTATTGACGTTAAAATAAATAGTAAATCAAAAAATAATGAAAGGATAAACAGAAACAATGAAAAAAACTTTATTAACTATCTTAAACGTATTTCTCATACTTGCTTTTTCGTCCTGCGTCAATCAGGTTAAAAAAAATGCAGAAATCACTTCCGCTATTTCGGAAACATCGCAAAGCGAGAATGAAAATAGCACCTCGGAGCAGACTGCAGCAGACAATACAACGCAAAATTCAGACAAAAAAACGCTTGTCGTGTACTTCTCCGCAACAGGAAACACAAGAGAAATTGCTGAATACATTGCTTCTACAACCGGCGGAGATTTATTTGAAATTATTCCTGAAAAAATTTACAGCAGTGAAGATCTGGACTGGACAAATAATAACAGCCGTGTTTCTTATGAGCACGATAATCCGACAGAAAGAAATGTCGTTCTCAAAACTCCCAATGCAGAAAACTTTGACACTTACGACACCGTATTTATAGGATATCCTAAAATGGAGCAGGGTTATATCTGTGTATAGCGGTGTATTGCGTGGAGGAAGGAGGGCGAATAGGTACAGGAAACACAACAGAAAGAAAAAGTGTGTATAGAGTAAGGTAGGAACGACCATGAGAGTGGTCGCTTTTTTTATGGGAAAAATCCCCCTATCCTACAAGCTATAAGGATAGGAGGTCATATCCATGAACACCAAGATCTGCTATCTATATCGGGATGCAGGTAACTATAAGGTTCATAATGAGTGCGTTATCCAGGGGGAATTATCCAAGGAGCAAATCCAAAGCATTCTTGATTGCTGTGACATGGGGGAATATTTTATCCCAAGACAGGTCGGGATGCCGGAAAGGAGATTCGATGAGTATGATACCGAGGTCGATCATTGCTGGTTTGAAATCAGCGAAGATGGGTTTGAGCGCACAAATCAGCCTGCGAATATTCCTTTAACGCCCAGACAGCTTGTGGAGAACTTTGCCCTTCGTAAAGATAATTGGGATGACACGGAGTGTATGGATTCAGAAAATAGTGATTTAGGAATGGAGATGTAGCTGATGAATGAATGGGAACGCCTGCACCAGCAGGCCAAACGGTACCAGACAGAGTATCCTCCCGGTACCCGGATCATGTTACTGAGCATGGGCAGAGATCCGAATCCTGTCGAGGATCAGACAAGAGGTACTGTCAAAGTAGTGGATGATATCGGAACACTGCACTGCTCGTTTGACAATGGAAGGTCTCTCGGAGTTGTGCCTGGTGAGGACTCGTTCCGCAAGCTGACAGAGGAAGAACTGGCAGAGGAACAGGAATCCGGCATGACTGAGGATCAAGGCCCCGTCATGGGAATGTAGGAGGTAAATCATTTGGAAATGGAAATTGAGATTCCAGAGGCGCTGGTGGAGCCGCTTTTGATCCAGGCTGCCATTGAGGAAGTGCCTGTGGAGGAAATTGTAACAAGGGCAATTCAGAAATTCATGGAAAGAGGTGAACACAGTGGCTGCTGACGGGAAGAAAGGCATTACGGTCAAAGTCGATGCGGCTTTGCATGCCGAGATTACACAATATCTGCAAGACCACGGGATGACGATGACGGAGTTTGTCACACTGGCATTGCAGGATGAACTGCATCCTAAAATTGATGAAAAGGAAGGGAAAAACATGGAGAAAATGAGGACACTGGCGTTTCAGGTGCCGGAAAGCCTGTTCCAGCGGATCAAGGATTATCTGCACCGCAATAACATGACACAGAAAGACTTTGTCATCGGCCTGATTGAGCAGGAGCTGGATCGGGATCTGGCTGAGAGTCAGGAAACCGGCGAGGCCCAGGGTGACTTCGAGGATACAGAGGAACTGGAGGATACTGAGCAGTTGGACGCTGATCAGGAGTTACTGGAAGATGCGGAAACTGCTTCTTCTGCGGAGGAAATGGATGAAGCGGAACCGTCTATCTCCGATCAGGAAGAACCGGAGACATCTGAGGAAGGCCCTGATGCCGAAGAACTGGATGATGAGATGTCTCCATTAGAGGAAACCGGCGAGTCAGAGGATCAGGACGATGAAGATATGTCAGAGGATGCCCTGGAGGATGAGGGCGAGGAAGAAACCGAAGAAGCCCTGGAGGACGAATACGAGGATGAATCCGAGATTGAGGATGAATCGGAAGATGAACATGTAGGTTTCGCCATGGGAATGTGAGGTGAATACAGCCTATGACAATCTATCAGGCAGAATTGCTCCGCCGCCTCCCTCAATTAGACTGTACTGGGTATTATGGTTATCGGGATGGTCTGCTCCACATTTTTCACGGAGACGATCCTTTCTGTCGTCAGACACCCGAAGGCTTTCTCCGGTTTTATGAGGATCAGTTTGAGGCACTAAGCCAGACGGAACTCTATGATAAAATTCATCAAGAGGTCAGAGCCATCCGTGAGTATGTGGGCCTCTATGAAGCAGCCCCGCAGATGGAGGCAGAGGGCGTCCATGATTACCGGAAACTGGCGGAGTATGGGAATATCGTCCTGGCCGGAACGTATAATGAAAACCATGGTTTCATGTTTACCACATGGGATCAGGATAAAGAGCGCAGCTATGTATCCGGCGGCGATTATTCTCCCAATTATGCATATGCAAAAGAATCTTTCGTCCGACGTTCGGGGCTGATCCAGGAACAACGCCTGTTCCAGCCGGAAGAAGCAGAAAATCTCTATCGTTGTGTGGACTACGCCAGAAATCACTGCGGCTCCCTCACCTTTGAGCAGTCGAAAGCGCTGGATGAGCTGGCGGAAAAGCTGTCGTTTGGCTATCCGGAGATTGAGAAAAATCCCCCCACCTTTGAACCGGAGGATGGCCCACAACTGAATCTGTAACTGAAGTGGCACCCTTGCTTTGTTGATGAAGCGAGGGCTTTTTTTATGAAAGGAACCATGAATGATGTATTTTACCGAAACCGAAGCCCTCCGTGAGCTGGAGATCCTCATGCAGATGATCCCCGGTTTCCAGCCCAAGGGCTATGGGAGCATGGTCATGCCGGATCAGATTTATATCTGTCTGCAGGAACCGTCCCCTCCCACTTATCAGGAGATGATCGCGGATACCATGCATGCTGTCCGATACCGCCCCTTCCTGCAAAGAGTGGAAGAACTTCTAATCGAAAGCGAGATGAGGCCCATGAACTATCTAAGCAGTCACCATCAGAACCTTTTTCAGATAGCTATACAGAAAAAGGACAGGAAAAATTATGCGCTGCTGTCTGCGCTCTATCTTTTTACCGCCGACCAAAGGCTCTGGCGCATGATGAAACATCAGGTGGATGGCAACCTCATCCGGTTTGACCGCAGGAAACTGTGCGGTTTGAATGAATACACCTATCCCCTCTACTGTGCGGCCAAGGATTTATATATGGGAACCAGGCATCTTACCATCCGGGATCTGGCTGACAGGGAGCTGATCTCCCCAAAGCAGTTTGCCGCCATCTGCAATGCCATGGCAATCCGCAGATTCGGCCTGAAAGCCATAGAACCGGCAGAAAAAAAGGAGGAATGTGAACCATGAACATCGAAGAAAGATATCCCCTTCTCATTGGGCATTCCAGCCAGGGAAATCATGAACTGCACAGCATTCAGGAGGTGGCGGATTTTATCTGCACCCAGGGGCTGGAAAGCGACCTGCTGATTACCCAGGAGGATGGCTCCTATTTTTTGAACACCTTCGGCATCTACATTGACCGGATTGCCGACATGGAATATCGTGAGGCGCTGCTGAAGGTGCTGATCCCCATGCAGATGGAACTGGACGGTACAGCAGAGATCGATGAGGAACCCAGCCAGGAGGATGAGCGGCTGGAAGAAGTCAATAAGAGGCTGGAGCCATTTGAACTGTACCAATGCGGCAACGGGAAATATGGGCTGTCTCTTCCTTTTTCTTTTCTGCAGGAACCCTATGAGAATTACGGACAGGCGGCGTTTAACCGGTTCGCGGAGGAACATGGCGAAGAAGCAAAGAATTCCTTCGGCCTGTATACCCATGGGAGCGGCTACGAATGGGAAAAAGTTTTCCAGGCCGCCTTTCAGGATGATGCGGGCTTGCGAAGGATTTCGTTTGACAGTGAGGCCGGAGGATTTTACTGCTACTGCCCGGATGCCGAACTGCTGGAACGCATGGGGCTTGCGTTCAAGGCTATCTGCGATGATCCGGAGCGGTTTCAGGAAATGGTAAACCGCGCGCTTTCGGATGGGCAGGACGAAATGCCGGGGATGCAGCTATAAGAAAGAAGAAATGGAGATGGAACAATGGAATCCGATAGAAAAACCTTACAGATTGAAGTAGTCACAGAAAATGCTGACCAGAGCGGCGTTTATTTTACAGCCTTAGACCTTCCTGCCATGGGCGGCCGCATTCAGGACGCTCTCCAGAGACTCCGGGCTACAGAAAATCCGGCCCCCTCTTTCAACGTGAGCATCCGGGAAAGCCCAAAACTCCCGGAGCTGGCCGATACTATCCTGATCGCTCCCACGCTTCCGGAGCTAAACTTTTTTGCCCGCCGGCTGGCGTCCATGCCGGATGAGGATATCCTGCTTCTGAAAGGCGTATTCCGCTACCGGATGGAAGATGTCCGGTATGAGAACGGAATCCCCATGAAGGATCTGATCAACCTGACCTATGGACTGGAAGCGGTCATGATCGCCTCGAATGTCGGCGATGATGAAGCCTTGGGGCGGTTTGTCATCGAGAATGAGCTGAATGAAGATGTAAACGCCATCCCTGAGTCCTCCCTCTATCTGCTGGATTTGGCTCAGATCGGGAAAATGCAGAGGGAAAATGATGGCGGCGTGTTCGTGGAGGGCTGTTACGTGGTAGCCGGGGCATATGAGCTGGCTGAGATTTATGATGGAACCCATCTGCCGGAAATAAAGGAAGAACCGGAGGATACTGTGTTCCGGCTTTTGGTCGCTCAAACGCCCATGGACGATCCGGAAGAAACCATTGGAAGTGCCGAGTGGATCAGCCTGCCGATTTCGCAGGAACAGGCAGATCAGGCGGCAAATCGACAAAACGAGGTTTGCATGGAAGACTGTGTTTATTTCGACATGGAATCCGCCATCCCACAGATCGATGACCAGGTCTTCGACAGCATGGATCACTTTGCCCGGTTGAACCAGATTGCCATGCAGTATCAGGCCATGGACGAACCGGAGCAGATTAAATACAAGGCGGTACTGGAGGCCGAGCCGCACCTGACAATGGAAAAGGCCCTGGAGCTTGCCTCTCATCTTCCAGAGTATGAATTCACACCTCTGCCCTGTGATGAGGCGAACTTTTTCAAAGAATATCTGTCCCATCACTTGGACGCCCGCATGGATCGGAGGTGGCTGTCCACCATTGCAACACAGGCCGAAGGAGCCAGATTGCTGCAAAGTCTGAGCGCATCACAGACAGAATATGGAATCCTATCGGCCCGCGGGCATTCCCTGTACGAATTGGTTCCTTATGGGGAGTCGTCCAGAGAACTATCCACCCAGGCCCTGACGGATGAAAAGCTGGAAGTGGTGGAGGTGCTTGGGCAGACCGCCCTGTTTACCAATGGCCGGGTAACCGAACAGGAGCTTCCGGATGGGCTTTACCGCTATGACCTGCGGGAAGGAGAAAATCTGGCTTTCGCCACCATTGAAAGGAACGTGGCGGTAAATCACGCTGGTACGATCCTGACCAAAGCGCCGCTGGACTTTGGCGGCCAGGAATATTTTGTATTCGATGACGATACCAGCCCTAACTTCCTGGGCTACGACCTGACACCGGAGGAATTCCTGCAAACAGATTTTACCCAGACGGATGCCCAGGAGGAAGACACTGCCCCACAGATGGGAGGTATACAGTCATGATGTTTGCTCTGGATTTTGTTCTTGGCCTGATCCTGGGAGCGGCGATTACCGCCCTGGCAGCCATGGCACTGTTCAGTTACCGGGAATATCAGCGGGAAACCGCTGCGGAAATTGAAAAGCTGAATAAGCGCCTGAACGAAACACAGGCGATGATGAACCAAGTAGAAATGGAGAGAAGGATTCATGGCAACAATCACTGAAATCAAAGCCGAGCAGCTCCGGCGTCCGGATACTCCGGAAGGGCTGATCCTTCAGGGCTGCGGCGGGGATCTTCAGGAATGGGCGACCGGCATCAATGACATGCTGGCCGAAGAAAACATTTTATTAAACGGGAGCCGGTTCGAACACGTTTCCGTCTTTCAGCATCAGGGCCTGACAAACCTGTTCTTCCCCTTTAAGGATGTCAAGCTGGATATGGGAAAGCTGGCAATCTGGCGCTTGAACACCCGTGAACAGTTCGGGAGCATGTGGTGTTCCGACTACGTGGATAACCGGCTGGGAGGCCCTTTGGAAGAAAAAGCCCCGGCACAAAAGCCGGATTGCCCTCTCATTGGGCAGAACGGAAACGTCTTCAACCTGATGGGGATTGCCAGCCGGACACTCAAGGAACATGGCATGGAGGAACAAGCCAGGGAAATGCGGAGCCGCATTCGGGAATCCGGCAGCTATGATAAGGCCCTGGTAATTATCGGAGACTATGTCAACATCACTTCTGTGGATGAAATGGATGAGGATTTCGAGGAAGGGATGGACATGGACTTATAAACCATTTGAAACGAAGGAGAGGTGAAGAAAGATGGCTGCATTTTTATCTGGAACTGTGGTTGGAGGGATTATGGGGATTGTGGTTTTATCCCTCTGCCAGGCGGCATCCCGCGCTGACCGGGATATGCCGAAACTTTGAGTATCTATCAATTTACGCCGGTATCAATCGCCCTTTAAGACGGTTGGTACCGGCTTTCTTGCTTTCCGGGCGGTTGGTGCCGCCAAGGAGGTGGTGAATATTAAAACACCTGTGAGCTGGGTGGGCAATAAAACGTCCATCCTCCACATTCTCTATGCGCTGTTCCCAATCCGCTATGAGCGGTACATCGAACCCTTCGGCGGTTCCGGCGCAGTGCTGCTCGGAAAGGCCGAGCCGGATAAATTCGAGGTTTATAACGATTACAATGGGAACCTGGTAAACCTCTTCCGCTGTATGCGTGACCGGCCTCTGTCTTTTATCCGGGAACTGGGCTTTCTGCCTCTAAACGCCAGGGATGACTTCCTGGTCTTAAAGAAGTTTTTCCAGAAGGAAGAATTTACGGATGAATTCTTAAATCAGGAGCTGGATCTGACCACCATTGTCCTGCCAGAGATCAAAGCGGAGGAAATCCGGGAGCTGTATAAAAAGGCCATGCATGATTATGACCTGCGCCGGGCGGTGATGTTCCTAAAACTCATCCGTTACAGCTATTCCAGTTCGGGAAAGAGCTTTGCCTGCCAGCCCTTCTCTGTCCGGAGCCTGTTCGGGCTGATCCAGGATTTCAGCATCCGGATGGAGAACGCTGTCATCGAAAATCAGGATTTTGAAGTGCTGATCAGCCATTATGACCGTCCAGACGCCTTCTTTTACTGTGATCCGCCCTATTTCAGCAGCGAGTATGTGTACGAGTGCGGGTTTACCTGGGAAGATCATGTGCGGCTCCAAAGCGCCCTGGCAGATGCGAAAGGCAAATGGCTGGTGTCCTACAACGACTGCCCACAGATCCGGGATCTGTACCGGGGATCGGAGTTCTTTGATTTTAAGCGCATCCACTCCATGGTGCAGAAATACGAGGCGGGCAAGGAATTCCCGGAGCTGCTCATCGGTAACTATGACCTGTATGAGAGGGAACGCCGGAAACCGCATCAGATGACGCTGTTTTCCGATCCCAGTTTCGATTACGAAAAAACCTTAAAGGAGTGTATTATATCATGCAAGAAAAAATCGTAAAGGGATTTATTTTCATGCCTGTCCCCGCCGATCTGTTCATGGCCTCCGGCATCGAACCGCTGTCGCTGCTTCGCTACTCCGCCTCGGAGGGCCGGATCGTCATTGAGGTGATGGATGGCATGGAAGACGGTATCGCCTGTGACGGCGATTGCGAGAACTGCCCTCATGCGGATACTTGCGAGGAAAGCGAGGTGTTCTGATGGGGTCGATGTACCGTGTCCTCGGTAAACGGGGGCGCATTACCATCCCCTTTGAAATCCGCAAGCGTGTGGGCTTTGCCTACAATGACATTCTGTCTTTCACCGAGCAGGATGACCGCACCGTAGTGGTAAAACGGGAAAAGATCTGCGATGAGTGCAAGGCAAAGGAACGGGCCAAGGATGATGAGGTTTCACTGCTGGAATTCCTAAACAGCCTTACCCCGGAGGAACAGCATGCGGCCCTGATCCATTTATCCGTCAAATGGGCGGAGAAAAAGGGCGGTGATTTTTATGGATAGCAAAAAGCCCCTCTACCGTCATTCTCTGAAGGAGGCTGTCCAGCATGAGGAAAAAGATCTCTGGCGGGAAAGTTATAAGATCAACTGCGACTGCGCCAGGGCCATTGAGCGGATCATTGCCGAAAATTATGATGGCGAAAGGCTGGGGCCGGATCTGGCGGAGCCGATCATTAGGCAGTATGGCTTCAACCGTGTGAATTGGGTGCTGGCCAATACCGTACAGCAGAAAAAGGAAGATGGCCGTATCTCCCCGGAAAACCGGCAATGGGCAGAAACCTTCCCGATCCCACAGGAGGATCAGAACTGGCAGTTTGTAGTGAGTTCCCATCCGGGGCTGACGGATCTGTTCATCAGCGATGTGCGGAAAGCATGGCAGGCCCTGGGCCTGTTTACCGCCGCCCACTGCGTGGAGAACAGCCAGAATCAGGACTATACCGGGAAACTGCTGGTGCTGAACCCCCATATCCTGGGCAGCGCCTACCAGACGCCGGAGCGTCAGCTCTTCCTTGCCAAGGATGGATGGGGATGCATCCCCGGCGCTCCCAGGCAGACCGTGTTTGGAAGATTCTTAAGCGGGGAAAAGGATCAGATTACCTTTTTCAACCGCTCCGATTTTATCGGAGTCCTGAGCGCAGAATATCTGCCGGATTGGGCGAAAGAAAAACTTGAGGCAATGGAGATGCCGGAGGCGGAGGAAACCCCGTCCGAAGGCATGACTTTGCAGTAAATCAAACAGGAGGTAACCATTATGGCAACGAAACAATCAGAAACCGGGCAGAAGAAAAAAGCCCCGGCTTTCAGCGCCAAGATTGATGCCCTATGCGACACCGGTTCCAATACCAAGGCGTTTGCCAGTGTCTGCATTTCCGGACGCTTTGTTGTCCGTGACATTGCGGTGATGGAGGGTAAGAACGGACTTTTTGCCCGGATGCCGTGCCGATCCTACCAGGACAGGCAGGGAAACACTCATTACTCGGACACCTTCTTCCCACTGAACGCAAATGACCGCACTGCCATCAATGAGGCGGTTCTGTCCGCCTATCAGCAGGAGCTGGAACAAAACGATGCGGAAGGCTTGGACGAAAGTGAGGATGCATCCGAAGGGATGGCTCCTCAGATGTAAAGCAGCCGGAGCATTCCGGCAAAGCACGTAACGAAAACGGAATCAGGCAGCATGAAAGGATACATCTGCGGATGCGTCCTTTTTTGTTTGCCAACAAGGAGGAAAAATCAATGTCGAAAACAAGCGTTTTCAAGAGGGGCCTCACTGCATTTATGGCGATGATTCTGTGCCTCTCCAGTTTTATCGGTCTTGGAACGACCACTGCCTATGCCGCTGGCGAGCAGGCGGAGGTCTATATGATCTCTTTCCCCCGTGACGGGGATGCTAACTATAACGGCGATTGGGGCCATCCAAATCTCCAGTACATGAATGGCTGGTCAAGCGGGCGCTCTGACGTTACTACCATCCGGGCTATGGGCTCCTATTCAGGAACCGCCTGCTACTGCATCGAGCCTGGTATCACGCAGAATACCGGGGATGTGCTGACCAAGTGGGATGAGAACTTTTGGGATAACTATCCCTCGAATCTCAACAGCACCATCTCGCCGGATGAGATCAAGACCTTTATTGGCCGGATCTTTCAGTATGGCTATACCGGCAACATCTCCCTGGACTGGCGCAGCCAGAATGCAGGAGCGGATAACCTGTCCCACCTGATCGCAACCCAGCTCCTTGTTTGGGAAACGGTAGTTGGGGAACGGGATTCCAACTTCCAGAAGGTGGACACCGGCGGCTACGACGCAGTGCTGGATCAGATCAGCACCGGACATCCGCTGTACAGCCAGATCATGAACTACTACAACAGCATGGCCGCAAACGTACAGAACCATACCAAACTGCCCAGCTTTATGAGCAAGACCGCAGACAGCGCCCAGGCTTTTGAGTTTGAATGGGATGGCAGCCAGTACAAGGCGGTTCTTACCGATGAGAACAATGTAGTGGGATCGTTCAGTTTCTCTGCCAGTGAGTCCGGCGTTAACTGCTCTGTGGAGGGCAACCAGCTCATCATCACAGCCGCCGAAGCGCCCAGCGAGTTCATGACCATCACCGCCTATAAAGAGGCCACCCGTTATGGCGTAATCACCTGGACAGATGGAAACATGGGCGGCGGCGTCCAGGACGTGGCCACATTTGCTGAAACCGTTAGCGATTCCGTTCAGGGCTTTGTGAACCTGAAGGTAAGCTATGGCTCCGCCAAGATTATTAAGACTTCCGAGGATGGCATCGTGGAGGGTCTTTCCTTCCAGATCACAGGGAATGGTGTAGACCAGACTGTCCAGACCGGTCCGAATGGGGAGATCCAGATCGATAACCTGAAGCCTGGGGATTACACCATCACCGAGCTGTCGGAAGACCGCTATGTGCCGCAGGATTCCCAGACCGTGACGGTTTATGCCGGTCAGGTGGCTACTGTGGAATTTTCTAATATCCTGAAGAAATTCACCGTGGAGCTTACCAAGAGCGACAGTGAAAAGGGCGAGGCCCAGGGCGATGCAACCCTTGCCGGAGCGAAATATGGCCTTTACAACGGAGAGGATCTTGTGGACACCTATACCACCGATGAAAATGGCTCCTTTACGACAGCGGAGTACATTTGCGGTCCTGACTGGACAATCCGGGAGATCGAGCCGAGTCCGGGCTATCTGCTGGATGAAACCGTCCATGAGGTGGGAGCCGATGCCGGGAACTTCACCATCGAGCATAACACCATCCCGGTAGGCGTAGGCGAAGATGTGATCAAGGGCGATATTGCCATCATCAAGCACACGGACGATGGCAGCACTCAGATCGAGACACCGGAGGAAGGGGCCGAATTCCAGATTTACCTGAAGTCCGCAGGCAGCTACGATGCCGCCGATCCGGATGAGCGGGATATCCTGACCTGTGATGCCGATGGCTTCGCTCAGAGCAAGAAGCTCCCCTATGGGGAATATGTTGTGGAACAGACCAAGGGCTGGGATGGCACCGAGTATATGCCCGCCTTTACGGTCACGATCAACGAACATGGAAAGACCTATAAGTACCTCATCAACAACGCTGAGTTTGAAGCCTATCTGAAGATCGTCAAGGTGGATGCGGAAACGGGAGAAACCATTCCCTACGCCGGGGCTACCTTTGAAATCTACGATCCCGATGGCAACCTGGTTACTATGACCACCACCTATCCGGAGGTACAGGAGCATACCCAGTTTGTGACCAATGAGGAAGGCTGGCTCATTACGCCGGAGGTACTTCCTTTTGGGGAAGGCTATTCTATCGTTGAGGTCAAAGCGCCTTACGGATATGTCCTGAATTCCGATCCCGTATTCTTTGATGTGACACCGGAGAATGCGGTCAGCGAAGATGGCATTGTCCTGGTCATTGCAGAGAAAGAAAACGCCCCGCAGAAAGGGACCATCACCATTGAGAAAACCGGCGAGGTGTTCTCTTCCGTGGAGATTCAGGAAGGAAAGCTGCAGGACCGGTATAAGCCAATCTACGCGGAATCCGGTCTGGAAGGAGCCGAATTTGAGATCCGGGCTGCGGAAGACATTGTTACGCCGGATGGCACCCTCCGTTACAGCGCAGGCGAGGTTGTGGATACCCTGACTACTGCGGCGGATGGCACTGCCACCAGCACGGAGCTGTACCTGGGCAAATACGAAATCGTAGAAACCAAAGCGCCTTATGGCATGGTGCTGAATGAGGAACCCATTTCTGTAGAGCTTAAGTACGCCGGACAGGAAGTGGCAGTCACCAGCACCTCCGTCTCCATCTACAATGAGCGCCAGAAAGTCCTGGTGAAGCTCTATAAGGATCTGGAGAAGGATGAGCTGTTCGAGATCGGCACCGGCGATGAAATCCTCAATGTTTACTTCGCCCTCTACGCATCCGAAGACCTGACTGCCGCCGATGGCACAATCATCCCGAAGGATGGGCTGATTGAGATCGCTGGCGTACAGGCGGATGGCACCCTGACCTTCTCGGCAGACCTGCCCATTGGCTCCTACTATGTGAAGGAATACTCCACCAACGAGCATTACCTGATTTCTGAGGAAACCTATCCGGTGGTCTTTGAGTATGGCGGCGAGGACACCGCTGTGGTGGAGATCGTGGTCAATGATGGCGATGCAATCCTCAACGAGATCATCCGTGGCAGCATCAGCGGCGTCAAGGTGGATGAAAACGGAGAGCCGCTCCCCGGCGCAGTCTTTGGGCTGTTTAAAGCAGACTGCACGGAGTTTACAGAGGAAAATGCGATCCTGACTGCGGAATCCGCGGAGGATGGCAGCTTCTCCTTTGCAGATGTGCCTTATGGAATCTGGCAGATCAAAGAGATTTCTACCGTGGAGGGCTATGTCCTTTCCGATGAGATCTTCGAGGTACAGATCGATGAGGACGGCCAGGTGATCGAGCTGGGCAACATTGAGAACAAGCCAATCACCGGCGAGCTGGAAATTACCAAGAAGGACATCTCCGATGGAAAGCTCCTGCCGAATGCGGGCTTCCGCATTAAGGATGAGGATGGCAACGTGGTGGCCGAGGGCTATACCGATGAGAACGGGATTGCCCGCTTCACGCTGGAGTATGGAAAATACACCTACGAGGAATTCGATGCGCCGGATGGTTACCAAATCGACACGACACCGCATTCCTTTGAGATCAGAGAGGATGGTGAGATTGTGAAAGCGGAAATGACCAACGAAAAGATCCCGACTGTGGATGTGCCGCAGACCGGTGACAACAGCATGACAGGCTTCTGGATCGGCCTGGGTGCCATCGCCCTGGGCGGCCTGGTCGCTCTTTTCATTATCCGTAAAAAGAACAAGGATGACGAGTAAGATGAAGAAGGTGTATATCTGCTCCCCGCTGGGCGGTGATGTTACCGCCAACCTGGAACGGGCCAGGCAGTATGCAAGATATGTTTTCTCCTGTGGGGCAGCTCCGGTTGTCCCTCATTTTTATGCCCTTGTTCTGGAGGATGGCAATCCAGAGGAAAGGCAGCTCGGTATGCAGGCCGGAAGGAGTCTACTCTGGCTGTGCGATGAGCTGTGGATCTTCGGGGATCATGTTTCGGCGGGCATGCGCGAGGAAATCCGCTTCTGCCAGAACTTAGGTCTGAAGATCCGGACAATCACGGAGAAACAATTCGCAAGCGGCAAAGCGCCGTAAAATGTAACTTCGACACAGAGGAATCGTTTTGTGCGGCAGACGTTATAAAGCGGTTCCTGTATGCCGAAGGCGTCTGCCGCCAGACATTCCTCCCCATTTTGATAGGAGGATAATGCAACTTATGAAGAAAAAAACTACGAAGATTCTTCTGTCTGCAGCCATGGTGACCTTGCTGGTGGCAGCCAGCGCCATGCCCGCCTTCGCCGCCGGTGACGTGGCCGGGGCCATTGAACAGACCTGGACGCAGGCCCAGACACAGATCAAAACGGTCGTCAACAACGTGGTATTCCCGGTGGTGGATATGATCCTGGCCATCCTGTTCTTTGTCAAGGTCGGCACCGCTTACTTCGACTACAGAAAGCATGGGCAGTTTGAATTCGCAGCCCCATGCATCCTGTTCGCCTGCCTGATCTTTACCCTGACCGCTCCCATGTACATCTGGTCGATTCTCTGATGGAAGGGGGCAATTAAGGAATGGTCATATTCCATCGATGTGAGATCCGCTTAAAACCTGGAGAAACCATGCTGGATCTGTTCGTGCCGGATAGCGGAGAATTGGATCAGCACCCGGCGATTCAGGAGCTGCTTGCCAGGGAGCAGCTCCGCAGTTTTCAGATCGTAGACCATCCCTGTTGGTATGAAAACGGGGAGCCAAACCGGAACGCTACCCTGGAGGAAATCGCCGCATGGACGAAAGAGGATGCCTATCTGCACATGCCGGGGATGACCGTCCTGCCGCCGACTCACTATTACCGCTACTTTGGCAATCCGGAGGTATTGGATACGCTGCATCCGAAACTGCAGGCAGAATACGAAGCCTATCAGAGTCACTGGAACGCTGCTTTTTCGCAAGGGAAAGATGCCTTCTATGAAAAGCTCCCTGAGATTTGTGTGGTGCAGACCGTCTATCGCAACCTGGAGCAATGCAGCGCCAGCTACGATCAGGGATATTTAGCGGCCCTGGCAGAAGAAGAATCGCCTCTGGCTACGCTGGCGCAGGCATATGACCAGGGCGGATATTTTGAAATCGGCCCTAACGCAAGGCTCCTTTTAGAAGATGTGGAACTGAACAGGGAGAAGCTGGCGGAGTATTACAAGCTGGATGAGACCGCAGCCGGTATGACTGATCATGCTGCCCTCATGGAGCTTTTGGACGTTCATTTGGATCAGGAATATGCCCTCATGGAACAGCAATGGTCTTCCCTGGATGTTGAGGGAGCGTTGGATCACGCTGTCGAAATGCATACTTTCCGGCAGTTTTATCAGACCTTCCGGTTTGAGAAAGACGAATATCCAGCCAGTAGCCTGGATCTGATGGCGCAATTAAAAGAGCCAATGCAGGAAAATCAGGACTGGATGATTGGGGAACGAGTCTTATATGAAATGAGCTTGGATGAAATCAGCCAGCTCCTTCCCCGGTTATATCCGGACGTTGTCCCGGAGGACGATCCCTGGGGCAGATTCAGCAACCGGGAACTTTTTACCCGAAAGGATATGTTATCTGATCCGGGAACCAGCTCTGTTCCGCCTTTTTGCATCCGGGATGGAATGGAAAAAAACTATCTGGAACTGAGAAAAGAAAAAGGCAGTGACGGGATTGTCCGCTATGCCGAGCGTTGGAGCCGGATGATGGAACAGGAAATCAAAGACGGGGCTTCTGTAGCGGAGGCCGCCGAGCGCACCAATCATCCGGCGGATACGGATGGCATTACCGGCTTTATGTACGGGCAGGCGGTCAATCTGCTGTGTCACTATTGGGAACATGGCGAGGAACTGCGGCAATGGCATAATCAGATGTTTGGATACAGCGGCGAAGGCGTTGTCAATCCGGCAATCCTGGCTCCTCCGGCAAAGGAGGATACCTCGCCTGACATGGCACCGGAAGAACCCGGCCCTGCCATGAGCCAGTGAAAAGGCAGAAAGGAAACAGCATGAATTTTTACGAAAAGGAAATGCGGGATTTCTTTGGAAACAGTGAACTTTTACAGGATGCCCACTTCTGTGGGAGAACCTGTCAGGCCCGGCTGGATGAGGATCTGAGGGTAAAGCTGCAGCTTACGACCACTGGCATCATAGACCAATACGATGCCATCAAGCTGTCCATCATCAACCGGACCGATGGCGTGGTGGATCAGCAGCTTTTCCGCTTTTCTGATATCATTGGAAAACAGCTCCGAAATGGAAGGGATGCCATCGAACCGCACATATGGGAATACGATGGCAAGCCCTCTTGGTATCTTCCCATTACCCAGGCAGACCGGACACAGATCGCGGATACGATCCTTGACTATGTGGGAATGTATCAGGACGAATCCATCGGTATGACCGGGCCGGGAATGTAAGTTCAAAAACAGACAACATGGCGGGAAGGCTGCCGGATCAGTAAAAGCAGCCTTTCCCTTTGGAGGTGATTACAATATTTGATTGGTTAGGTGACCTCATCGGCGGGATTGGCGACGCCATTGGCAGCGTGTTCAGTTTCCTCGGTGAGCAGATCTCCAACGTGATTTGGGATACCATGCTCCAATGGTTCTACACCACCATTTATGATGCGGTGGCGCAGTTCTTTACCATGATGGGAAATATGGGAGCCGAGATCTTCGATCTGGATTGGGTAAAGGCTACCGTAGAACTCTTTACCCTGTTTGGCTGGGCGCTCTTTGTAGCAGGCGTAGTGGTGGCGGTGTTCGATGTAGCCATCGAGTACCAGCATGGGCGGGCCGACATCAAATCCGCCGCCATCAACGTACTGAAAGGCTTCTTTGCCTGCTCCCTGATCGGCGTGGTACCCATTGAGCTATATAAGTTCTGCATCAGCCTGCAGAACACTTTCTCCGGGGATCTCACTCGGATCTTTGCCGGACAGCAGAGCCTGGGGCTGGCCGGGGAAAGCACCAGCGTATTGGAAGGTTCCTTTGCGGTAACTGCAACCTTAAATTTTAACTTGTTCAATATCCTGGCGTTAATCGCATTCGCCTACTGTGTGATCAAGATTTTCTTTGCCAACATCAAACGCGGCGGCATCCTGCTGATCCAGATGTCCGTGGGCGCATTGTATATGTTCAGCGTTCCCAGAGGCTATACGGATGGCTTTGTGCAGTGGATGCGGCAGGTGGCGGCCCTGTGCCTGACCTCCTTTATGCAGACCACACTCCTGTTCTTAGGGCTTTTGACCTTTCCCGGAAATATGCTCCTGGGGCTTGGTATCATGCTGGCGGCCAACGAGGTGCCTCGGATTGCCCAGCAGTTCGGCCTGGACAGCTCGGTGCGTGTCAACGTCATGAGCGTGGTTCATGCTACCACCACAGCAGTCAACCTGACCAGGGGGCTTGCCCGTTCCGTAAGATAAGGAGGAAAACGTATGAGTATGAAAATCAAACCAGAAGCTGTGGCCAGCATCCGAAAGATGGCGGCGGTCTGCCAGGGGAAACATCTGTCTACCAAACAGGCCGGACTGGATCGCTTCGTGCAAGGATATCTGACCATCTTCCATTTGTGGGAGGATGAAGAAGCCCTAAAAGAAATGGCGGGCTATGTGCCGCCCGGAAGGTTGCAGGATGATCTGCTGGAAAAAGCAGAGGCGATTAAGGAGAAAACACTATGACGGAAACAGGGGAGCTGACACGGGATGATCTTGTGATCGATCCGGATATGGAGATAGATGATGATGGCTGTATCGTCACTGCCTATGTGGAAACCTGGTTCGATGTGGATCGGAAGTTTGGCACCCACACTGTGGACGATGCGGAGACATGGATCAATTTCTATGCCAAATACAATACGGAATCCGGGGAACTTCTGGCAGAATATCAAATTGACCGTCTGGACGGGAGTGAATGGCATGCGTATCATCCCACAGAGAAAGAAAAACAGCTTCTCATCGATATGATGGAGGAATGCTGCCAGAAACATCATGGCTGTTCCCTGTTGGAATATGTCCAGGATGATGACATGACGATGAAGGGAGGAATTTCATGACAACCTATCTTTACCCGCAAAACTTAAAAGCTACCGCCAACCTGTGGCTGTGGGGGCTGCGGGATTTTGCCATCCTGTGTATCGCAACACTGCTGTCGGTGCTGGCTCTGGTGCAGCTCGGCTTTTTTGTCCCGGCTGCGGTTACCCTGTGCTTTGGATTCTTAAGCATCCGGATGGATGATACCACTGTCCTGGACTTTATGCGGTATGCGGTACGTTACTTTATTTCTACCCAGCAATACTTTGAATGGAGGTGATCCCTGTGGCGAAGAAGGAAAAAGGAACCCGCCAGAAAAAGAAAAAAGGACGCTCCACCCAGGAGCTTCTCGGCATCAAGACCTTTACCAAGTATGGGCTTGCGGTGGGGAAATATGAACTTTTATTTTATATGATTGCGCCCACCAATATCTCCGTGCTGTCCAGGGCCAATATCGAGATCAAGATCCATCACCTGATGATGGTGCTGTCCGCCGTGCCGGATATCGAGATCACCTGTACCGACTCCTGCGAGTGCTTCGATGACAATAAGACCTATCTGCAGGCCCGGCTTGAGGAAGAAACCAATCCCAAGGTACGGAAGATCATCAAAAAGGATATTGATTTCCTGGATGATATCCAGACGGAAATGGCTACCGCCAGACAGTTCCTGCTCATTGGCCGCTGCCGAAATCTGAAGCCGGAACAGGTATTTAATACTGCCAACCGGATCGAAAAGGTGGTCTCGGAACAGGGCTTTGAAACCCATCGGATGAAGAAAGCGGAGATCAAACGCTTCCTGGCGGTCTACTTTGAAGCATCCATGAATGGGGATCAGATGCCGGATACGGATGGGGAGCAGTTCTTTGACGGGGAGGATTCCGATGAAGAAGAAACCTAAAATTCCCAGGGCGGTCATCGGCACTGTCCTGGTTTTTCTTGTTCTGCTGTCGGTTTTCATGGCAGGCCATGACCTGTGGCGGCAGAAACAGGCGCAGGATACCTTCGAGGATCTGGCGGATCTGGTCACTGCGCCGGAAGATCCGGAGGAACCACAGGCGGAATCCTCTGCGCCGGCGGAATCCACAGAAGCCCAGGAGCCGCAGGAGGAACAGAGAAATCTCTCTTTACTGTTCGAGCAGAACGCAGACTGCATCGGCTGGATCTGCATCCCCGGCACAGCGGTGGACTATCCGCTGATGCACACCCCGGAGGATTCTGAGAAATATCTTCGAAAGGATTTCTATGGGGCGTACAGCATAAATGGCGTCCCCTTCCTGGATGGCCGGTGCAGCCTGGAGAGCGCCAACTTAATCATCTATGGCCACAACATGAAGAATGGCACCATGTTCGGGAGCCTGAAAAACTATACGGACGCCAGTTACTATGCCGAGCATCCCACCATTGAGTTGGAAACTGCCGCTGGCAAAGCACTCTATACCATTTTTTCCGTGATGAAGGTGCAGAAGGAGGATGCCTGGTACCGTTTCCTTACCGTGGATACGGAAACGGATTTCCTGCACCAGATCCGCTATGCCAGGGAGTGTGCCCTCTATGACACCGGGATCATCCCGACATATGGCCAGCAGCTCCTCACCCTGTCCACCTGTTATGGTTCGTCCGGCGGGGATGGGCGTCTGCTCATTGTGGCTACGAAAACGGAATAACCAATCAACTATCGGTCGTTTTGCATCAGGCAAAGCGGCCTTTTCTGATCCCCTTGCCGGTGCAAAGCGGCGGCAAGGAGGTAAGAAATGTTCAAACGAAAACCCAAGGTGCTGACACCGGAGCAGATGGAGGAAATCCGCACCAAGGACTTCTTCGACTGCATCCTGCCGGGTACCATCAAGTTCCTTTCCGACCACTATATCGTTGGAGACAGTTACCGCTGTGTGTGGGCCATCCGGGAATACCCGCCTTCCACCGAGGAACAGGCCATCCTTTCCCAGCTTGCTGACCGCAATGGCGTAACGCTTCGGATCTACCACCGGCTGGTGGAGGCCATGGAACAGAGGAAGATCCTGCAGAACGCCACCCGGAAGAACAAGCTGATGAGTACCGGCAGCGATGTGAATGAAACCATTGAAGCCGAAGGAAATCTTCAGGATGTGGTTGAGCTTCTGGCCAACCTTCGGAAAAACAAGGAACCGCTTCTCCATTGCTCCGTGTTCATTGAGCTGAAAGCCAAGGGCATGGATGCCTTAAAGGAGCTGCAGTCAGAGATCGCCATGGAGCTGACTCGCTCCAAGATCACGGTTGACCGGCTCACCCTCCGGCAGAAGGAAGGATATCTTTCTGTTCTGCCTGTGGGGGCCAATCAGTTCGGGGCGCAGTTCGAGCGTGTGCTGCCCGCCAGCTCCGTAGCCAACCTGTACCCCTTTAACTTTTCTGGAAAGACCGATCCCCGTGGTATCTACCTGGGCCGGGATAAGTATGGCACCAATATCCTGGTGGACTTTGACCGGCGCAGCGAGGATAAGACCACCAGCAATATCCTGATCCTTGGCAACTCCGGCCAGGGGAAATCCTATCTTTTAAAGCTGATCCTGACCAACTTAAGGGAGGCAGGAAAGCTGGTCATCGCCTTAGATGTGGAGGCAGAATACGAGGAACTGACGGAGGCCTTGGGCGGCTGCTACATCGATTTTATGAGCGGTGAGTACATCGTCAATCCCTTAGAGCCAAAGGCATGGGGCGATGGTACGGAAGGCGAGATCGACGCTACCACACCGCTGGCCTTCCGGAAAGTGACCAGGCTCTCCCAGCACATCGCCTACCTGAAGGACTTCTTCCGGGCCTATAAGGATTTCACGGATGTGCAGATCGACACCATTGAGATCCTGCTGGCCAAGCTGTATGCTCGGTTCGGCATTACCGACAGCACGGACTACAGCGCCAAAAAGCCTACGGATTTTCCTATCATGGAGGACTTCTATAAGCTGTGCGAGGAAGAATTCATGACCTACGACAAGCAGCGGAAGTACCTGTACACAGAGGAAACCCTCCAGCAGGTATGCCTTGGCATCCACTCCATGTGCGTGGGATCGGAAAGCAAGTATTTCAATGGCTACACCAACATCACGGACGATGCCTTCCTGTGCTTTGGCGTGAAGGGGCTGATGGATACCAACCGCAGGCTGAAGGATGCCATGCTCTTCAATCTGCTTTCCTTTATGTCCAACCAGCTCCTGGGCAAAGGAAATACCGCAGCCGCCATCGACGAGCTGTATATGTACTTGACCAACCTGACCTCCATCGAGTATATCCGAAACGCCATGAAGCGTGTCCGGAAGAAGGAGTCAGCGATCATCATCGCCAGCCAGAACATCAATGACTTCCTGATGCCGGAGGTCTGCGAGATGACGAAACCGCTGTTTTCCATCCCCACCCATCAGTTCCTCTTTAACCCCGGCCAGATCAACCCGGCAGAGTTTATGGATGCCCTCCAGGTGGAGCCATCGGAGTTTGAACTGATCAAATATCCGGAGCGAGGCACCTGCCTGTACCGGTGCGGGATTGAGCGGTATCTTTTACAGGTCATTGCGCCGGATTATAAATCGGCCATCTTCGGAAAGGCCGGAGGCCGATGAGCGCCACTGTGGGTGCGGCGCTCAAAAAGATTGCCGTATCCCTTCTCACAGATAAAAAGGTACTCAAGGTGGTGGGCGGGATCGTCCTGGGGATCATTATCATCATTGTCATGCCTATCGTGGCCATCGTGTCCATCTTCAATGGAACCATTGAATTCGATACCGCCGAGCTTCAGCAGATGGTGGAACAGAACCTCTCTGCCGAGGAAATCGCCAAGCTCCAAGGCGTGGAGGACACGATGTATGCCATCGAGGATGCCATGACCGCCGCCGGTTATGACTGGCAGAAGGTGCGGGAGGCCCAGGTGCTGTATGTGACCGCCCTCTATGAATTTTCCTTTGATTCAGATTTCGTGAATAAGCTGGTGGGCTGCTTCGCGCCGGATCAGACAGACGAGCAGCTTATTGCTGCCGTCAACGCCGCCTTCGGAACGGACATTGATGCGGCAGAGTTTACCCAGCTCATCGTGGGCGTCAATCAAGAGATCGTCTCCGTGGCCCAGTCTCAGCTTGGCAACGAAGGCGGGCAGCCCTACTGGAGCTGGTACGGATTCGAATCCCGTGTGGAATGGTGCGCTTGTTTCGTCTCCTGGTGCGCCGATCAGTGCGGCTACATTGACCGTGGTATCTGCCCGAAGTTCTCCCTCTGCTCCGATGGCGTCAATTGGTTCCAGCAAAGGAACCAATGGCTGGCGGGAACAGAAACACCTTCCCCCGGCATGATTATCTTCTTTGATTGGGCGGACAATGGGCAGGATGGCGTGTCCGACCATGTGGGAATTGTAGCCAGCGTGGAGAATGGAACCGTCCACACCATCGAAGGAAACTCCGGGGATGCCTGCCGGGAGCGCTCCTACAGCGTGGGCTATTATGAAATCCTGGGCTATGGCGTTCTGCAGGTGGGCGGTGAAACTGATAACAGTAGCAATGAAACACCAACACAATAGGAGGATGTTATGGATCGAAAAAGACATGGAACTCTGGTTTACGATGAGGAAAGCGGACGATATGATATCCGCTTCTCCTTGGAACATTACTATGGCGGACTTCACTGCGGGGAATGCTTTGATGTCCTCATCGGCAGCCGATGGGTGCCTACCCGCATTGAGATGAGTGACCGATGGTACCTGGTCGGTGTAAAAACGGATCATCTTGCGGGGCTTCGAGTACGGATGTAAGGAAGAAGCAAAATGAGATATGAAGATTTTACTGCCTATTTGAATTCCATCCGTCCTGGCAGCGACGCTACTGCAGCAAGATGGTTGGAATGGGCGAAAGAATTGGAAGGAATGGATAGCAGCGGATATGAATTACCGAAAGGCGCATATAAAACAGCGGAAAATTTCCTTCAGGAGTTCTCCCGGCAGCTCCAAAAAATCCAGGAACGACACGGGGATGAAATTGCAGGACAAATCATTTCCCTTGCGGATATTCCGGCCTGCCCCTTCCCTTGGGAAATGAGATTGGCTGCGGAGCATCTCGCCAATGGAGGGAACCTTTCTGATATCGAACAGATGGAACGAGAAGGAACGCTTGAAGATGGTCAGTATCCTAACGACATTCCTGAAAATGATAGTGATGTTAATAGCGAAGATATCCAATTTCAAATGTAAAGAAATGGAGCAAACCACATGAATAAGAAAAAACAATTCACTCTTAAAGAGATTGCGGATGCGCTCGTCCAGGGAGGAATCCAAAGCACTACCACAGGAACATGGTCAATAAGTTTTCAGGAAATCCGGGAACGGTTTGGGATCAATCTCTCTGCTGACAGCGATGCCGGAAGGCTGATGCTGATCGCATTAAAGCAGGAAGAAAAAATCAACGAGCTGATCATGACGGAGGATCATATTGAAATGTCTTACCATCTGGAATACTGTCCGGCCTGTAATCAGGGCGGCTCATCCGGTATGGGGAGTGTATTCTCTCTGCTGGGCTGTAATATCTACGATGCCCATCTCCCCCAGGGGAATGCAGGCGTACCAGAGAATCCATCAGAACCGGACGCAGCCAAGGAGCAGACCGAGGATATGGCATCGAATCTTGTTATGCGCTAAAGGAGGTAACAGGAATGGATCTCTATGCATTTTTCCATCGAAAGGATGAAAAAATCCGCTCTCAGCATTGTATGGTAGAAAAGGTTGTGGAACTTTCCGAAAGCGAGTATGCCCGCTTCTATCAATCACCGCTGGCAGAATATGATTTTATTTCCAAACACCGTGGAGCCATGCGTCAGGATGCGGACGGAACCCGGCACTGCCTGTTGGTGCTGGGAGAAAACCAGGAGGATGGTATCCTCGTTGACGCAGAAGGCTATGACTATGCCCGCTACCATGCTTTTCTTCCCAAGGCCCGCCAACTTTATCTTCTGGATCAGTACCCTACAATAGCAAAATTCAATCAGGAGATGGCGGAAATGGCGGAACAATACACACAAAAAGCCATCATCGACCAGCAGAGCGGAATGTACCGGATACTGACAGATGAGATGGCATTGGATAAAGTTGAAACCCAGCTTCTCGTTGGAATGCTGGAGGATCGCCCGGAGATTGCGTATCTGGATGACCTGGGCGATGAGCTGTGCATCAAGCTGAACCCGGAATATGCTCATGAAGAAAAAGAACTTCCCCGGCTCAGCCAGGAGGACGTCGATGTGATTTGCGCCAAACATGTCCTCTGGCTTCACGATGCAGGCGGCGAACAGGCTGACTTCTCCGGATACGATCTGTCCGGACTGAATCTGAGCCATCGGAATCTGAACAGCGCCATCTTCGCAGGAGCCAGAATGTATGAAACGAATCTGGCGCAGACGGAGCTGTGCTTCTCTGATTTTACTGAGGCAACCTTGTTCTCCTGTGATCTCAAGGGCGTCACTGCTGAGGAAACATGCTTTAAAAAGATGGTGGCTGATGGCTGCACCTTCCGGGGAGCCATCTTTACCCACAGCAACTTTTCCGGCGCACTGATCCAGAGCTGCCGCATGGAACAGACCGACTGGACGAACTGCTGTACAGACAGTACTGTGTTCCATCAGACACCCATGGGGCAGGCAAAAATGATTCATGTAAGTGAGGACGAGCAGGACTGGAGCCAAGACTCCGGGCCTGCTCTTTCCATGTGAAGGAGGAACCTATGAAGAAAACCAATGTAACAATTTCTTTTGATGAAGAAAAGCTGACTGCGCTCCGGCTCTACATGGAGCAGAAAGATCTGCAGCTTGAAGATGAGCTAACCAAAGCCATGGAAGGATTCTATGGCAAACATGTCCCGTCCAATGTGCGGGATTTTATTGAGATGCGCTCCAGCGAACCAGCAGATCCTGCGCCCAGAGTAAGGCGGCCCAGACCGGAGAAAAAAGAACAGACACCGACAGCTGCGGGAGGGAATCCTTAACAACGCATCTGAAAGACCAATGAATAACGAATCGTGAGGTGATTGACATGCGAAAAGTTCTGTAATAGGAAAATCAACGGGAATCAGACTGCGGCTTGGGAGCCTGTTCGATGGGATTGGCGGTTTTCCTTTATCTGCTGTCCGGAACGGAATCCTTCCGATATGGGCCAGTGAAATAGAACCTTTTCCGATCCAGGTGACCAGGCAGCGGTTCCCGGAGATGCTCCATGTGGGCGATATTACGAAATTAAAAGGGGCGGAACTTCCGGCTGTAGATATCATTACGGGCGGATCACCCTGTCAGGATCTGAGCATCGCGGGAAAGCGCGCAGGCTTGTCCGGGGAGCGTTCCGGACTATTTATGGAGCAGATCCGGATCGTAAAGGAGATGAGAAAGACAGATGCAAAAAGACAACGAGGAAATGAAACAGTTAACCCTTGCGGAATTGTTCCCCGATTCATGGTGTGGGAAAACGTCCCCGGAGCATTCTCATCTTCAAACGGAGAAGATTTCAGAGCGGTCCTGGAGGAAATCTGCAGGATCGCCGACCATACCATATCTGTTCCTCGACCTCCGGCCGGGAGGTGGAAATCTGCTGGGGCCATATTGGGAAGTGGATTCTCTGTCGCTTGGAGAGTCCTGGACGCTCAATACTGGGGAGTCCCCCAGAGACGTAAGAGAATCTTTCTTGTCGCAGATTTTGGAGGAACATCCGCCCCGGAAATATTATTTAAGCAGGAAAGCCTGCCTGGGTATTCTGCGGAGATCAGCAGAACGGGGCAAGGAGCTTCCGGAGATACTCAAAAAAGCACTGGAGATCCAGGCGGGGATCAAATAGGTCAGGAAGGATTCATGGCTTTCCATATTAATCAAAGAGAGGAAACGATTAACCTGGGCCATGTTTCCGGCGCATTGATGGCAACAAGAAATATGCAGATGCAGACCTTTATCGCCGGATTCCCTGACCAGCAGAAAGAGCCGACTCTCTGCCTGAACGATCAGGGCGGCCAGGTGATGGACTGCAGTGTAGATGTGGCAGGAACACTTCGGGCGCAGATGTCCGGTCATCCTCCGCTGGTTTTTGATAACCATGGGCAGGATCTCCGATTCACCGGCCCCGTTGAAAAAGCACAGGCGGTAACTGCATCCTACGGGATGGGAGGCAATACGCAATCCCTGGTACTATTTGAAAACCACGGGATCGATGGACGTTATACCGGACCGCTGCCGGTATCCCCGACACTGTCAGCCAGAAGCGGCACAGGTGGCAATAATCTTCCTCTGATTGCGGAGGAACCGGACAGCTATTGTATTGCCGGGAATATCATTGACCGGCAGAGTAAAAATGGCGGGAATGGGTTTGGCTATCAGGAAGATATCAGTTACACCCTGAATACAACAGACCGGCATGCAGTCTATAGCCGCCAGCGAGTGGATGAATTCCAGGAAAGCAAAGTCGCTGGCACAGAAAGCGCCAGACAATATAAAGATGCAACTGACCTAATCTGCCAGCCTGAGGTAAACAGAAATCTGATCCGCCGTCTCACTCCTCTGGAGTGTGAGCGGCTGCAGGGTTTCCCGGATGGCTGGACTTTGATCGATGGGGCATCTGACTCGCCAAGGTATAAAGCCCTGGGCAATAGTGTGGCAATCCCGTGTGTTACTTTTGTTCTGCGTGGGATTGTTCTGATTATGGAGAAAGAGTTTGCAGAGAAACAGAAAAACTGAATCGAAGATTGGAGGCATAACCAATGAATGATATCGATGTTACCGTATATTTTAACGAGTATCGGCTCGCTGCTCTGGACGAGATCCTGACTGATCAGGGGCGTACCATCGAAGGTGTGCTGCGGAAATGTTTTGAAGAAACCTATGCGTCTCTCGTCCCGGAAGAAAAGCGTGAGGAAATCGAAACACTGATCTGTCAGGAAGAAGCGAAAGCACAACGTGAGGCTGAAGCTGCCAGACGATTTGCTGTGATCCATTTCCATGAGGACGGGGATGATTTTCATTTCACTTCCGACCTGCGAAACAACTTCTACAGTGCGGCTTATCTCTATCGGAATTTTATGCGGGAGAATGAGGGCAGGCTGACCTTGGACAGTCTGGCGCTTTCTTTTGGAGAACATCAGCCTATTGATGACCTGACCTTCTCTGTCTTATGCACCGCTATGGAGCATGATGATCGAATTACCGCGCTCCTGGAATTTGATTTTGACGATGGAACGATCAGCGTAAAAGAGCAGGGCGATCCGGAGTGGCGGGCTTATCGTCTGAAAGATGTTTCTACTGCGGTCTACCGTGCTGAGCGCAAATCTACAATCCCAATAGCAGCAAAAGAGCTGATCTTCGAAGAAGCATTGCGGGATCGTGAGATTGACTGGCATTCTCCCGAACAGGCAGAAGAAACAACGCCGCCGGTTCAGGAGATGTGATGCGAAAAGGAACACCCCTGTGAGCCGCCTGTCGACCCCGTGTTGCGATTTTGTGGGCGAGGTCGAGGAAGTTATCCCTCCCCGCTGGTTTACGAGACGTTTGCGCCCCGTGTGAAGGCAGGCTCCGCCCATGGAAAAGCAACGGTTCCCCGTGCGGATACAGGGTCGAAAATCAAGCAGGAGAAAGGGGCGGTGCCGCATGGCGGCCCCGCCCCAGCTCACTGTGTCCGGCAGAGCCGGCCACTTCAAGGCATTCCGCCGATTTCGAAAGAAATAGCATTACGGTGCCGGATTTGGGAAAAAGGTTCCTGGTCAGGTGCTTCCATTCCCTGAGAACCAGAGGTTTCAAGGAATGTTACGGTGCTTTGGCAGGTTCCTATGAATAAGAAGGAGGATTTCAGACATGCAGGATACAGAGGCAAAAAAGAAAGAAATCAAACGCCGCTTCCAGCTCTGGATCAGGCCATCCACCCTGGAGTTGGCGGACACTCTCTATAAAAAAGACAACTGCGACAGTAAGAGCGAGTTCATTGAAAAGGCTGTCATTTTTTATGCGGGATATCTTTCCGCAGAGGACAACAAAATCTATCTCCCCAATATCGTCACATCCACACTGAAAAGCATTGTGGCGGAGAGCGATCACCGGCAGAACCGGATGATCTTCAAGCTGGCTGTGGAGCTGGCGGTGATGATGAATGTGGTCGCGGCGAATAACAACATCGATCCGGTGTCACTGGAACGCTTGCGGGGAGAATGTGTCAAGGAGGTCAAAAGGCTGAATGGCTCCTTCTCTTTTGATGATGCGGTGAGCTGGCAGAAGGGATGGGAGGAAGACGAGTGAAATGGATAAAGTAGATTACAATTTAACGTACAGTATGATATAATAATTTTCAAGTTGTTTGGAAAAGAGAATGAGAAAAATATGTAGAAGGAGATGCATATGGAGAATAGAATTGTTATTTCCGATGAGGCAGAAAGTGTGTTGAAAGAGATAGTAGATAATGAGAAAGTATCGGATTATTGGAAAAATAGATTTGAAAATTTAAGTAATCGAGATGATACGATTCTCAGAGGCTGTTTTAAGGAATTAAGAGAATCTGGTTTGATACATGTTCAATGGGGAGATAACTATCCTTATCAAATACAAATCCTTAAAGATGGTTATTTGTATGAGGAAAAGAAAGAGCAAGAAAGAAGATTAGGCATGTCGCAATTTGAAAAGGAACTACATGATTTATTAAAAAGAACAGAAAGCATTCAACCTCCGGCTAATGCAGCAGCGGGGGATTTTGATTTACATAAGTATAATCAGCCAAGTGAGGATTGGATAAATGATTTTGAAATTTTTTATAACAAATATTTGAAAGAACATGCTCTTGGTTCAAGAATTAAAACTATTTTATTTCATCGTAACTTAGGCGCATATAGGCAACTTGTATCGTGTCTTAAAAGTATTAGTAAGGATCAGGAATTTATTGATAAAATGAATGGTATCGAAAAAACAACGGTTCCAGTATACCAAGCCAATATGCTTCCAGAATATGATGTTTTTCTTTCTCATGCCAACAAGGACAAAGCTGATCTCGTAGATGAGTTGAATGATTCTCTTGAAAAACTTGGCGTGAAAATATTTTATGATAAAAAATCTCTTGAATGGGGAGATAAATGGAAAGACCGTATTTTAGATGGAACGAAAAAAGCTGAATTTGCTATTATTGTAATTTCTGAAAATTTCTTTGACCGTGAATGGACAGAAAAGGAACTGAATGAATTCCTGAATAGGCAAAATAGAAATGGACAGAAATTGATATTGCCGATTGTTCACAATATTACTAACGAAGATTTAAGGAAGAAGTATCCCTCGGTTGCAGATATTCAAGCTATAGATTCTAAAGCATATTCTTGTGATGAAATTGCTTTACTCTTTGCTCGACAACTGATTAAACGATTGAAGGCTCAAAACTAGTATCAGCCTATTATATATATAATATATATAAGGGAATATAGTATCCCGGCAGGAAATCTCTTACGAGGTCTCCTGCTTTTTCTTTACTCTAAAACGGAAGGAGGATTCTCATGATCCGTCTTGTCACTATCAAATGATTAACAGGTAAAAAAGGAATTGCAGTCCCATATATCTTCTGATATAATATTAGTTAGTAATATCTAACCTATTTGCGCATAGGAGGATATACCCATGTTTACTGTTAGTCCATATAAGGAAGAAGATGCTGCGGCCTGCGGGGATTGCTTTTACGAAGGATTTTTTTCATGCCCTGTGGATCAGAACGATAAAATACTATTACGTGATTACGCACAGGTTCTGATTGAAAAATGTAATTTTACCTATGTTGCGGAAACGGAGGATCATCAGGTCGTAGGATTTATCTGCGGAAAATATGATAAACATTTCAGCAAGGATCTGGCAGCTCGATATGAAGCAAAAAAGCACTATGGCTGTTGGTGTAAAATGTTCCTCAAGTTCTATCTGAAAAGATATAAAATGTCAGCGCCATTCCAGAAGCAGTTTGATGCTTTTTTCCGCCAGCTACGGGAAAGGGCTAAGGAAACCTTTGGGAAATGTGATCTGGAACTCGTTGCCCTTTCGTCCAGAAGGAATTACAGAAAGGGGCTGGGAACCGCATTGGTCACACAATTTTTGAATCGGGCAAAAGCTGATGGAGCAGATCGTGTGCGGCTTTTTACGAACACTCTTGCATCGTGGGAGTTTTATGAAAAACGTGGATTTAAGAAAGTGGCAGAGAAGCCCTTTCAGGATGGCTCCGGCAATCAGTCCCTCGTTTATGAGTACGTTTTGAAGGAGCATGAATATGAAAAACACCATCTGTGAAAAACTGATGTGGTCAGCGATGACACCTGCTATTTTCAAATATATCGCAGCCAATTGCAAAAATACGGATACATTCAGGGTGAAGAAGAAATCGCGTAAAAACTTTAAAGATATGTTGGCGAGGACACCCGACATAGGCGGTTTTACGAAAAATCCTCTGCGAATCTGTCTTTCCGGCGGAATTGTCTGGATGGCAGTTTATAAGGCAATGGATGGGGCGATGAGCCATGAGCAGTTCGGGGAAATGGTGACAGCCACGATGCAGGCGTCGCTCATTAAAAAAGCTTTCGGGAGTAAAAATCCATTTGATATGGAATATCAAAAAAAGAAAGTCAAGAAGGACAGAATTGCAAATGCCATATCCGACAGCGAATTCAACTGGATGACGGAGACGATTCCCGGAAGGGATGCAGACGAATACACCATCAACTATCACAGGTGCGGCCTGTGTGCGCTTGGAAAACAGGAGCATTTGGAAGAACTGATACCCTATATGTGTGCCATGGATTTTATTTCTGCTGATCTCATGGGCGGCGTGTTATACAGGACAGGTACACTTGCAGATGGCGCAGAAAAGTGTGATTTCTATGTTTGCAAAAAGGACTCTAAATGGGATAAAGAAAGAAAATACGGACAGCAATCCAAGCTGCAAAAACAGGGAGAGTTGGGAAAGTGGAATATGTGACGGTTGCACAGGAGGGATTCTATGGACTTTATCATGTCCCTGTTAAGGATCATGATCCCAAAAAGGTCGTCATCGTAGTAGGCGGCAGCGAAGGGAATGAAAATATCCCGATGAATGTGGGCGCTATGTTTGCCAGGTGCGGCATCGCCGCGTTAGGCATTTGTTACTGGAACGTAGACGGGCTGCCGAAAGAATTGGTTCGGGTGCCTGTCGATCCATTTGAAAAAGCAATCCTGTGGCTGAAAAACAAGGGACATGAGAAGATTATCATGTACGGCATTTCAAAAGGCGCTGAACTGGCGCTGCTTTGCGCTTCCCTTATGCCGGATATCTGCGGCGTTGTTGCCCTCTCCCCGATGCACTGTATATGGGGAGGCATGTACGGGAATAAAAGCATGGCATCGAAAACTTTTTCATCTGCCTCCGAATTCACATACAGGGGAAAAGATTTTCCGTGTATGACAGCGCATCTGAAATATGGGCCGGCAATCCGGAACCTCATCCTCCATCAGCAGTTCGAATTATCCTACATCTACGAAGAACCGCTGAAACATTTTGATGAGGATACAGCCATTCATGTGGAGAACATCCAGGGAAACATTTTATTTATGGCTATGTCACAACAAACAGTTGATAAATAGCCATTTTTATAGGGGAGTATCAGAACTCCCCTACAAACTGTTATTTGCAGTTATCTATACTCATTTGGAATTTCGATATGAAGTGTCTCACACAATAACTTCACATCATGTGCATCATTTTCATCAAACTCGTATCCCAGATGGAACATTACTTGACTATATGGTTCAATACAGGAAACCTCTATTTCCTCAATTCTTCCTTTACCCGAAAAAGTTTCTACCGGAAAACAATCCCCATCATAAAGAATTTCACCTTCGTCCGTATATTCAAAACAATGCAAATCAATAATTCTGTTTTTCAAATCTTCCCATACAGTATGGTTCAATGTTGTATATTCCATCTTAATCTCATAAAAGCCATTAGCTTTCATTATTTCTATAAAGTTCTGATAATCGTTCTTTTCTACAAAAATGTCAATATCATTATGGGCTCTTGACTGATATCCAAGAAGAGCATCTACACCCCAGCCACCATCAAGAAAGACTTTAATCTCCGCATCTATTGCAAATTGAAGAATCTGTTTTACATCTGTTATATTGACCATCTTATCATCTCCACAAATTCTAATTAGGCGACCAGAGGAACTGCTGGTCTGTTTGATAAATCTCTGCATTTAGCAGTTTTCAATGTTGCCAAAACAAAAGTTAAGAAGATGTTCCTTTTCTCCATGTCGCTTTCTTTGGCGTAATTTACAAGGTTATTCCACACAAGATAGTTGTTCAGATACTTGGTAGAAACACCGTTAAAGCCACGCATAAACCTCTTTAGCTGGCTATGGTAGCTATTGATATGTTGGATATTATAAATGCCTTTCTTGGCTTTGCCAGTCTTTAACTGCACAAGGTCAATGCCATTGGCATTTGTAAATCTCACATAGGAGTTCATCTTGTCCGTAACAAGAGTGGAATTGGTCTTAATCCTACCATCATAAATATGATGTAAATCTCTTGTAGAAACTCTACCAGTATTTGTAATCTTGGAGATAGACAAGCCATTCCTATTAACCGCACAAGGAACACATACCTTTTCTTGGGACAAGCCTCTGATATGTGTAGAATGACCACGCTTATGAGCCTTGCGTGGCATAGCAAATGTCTTACTCTTGCTATGATTGCCCTTGTACGAGATGGCGAAAAAAGTTTCGTCAGCCTCAATAATGCCGTCAAGGGTAACATCGTCTGCCATATTCTGAAGTGCATCCAAAATCTTGTGTCTCCAAAGGAATGCGGTGTTTCTGTGAATCCCACAAGCAACAGCAGTCTTACGAATGGATAAGCCATTCATCATACAATCAATGTACTGCTCCCACACGGACAAGTCTTTTCTTGTACCAGACACAATGGAGTTCGTAGCAATCACGAAGGACTTGCCACAATCCTTACATACATATCGCTGTGTGCCATCTTTACGATGACCATTGCGAACCACATGGATACAGCCACAAAGAGGGCATACACGACCATTTGCAAAGCGTTCCTTTGCTACGAAATCTTCAATATTCAAAGACTTTACAAAGGCAGGACTTAAAAGCATTGTTTTAAGGCTTTCCTGCTCTGCGACAGTCAACTTACCGATAATATCTAATGCGTCTTTGATAGTAGGCATATCCAATTACCTCCTTCGGTGGTACTGTTTCTTACTATTATTATACGCTATTTCTCGTCAAAAATCAACCATTTGTTGTGACAGAGCCTTATTTATTTACGCAAAGGAAGATCTCATGTGGCCCAGCAAAGAGGCAGTGGCATATATGGTAGAGCGCTTGGAAAAGCACCGGTTTGCATTCCGGGTGGATGTCCTGGAATATGAAAAAGCAAGCCATATTCTTGTTCCCTTAAATCCGCCTAAGCTGAAAATGTTTAAAATTGAGAGACAATATCCGGAAGATTGCAGGCATAGCCGTGAAGACGCTTTCCATAAAACGATAAAATGGATATCGGAGGTAAAGTGAATATGGCGGTCATGATAGAAAGTCTGATTGGTATCTTATTATTCACAGTTCTGATTGTGTCACTGACGCTGAAAAATCCCCTTACCTCAGTGGGAGATTATCCCCCGGCCATACGGGAGAAATGTATGGAATTAGGATTGATCGAAAAAAGAGAACAACGCTTTACCAGGGCAGATATCCTCCGAAAAGGGGCCGCCTTGCTTGCTTTTGTGTTCATTTTCGCTGTTGTCCTGAAACAGTTTAATGGAGCGGATACATTCTGGAAAGGGTTTCGGGATTCCTACCTGATCTGGCTGATCATTGATTGGTATGACGCTCTGGTGCTTGACTGCATCTGGTTCTGCCATTCGAAAAAAGTCAGGATACCAGGCACAGAGGATATGGAAGAATATAAGGACTA
>CAJLCI010000004.1 GCA_905205065.1 uncultured Eubacteriales bacterium | reverse complement strand
TCAGATGTCTCATTCTTCCCAAAAAGCTCATCCGAGAGTCCTCTTTTATACTTCTGTTCAAGTACGCAGAAACGCTCACTGAACGCCGAAACCCCTTGCAATAGCGGATTTACCTCTGCTACTGCAAGGGATTTTGCTATGATACGGTTTTGATTTTAACGGTTTTTATAAACCTCAAGTAACGGTCTCGAAAAGCGCCCGAAGCTGCGCTTTCCGGGTTTTGACGAGCCGTGGAGAGCAGAGAGGTTATCAGACTTCGCAGACCGTGTAACACGAAAAAATAGCCAGAATCAAACTGACCTACCGCTTACAATCTCATCAAAAGACGGCTTAGTGGATCAGGTGAGTTATTTTAACAAGAAAGTTGCCAGCAAAGATATGAGCGGATACTATCTGCTTCTTAATGGCGAGTACGCATATAACAAAAGCTACTCCGTTGGGTATGACTTCGGCTCCATAAAGCGTTTGGATCGCTACCCGATGGGCGCTTTATCGACACTCTACATTTGTTTTACACTTAAAAAGCATGATAGCGATTTTATTAAAGCTTATTTTGATTCACTCAAATGGTACAGAGAAATCTATATGATTTCAGCGGAAGGCGCTCGAAATCACGGCTTACTCAATGTTCCAACAGACGAGTTCTTTGAGACCAAACACTATCTGCCACAGAACCTCAATGAGCAACGAAAAATTGCTGATTTCATAATTGCTTTAGAGCGTCGGATTGATGCACAGCAGTCGTTAGTAGACAACCTCAAGAAGTATAAAAGAGGATTGAATCATAAGCTGCTTTCCGAAATAGATGAGCAGTATAATCGTGAACTTGGAACAGTTTGCTCCATAGTAGGTGGAGGTACACCGGACACTCTTCGCCCTGAATATTGGGAAGGCAATGTGGAATGGTTTACTCCGTCGGAAATAGGAAAGAGCAAGTATGTTTTGTCAAGCCTCCGAAAGATCAGTCAGGTAGGGCTTTCAAACTCATCAGCAAAATCGCTTCCGTCAGGAACAGTCCTTTTAACTACTCGTGCTACTCTTGGGGAAATGTCCATAGCAAGATCAGAATGCAGCACAAATCAAGGCTTCCAATCTCTTGTTTCAGATAGTAAGAGAGTTCTCCCCGAGTATCTTTACTATCTCCAAATCTTGATTAAACCTTGGTGCGAAAAATATGCCTCTGGAAACACATTTAGAGAAATCAGTAAAGCTTCCCTTTCAAAATGTGTCGTTCCTGTTCCGTGCCTGAATAGCCAGAAAAGGATTGTCTGCATACTTTCTCGCATAGATGAATTGATTGAAACACATGAAAGAGTGGAAGACTCATTAACACAAATCAAAGAGGGCTTGTTGCAACAGCTCTTTATATGAAGAGCTGTTGCAATAGCGATGCCTTCAATCTGTTCAAACAAATGAGCATCGAATCTGCAAAAGCAATCCTTCGGTCCATCCCCTCAAGAAGCGAGACTACTTTACGCTGAACAGGTAAATCAGGGATGTGGAACTCAGCTTTTTCTATATTAGACCACTCTGCTCTCGGCATCTTTGTACCCGAGCTGATATTGGCAACTCGAAGAAACTGCTCGGTTTGAACGAGGTAGAACAGAAACTTCGGTAAAACGACATCTGACGGAATAAGCGCCCATATCTCCGATGAGCAAACCATCGTCTGTTGGGCAAAAGCATATTTACGAAGGTAAGGCCGCAATTTTCCAAAAAGTGTATCACCGGACTTTGCCATATTTTTTATACTGCCTTGCTCTATTGACGGAACAGTGGCAAGGATTTTTCCTGTTTCCTGTTCGATGTTCTCCAACTCTACACAAGGATACTCGATGCCAGAAGAGGGATCATATTTCTCGCCTCTCCTTTGTGCAATCTCCGAGAAATAGTGACGGCTTGTTGTCCATTCCTGAGTTAACTTTTCACCGAACAGGTCTGAAAGCAATCCTCTTTTATACTTCTTGAGAGCCGCAACATATTTTTGCTGCACATCTATTCTTTGAGCTAAAATACTCAAGATGGAAGCGATTTTATCTTGTTCATCAGGGGATGGCAAAAATAAAGGCTGCTCATAGAGCGTCTCCCATTCAACATTTCGTCGGCACATACTCGCCCCGACGGTTGTGGCATTATAAAAGAAATGTTTTGCAGCATCCGATTTAATCCAATGTGCCAACAGCTCTATCGAGCATCCTGTTATATCATAGGTTTTATATGCAGGAGATACCATGCCGTGCTTAAAACGAAGGTTTACATTTGCGTTTCCCAAATGCAGATTTTGGGTAGACAAGACCATCGTACCGTATTTGATTTTTTTATAACCTCTATTACTCGCTCCACGCTGATGACCAAATAACTCCGTATTTAGGAACATTCCTTCTATCGCAGCAGAAAGAAGAGTATCTTCGTTTTCTGTTTGAGTGCGATCACTGTACTCGTGAATAAGATCGCCAAATGGTTTGCCATGCCACGGCTCATCAAAGCCCGGAAAACGCAGTTTCGGGCGCTTTTCGAGACCGTTACTTGAGGTTTATAATGCCTTGATTATTCCTCCATCAGATAATGATCGTGGAGGTGGTCAATATGACTAACAATACACAATTTAAGACGCTGCTGAACACTTGGCTAAATCAGAAAAAGCCAATGATCACGCCGTCAACCCACGCCAGTTTCACGCTGATTGCCGAAAATCACTTAATCCCATACTTCGGCAAGCGTAAGATTGGCAGCATCACCGAAACGGACATTCAGAGCTACATTTCGTATCTCTACAATGCCGGTCGGCTGGACAACGCTGGAGGACTGACCGTAAAGACCATACGGGATGTCATCCTCGTTCTCAGGCTTGCAATGGAATACGCCTACAAGGAAAGGGCGATTCCTTTGCTGAACTGGGACTTGATTGAGTATCCCAAAGAACTGGGTATCAAAAAAGTTAACTCACTTTCAAAAGATCAAGAGCAAGCGCTTATTCAGTGCATCTATATGAATTTGAGCAGGAAAACAGCTGGAATTCTAATTGCGCTGTTTACCGGCATTCGAATTGGTGAACTTTGTGGACTCCAGATGAAGGATATTTCCCTTACGGAGAAAACGATCAATATCAACAAGACTGTCCAGCGTATCTACGACAAGCGAAAGGGCAAATCCTATCTTCACATAGGTCCGCCAAAGACAAAGACATCTGCAAGAATAATTCCAGTCCCGTCACTACTCATGAACATTATCAAGAAGTTTTATACGGAGAATCCGAATCACTACTTCCTGACAGGTAAGACAAAACCGACTGAGCCTCGTACATACCGACAGTTTTTCGCTCGTTTTCTCAAGCGTAATGGGCTGCAAAAGGTAAAGTTTCATGAGATCAGGCACACTTTCGCAGTACGGGCAATCGAGATACCGGAGTTCGACATCAAGTCGCTATCTGAAATCCTTGGCCACAAGAATGTGTCGTTTACTTTGAATGTCTATGGAAGCGCAAATCTCCAACAGAAAGTGAAGTGCATGAATCTTCTTAACGATTTATTATAAACGAGCCGCCATGCAAACATAAAAACGCCCGCCATATCCGGCGGGCAAATTTTTTTGCCTTTTTTCGGGACTACTATCCCCAAATGCCCTCTCCCAGTGGGAACAAGTGAGGGGAAGTTTTTGAGATAAACAGTTTTTTCAAAAAAATTTTTCTGCTTTCTCTGAAAAACAGGTTGCGTTTTAGCCTCCTAATTCCAAATAAGTGAAGGGTTTTTGCAAACAGCAAAATATTTTTTGAAACAGGGTTGGAATTTGCCTCTTCCCAGTGGGAATAAGTGAAGGGACTTTTTGAGCAAGCAGAATCAAGACCCTCAATCGAAAAAAATATTTTTCAAATTTTTTGTAAAAACAGGGTGCGTTTCGGCTTCTCAATTCCAAATAAGTGAAGGGATAAAAAATTTTTTGAGATTTAGGGTGTGCATTTGGCTGCTCCCAGTGGGAATAAGTGAAAGGTTTTTTTGAAGCAAGCAAAATAAAGCACCCACAACCGAAAAATATTTTCTCATTTTTTTCTGTGAAACAGGGTGTCATTTGGCTTTGTAATTCCAAATAAGTGAGGGGATATTTTCGGTAGATAAAAAATTTTTCTTGGAAAATCTCAAAAATGGGTGTGCATTTCGCCCCCCTTTGTCCAAATGAGTGAAGGGATCTTTTGCAAAACAAAAAATTTTTCAAAAACACCCGATAATTTTGCTCTCCCCAGTGGGAACAAGTGAAAGGACTTTTCAAATTCTCAAATTTTTTCCCGTTTAGGGGGTGCGTTTGACCTCTCCCTGTGGGAATAAGTGAAAGACCTTCTTACTGTACCTTGAAAATTGAATAATAATCCGAGTGGGATATGACTGTGCCACGACCTTCCGAAAGAAGCGAGCACGGCGACGCCGCTTGACGGGGGCAGGGATAGAAAACGACATTCGGAAAAACGCAGCAGATATCGGATGGCACTATGATCCTCACGCCGGTATCTGCCTTACATAGCCGTAAAAAAGGAGGATTGAAGCGCTATGAAAAAATCGGAGCTCAAAGAGCTTTATCAGATGATGTTTCCGGAATATCCGGACATCGTGACCGTCCGGCAGCTTCGGGAAATGCTGGGTATCAGCCGACAGCTTGCCTACGATCTCATCAACGATGGTGAATTGCAGGCAATCAAAATCGGCAATAGTTTCAAAATCCCGAAAGTCAGTGTAATTAACTTCGTGACCGAAGAGAAAAAGGAGGTGAAATCAAGTGCCTGAAATCCTGCGGCTTACCCCGTCCCAGCGTTCAAGGTGCAACCGCCTGATCAAAAGGCTGTGCGCCAATTATGACGATGGCAACTGCCTATTGCTGGATGACGGCGAGCCCTGCGTCTGTCCACAGACCATTTCCTATTCGTTGCTGTGCCGGTATTTCCGCAATGCGGTTTTACCCGCAGAAAAGGAACTGTATGCGGACATTTTCAAACAGCGTACTTATCACTGCGCCGAGTGCGGAGCGGCTTTTGTGCCAAACTCCAACCGGCAAAAATACTGCCTATCGTGCAGCAAAAAGGTGCACCGCAGGCAGAAAAACGAGAGCGCCAGAAAGCGCAAAGCAGACAATTAGGGACCCAAAAACGCCCTATTTTCAAGGCCTTTTTGACACCAAATCGGGATATATAGGGTAAGAATACTAAACCCTTCGATTTCGGTGTTCTAACTGTCCGAATAACAAAAACGAAAGGATGTACTTATGAAAAGAAAATTAGTGACCGTGGACGCAGAAACTCTGCTGGCCACACCGATGAGTAAGACCATGTTCATTGTCGATGGGCTGATCCCACAAGGGGTGAATGTCTTGAGCGGAGCCGCCAAAATCGGCAAAAGCTGGCTGATGTTGTGGCTTGGATTGCAAGTGTCTCAAGGACTACCCGTTTGGGGAATCCCGACCATGCACTGCGATGTGCTGTATCTCTGTTTGGAGGATACACAAAGACGAATTAAAGACCGACTTTTCGATTTGACCAATGATCCGCCTCGGAGTTTCCATTTGTCTGTAACCTGCGGCTTGATTGGAAACGGGCTGGAAGAAGAAATCATTAACTTCTTGGAGGACTTCCCGAAGACAAAGCTGGTAATTATCGACACGCTTCAAAAGGTGCGGGATTCCAAAGGCAGCACCGGGAAAACGGGAATGTACGGCAACGATTACGACGACATTTCCTCCATTAAGCGGATCGCAGATGAGCACGATATTTCCATTATTCTCGTCCATCATCTGCGAAAACTCAAGGACGGAGACGATCCGTTCAACGAGGTGTCCGGCTCTACCGGCATCACCGGAGCGGCGGACACCAATTATGTGCTTAAGCGCAAACGAAGCAGCAGGGACGCCACCCTTCTTGCCTGCGGGCGGGATGTGGAATATCAGGAGCTGACTCTGCGGTTTCAAGACCTGAAATGGGAGCTTGTGGAGCACAAAAACACAGAAGAAATCCGCAAAGCGGAAATCCCGCAGTTTCTTTTTCGGGTAGCGGAATTTATGAAATCCCGCACCGAATGGGTAGGAACTGCCACCGATTTGATTGCAGATATGGCGGAAACCGAAACCACGCCCAATGTGGTAACCAAGTATTTAGGACAGTTTTCAAACGAGGTACTGGAACCTGCCGGGATTGAGTACCGAACCAAGCGGACAGGGCAAAGCAGGCTGATCAAGTTCATACGGCATGACGGCGGTGACGCAAATGACGGGGCAAACGATATATAGCGAAAAGTGTGTCACAAGCGTCATTACCGTCACAATTTTAAAAAAGGATTTGATGTTTATGAGAAGCAAAACACTTGGAATCAACGTAAGAGTAACACCTGCCGAGAAGGAGAAACTCAGCGAAAACGCATATTATTGCGGACTTTCTCTATCGGAATATCTGCGGAGGTTGGGTCTTGGAAAAGATGTAAAAGCCGCAACCGATGAGAAAATCTACAAGACTTTTCGGCTTATCCGACAACTGAAAAAGGATTTTGAATCACTCGAAAGAAGCGAAATCCTCCATCGGATAAGCACGATAGAGGATTTCCTAAAGTAGATAATACAAGACAGCGGTTTTAGGCTGCGTTATCTTAGCGAGCAGACCGTTTATACTCCCAAAAGTCGTAAAACGGTGAATCTCGTTAGGGCGCACCCTAATACCCCGTAAAGAAAGGATGAAAAAGATGAAACGAAGAGTTAAAAAGCAATTCTGGCTTTCCCCACAGGACGCCAGAGAATTAAAACGCAAGGCAAAGCTTTGCGGAATTACAGAGACAGCAGTGATCCGCATCCTGTTACACGGCTACGAGCCGAAGGAAAAGCCGGACGCAAGATTTTATGAAGCAATGCGCCAGCTTTCCGCCATCGGCAACAACATCAACCAGCTTGCAGTGAAAGCAAATACACTCGGCTTTATTGACACGCCGATGCTGAAAGCGGAAGCCCTGCGCTGGCACAAGTTTCAGGCGGACATCGAAGCGGTGTTTCTCCGCCCCGGTGAAAGCAATCTGAAATGGCAATAGAGGAGGCAAACACAATGACAAAACGAAAATCTGATTTTACTTTACAAATGAATTCATTAGATGAGCTGTTTTCCTCACAGGAGGAACGGGACGATGCAAAGCTGGAACGGGTGAAAGAGATTCCGCTTACTGAGCTGCACCCGTTTAAGGATCATCCATTCAAAATCCAAAATGATGACGAGATGAAACGCCTGATGGAGAGTATCCAGAAATTCGGGACACTTACACCGGCGCTCGCACGACCGTTACCGGAGGGCGGCTATGAGCTGATCTCCGGACACCGGCGGCTGGCGGCGTGTCAGGTGCTGGGAATCGAGACAATGCCCGTAATCGTTCGAGAGATGAGCGACGATGAAGCGGTGATTGCGATGGTGGACGCTAACCTGCAACGGGAACATATTTTGCCCAGCGAAAAAGCGTTTGCCTATAAGATGAAATTAGATGCGATAAAACATCAAGGTATTGCTTCTTCCCAAGTTGGGAAGAAGTTATTGAGCATTGAAAAAGTTGGAGAAGATAGCGGAGATAGTCGAAATCAAGTGCACAGATATATTCGCTTAACTCACTTAATCCCCGAATTACTCTCAATGGTGGACGACGGAAAAATCGCTTTCAATCCTGCGGTGGAAATCTCGTACTTAGAGCAGTCGGAACAACGGGTATTGTTAAACGCAATGGAGCTAAACGACTGTACTCCCTCTCACGCACAGAGCATACGGCTTAAAAAACTCTCGCAGGAGGGGGTACTGCAAGACCAGACGATCTACAACATCCTCGCCGAGCAAAAGCCCAATCAACAGGAGCAGTACAGATTCAAGCGGGAGGACATTCGCAAATATTTCCCGAAGAGTTACACGGACAAGCAGGTCTGCGATACGGTCATCAAGCTGTTGGAACAATGGCAGCGCAGACGGGAGCGGGACAGAGACAGCCGTTGATTCGAACCGAAAATGTGTGCGGAGCACGACCTTCGCACAATGGAAAGAACGGCACCGGCAGGGTACAATGGCCTTGTCGGTGCTGGACTGTCCGTGAATGCCAAATCAAAGAACGGAGGTAAAACAAATATGGTATCAGGACATTTACAGGTTAAAAAGGGGTACTACTACGCTGTGCTGAGCTTCTACGACAGCAAAAACAAGCGGCATGTCAAGTACATATCCACCGGACTTCCCGAAAAGGGAAACAAACGAAAAGCCGAAGCGGAGCTTGTGAAAATCCGCAACGCCTTTGAGCCGCCCGCAGAGATCGGTGAGCTTTGCTCCAATATGCTGTTTGCCGACTATCTGCTCGGCTGGCTGGAAATCGTCAAGGTCAGAGTAAAGCCCACCACCTTCGGCTCTTATGAAAGCATGGTAAAGCAGACCATTGAGCCGTATTTCCGGAATAAGTCGATTACCCTAAAAGACTTGGAAGCAAGACACATCCAGCAGTTTTATTCCGAAAAGCTGCGGACGGTCAAGCCTAATTCCGTCATCCACTATCACGCTGTGATTCATCAGGCGCTGAAATACGCCATGAAAACCGATCTGGTAGTGCAGAACGTGGCGATGAAGGTAGACCGCCCAAAGAAGAACGATTTCCAGCCGGTGTTTCTGGATGCAGCGGAGCTTCAGCACTTATTTGAAGTGGTCAAGGGGACAAAGCTGGAGCTTCCCGTTTTAGTCGCCGCCTTTTACGGTTTGCGCCGTGGCGAAGTGCTGGGACTCAAGTGGGACGCCATCGACTTTGAGCGGGGAACGCTGACCATCAAGCGGACGGTGACCTCCGTCAATGTGGGCGGGAAAACGCAGATCATCGAGCAGGAATCGGCAAAAACCAAATCCAGTATGCGCACCCTGCCGCTGGTTGGAAGATTCAAGGAATACTTTGCGGAGGTCAAGGCGGCGCAGGAGCTGAACAAGCAGGTCTGCGGCAACTGCTACAACTACGAACACGACGGCTTCGTATTCGTAGATGAGCTGGGCGAGCGGATGAGGCCCGATTACCTGACCACCCAATTCCCTGCATTTATCCAGCGGCACGGCATGAAAAAGATGCGCTTCCACGATCTCAGGCATAGCTGCGCATCTCTCTTGCTTGCCAACGGCGTGCCGCTCAAGCAGATTCAGGACTGGCTGGGGCATTCGGATTTTTCCACCACGGCGAACATCTACGCCCATCTGGATTACAGTTCGAAACTCTCTTCAGCACAGGCGATGGTGAGCGGAATGGCTCTTCCCGAAGCGGGTGATTTCGGCAGCAGATGGGAGCAAAACGCAGAAAAAAGCAGGGAATAAAGCAAAAAGCTGTTCTTTCCAAAATTTTGGAAAGAACAGCTCAAAACCGGGTGATTTTTGGAGCGGACACAAAAAAGAAAAATCCAGAAACCCGCATGGCTACTGGATTTTTCGATGGCGGAGCGGGTGGGATTCGAACCCACGAGCCCGTGAGGACTACCTGATTTCGAGTCAGGCCCGTTATGACCACTTCGATACCGCTCCCTATATGCTCAGCCGTCGTTTTTTCCCGCCTTTTTCCGGTGAAAAAGGGCTTTGGAAAGAACTGACGGAAAGAACAGCAAACTTATTCAATTTTCGAACCGGGTAAAACGCGCACGGTTACAAGGTTTTTGGTGGACGAAACGGACAGTTTCCCGCAAAATTTCGAGTCAGGCCCGTTATGACCACTTCGATACCGCTCCCTATATGCTCAGCCGTCGTTTTTTCCCGCCTTTTTCCGGTGAAAAAGGGCTTTGGAAAGAACTGACGGAAAGAACAGCAAACTTATTCAATTTTCGAACCGGGTAAAACGCGCACGGTTACAAGGTTTTTGGTGGACGAAACGGACAGTTTCCCGCAAAATTTCGAGTCAGTCCCGTTATGACCACTTCGATACCACTCCGTGTATTTATCTTCACATCAGCCCTCAAAAACACCTCGGAAAAAGGAGAGAACTGATGGAGAGAACTAAGGGATATTTACTTTTCAATGATAGCTGAAAAACCCAGTAAAATCAAGGTTTTTCAGAGGTGAGCTTCCAAAAAGGGCATTCGTTTTCGAGTCAGCCCCGTTATGACCACTTCGATACCTCTCCGTATTTTCATAGAAAATCAATCAATATTATACTTTACTATTCTACCATAAACTTATCCAAATTGCAATACTTTTTCGAAAATTCGAAAAACATAATTAACAATGTTTCCGACGAAGAACTGTTATTTCGCCGGAAACAAATTTTAACATATATTGTTACTTTCTCAATACCATTTAAATATTAACGGCTTTTATAAAATTTAATGAAACATGTGATTTTTTACTTTCATCCTGTTTAACGCTCGTGCCATTCTTGCCTGCGCTTGATAATAATCACGAATACTTCTTTTTTGAAGCAATTCTTCTTTGGCTCTGTCTGCATTGCGTTTCGCTCGGTTAATATCAATCTCTTCCGGCAGTTCTATTGTATCGACAAGAACAAGTACATTTCCATCTTCAACTTTTACTATGCCCTCTGATACAGCTGCTATAACTGTTTCCCCGTTTTGCTTTCTCATTTCAAGCATACCTGGAATTATATCGGAAATAAGATTTTGATGGTTTGCCCATATACCATAAAGACCATCGCTTGTCGGGATAATAATAGATTCGCATTTTCCGTTAAAAAAGGGTTTATCTGCGGCGAGAATTGAGATATCAAAGCTGTTCAATATGACTCACCGCTTTCAATTTTTTTTGCTTTTGCGAATGCATCGTCAATTGTTCCTACGTTGTAAAAGGCGGCTTCCGGATATTTGTCCATTTCTCCGGAAATAATGGCGTCAAATCCACGGAGGGTTTCCTTTACCGGAACATATATACCCGGTATTCCGGTGAATTTTTCTCCTACATGAAATGGCTGAGACAAAAATCTCTGTATTTTTCTTGCTCTTGAGACGACGAGCTTATCAGATTCACCTAATTCATCAATACCAAGAATTGCTATTATATCCTGAAGGCTTTTGTATTTCTGGAGAATTTCTTGAACATCGCGTGCAATTTTATAATGTTCTTTGCCGACTATATCTGCTTCAAGGATTCTTGAAGTCGACTCTAACGGATCAACAGCCGGATATATTCCTTGTTCTGCGATTTTACGGTCAAGAACTGTTGTTGCATCAAGATGAGAAAAGGTTGTAGCCGGTGCGGGATCTGTAAGATCGTCGGCAGGGACATATACAGCCTGTACCGATGTGATTGAACCGCTTTTTGTCGATGTAATGCGTTCCTGAAGTGTTCCCATTTCTTCAGCGAGCGTCGGCTGATATCCGACAGCGGACGGCATTCTTCCGAGCAGAGTCGAAACTTCACTTCCTGCCTGAACGAATCTGAAAATATTGTCAATGAAAAGCAATACGTCTTTGTGTTCCTTATCACGAAAGTATTCCGCCATAGTGAGTCCGGACAACGGTACGCGCATACGTACTCCCGGAGCTTCGTTCATTTGTCCGAAAACCAGTGCAGTCTTTTTTGATACGCCGCTTTCACGCATTTCATTCCATAAGTCGTTGCCTTCGCGCGAACGTTCTCCTACGCCTGTAAAGATAGAATACCCTCCGTGTTCTGTTGCTATATTGTGAATGAGCTCCTGAATGAGAACTGTTTTACCTACGCCGGCGCCTCCAAAAAGGCCGATTTTACCGCCCTTGGAATATGGCTCAAGAAGATCTATGACTTTTATTCCGGTCTCCAAAATACTTGCTTCGGTACTTTGCTCTGAAAATGACGGAGCCTTGCGGTGAATATCCCAATATTCTGTATTTTCATCTATTTTGTTTCCTCCGTCAATAGGCTCGCCGAGGACATTAAACATTCGGCCCAGCGTTGCAGTTCCTACAGGAACTTTAATATTTGAACCGGTCGCGGTTACGGTCATATCGCAGGAGAGACCTTCACATTCTGCCAACATTATACAGCGTACGGTATTATTTCCGATATGCTGTGCGAGCTCCATAACACGTTTGCTTCCGTCTACCTCTACTGTCAGAGCTTCATTGATTTTGGGAAGATTTCCGGATTCAAATTCTACATCAACTATAGATCCTGAAATTTGAACTATTTTACCGGTCATATTATGTCTGCATCTCCTTTGCTCTTATTCTTTTTAATTTCTGTGCTTTTGCTCCCGCGGATATTTCTGTAATCTCCTGTGTAATAGCACTCTGGCGCATATGATTATACTGAAGGGACAATTCGTCCAGAAGCTTCTGAGCGTTTTGTCCAGCGGAATCCATTGCTTCCATTCTGGCGTTCTGTTCACTGCAAAAGCTGTCTACAAGTGCGCTGTATATATATCCTGTTACATAGCTTGGTACGATTGTATCAAGAATTTTATTGACCGATGGGGTAAATTCAAATGGTTTTGTAACTGCCTTTTCATTTGACTGAGTTATAAAGCTTGCTCGGTGAAACGGAAGCAGACGCGCGGAGCATGTTTTGGTATGGAGTCCTCCGCCGTAATCAGTATAGACAACAAATATTTTTGTTGTGTCTCCGTAAAGAAACTCATTGAGAAGAATTGACGATATATCTCTTGCACGTTCAAGCGTGGGGTTCTGAGCGGTATATAAAAAACTTTTTTCAATCGGTATTCCATGCGACGTATAATACGTTCTCCCATACTCGCCGACAACAAATAATTTATTTCCGGGACGGTCGCCCATAATTCGCTGGGCTTCCTTAATTACATTCTGATTGTAGGATCCTGAGAGACCTTTATCGGCAGTTATAACAAGATACGAGTACGATCCGCCAAGGTCATGATTTTTTTCATCCGGCGGGTAAAAGTATTTACTTTCTACACTATCTACCGTTCGGAAAATACGTTTAATCTCAGCCTGGAGAGCATCGAAATAAGGACGAGTCTGATCCAGGTTTTTTTTGGCTTTTCTCATTTTGGTTGACGCAATCAGATACATTGCGCCTGTTATTTTCTGAGTATCTTTAATGCTGGCAATATGGTTTCTTATTTCCTTAATACTTGCCATATATTATTGCTCCCGGCTTAAAAAATTTATTGCAGCCTGTTTTGCGAAATTTATTATTTCAGTTTTATCGTCATCCGTCAAAAGACCTAATTTATCAATGCGTTCACAAATTTCTGCATGAATTTCCGAGAAATTCTTTAATAAATTCGACAGAAATTCAGAAATATTATCCTCCGGAATATCAATCATTGAATGGCTTAGAGCGGTTACCAATGTAACGATCTGGGCGTGCAGACTCATCGGGTGATACTGTGCCTGACGAAGCATTCTCATAAGTCCCTGTCCGTATATGAGCTGTCTCTTCGTCATGGCGTCAAGATCGCTCGCAAATTGTGTAAATACTTCCATTTCACGGTACTGTGATAAATCGAGACGGAGAGTACCAACAGCCTTTTTCATAGCCTTTGTCTGAGCGTCTCCGCCCACTCGGGAAACCGAAAGACCTACATTGACAGCCGGACGCTGACCTGAAAAGAATAAATCACTTTCCAGAAATATCTGTCCGTCGGTGATAGAAATTATATTTGTAGGTATATAGGCTGATACATCTCCGGCTTGAGTTTCTACAATAGGAAGTGCGGTAATACTGCCTCCTCCGTACTCGTCAGAAAGATGAGCGGAGCGTTCAAGAAGTCTTGAATGAAGGTAGAAGACATCTCCGGGATATGCTTCACGTCCCGGAGAACGGCCGAGAAGAAGGCTGATTGAACGGTATGCGATTGCATGTTTGGAAAGATCGTCGTATACAATGAGTACGTCCTTGCCTTTTTCCATGAAATATTCTGCAAGTGCGGTGCCGGAATAAGGCGCAATGTATTGAAGAGGAGCTGGATCGCTTGCAGAAGCGTTTACAATGATTGAATATTCAAGAGCTCCGTGTATGCGCAGTGTCTGGGCAAGCTGTGCCGTCGCACTTGCTTTCTGACCTATGGAAACATAGATGCAAATTACATTTTTTCCTTTCTGATTCAAAATTGTATCAAGAGCAAGTGCGGTTTTTCCTGTCTGCCTGTCTCCTATTATTAATTCACGCTGTCCTCTGCCGATCGGAAACATGGAATCAACCGCAATGAGTCCGGTTTCAAGAGGAACCTTTACAGGCTGTCTGTGAATTATATCGGGGGCGGGGCGTTCAATAGGGCGATATTCTTCAAACGGAATTTCTCCCAGTCCGTCTATGGGAACACCGAGAGAATTTACAATCCTTCCTATGAAGGCATCACCGACTGGAATTCCTGCAGTTTTTCCTGTTCTCAGTACACGGCTTCCCTCACATATTTCGTTGTCATCATCAAAAAGTATACATCCGAGTTCACTTCGGTTTATATTCTGAACAAGTCCGCGTATACCGGAGCTGAAAATAAGAATTTCACCGTAAGCTGCGTGTGAAAGCCCTTTGACGGTAGCTATACCGTCTCCGACCGTGAGGACAGTTCCTGTTTCCTTTTCAAAAATCTTTGGCGTCCAGTTATTTACTGTCTCACGAAGAAGCGGAACTATATTTTCAGATTTTCCCACTGTACTGTACAACAGTTTTTTTAACAGCTCGAATTTTTCACGAGGTCCCCATTCATATACTTTAGAGCCGATTTCAAGTCTGAAACTGTTATCTAAATTTTTATCTTTTATATAAGTAAGTTCAAAGCCGGTTCCGAAATTGTATTTTATAAATTTTTCCAGACGTTCCTTCTGAATGTCGTCCGGAGGAGCAGATGAATATAAGACAGCTTTCTTTGCATCTTTTTGTTCTGCCATATTAAGCCTTTTCCTTTCTGCAGATTAAAACATTGCGTATGTATCAAAAAGGGTTATTTATCCGAAATACAATTTTTTTCTGCGTTTTCGAGGAAATCGTTATAAACATCCGAAGATGAACCGACAACCTTTTCTGCAGCCGTCGTTATTATTTCGGCAATATCCTTTTGTGCGCTGTCTATAATTTTCTTTTTTTCGTTTTCTGCGACGCTACGTGCTGTTTTAATTATTGTTTCAGCTTCAAGCTCTGCTATTTTCAGCCGTTTATCCGCAAGACTTTCCGCATCTTTTTCGGCATCAGCCTTCATTTTTTCGATTTCCGCGTCAGCCGACATTATACGTTTTGTATATTCGTCTTTTATTCTTTCGGCTTCGGCCAGATTTTGCTTTGCAGAATCATCCATTTTTTTGTATTCTTCGGTACGTTTTTCCATAAACTTTTTAACTGGGTTATAGAGAAGAAAATACAGAATTGCAAACAGGATTACGAAATTTAACAGATGCAGCAGAATTTGCTGTATATTTATATTAAGCGGCATACCTATCGTCCTTTCTTAAATAATCGTTACTTTAAACGGTGATTACCGTCGTACAATCAAAGAACAAATATAATTAAAATAGCAACGATCAGCGCATATATAATGAGTGTTTCGATAAATACAAGACCAAGCATAAGGTTTGTACGTATATTACCCGTTGCTTCCGGCTGTCTTGAAATTCCGTCGGATGCCTTGCCAATTGCAATACCCATTGCAATTGCTCCGGCAGCTGCTGCGAAGCCAACCGCAAATGCAGCCGGCCATGCTTTTGATTCAGTTGACCCCTCTGCGTCTGTTTCATTAGTTTCATCTGACGCTGCAATTTCGGAATCGACGGTTTCGCTTACTGCGATTACAGGAACTGAAATTACAAAGACGGCGATCGCGACGCAAAGAATAGCCATAATTTTTTTCATTTGTTTTTTCATCTTGAATTCCTCCGGATATGTAATTGTTATAAGTTTTGTTATAAATTTATTATAATAGCTATTGACTAATAGTTATTGACTTTTAATCTTGCGTGGTTTTATATGAGACTCTGATACCTCTCCGTAGAAGAGAGCGGTCAGCATTGTAAGGACATATGCTTGAATAAGCGCATGCAGAAGGGTGAACAGTATTCCTACAATAACAGGAATTACATAGCTTGTCAGTGAGTAATAGTATACAAGATCTGTAACCAGCGCGCCGCTCAGAAGTGCGCCGAAAAGGCGAAAGCTCATTGAGATCGGAAGAGAAAAATCTTTAAGCGTGCTTCCGACACCTTTTAATCGGTTTCCGATTATGCCTCCGGATAAAATTATAAGATAAGACAGACAGCCAAGGGCAATTGCTCCGTTTATGTCGGACAGCGGGGCAGGCAGAGTGACTGATACTCCATCCGGTGTTACAGCCTGAACTCCGAACAGCTCAAAGAGCGTTCCTATACATATATAGGTTCCTGCGGTAAATATATAAGCTCCCAAAAATTTATTTCTGTGAGGGCTGTTCGATTTTGCCATATTGTCAAACATTCCTACAGCCTGTTCAAGAAGCAGCTGAAGTTTTCCCGGAATACGTTTGAACCTTGGTATGAAAAAAATTCTTATAATAAGAGCAAATATGAATAGTATTGCCGTTACCGTATATGCGGATATAAGGCCCGGATTTACATATAAAATGCCGAACAGACTTACCTTTTCAGCGTCATGAAGCACAGCGTCCTTCATAATTTCCTGAATAGTTTCGGTTTCTTTATAGGATCCTCTTGTCAGTATAATTCCGACTATCAGCAAGGATACGATAGCAATAAATACGGTTATGCTGATTATTTTCTTTTTTTTACTCATTTATAATACCTCGAATTATTGTTTAAATAATCAATGCATATTTACGTAACATCGGGCTTGCCGTATATGGATTTTACGGCGGCGCCGACGCCAGATCTGTTTTCTGTACAAATATTTTGAACACTTCCGAATGCTTCCGATGAGATAGGTATTCTGTCCGCACTGCCATCAGAAGGTTTATGAGTATGATTTTTAAACGTAAGTTTTAGGAGTATGGGGCAAAGTATAGATGAAAGAACAATTAAAAGAATTGTCGGTACAAGCGGATCAATTCCTGAAAGACTACCGTTTTCATAATAAATTAGGCTCTGACCTGCCGAGTATACAGCAAGAGCGACTTCACCTCGTGCGATCATTCCGCATCCGATTATTAGAGATTCGCGTTTATTGTATTTAAAAATTCTTGCTATACCCGAACATCCCACAATTTTTCCGATGATTCCGAGCAGAACGAATACCAGTGCAAAAACGAGTCCGGAGAGCTGAAAATGACTGAAATCTGCAGAAATACCGATATATGCAAAAAATATTGGCGTGAAAATCATATAACCGCTTACTACGACTTTTCGGTCTACATATGACGTATCATCAAGTCCACTCAGCATCAGACCTGCCATGTATGCACCGGTAATTGACGCAATTCCGAAGAACCTTTCGGAGCAGAAAGCGTACAAAAAGCAGATAACCAATGCAAATATACCAGTTCTTCGCTTATGGGGATATTTGTTTACAAGCCAGCGGAAGCTAATTCTTATTATAAGTCCGATTCCTATGGCAAATATGAAAAATCCGGCTGCCTTGAGAAGTGTAATGCCGATATTTCCGTCGCCGTTGATTCCGGTAATTATACTGAGCGCAATGATTCCGAGTACGTCATCAATAATTGCAGCGCTCAGTACGGTTGTACCTACATGTGTGTTCAGCTTTCCGAGCTCTCGAAGCGTCTCTACGGTAATCCCAACACTTGTAGCGGAAAGAATACATCCGACGAACAGAGCATTCATCATAATTTCATGTGTTACAGCCCTGCCGGGCCAGCCCATGAACAGAAGAGCTCCAACTGTTCCGAGCGCGACCGGAACTATTACTCCGAGTGATGCGATTGCAGTTGCCGCTGCGCCGCTTTTTTTCAGCTCTTTGATATCTGTTTCAAGTCCGCTGGAAAAAAGAATGAATATGACTCCTATCTGCGCAAAGCTGTTCAGCACATCCATTTCAATGTCTGTCGGATTTATAATTCCGTTAAAATTGCCGAAATTCAGCTTTTCAAAGATTGCTGGTCCGATGAGAAGGCCGGCAATTATCATTCCTACAACTTGAGGAAGGCCGAGCTTTCTTGTCATTATACCGAGCAGCTTTGTTGCAAGCAGAATGACGGCACAGTAATATATTATGTTGCTAACATCGAAGTCCATTAAATAAAATCACCTTGTATAAAATAAATTATTATCTTTAACAAATTAATATTATAGCACAAAGAAAATACTTTTTCAAGCGATTTGACTCGACATATTAGATTATAATATTGATATAAAATATTTTTTTTTGTCTATTGTGCGAATAATATTAAAAAATATACCGTAAGATGAAATGCTATTTGTATATAGAGTTCCTATATGACAGCATTTTTGTTTTGCATACAACTAAGTACTGAGATTTATTGGTATTTTATATTACAATATTTTTTGACAGAAGTTATGATACGTGGTACAATAAAGATGTATTTGTAATTTTTCAGAAAATTTGTGTTTCGGGCATACAGTTAAGTCGGAAAGGAATACAGAACAATATGAAATATAAGAATGTCGAGGGCTTTTTGCCATTATGCCGTGAAGAGGCAAAAATGCGCGGATGGGAAACACCTGATTTTGTTTATGTTTCCGGTGACGCTTATGTTGATCACCCAAGTTTTGGAACGGCCATTATTACAAGAGTTCTTGCTGCCGTGGGGTATTCTGTTGCGATTCTTGCACAACCTGACTTTCACAGTGCCGAGCCTTTTAAGGAGTATGGACGTCCCAGACTCGGTTTTCTTGTATCTGCAGGAAATCTTGACTCTATGGTTGCAAATTATACAGCTGCAAAGAAAAGGCGGGGATATGACTATTATTCTCCCGGCGGAAAACCCGGGCTTCGTCCGGACCGCGCGGTTATCATTTACTGCAACCGTATCCGTGAGGCATATGGAAATGTACCTATAATTCTCGGCGGTTTAGAGGCTTCGCTGAGACGGTTTGCACATTATGATTATTGGGACAATGCTGTCCGAAACAGCATTCTTGTTGATTCGGGAGCGGATTTGCTTACATATGGAATGGGAGAAAATATTATTATCAGAATTGCGTCTCTGCTTGACAAGGGCATTCCTGTTGGAAAGATTCATGATGTCCGTGGCACAGTATATCTTACGGCTCCAGGCGATAGGCTTCATTATGAATCGGTTGGCGGGTGGTCGGTTGACGCTTTGAATTCCGACAAAAGGCTGTACGCCGAAGCTTTTGCAGTTCAGTATTCTGAGAACGACAGTATACGGGGACATGCTGTAGTGGAAAAATACCGAGACAGAATTCTTGTTCAGAATCCGCCGATGCCTCCGCTTGAGAGGGAAGAGCTTGACCGTGTATACGAACTTCCGTATATGCGAACATATCATCCTGCATATGAAAAGGAAGGCGGAATTCCGGCAATTAAAGAGGTTCGTTTTTCAATTACGCACAACCGCGGATGCTTTGGCGGATGTTCATTCTGCGCTATAGCGTTTCATCAGGGACGGGCTGTCCGGTCGAGGAGTGCGGAAAGCATTATTCGTGAGGCTGAGCTTCTTACAAAGCTGCCGGACTTTAAGGGATATATTCATGATGTGGGAGGTCCCACGGCGAATTTTCGCGGGCCTGCATGCGATAAACAGCTTAAGGACGGTGTGTGTGCGAACCGACGGTGTCTGACGCCCGTACCGTGCAAAAATCTTAAAGCGGATCACAGCGAGTACACAGAGATTCTTGAAAAAATTAATTCTATTTCCGGAGTCAAACGCGTATTTATTCGCTCCGGTATAAGATTTGATTATCTTCTTGCCGATAAAGAAAACGACGTCTTCTTTCGCAGACTGGTTGAAAAGCATGTCAGTGGACAGCTGAAGGTTGCGCCTGAGCATTGTTCGGACAGAGTTCTCTCACTGATGGGAAAGCCTAAGATTTCGGTATACGACTCATTTCGGAAACGTTTTGAAAAGATTTGTGCTGAAACCGGAAGGAAACAATATCTTATACCTTATCTGATGTCGAGTCATCCAGGAAGTACGCTTGAGGACGCTGTAGAGCTTGCTGTATATCTAAAGAAAAACGGCTGCGCTCCGGATCAGGTTCAGGATTTTTATCCTACTCCCAGTACAGCGTCAACAGTTATGTATTATACGGGAATAGATCCCATGACAGGGAAAAGCGTATATACGGCAGATACAATCGAAGAGAAAAGAATGCAGCGGGCGCTTCTTCATTATAATAGAAAGGAAAATTACGGTATTGTACGTAAAGCTCTTATGTCGATTGGAAGGAATGATTTAATTGGGTACGGACGGGATTGTCTTGTTCCTCCGGAGAATAATTATCATGAAACAAACCACGAAGGAACAGGACGTAGGAGATCAGTATCATCCAGAAAAAGGGCTGATAAAACGAAGTGTTCAGACAAAACTGTAACTTCAAACAGAATTGCGGGTAAGAAAAAAATCAAGCATAAATAGTCTCAGATCGGCATGATCTTCCGAAATATATGAAAGATATGCCGATCTGCGTTTTTTTATTATTTTTGTATTATTACGCCTGAATCTTTATCTTCAGGCTCAGTTGATTTACTTTCTTCATTTTTGTGTCCTAAAGAGCCGAAAAACTCAAGTATTTTAAATTTAAGAACGTATTTTGGCTTTTCTGTTTCTGTCAGCACCTTTATCTGTCCCGGCGTAAATCCGGCGTCGGTAAATTCTTCATTTGGCTCAGATGCCGAACTTGTACACAGAACCGGAAAAAGAACACACCACCAGTTATGTCCGGCTCCGTTTCCGATAATCACGCGAAGAGAATTATAAGTTCCGGCAGGAAGACGGACTCCCTCGTAAATCCTTGTCGGATAGTATTCCTTTCCGATTTCAATTCGCACATCATCATCGGAGCCTCCTTGACGTAGTGTTTCTTCAGCGGCGGCACATAACTCTTCTTTTTTGTTTTCTGCTATTGTTTCGGCTTCAAACCTATCTGCGCATCCGTCGAGCTTTTCTCCAAGATTCTTTAATACTGTATCTCTGACGGCGAGCTTAAGCGACTGATCGGTATCGCTGTCCGAATTGGCAATTACATGAAGCCGCAGTATTTTGTCATAGATATCTAAATCTTCGTCTGTAGGCAAAAGTCCGAATACAACCGATGCAATTAAGACAAAAGCTGAAAATATTGCGGTTGCGCGTATCAATATTGATTCTTTGTAAAGTATGTCATCTTTTCCGCATAAATGTTTTAATTTATTTTTAAAATCCATATTTTTACCCTGTCCTTTTTATGTATTTTACTTTTCTGAAGCTATTGTGGACAGAAAAAATATGTTTTATTCTTTTTATTAAAAACAGACGACTTTCATTTTATTGCTGCAGATGATTTGTGCTTTTGCGTTTGTGCAGCTTTTAAACAATCGTGTATTTCAAAGTTTCTAATTAAATCGAATTACCAAAGCATTGTGAAATGATAAGCTTAGGAGAATTGTATTTATATATATGAAAATAAAAATCTTTATAATCGCTTAATGATAATATATTAAAAATCTTTATTGTACCTGCATTGAAGGGGATACTTCGTCAGAAAGCGCAGTCCGATTTGTTTAAGAAAGTTCTTGCAACAGATTTTCAAGATATTATGACACTGAATTTTATAACGATTTTATTATTAGAGATATGTATGCGACGGGAGCTTTTTTAAGTGTGATGAATTTAATGAAGATGATCGTGGGCGTGTAATTGAAGAAATTAAGCACTTCCCCTTTAATGATAAACTTTCAGAACTTGAAAATGGTATAGACACTGTACTTACGCGCGGGTTTGATGAAAAAGGAACTAATCTTGCCGGCGTGAAGGCTCGGCAGCTTGCAATAGCGCGTGTATTTGCCGAAAATTATGATCTTATAATATTGATGAGCCGTCTGTATCGCTTGATCCTATCGCGGAATATTAGCTTTATAAACAGATTGCTGAATTTGCTTTTGATAAAACATTTATATTTATATCGCATTGTTTGTCAACCACGCGTCATGCCGATCTTATTTATATATTTGAGAACGGCAGAATAATTGAGCAAGGAAGTCATGATATGCATATGAAAATGAATGGAAAATATGCGGAGATGTTTAAAGTGCAGGCAGAAAAATATATAAATAATGCTTGATTATTACTGCGAAATATGATTATTGATATATGCGGGGACTCATTTTTTGTAAAACGACAATTGCTCGGCAGTTTTTTTGCGTAAATTGTCTGATAAAAATTATATAGAATTTAATTTCATATTGAAAAATATCCGTCTCCAATGTATAATATCCGTAAAATAATAGTCGCCTTTATCCGAAAACGGAGAGGTATCGAAAACGGAGGATTTATAATGTTTAAGCAAACACCACCAATGGGATGGAATTCATGGAACACATTCGGCGCTGATATAAACGAAAAGCTAATATTTGAGACGGCGGACAGGATGGCAGACGGCGGACTTCTTTCGCATGGTTATGAGTACCTTGTGATTGATGACTGTTGGTCTCTTAAAACGCGTGATTCCGACGGAAGACTTGTACCTGATCCCGAAAAATTTCCGCACGGTATGAAAGTCGTTGCCGATTATGTGCATTCAAAAGGACTTAAATTCGGAATGTATTCATGTGCCGGAAATCTTACATGCGCGGGATATCCAGGAAGCTATGAGCACGAGTTTATTGACGCTCAGACATTTGCTGAATGGGGTGTTGATTTTCTGAAATATGACTATTGCTTTCACAGCAATATAGTTCACGGAAAGTATCTGTACCGCCGTATGGGGATTGCGCTTGAAAACTGCGGCCGCGATATACTTTTCAGTGCATGCAGCTGGGGCATTGATGAGACTCACAAATGGATTAAAGAGACCTCTTCCTCCATGTGGCGTTCAACGGGAGATATTTTTGACAGCTGGGAATCAATTAAAGATTTGACAAAGCAGCAAAATAATAAATTTGCATATGGTGGAGTAGGATGCTTTAACGACATGGATATGCTTGTTGTCGGTATGTACGGCAATGGTAATGTGGGATTGAGCGGATGCAGTGATATACAGTACAGAACACACTTTTCAATCTGGGCATTGTTTGGATCTCCGCTTATGATTGGATGCGACGTTAGAAATATGACTGACGAGGCATATAATATTTTGACCAATGATGAGATAATTAAAATCAATCAGGATCCTGCATGCCGACAGGTCGTGAAAATAGAAGGCATATGGGGTAACGATGACAATCCTATATACTGCAAGCAGCTGACCGGAGGGGATATTGCCGTCGGAATATTTAATTTCAGAGATGAAAAGGTTTCGCCGACATTTAATTTAGATGAGCTCGGTATTTCGCACAGCACTGGAAAAACACTTGAAATGCATGAGCTTTGGACAGGAGACACGTTTACGGTTGAAAATTCTAATGTAAGGCGTACAATTGAGCCTTACGGCTGTGAATTATTCCGCGCTAAGGTTGTAGACATCAAATGAGTTATTGCTTAAAATGCGGCAGAGAACTTACATATGATGAAATTGCAGTTTATAAAAAAATGGTAAGCCGTATAAGTGCGGAATTTATGTGTAAAATTTGTTTGGCCGAGCGATTTGATCTATCTGTCGAATTTATCGACAAGAAAATTGAGCAATTCAAATCTCAGGGATGTTTATTGTTTACAGAGTAAAAACTTCGTATTTTAAATACGGAGGCAGAAAATAATAGTTTGCAAAAGCGGCATGCCTGACGGTCATGCCGCTTCTTTATTTTTTGTTATTTCCTATATAAAACGAGTACAGCTATTTTTGATATTCACTTTCTAAAATTTCTACCATATCTTCGGGACTTTCCCTGCAGCCGTTTTTCAGCCATAGTTTAATTATTTTTGTAATGCCGCTTTTGAAAAATTCTATGTGGTATTCTACGAAGCGATTTTTAAACCTCTGATTTGCAAGGTCAATATCGTAGGAAATAATTTTATAATTATCATCGTATCCTAATTTAAAATAGGTTTTATAGAATATTTGATTTTCTTTTATATGGCGAAAAAGCTTTATATAAGCGTGACTGTTAAATCTTTGTGTGATTTCTTCTTCATATAAATCTGACAGATTGTTTTCAAGCTTGTCCCTTATAGAGTCTGCAAGCGCGTAGATATCAGTGTAATTAGCATAAAAGGTTGTACGGTTCAATCCGGCTTTTTTACATATTTCGGATACGCTGATTTGATTTAATTCTTTAAATTGAATTAAATCGATAAAAGTCTTTTCGATGAGCTCAATAGACTCTCTTTTTCGTTTATTGTTCGGTGTATTCATTAAATTATTCCTTTATTCCAACATTTTTTTCGAAATTGATGATTGTTTTTTTCACTGTAAAAGTATTATACTATAATCACAATAAAACAACAACAGTTGATTTAAAAAATACTTGGGGGTGCGTTATATGAAAAAAAGCAGTTTTGTCACAATGTTGTTAGGAACTGTTAGCGGAATGCTGTTTGCGTTGGGAATGTGCATGGCTTTGATTCCGGAATGGAATGCTTTTAAGCCCGGAATCGTTTTTGGTTGCGTAGGGTTTGTCCTTGCTTTAATTACTTTGCTTGTGTGGAGAAAAATGGAGCATAAAGAGCCTATCCGGGTTTCCGGGAAAGCAATTTTAACAATCATTGTTGGAATTATCGGAGCATTGGCTTTAGGAGTGGGAATGTGTTTTTGTCTTGTATGGGAAAAAATGATTTCGGGAATTGTTATTGGGATTATAGGAATTGTTATTCTGCTTTGTCTAATTCCACTGATAAGGGGAATTAAAGAGTGATGCCAAAACAGATGGCCGCGGTGCTGTTTTCCGAAGAAAAGACACAAAAGGATGTTTCGCGGGGACAGCGCAAAAGCATGATTACGTCGGCGGCTTTTTCCTTTGCATTTAATCTTTTGTACGCATTATATCATTTTGCGGTTGGTATAATGAATATGTCTTTGTGGTTTGTTGCAATGGGGGCGGTTTATTGGATTTTGGCCACTATGCGTTTTTCCGCTGTGTTGTGCGGTCGCAGGAATGATAACTTAGCTTCTGAAGATACAGAGTATTTTGTAATGAAATTAACAGGCGCTTTTTTTGTTCTTCTGAGCTGTGTCCTTGCCGCTGTTATATACATAAGCTTGTCGCAAAATATTGCTGCAAGGCACGGCGAAATAATTATGATAACCATAGCCGCTTATACTTTTTTCAAAATTACGAGAGTGATTATCAGATCTGTTAAACAACGTAAAAATTCTTCTCCGTTGCTTTCGGTTATACGAAGCATCAGCGCGGCGGAAGCAGCTGTATCCGTTTTAACTTTGCAACGTTCGATGCTTGTTTCATTTGGTTCAATGGAATCAGATGAGATTTTGATAATGAACATACTCACAGGAACGGCAGTCTGGATTTTCGTGTTTACACTTGGATTTGCTTTAACAATAAAAGGAATTAAGAAGGGCAGTAAAGCTTCGTGTCCTGAAGTTCGGACAAAATATCATTTCAAATGAGATAAGTTCAGTAAAGGATTTAAGTCTAAGTATGCACAGCGGGAGGGAGATATTTATGGCAAAATCAAAGCTTGTAAAAGCAAACGAAAAAATTGCGGAAAAGGTTACAGGGACTTATCACAAAGTCGAAAATACTTTTGTGAACGGCTATACAAAGATTGAAGACGCTTTTGTAGCACGTTATCTTACAAAGGACGGTGAAAGTGTCGAAGAGGCAAAAAAGAGATTGAAACGCGAAAAAGATTCTTAAATAGCCTGTATTGCTGACAAGCCCGTGCTTCTAATGCTGCACGGGCTTGTCAGTATTTTATTATATACCGAAAAACAGAATCAAATTATAATTAAAAATTTATAATTTCTTCAATTACACATTTGATTAAATGATTTATATTTGAATTTTGTACTCCGGCAATTATATTATCGCATTGATTTACCGGGATCAAAATACGTTTTGCGCTGCTTTTTCCGATTGCTACCGCCATTTTTTCGGTGATTTCACCGTACAGAGAATCTGTTATAACTATTCCAATCGGTCCTATTATTAGGTCGGCTTTTCTGCACCCAACGACGACAGCGTTTTCTCCGGTTGCGACGTGATCTGCGCCTGCTTTCAGCATTGCGGCAGACGCTGCGCTGTTTGTACCTACAGCGGTTATCTCAAAGTTAGGAAAGCTTTCCTTTATTGAAGAAACAAGCTGCTTTCCGATGCCGCCTCCCTGGGCGTCAATTATAAGTATATTCATAATGGCTGACCTCCATCGGTGCTGTGAATATATTGGTATGACTGCCTTTATATTCTATTAAAGAATTATAGCATAAAGGAGTTTATAAATCAACAGTATATCTATATGAAAATATTTTTTATTAAACATAAGATATTTATGTTTGCAAGACGTTTGACTTTGAAGACTGCTGTAAAAGGTATTAGTGTGTAAAGATAACGTGTAAAGGCACTTGCATGTAAAGTCGTTTGCCTCTATAGGTGACGCGCTCCATTTGCTTTTAAGGTGTAAGTACAATCCATTATCGGAATGCATTATGACGAAACTTTGATTCTTTTTGAACTTAAATGTCTTATTGCAGGTATTCGTTACTTACTGAAAATGTATAAGTATGTGTAAAAATGGTATATGTATAAAGAAAGCATAAAAAAATGATATTTTATTCAAAAAAGAATAAAATGGATGGCTATATGGTATTGACTTTTTTCATCTTGAAAGTTATAATATTATTAATAATTATTAATAATAATTATTTTTTTATTTTATATACGAGAATGGTCAGAGCTTTAGTGGAAAGCATAATTTTTTTTGTTTTCCGACTGGATAGACAAATATATTTTTATAGATATTATGAGGATTTGCAATGGATTTTCGAAAACTGTTGACTGGAAAAAGCAGAAAAATTGTGCTGTTTATTTTTGACGTTATATGTTTTATATTGATTGATCTTTTTTATTATATTTTTGCATTATACAGCCACTATATAAACGCTCCTGACGACGGTTTATTTATAAGGAATTCTATACTTTTGGCTGTTTCCGTTTTTTCAGCCCGTGTGATTTTCAGAGTGTACGTCAATATCTGGAGATATACGAATACATATGCTAATCTGAATCTTGTAATATCTGACTTTTGTGGAATGGTTCTTACTTTGCTTCTCTCGGCGATTATAGGAACTTGGGAAGGTATATGGCACATAGCATTTGTTGTTTCGTTAAACCTGATTGTTGCGCTGACATCAAGGTTTTGTTACCGTCTGATTTATAAGCATATAAATAGAAATGAGTCGGACCGCTTGATGGAAAACGTTGCGATTGTCGGCGCGGGACAGCTTGGCGTTTTTCTTGTTGACGATCTTAGACTTAATTCCCGTTCAAACTACAGGCCTGTATTTTTTATAGATAACGACATGACAAAGGCGGGCAGTCGTGTTTCCGGAATACCTGTTTTTCATGACGGGGATGATGTTGCTGCGCTTATTAAAAAGTATTCGGTAAGTGAAATTTTTATTGCAATTAACAATCTTGACAGCGATCTTGCCACCTGGCTGTATAATTTCTATAGCAAAACAGGCTGTCAAATAAAGATTTATGATACACCAATCCGAGAATTTACCGGTAAACCGAAAAAACGTGTTATAAGGGATTTTCAGATTGAAGACCTTCTTTTCCGCAAACCATTGAGTTTAGAAGACTGTGCTGTAAAGGATTACTATGCAGGAAAAACGGTTCTGGTTACAGGGGGCGGAGGATCTATCGGCAGCGAGCTTTGTCGTCAGGTGGCGGCTTGCGCTCCTGAAAAGCTTATCATTCTTGATATTTATGAGAATAATGCTTATGATATTCAGCAAGAACTTTATCGTGATTACGGCGAAAATATAAATCTCGCGGTGGAAATCGCTTCGGTTCGTGACAGAAAGCGCCTTGATTGTATATTTAAAAGCTATCGTCCCGATATTGTTTTTCATGCGGCTGCACATAAGCATGTACCACTTATGGAGTACAGCGGATGTGAGGCAATAAAAAATAACGTAATCGGAACATACAATGTTGCCGATATGGCGGAAAAATACGAAACTGAAAAATTTATTCTTATATCAACTGATAAAGCGGTCAATCCTACGAATATAATGGGTGCGTCAAAACGTCTTTGCGAGATGATTGTTCAAAGCCGTGTCGACAGCAAGACTTCGTTTGCGGCTGTCAGGTTCGGAAACGTACTCGGCTCTAACGGCTCTGTAATACCGTTGTTCAAACAGCAGATTGCAGACGGAGGTCCCGTTACAATAACAGATAAAAGAATCATACGTTACTTTATGACAATTCCGGAAGCCAGCCAGCTTGTCATGCAGACAGGCGCTATGGCGAAAAAGGGTGAGCTTTTTGTTCTCGATATGGGCAAACCTGTCAGGATTTATGATTTGGCGGTAAATATGATTAAGCTGTCCGGGTTGGAGCCCAATATCGATATAAAAATTGAAGAAGTCGGACTGCGTCCGGGTGAAAAGCTTTATGAAGAGCTTCTTATGAAAACCGAACATCTTACCAAAACCGAAAACAATATGATATTTATTGAAAAGGATGTGGCGCTTTCACGTTCTGCGGTAGACGAAAAAATCAAAATATTGAATGACGCAGTTGCCGCGGTCGAAGCCGGTGCGGAGAGATCTTATATAAGGTACGCAATAGCAAATGTTGTTCCTACTTTCCATGAGCCTAATGAGATTAACTGTGCAGCCGAAAGTTCAGATGAAATGAAAAAATTGCAGATGAACGTTTGACTGCTGAAAGCATTACACTATGTAAAAATATATAAATTTCACCTCATTAATTAAATGCGGTGAAATTTTTTACTTTTTGTGTAGTTAAAAATGCATGGATTTTTCTGTTCAGAATAATAGAGGACTGGGTTGAGAATGAATATGACTTTTTCAAAAAAACAGATTGACTGCGGAGCACGCAGAGTTTTTTTGCTCTGTGTGTTAGCTTATACTGCCATATATGTCGGAAGAAAGAATCTTTCCGTTTGCCTTTCCGCGATGATTTCAGAGGGATTTATTGATAAGGTTACGGGAGGTGCGGCAGGAACTGCATTCCTTGTTGTATATGCTGTCGGACAATTTATAAGCGGACTGATTTCTGACCGAGTCTCTCCATCATTTATGATTACTGTCGGATTGCTGGGAGCCGGTGCGGCTAATATAAGTATGGCATTTAATCGGTTTTCTTCGATTGTTCCTGTTATATGGTGTATTTGCGGAATATTTTGCTCTATGCTGTGGTCTGCAGTGATAAAGTGTATTGCTCAGTGGCTTCCTCCGGAGCGCGTTGAACGTGCAGGCGTAAATTTATCGGTTACAGTTCCTCTTGGCTCTGTAATTACATATCTGATTGCAACGCTTTCTCTTCGCTTTTCCGGATGGAGAACTGTTTTTTTAATATGCGGTTCGGTTTGTATTGCTGCCGCAATTGTTTTTATAGTTTCGGCAAACCGTATGACCGGGTATATCGAATATATTTCAAAGAACTGCGGGGAATCCGTCGAGACGTCTGACATTGCGGCGTCATATACAAATAGTATGGGAGCGGGGCTGTTTTCCTTAATATTTTCATTTGAAATGCTTTTGATAATCGCCGCAGTAATGTGCAACGGCGTTTTGAAGGATGGACTTGATCTTTGGACGCCTACATTTATAAGTGAATACTTTGAAGTATCAGCGTCTTTTACGGCTTTGCTTATGTCTTTAATTCCATTGTTGAATGTAGCCGGAGCATATCTTTCCGAATTTTTTTATTCCAAGATGCATCTTGATGAAATATCTGTGACTGCGTTAATGTACGGAATTGCAATGCTGTGTTTTGTGCCTATCTGTATTTTTACAGCTATAGGTGTAACAGGCGCTTTTTTCAGGTGGATATCTATTATATTGCTTGCATTTATTATGATGGCGACGACCGGTGCGAATACTATGCTTATGACGTTTATACCGCTTAGATATAAGCGAATCGGAAAGGTTTCCAGCATATCCGGAATGCTCAACGCTTTTTCATATGCCGGTGCCTCGTGTTCGGGAATTTCTGTCGGTCTGATTTCCGAGTACGGAGGATGGAGCGTTACGATTCTTTCCTTTGCTGTCATTTCTTTGCTTGGCGTGGTTATATCTTTGGTTTGTATCAGATTTTGGCGCAGAAAAATGTCAAAACTTTAGTTTTACCGAAAATTTCTTGGCTTTATAATCTGACTCTTACCGTTTATTTTTACAAATTTAAAATAACTCGGCATTCCCAGACTTGTTTTTCATGGGAACACCGAGCTATTTAATAGTATTTCTATCTGTTTTTTTCTACCTTTCTTCACGGAAATATGCCAGACCGAGACTTGCCGGCGGTTGATTTTCACGTTTTCTCCTGATGCTTGTAGCTACTAATACCACAATCGTAACAACATACGGAAGCATTTTAAAGAGCTCCTGAGAACTTCTGCTTAACCCCGGAATAAAGAGATATACAATGTAAAGTCCTCCAAAAAGGATTGAACCGATAATGCCGATATCTGGTTTCCAAATCGCGAAAATTACAAGAGCTATTGCAAGCCATCCCCTGTCTCCGAATCCGTTATTGGACCAAACGCCCATTGTATAATCCATTACATAGTAGAGACCTCCGAGCCCGGCGATTACACTTCCGACGCAGGTGGCGATATATTTATAAAGGCTGACATTTATTCCGGCCGCGTCTGCTGTTGCGGGATTTTCACCTACAGCGCGAAGCTGAAGCCCGATTCTTGTGTGTTTAAAAAAGAAAGCGGAAAACAAAGCTATGATTACGGCAAGGTATGCAAGAAAGCCGTATGAAAGGAAAATTTCTCCGAACCAGCCGAGTTTCTCTGCGAACGGTAGATGTGCACGGAAGAAATTGCTTGTCTTTATAAGAGAAACCGATGCGGTTTGACTTCCCGTAAGACTTGCAAGGGAGCCTCCGAAAAAGTTGCCGAAGCCTATTCCGAATGTGGTGAGCGCAAGCCCGGTGACGTTTTGGTTTGCTCTCAGAGTAACGGTTAAAAAGCAATAAATAAGCCCCATAAGAGTAGATCCGATTATAGACGAAAGAATAGGAATTGCAATTGCAAGAAATGCATTGAGGGGTTCTGCGGCGGGTACTGACTGTTCATAGAGGAATGCTCCGATAACTCCGCATATACTGCCGACATACATGACGCCGGGAATTCCGAGGTTTAAATTACCGGATTTTTCAGTTATAATCTCTCCGGTCGAACCATAAAGAAGCGGTATTCCCTGAACAATTGCACGCTGAAGAACAGTTGAAATAATCATTTATTTTTCCTCCTTATGAGCGCGCCTTACAAGCTTATAGTTTATAAAAAATTCACTCCCGATTATGAAAAACAGAATAATTCCGGAAATTATATCAGCAAATGCCTCGTTTAAACGAAAAACTGTTGCGATTTCACTCGCTCCGCGGTCTAAAAATACGAGAAGGAATGAAGTCAGTATCATATAAATAGGATTGAATTTTGCAAGCCATGATACCATGATTGCAGTAAAGCCCCGTCCGTCTGCCGTCGTTGTCGCAATTGTGTGATTAGTTCCCGCTACAAGAATAAGGCCGGCAATTCCGCATATCGCGCCTGAAAGCGCCATAGTGCGTACAATTGTTTTTTTTACGTTGATACCAACATAGCGTGCGGTATTTTCGCTTTCTCCGACAACCGAAAGCTCATAGCCGTGTTTGCTGAAATTAAGATACACATACATTATAATTAGAATTGCGATGACGATTATAATATTAATGGCATAATCCTGACCAAAAAGTGATGGAAACCATCCTTCATGACCGGACTGATTTATAATTCCGATTTTTCCAGAGCCCTTTGGAACTTCCCATTTTACAATACAGTATTGAATAAGCTGCATTGCTACATAGTTCATCATTAATGTAAAGAGTGTTTCATTTGTACCCCAGCTTGCTTTGCATACTGCCGGAATGATTCCCCATATTGCGCCGGCCGCAATTGAACAGACAACCATAACTGTCATAAGCAGCCAAATGGGAAGCTTGCTTCCGAGTATAATCATACAGGCTGCCGCCGCAAGTCCTCCTATAAGTACCTGACCCTCTGCGCCGATATTCCAAAAGCGCATTTTAAACGCAGGAGTAACGGCCAGTGCAATACAAAGCAGAAGGGCTACATTCTGCATAAGCTGCCAGATTCTGCGTGTGGTACCGAAGGCTCCCTTAAACATTGTGGCATAAACTTCGAGCGGATTTTGTCCGGTCAGCATTATTGTAACGGCTCCGGATACGATGAGCGCAAGTAAAACCGCTGTTATTCTAACAAGCCATGACTGCCACCACGGCATTTCGTCGCGTTTTGTTATATGAATAAACGGTTCCCGGATTTCCTTTTCAATATTTTTAGTTGCTGCCATCGGATTCACCTGCCTTGATTGTTTTTTCCGGGCGGAGGCTTTCTTCTCCGGAATTATTGTCTGCGTCGTCTCTTTTATCAATGCTCAGATTGCTTTTTTTGTTTTTTGTCATAAGGAAACCTATTTCTTCCTTTTTTGCATTTCTTCCGTCTACGATGCCGGTAATTCTGCCCGAATTGATTACCATGATTCTGTCGCAAAGCTCAATCAGAACGTCAAGATCTTCTCCGACAAATATTACGGCAACACCGGATTCTTTTTGCTTTGTCAGCAGATTGTATATTGTATATGATGAGTTGATATCAAGTCCGCGTACTGGGTATGCGGTCATAAGAACTGACGGCGCGGAAGAGATTTCACGTCCGACAAGTACCTTTTGTACATTTCCGCCGGATAATTTCCGTACCGGAGTATATGCGCTCGGAGTGACAACCTGTAAACTTTCGATTATCTGATCCGCAAGACTGTGCGGTTTTTTTCGGTTGAGAAACAGCGATTTGCCTTTTCGGTAACTGCGGAGCATCATATTGTCAATTATATTCATGTTTCCGACAAGTCCCATACCGAGACGATCCTCCGGAACAAACGACAAACGTACTCCGAGTTCTCGTATCTGAATCGGCGTACGGTCACGCAGATTTACCGAATTTCCGCTTTTGGGATCTGAATATAATATTTCACCGTCGTCAAGCCGCTGCAGTCCCGCAATAGCTTCGAGCAGTTCTCGCTGGCCGCTCCCCGCTATGCCCGCTATGCCGAGAATTTCGCCGGAGCGTGCCTCGAAGGATATATCGTCAAGAATTTTCAAGCCGTCTGTTCCGGTAAAGCTGACGTGCTTTACTATAAGGCGGTCACAGACGTTTTTGGGCTCGGTGCGCTCAATATTGAGCGTTATTTTCTTGCCTACCATCATTTCTGTGAGTTTAGCTTCATCCGTTTCGCGGGTTTCTACAGTAGCCACGTGTTGTCCTTTGCAGAGAACAGCAACGCGGTCTGAAATTTCAAGAACCTCGTGAAGCTTATGCGTGATAATTATTACTGATTTTCCTTCAGAGCGCATTCGTTTGAGAACAGAAAAAAGACGGTCGGTTTCCTGAGGGGTAAGAACCGCTGTGGGTTCGTCGAGAATAAGTATATCAGCTCCTCTGTACAGTACCTTAATTATTTCTACCGTTTGTTTTTCCGATACCGACATTTCATATATCTTTTTATCCGGTTCAATTTTAAAGCCGTACCGTTCGGTGATTTCTGTAATTCTCTTTTTTGCCTCTGAAATTGAAAATTTTTTTCCATCCTCTATTCCGAGTATAATATTTTCGGTAGCTGTAAATACATCAACAAGCTTAAAATGCTGGTGAATCATTCCTATTTTATAACGGAACGCGTCCTTGGGAGAACGAATTACAACCTCTTCTCCGCCTACAAAAATCTGACCGTCATCCGGAAAATAAATTCCGGAAATCATATTCATAAGTGTGGTTTTTCCACTTCCGTTTTCTCCTAAAATGGCAAGAATTTCACCATTTCGGACGTCAAGATCTACATTATAATTAGCAATAACATGTCCGAATTTTTTCGTTACATGCTTTAGCTCAATAGCAACAGCATTGTTCACACCGTTACCTCCAATTTGAAATTCTTAGTGAATCAGACTGTAAAAATACTTAATTAAAAAATAAATATCCATTTCTGTTTGTCCTGTATGGTGCCGTTTGCCGTTGTGTTTCAGGAAACAAGCATTTCAGGGGTAACAGACGTGCGGATTCATCAGGTGACAGTTCAGGTTATTGTTCTTCATATAAAAGTTTACTGCCGCGCTTGATTTATCAAACTTCTCAAATAATATTTTGCTGTCAAAAACGCTTTGCAGCGATGCTTTGTCTTTTATTAAATTAATTTGTCGGATACAAAATTAAAAAAGGGCGGGGCAGTCGCCCCGCCCCTGAAAAACACGCCGGCAAACCGCATTCCATGCGATTTATCTGTTCGGGTATTAAAATCAGAACGCTTCGTTAAGGCATTCGATACCGTCTATTTTTATGTCAAAATAAGGAGCTGAACGAAATTCGGATTCATGGAAGTATCCGTTAATTACAACCTTTGTGTCAGGAGTGTAATCTGCATCGGTATCAACATCGGCCATATGATCGTCCGAGAGCTGCTTGCCGTCAACCGTGAATTTTGTAACGTCAAATACATGAAGCGTTCCGTTTTCAAGTTCTTCTTTGACTTCCGCGAGCTTTTCAGCTGTGCCTTCAGCTGCGGCAGCGGTATTGATATCCGAAAGAACAACGGAGTTTGTCGAAATGTCTCCTACCCAATCGGTGTCAATTTTGTCTCCGTTCATAGCGCAGTTAATGATGTACTCCATGTAAGGAGCCCAGTTAATTGCAGAAGAAACAATAAATGTATTGGGACATGATTCTACTGTGCTGCCGTTATACGAAACGTTGGGAACACCTGCCGCTTCGCACGCGGTCGGAGCGCCCATTGAATCGGCGTGCTGAGAAATGAGCTTACATCCGCTTGCAATAAGAGCGTTTGCAGCTTCTTTTTCGGCAGCTTCATCGTACCATTCTCCAGTAAACTGAACCTTCATAGTTGCTGTCGGGCATACCGACTGAGCGCCGAGGAAGAAAGATGTATATCCTGATATAACTTCAGCATATGTATAAGCACCGACATATCCGATAACAGCATCTTCAGCAGAAAAATCGCCGTTTTCAATCATTTCGTTGAGTTTAAGTCCTGCTGCAACTCCTGCGAGATAACGTCCCTCATAAATTGACGCGAATGCGTTATGGTAGTTATCAAGACCTTCTGTGTGAGCTCTTGTGCCGGTAGCATGGCAGAATTCCACATCCGGATATTTCTGAGCTGCTTCTATCATATAAGATTCATGTCCGAAGCTGTCTGCAAAAATAAGAGAGCATCCCTGATCTACAAGGTCTTCGCATGCTTCGAGGCATTCCTGCCCCTCAGGTATATTTGTTTTTAGAATAACCTGAGAATCTGTAAGCGAAAGAGCTTCCTGAGCTGCCTCTACAGCGTTTATAAAGTTAAGGTCGTATGTAGAGTTTTTGTCATGAAGAAAGATAAATCCTACTTTGAACGATTTATCGCCGTCATCTGACTTATCTCCTGTTTCCGCTTCGTCTCCGGGAGTTTTTGAAGAACAGGAAGCCGCCATGACTGCAAAGGATGCGATCATGACAAGTGCAAGAGCGATTGAAAATATTTTTTTCATCATTTGTTTTGTCCTCCGTTTTAATAAATTTTGATTATAACACTGTATTATAACAGCGTTAAAATAAATTAACACCGAACAAATACAACAATAGCTATGCCGGTATTGCGCATGAAGTATTGCGGGTTACACTGACAAAAGATGCATTATCCGATGTAAAATGTAAAGCAGTATAATATCTGCTTGCTTAATTAATAATACAACTTTTTCAAGCATTTGTCAACAAAAAGTAAATACTGAAACAGTATTTTAAATAGTATATTATAATTTGGCATCGAAACAAATGACATGCTTGTGTAAAATGACAATTAGATTGTTCAAAATCTTTAAATTATTTTGAATTGCTTTACGTCAAATACGCCGAGTGTTGTAAGACGGAGAGACGGTATTACCGGAAGGCTTACAAAGGACAGTGTCATAAACGGATCGATATTATCACTTACACCGAGAGAATGCGCGGCGTCGCGCAGCTTATTTATCCGGTCGGCTGTTTCATATGCCGATAAAAATGTCATAAGTCCCCCTATTGGAAGAGCAAGTTCGGATATTATTTTTCCGTTGTCAATGACGACCATGCCTCCGCGCAGTTCTTTCAGCCTGTTTACGGCGGCCGTCATATCTGAATCCGATACTCCTGCAACGATTATATTGTGAGAGTCGTGGGCAACTGTTGTAGCAACTGCGCCCCGTTTCAGTCCGTAGCCGGAAAGCAGTGCCGTTCCTATGTGGCCGGTTGATTTAAACCGTTCGACAACGCTTAGCTTTATTATATCACGATCTATATCAACTCCGGCGGCTTTACCTCCGTTTTTTGTGATTATCTGCCATGGGGTAAGCTGTATAACATATTCCGGCGTTCGTTTGAGTGCAAAGCTTTCCTTGCTAAGCGGTGCGGGATTGACTGTGTTGGTAATTCTGCCGGAAAGGGATGAGTCAATTACAGGAGGTTTCAATTCGTTTATGCTTTCAGGAGTTATTGATTTTCCGCCTTTAAATACCTTTTCTATTTTAACTTTTTCGAGGTCGCTTATGAGTACAATATCAGCCTTATATCCAGGCGCTATGGCTCCGGCATCCTTTAATCTGAATCGCTGCGCTGCACCGAATGACGCTACGGTGTATGCGGTTTCCGGCTTTATGCCGAGATTAATTGCCCGCCTTACGATATGATCTATATGGCCTTCTTCTATTATGTCGGAAGGATGCTTGTCATCGCAGGAAAAGACGCATCTGCCGGGATATTTATCCAGTACCGGAATCAAGGCTTCAAGGTTTTTACAGGCGGTGCCTTCGCGTATCATAATCCATTGACCGAGGCGAAGCTTCTCAATAGCTTCTTCTGCGGTTGTACATTCGTGGTCGGAGTTTATTCCCGCGGCGCAGTATGCCGACAGCTGAGAACCTGTAAGGCCGGGAGCGTGTCCGTCGATTTCCTTGTCAAATTCTGCCGCGGCTGATAATTTTGCAAGAACTTTTTTATCGGCTGAAAGTACGCCAGGATAATTCATCATTTCGGCAAGTCCGAGCACACGCTCATTTTTCATATATTTTTTTATGGCGGTGTGTGCAAGTGTGGCGCCTGTTTCATCTACATAGCTTGCGGGAACGCAGGAGGGAATCATAAAAAATACATCTATCGGAAGGTTTTCCGTCGCCGCGAGCATATAATCAATACCGTCTATTCCTGCGACATTTGCAAGCTCGTGAGGATCTGTAATTACTGCCGACGTACCGTGCATAGCCGCAATTTTTGAAAATTCTGCCGGTGATATGAAAGTGCTTTCAAGGTGAATATGTCCGTCTATAAAACCCGGAACGGCATATTTTCCTCCTGCGTCTGAAACAATTTCAGCCTCCGCGTTGTCCGGAGCATGGGAATCTGCAATATATCCGTCTGTTATCAGTATATCGGACTTTTCAAATTCACCTGTAAATACATTGAGAGCCATGCAGTTTTTTATAAGAAGATCGGCTTTTTTTCTTCCCAAAGCAGTTTCTATGCAGTTTTTAATATTTTTTCTTTTCATAAATTGTACTCAACCTTTAACCGAGAATTTTAAAATTTGTGTCTATCGCTAAAAGCGGTATGTCTGAGTTTGTAGGACGTTCGCTTCTGCATATGCAGACTTCGCTCCCTTTTTTCCTGCGGTCGGTACAATCTGCCTTCATAACGTCTTACAGCGGAGCTGTGCTCCTTATGAAATTCTTTCTGATATTTTATCACAAATATTTTATCACAAACTTGCGATATATTCAATGCTAATGATATAAAAATGTTATTTTTTATTTGTGACATTGGTTAAGTTACTGCCAAAAATTGCGAACGCTCTCATCTGCAAATTGTTTCAGCGGAGAGAAAATCTATGTGAATGGAAAGCTAATCTGTGGTATAATTAAATAAATTTATTTTTACCCAACCTTTTTAGTTTGAAATGTGTCTATATAACAAGCGCGCAAGACAAGAATAGAAAATTTTCGAAAAAAGAAAAAGGAGGATGCATATTGTTCTATTACAATGTAAACGACGAAACTTTGGTTATGCTGACACTTGCAGGAGATCAGGGGGCATTTGAAGCTCTTATTGTTCGTTACCAAAACGCCGTAATTGCTTCTGCGGTTTCCGTTATTCATAATCAATATATGGCTGAAGACGCGGCACAGGATGCTTTTGTTGCCGCTTGGATGAAATTAAATACTTTGCAGGAGAGAGCCAAATTCGGCGTATGGGTATGTCGTATTGCGAAAAATTGTGCTTTGAATATGGTAACGCGTTTCCGCGCTTATCTGCCTCTTGAAACTGCGGAGAATTTAAATGTCATCCGTGAGCAGGAAATAAATCCTGCTGAACTTTATGTATCATCCGAAGAAAATGACGAGCTGAAAAAAAGCATTGGAAAATTGCCTGGCAAAGTACGAGAGATTATCGATCTACATTATTTTGGCGGACTTTCTATTGCGGAAATTGCCGATAAAATGCATATTTCCGAAGGGACAGTTAAATGGCAGCTCCATAATGGCAGAAAACGAATTAGAAAGGAACTTTGTGCAATGAACGAAAAGTACGGAGATAAACTTATTCAGCGTGTTATGAAAAAGGTTGCCGAGCTTAAGCAGTGGCAATTCAAAAACAATAAAAAAGGATTTGAAACCGTCTACCGTGATGTTCTTCGCGAAGTGGAGAATTTGCCTGAATCTGTTGACAAAAGTCACGCGCTTGCTGATGTTTTGCTTCGGGGTTGGTGGTGGATTCCCGGTGATAAAAACGATGCGCTTCTCGAAAGAATTGCCGACGCGGCGATCGAGGGTAAAAACGAAGAGGTGATGTCTTATATCGTGGCCAAAGAAGATGCAAAGTTTTGGAAAAGCGGAGCGGTTGACTTTATTCGCAATAAGCAAATTCCCCGCCTTGAGAAAGCAGGTCTAAGCAAGACTCTCGGAAGAGAATGGTTCTGGCTTGGCTATAGCTATTTTTGCGATGGCAGGGACGCAGAGGGAGATAAAGCTTATGATAAGGCACGCGAGATATTGACGCCTGGGGATGCATACTATGTACTTGTTCCGTATACGAGAAAAATAAATAAGATTTTGGCCGAAAACTATAAAGAAAGATCTGAAAAGCAATATTTCATTGGTTCACATATTGATGAATTCAGATTAACTGATAAAAAGCTTCGTTATTGGACAACCGAGGGGATCACAAGGGGATCCCTGAACTCAGTTGACAGGGATAGCATGAAAATTTTCCGTAATTCAAGCCTTTGCGACGGACTATTATTTGCAGATATAAATGTGGGTGAAGCATATATTGGCAGTGATGGGACGGAACTCTCCTTTGTAAGTAAAACCGAGACTGTTGAAACTCCCGCGGGCATATTTTCGGATTGTCAGCTATGGATTACAAAATATTATGGTGATAAAAGATATAGTAATAAGGGAAAGATTGTTTGTCGCAGCTATTATAAAGACGGAATTGGTGTTGTCAGGCACGAGCATATTGTTGACGGAGTAAGCGATGTGAAACTTCTTTCTGCATACAAAATTGTGGGGGGAAGCGGACTGATACCAATTGCACACGGCAATAGCTGGGAATATACAGCGGCATATCAGTCGGATATTATATCGGCGGAGCTTTTGTTTGAGGTGTCTTACGCCGATGAAAACAGGGTTCTTATTGCTTCTTGGGAAGATATTGTTCGTCATAGATATGATGAAAATTCATGGTATGATATGATTCAGAAAATTCGTTGTGAGTATTATAAGGAAATCGGTAATGGTCAAAAGCTATGTGATGTGTACGGTGCGGCTGAACGAGCAAAGATCCTTGCTAAAACTCCTATGGAGATTGCCCATACTAAATCTGCGGTTTCAGTTATTACACGAATTCTTGAAACTGATACGGAGCTTAATCCAGACTGTACCGCAACGGGACATTGGAATTTTTTCTCGAAAAATCCTGTTAAAAAGAATAGTGATAATATTTCTATAAATTTTGATTTTCACTGGTCTTTCGAATGGAGAGAAGTCGATTTATGTACAGCTGAAACTCCCCTTTTTTATAATGATATTTACGGGATTCTTCAAGATTCGGCAAATTGTATTTGGTCCGATGAGTGGCGTGCCGGCGTATCATCTCTTGTTGAGTATTCTTTCTTGGACAATGAATCTGTAAAAACACAAATCTCTTGCGAGAATGCCGGAATTATATCAACAAAGGCAGGAACATTTGATAACTGTCTCAGGCTCTCTATGAAAATATCGGGGCTTGACAATGGTTTAGCATATCGCGGAGGGAATAAAACTTATTATTTTGCGGAAGGGGTGGGGATTGTTCGAACAGAAAACGAATATTGCGGTGGATTGAGAATCGCTGTATATGAACTGTCATCATATGAGGGCGTAGGAAAAGGTTATATGCCATTTGAAGACGGTATGTTTCGCCGTTATGATGCCGTAAATCTTACCGACGGGTATGTGGGCGCTGCAGAATATAACTATGTTGCTGATGAAGACGGTGATATTATTATATTTTCCGATCGTACGGGTATCCGTGAGCTTCCTCCGGTAATTACACGGTATGACACAATTCAAGGTGAAATTATTGAAGACGATTTGTGGAAGGCCGGCAAACATAACGAGAGCCGTATGCTGCACGATATAAATAATTTTAATCTTCTGTGTCATTTCTTAGGACGTCCCGGACGATATTGGTCTGTTCCGGAAAGGGCATTTGCATGGCATAAATACAAATTACGTATTATGGAAGGTCTTGGAGAAAACGGTGAAGTTCCGGACGCTTGGCTTGGGCATTATTCATCTACATATTTCCGGGCGGCATGTGCTCTTTTCGGTTGCGGCAAAAAGAATGAAGGTTATGAATATCTTGAAAAGGTATTTGGATTGTTCTTTAAATGGAATGATATCGAAGCTGGTGAAGAAATGGATGTGGGAGATCCATTGATTTATGGCGGAATTAAAGTCGTAAAGGGAAAATCCGTGATAAAACTTCCCGACGGTACTCTTGAGCCGATTTTCTACAAGCCTTTGTTCGAGGAAGAGCCGAGCTTAATGCTTTATGGCATGACGGCTCCGCACGGCTGGGAGTGGTTCGACTCTGTAAGAAACGAGGAACGCTTTAAATTATATGTGGACAAAGCGTTAGAAGAAACACAGACAGCTAGGTAACAGCTATTAAAACAAAATTGCCGCCGGAGATTGTATTCACAATCTGCGGCGGTATTATTTATGTTATTATTACCTACTCTTTTATTTTTACGAAAATACTCAAAGCGGAAGTTATTTGATAAATTTCAGCGACTTATTAAGACATGAAATTGTAAAGGATTTCTGAGCAATGGCCATCTCTCCGTCAAGTGTCCATACGGTTTTACTGTCTAATTCAAATTTTATACTGCTTGCCTGCGCACGTACAAGTCCGTATTTTGGATCGTTCGGAGAAAGAAGGCTCTTGGCAATCGTATCCGCATCCTTTAAGTTCTGAGGATTTTTGATCAGAATGAGCTCAAATAAACCATCTGACATGTCAACGCCTATTTTGTCAATTTTTATCATTTTGGCTACAGTTGTAGAATTCGAAACCGAAGCGAAGATATAATCGTCCTCAAATACTCTGTTGCCTGCAGTGATGCGCATATGAATAGGCTTAATATTTCCGAGATGCGTAATTCCGTCAAGTATGTACGCCATATATCCGATAGCATTTTTGGTTTTTTGGGGTGTTCTGTACGAAGCGTCTGTAAATGCGCCTGTCGCTGCGGTATATGTGAAAAAGTTATCTCCTTTTTCATTATCTCCGAATTTTCCAATGTCAATATCCACGATTTGAGGATCGACAATTCTCTTTACAGATTCTGCCGGGTTAAGTGAAAGCCCAAAATTTTGCGCAAAATCATTTGTTGTTCCTGCGGGAATATATCCTAATAAGGGACGACTTTCGTTCGGTATGCGCTGCATCCCACAGACGACCTCATGTAGAGTTCCGTCTCCTCCGCAGCATACAATGTATTCAAAGTTCGTTCCTTCTTCACGGGCTATTGACATTGCGTGTCCAGGAGATTGTGTTATCCTTATATTTACATCGAAATCGGCGGCGCATAGTGTATTGCAGATTGTATATAAATTGTCTTTTCCTTTCATTACCCCAGCGTGGGGATTCATAATAAGTAAAAGTGTTTTTTTCATTATTAATCTGCTCCTTTTTTGGTCATTAAATATTAAATGCTTTTGCTGCAGATGTGTATAGACTAATTGTGTTGTTTTTATTTTATTATAAAAACTATTTGTTAATTTCATGTTAATTGTAATGAAGCGTTTTGTAAAACAGCATAATAAATTGAAATAATTAAAAAAAAGGACATTTATAACTAAAAAAGAAGGTGTATATTTAAATTACCTATAAATTTTAATATACCAGCGGAAAAAATTATCAGCATAACCGGAAATTTATGATTACACAATAATTTTTCAAATTATATTATCTAAAAGAGAGATGCCGTCTGCAAGACGTTCGTGTGTTAAGGCATTCACCTGTAAAGGCATTTACCCGTAAACGAGTTGATCTGTAAACGAGTTCGTCTTTGAAGGCGGAGGTTTCACTTACTTTTTCCGGATGTAGTTGGATCCGCTGCCGGAACGACTTTATAATAAAGCTATGCTCCTTATTGAATTTTTTCCGGAAGTATACCGGATTTATATTGCCGTTATATCTGTACATACTTTGAAAATATATGAAAGGGAAAGGTCATAGTTATGGAGAGCAAATTAAAAAGCGACTTTGTTTTATTTGATAGTGTTTCAAAGATATATAAATCCGGTGACAACGTTATCCGTGCGCTTGACGGCGCAAGTTTCGAGGTTGCTGAAGGAGAATTTTGTGTTGTATTGGGTCCGAGCGGCGCAGGTAAAACGACGCTTTTGAATATCCTCGGAGGAATGGATTCGCTTGACGAGGGAAAGATTTATCTTGACGGCTCAGAAATTTCATCATATAACCAGAAGAAACTTACGGAATATCGGAGATATGACATTGGTTTTGTCTTTCAGTTTTACAATCTCGTGCAGAATCTGACTGCGCTTGAGAATGTCGAGCTTGCTTCCGAGATATGTAAAAAACCGCTTGATGCGGCGCAGACGCTGGATATGGTGGGTTTGTCCGAACGGATGTATAACTTTCCCGCACAGCTTTCGGGAGGGGAGCAGCAGCGTGTTTCAATTGCCCGCGCGCTTGCGAAAAATCCAAAACTTCTTTTATGCGACGAACCTACGGGAGCTCTTGATTACAATACCGGAAAAAGTATTCTTAAGCTTTTGGAACAGACATGCCATGAAATGAATAAAACCACAATTATTATTACCCATAATTCTGCAATTGCGGCGATGGCGGACAGGGTTATAAGGGTAAAGAACGGGAAAATTACAGAAGTTACTGTAAATGCTACACCTGTAGCTGCAGAGGAGATTGAGTGGTAATGGGTATACGTAAAAATTATCGGAAGCTTATGTTCCGCAATCTCAGGGGCAGTCTTAACCGTTTTTTGTCAATTCTTGCTATAACCGCTCTTGGGGCAGGATTTCTTGCCGGAATTATATCAACAACGCCTGATATGAAGGATACGGTGTCTGATTATTTTGAAAGAATGCGCGTATATGATATTGATATCAAGGGAAGCGCCGGGATAACCGATAGTGATGTCGAAGCTGTACGTACATACTCAGGCGTAGAGGATGCGGTGGGAATTAAAACTGTTGACAGCTCTGTTAAAGACGAAGAAGGAAATTCTTATGTAGCGAGAATTTATGAGTCGGACATGTCTGACGCAGTTTACGGAGAGGGCGAAAATTCGTCAATAGGAATGGTGGAGTTGTCTGAGGGGAGACTGCCGTCTTCGGCCGGAGAATGTCTTATAGCCGACTGCAATTCGTATGTTTCCAATCACGAAATCGGAGATATTATAACAGTTGATAATAATGACTTGCTGGCGGTTAAAGAATTTACCGTTGTCGGAATTATGAAAAATCCGATTGCAATGTCAATCAAAGGTGAGCCGAGTACAGTGGGAACCGGCACAGTTTCATTGTATATCATGGCCGGAGAGGGTACTATAGATACTGAGTTTTTTACCGATATATATGTGCTCGCCGAAGGCGCATATGATTTTGATATTTTCGGAGATGAATATGCAGATTTAATTGATAATCTTACATCGTCGCTTGAAGGGCTTGCCGATATTCGTTCGGAGGAAAGATATAATGAACTTTACAGCGATGCCCGTACAGAGCTGGATCTCGCATGGTCGGAATATAACAGCAATTATAATGACGCAAAGACCGAGTTGGATAAAAACTTTTCCGATATGTTTGAATCTATGTATGGTCAGTATGTACAGTTATACGGAGCTATTCCCGATTATACCGAATCGGAAGAGTATCAGGGGGCGTTGTCGGAGCTGGATGACAGTTTTGCCGATGCACGTCAGGAGCTTGAAAAGTCAGAGGCCGAGTTGTCTGAGCTTGAAATGCCGCGCTGGTATTTTGGAGACAGATTTTCAAACACGGGTTATACTACGTTTTCCGGAGATGTTGAAAAGGTGGAGGCTCTTTCTAAAGTATTTCCGGTTTTCTTCTATCTTGTTGCAGCTCTTGTATCGCTTACCACTATGACGCGACTGGTAGAGGAAAAGCGCGGTGAGATAGGAATTCTGCGTTCGCTCGGATATTCTATGTCAGCCGTCATGATTTATTATATTTTATATGCCGCACTTGCATCTTTGGCAGGCGGAATTCTGGGAGTTGCTATAGGGTTTAAGATTTTTCCGACGGTAATCGGTAACGCATACAGAATGATGTACAATATTCCTGCCATAAATGCTGTTTTCAGACCTGTTTATGCGTTTGTTATTGTCGCTTTGTCTGTAGCAATCGTGGTTCTGACGACGTTTTTTGCGTGCCGTGATACTCTTGCCGAAAGGCCATCTGCCCTGATGCTTCCCAAGGCTCCGAAAGCGGGAAAACGAGTGTGGCTTGAACACATCGGAATAGTCTGGAAACGCATGAAGTTTACGCAGAAAATTACTGCACGTAATCTTTTCAGATATAAAAAGCGGTTGTTTATGACTGTTGCCGGGGTTGCAGGATGCTGTGCGCTGCTTGTGACCGGATTCGGGATTAAAGATTCGATAGGAGATATTGTTGACAAACAATATGGGGATATATATCGCTATGATTTGTCGGTTACCCTTGACGTTTCAGATCCGGACGAGGAATTCGTCTCGCTTATGAACGATACCGGCATAATTGAAAAATGGGGGTATTTCAATATGGAGACAGGAACGGTAATGTCTCATAATGAAAAATCCGGAAGTGTGAATATTGTTGTGCCCAAAGAAGACTGCAATATCTATGACTTTATAAATATCAGGGAACGTAAAAGTGGAGAAGCCATAAAACTTGACGATGGAATTGTTCTGACGGAAAAGCTCTGTGAAACTCTTGAAATTTCTGCAGGCGATACGATTACATTGATTTCCGAAAAAGGAGAAGAAGCGGTTATCCGGGTGAGCGCGGTTGCAGAAAATTATGTAGGTGCATACGCGTATATAAACAGTGATATTTACAGAAATCTCTTCGGAGATTACTCCTGCAAAACTGTGCTTGCCGTTTCCGGAGATATTGATTTGGAGGAAAAAGACGCTTTTTCATCGGCGCTGCTTGAAAATTCATCGGTATCGTATCTGACATTCTCTGATTATGTCAGAGACAATTTTTCAAATTCGGTTAAAAGTATTGATTATATAGTTGTGGTATTGATAATTGCGTCGGGCGCACTTGCGGTAATTGTTCTTTATAATCTGATAAGCGTCAATATATGCGAGAGACGAAAAGAACTTGCAACAATTAAAGTGCTCGGCTTTTATAACCATGAGACGGCTTTGTATATTTACCGTGAAATTATGATTTTGTGTATTCTTGGCACAATAGCCGGATTTATAGCTGGAATGTTTCTTCACTCATTTGTTATACATACCGTGGAGGTAAATGATTTGATGTTCGGAAGAACGGTTAAACCTTTCAGTTATCTTATATCAGGAATTATGACGCTTGGCTTTTCTGCAGTTGTCGATTTGATTATGCTTCCAAAGTTAAAGAAAATAGATATGGTTGAATCGATGAAAGCAAATGATTAGGCATATAAAAAATGTGCGGCTAAAAAATCAGCCGCACATTTTTTATATTAAGTTATCAAGTTGCTTCTTCCGGGACATCTGTACTATTCTCGTTTATTTTGACATTGATCTCATGCGCCATAAGATCGTCTGCTTTCGTTATAGTTATGGTGAGATTTTTGTAGTCAAAAGAGTGTCCCTGTTCGGGAATATCTCCGATAATCTCTGTAATCCATCCGTTTACTGTTGTAGCATCGGTGTCTTCTTCTGGTTCGATCGAAAAGAAATCAAAGAAATTTTCTATAAATGTAGAACAGCGCACAAGATAGGTATTATCATCAAGCTTTATAATATCTTCAATAGCTTCATCACATTCGTCCCAGATTTCTCCGACGATTTCCTCCAGAATGTCTTCCATTGTAACAATGCCGGCGGTCTCACCGTATTCATTTACAACGACTACAATATGATTATGTTCTTTCTGCATGTCCTTAAACAGGGAGTCAAGGTGGGCGGTTTCGGGAACAAAAGTTGCAGGGAACATAGCCTGTTCGATATTAAAATCCGGACGTGAGTGTTTCAGCAGGAAGTCACGTGCAAATAAAATTCCGGTGATATTGTCCGTGGTTTCTGAATATACAGGAATTCTTGAATATCCCTCTTTTTCAATTGTTTTTAATATTTCCTCTTTTTCGGCATCCTGTGAAACAAGAACAATTGATCTGCGCGGGGTCATAACATCCTCTGCAGTCATACCATCGAGCTTGAACACGTTTTTTATGTATTCAATATCATTCTCATTAATGGAGCCGTCTCCGGCACCTGCATCAAGCATCAAAACAATATCTTCTTCCGATACCGGCTCTTCTTTGTCATGTGGGTCAATGCCGAAAAGTCGGAGTACTCCATTGGTCGATACGGTAAGAAGCCAGATAATCGGCTTAAGAACTGATGCGAGAACGGAAATTATTCCGCATACAGCTTCAGCAAGTTTTTCCTTGTGCTTCATCGCTATGCGCTTGGGTACAAGTTCTCCGAGCACAAGCGTAAAAAATGACAGAATAATCGTTATGATTATTACGGCTACAGTATTGATAAGTCCTGCGTGGATTTCCGGAATGCTGAATGTTTTAATAATAAATCCTGAAAGACGCTCGGCAAAATTATCCGCTGCAAATGCCGAGCCTAAAAATCCGGCAAGAGTGATTCCGATTTGTATGGTTGAAAGAAACCTCGTAGGCTCTTCAATCATTTTCAACATCTTTACAGCCTTTTTGTCACCGTCATCCGCTCTGGCTTTTATCCTTTTTTCGTTCAATGATATGACCGCAATTTCCGTTGCGGCAAAAAAAGCGTTGAGCAAAATTAAAATGATCTGTAAAAGCAGCTGTTGAAATATATCTGACATATATAGTTAAACCTCCAAAATATAATAAATGTGTTAATTGATTAAAATAGTATACTCAGTTTAGATCGACATCGACAAGATATAAGCTAATCCAAACACATTTACCGTATCTTAAAGGCGCTCGAACAGTGATATACCTGCAACTTCGGGGAAGCGGATCCACAAAACCATCTCCTTTTGAATATAAATATAATATCATTATATAACACATAAGTGCTCTATGTCAAGTATTTTTAACAAAATATAACCGATATTATTATGGATAAAGTGAGATAAGGTTTGTCAAAAGTTCTTGTTCCGAATAATCAATATATTCAATAAGCTCTGCCATTGTCTTAAGCTTATTTTTATGAAGAGTATTTTTATAATACAACGCTAAGCTCCAAAGAAGTTTCGCTTTATCGGCGATGATACTGTATTTACAACTTATAACGTCGTCGACACCAAAATATTGCTCAACCTTTTGTATACGTTCAAGCATAATTTGCTTGTGCTCATATATCATTTTAAATGGTTTGATGTCGAAAAAAACCAAATTGGGATCTGTATCGTAAATTAAATCAATATATTTTAACATATATCTGTGAGTGATAATTCCGAAAGCTGTATGATTACATTCCAAATTGTTGTCTGTTAGTTTAGGGTCAAGATGATCAATAATTTTAGTTTTTACTATATATGGATCAAATTCTACAGTTACAGATATGGGTTTCATCGCAGTTACAAAACCGCACATTCCCATTTTCTCGGTTGATTTTCTCGCTCTTTCCAAACAGCTCTGAGGCATCTGAAATACTCTGAGTCTCATATGAAAGTCATATGCATATACGCTATAAGTCATATTATCTTGATTATAGCCGCATATCATACCGTCATGCATGAAATGTCTCGTATGGTATCCGTATTTCCCTTTCATAAAGTAGTCATCAACAGCTCCGAAGTAAACATAATATTCCTTGTCAATCATATTTCTAATAATGCGGTTTATGCAGCCGTCAAGAAAGGCGAACAGTAATTGTCTGTGTTCTATGTACGGATTGTCTCCGATACCGGACTGACATATATCAACATTCGGAGTAAAGTAACCATTAACGTTCTGATCGCTGACAGATAGGACCATTGAATTGTTGAGATACCAATTTCTTATACTGTCATTTCCATAAAATATTGCAGATGAAAAAGCTTGCCCGTGATTTACGGTGTAAACAGGCGAAGCTAACGGAAGTTCGATTTTCTTTTTCATTATATAAACCGTGTCTTTCTGCTTAATAATGGGTGTATTTACGACAGATAATTAATTATGTTTTCATATAATTTTTGTATATCCTTATCATCTCCGAGTTTATAGACGTTAATTTTAAATTCATTTTCATAGCATTTTTTTATTTTATTAAAATCATTTTCTTTTATTTTGATTTTCTTTCCAAAATATCCCAACCAATTTTCCGGAAAGCTCATTGGAAATACGACTAAGGCTATTACTTTACAATCTGCAGTGGCCTCGATATACGTAATTGTTCTTTTTATATAGTTTTTGTCGTCATAAGGATTAATGCATAATACAGCGACATCCGGTTGCGTCGCTGATATAAATTCATGCTGTGATAAAGTGTATTGGCATAAATTACCGATGTCGTATGGTATAGTTCCGGATTGGGACCCAACAATTATAATATCGTTTTTATTACACAAATTGTTTAGAACCGAATTAAGATAGACAATTGCATCTTTTCCATTAATATAAACCGAACTATTATATCCAATAGGATAAGCTTCGTCCATGCCAAATAAGGTTGAGGATGGTTCTGTTCCTATTTGACCAACTTTATATCCGGAATTAATGAATAAATTTCTGAGTGTTATTTGCAAAGTAAATTTTCCTTGCCTTGAGCTTGTTCCGAAAATCCCTAATACTGGCTTTGAGATATAATAAAGCATACCTAAATAGTTATTGTTGACATCTTCTTTACATACACGCGGAACATACATGGTATAGTGATCAAATATATCATATTTTGATACATCGTCAAATAGAAATAAATTTTTATTGTGTTTTTTTGCAGTGAGCATTATAGATCGAAGCAGGTTATCTTTATCAATTAAATTAGAAAGCTCACCCAAATGTCCAATAATTAATGTATCAAAATTATTCCAGTTAATATCATTAATATTCTTTATAGTAAATGAAGGTATGAAATTATCATTTAAAAGTAAAGTAGTTGAGGAACCTACAGTTCCGGAATATTTTGTATCGTATATGTCTACAATTTTAAAAGAGAGCGTATCAGAAAATCGAATTAAACTGTGCATTTCTTTATTAAATGGAAATAGAGCAGCATTCGATATATGAAATAAAGGTTTTTGATTTTTTGATAAATTACTATTTTTATATGTGAATTTAGATTTGCTGCAGAAAGCTTTCAGAATGTCATCATAGCCAAGAATTCTGGAATTCATATATTTCGCAGTTTGAGCCGTTACATGCGCGCACGCTATGCTATTACCGCCTAACATCATATATTGTGGATTAATCCATGCAACCCTTTGCGGAGTTCCTTTAGCAACAATATTAACGAAGTCTTTTTCAATGTATCCGAAATCATTACATTCTGTGCAATTATTGTCAGATGCTACTCCTATTACATTATCAAAAGCAGCTGGATATGATATGGCTCCAGAATTATCAAATGCTGAAATAATGATAACTCCCTTTTCTTTTAATTTATTGCATATATTATATAATTCATGATATAAGTGACATATATTTATGCCCAGACTAAGATTTATGATATGTGCTTCTAAGTTTTCATAAATATATTTTAATATATTTATTAAATGTGTCTCATTATAATCGCTACTCTCGCATAGTGGTCTTATGGATATGATTTCCGATTTCGGAAATTCTTTGGCAATTATTCCACATATTGCTGTTCCGTGAGCATCTTTGGGTGTATCAGTATCACTTATGAGAATCTTATTATATATGTAAGTTTTAATGCTATAATTATTAAAAATCGGATGGTTTATATCTGCACCGCTATCAATGACAATAATCTTAATATGTTTCATTTTTATAAGTTCCTTTAAATATACATATTAGTTATACAAATTAGCCTGCGCATTATAAAGAGCGCTGTATATTCCGTTATCAATCTTCATAAGCTCCTCGTGATTTCCGTCTTCGACGATTGCGCCATTATCAAATACTAAAATTCGGTCTACATATGGCGTAATAGTCAGACGGTGCGATACTATAACGGCCGTTTTTGTATCATCGAGCAGAGCGAGAATTTGTTTGTAAACCAGGCTTTCTCCGAAAGCATCCAAAGCGGAAGTCGGCTCGTCGAAAATCATCAACTGCGCGTTGTCCCTTGCCCACGCTCTGGAAAGTGCCAATCTCTGCCATTCGCCTCCGGAAAGCTCTATGCCATCAGGATAGTAAGTTCCGACCGGAGTTTCTATTCCGGCGGGCAGCTTTTGCAGTTTATCATAAAAACCACCTTTTTTTAGGCATGATATCAGAAAGGGCTCGTCTGTTTCACGGCGGATATTTCCGAATTTTATATTGTCGCGAATAGTGTTTTCATATCTGGGATAATCTTGAAAAAGCGTCATACTATTTCGGCGAAGATATTTTCTCCAACACTTTGCAGGTGTGTTGCAGATAAAAATTTTTCCGTCTGTCGGTTCATATAACTGATTCAGAAGCGAGACAAATGTTGTTTTTCCACTTCCGTTTCTTCCTACAACCGCAATCTTTTCGCCTTCGAAGATTGACAGACTGATGTTGTTCAAAACTCTCCTTTCGGTTCCGGGGTATTTAAAGGATACATTTTCAAATCTTATTCTGTTTATACCGCCGTTTTCAGGGGGAACATTTCCGATGGATTCCTCGTCTGGATATTGATCAAAGGAGAGCCACTTTTCTGTATATTTGCCTATAGTCTGGAGATTGGCAAAAAAGTTAATTAGATCGCCGGCAGGCCCCTGCAGTGCGCCTTGAGCATAATATACCAAAATAAACTCCGGTGCGGAATTTTGCCCTTGGATAATCAGATATACAGTCAGAATCAGAGCCGCAACATTTATAGCTCCTGATATCAGCGCTTGACATAAATCAAAAATTGAGTAGGTTACGGAAAGTCTGCGTGTTCTGCGATCTATTTTTCTTGTAATATTTTCCCATGCTTTGAAGAGATAGTCGGTAATACCTAAAAAACGTACCTCTTTAACGGTCTGCCTGTTGCCTATAACGTTAAAGTATGAGGCACTCCATCTGCGCTCTGACACGTCTGCGATTTCCCTGTAATAATTGTGCTTTGCCTGATAAAAACGCTGCCATATACCAATTAGATTTCCGAGAAAAATCAATATAGCAACCCATGCATTTACGCGTAGAAGGATTACAGCGTTAATTATAATAGCCGCAGCCGATCCGAATAACGCCATAGATTTTTCAGTGATAAAAAGATCACAGAACATTCCTTTTATATTTCCCTGAATTAAGGCGATGTCTTCATATACTTTAGGATTGTTGTAGTGTTCATAAGATATTCTGCAGAAATGCCTGTCAAGATAGGCATCGAGCTCGTCCTCAATATCGTTTGACAGCTTCATTGCCCAGCAGTTGCGGCGGCTTCTCAAAATATAGATAACTGCCGTTTGAAGCATAATACCGGATAGGGCATAGGTTAGAGTATAGAGAAAAAATTCGCCGTTGGCTATCTGCAAAGCGCCTTCAAACAGCTTTTCGTAAAAGGTTGCACTTAGGGCGGCGAATATATATTCAAGCAGAAAAAATATCCATAGTCTGATAGCTTGAAACCAATTTCTGGGTGTTTTCATAGAAATACGAATACATTTAGTGAGGAAAATAATCAGTAGATAAACCGAACTTTTCTTTTTCTTATTGTTTTTCATAATGCAGTTTATCCTTTCCACCTTGCTTTTTGTACCACTGTTCTTGAGCAGAAAATAAATTGAAGTATTCGCCTTTTTTTGCCATTAGAGTCTTGTGATCTCCCTCTTCCGCAATTTTACCATCTTTCATGACGATAATCCGGTCTGCCATACGTGCGAATCCTATTCTGTGTGATACTAAAATGGAGGTCTTCCCCCTCATCATATTGTTTATCTCTTCGAATTGCTGTAATTCAGTAAGAGGGTCAAGAGCGGCTCCCGGCTCGTCAAAAATCATAATATCTTTTTTTGTAAGATATGTTCTTGCCAGAGCTAACTTTTGCCACTGTCCTCCGGAGAGTGCAGTTCCGTTTGTATCAAGGCTTCTGTCAAGGACAGTATCAAGGCTACCGCCGCATTGTTCAAGCACATCGTCGGCTCCGGCTCTGTGAATTGCGTCTTTAATAGCTTCATCATCGTACAGCTTTGACAAATCACCGAGACCCACATTTTCGCGCAGGGAAAACGTATAATTGTTGTAGTCCTGAAAGGTGACTCCGATTCGCTTTCCAATTTCTGATTCAGGAATTTTTGAGGCCTCGCCTCCGAAAAGCTTAACTTGACCGTTGGAAGGAGAATAAAGTCCAAGTATGCATTTGATCAGAGTTGATTTACCTGAGCCGTTTTCTCCCACCAGAGCAATACTCTCGCCGTCCTTAACACGGAGGTTTATATTATGCAGTACCTCGGTATTATCCTGATAGCTGAAAGAAAGTTCCCTGATTTCTATCGGAGTTGAGTTTTCTTTAAAGCAATCGTTTTTTTCTTGTTTACGGCGAATGTATTTGTTATAAAACCCATACGCTTCGGCAGAACGGCTTAAAGAAGACGCAAAAGAGCTGATTACGCGCTGAAAATTCTGAGAATTGGAAATTACGTTTCTTGAAAGCGACCATGCAGTGTAAAACAAACCTATCTCAAGCTTTCCCCGCTTTATCAGAAAAAGCCCCAATACAATCGTAATCAAATTTGCAATTGTATTTAAAATGTAGAAAGAAAAAGCATTTAACGAATCTTTTTTCTTATATTCTTTTCTGGTAATATCGGTGGCTGTTCGGTTATGTATTTTGTACCTTTCAATAAAAGTCTCGGTCAGATCCAATAAGCGGGTATCTCTATTCATGCCTACAAACATTCCGTCATAGTATGATGCAAGTCGGCTGTCAAAGGTTGCTTTTATACGGGCGTCGTTATCATATTTTACCGTTTTAAGGCTCAATATAATACCGATGACCAAAAAAACAAGACTGACTGCAGTAAACGAGTAATGTATACGAAATACTAATATTGCGGAAACAACAAGATAATACAGCTGACTGAAAATACCGATACTGCCTGTAACTAATTGATCCATACTTGTATATGAGCCGCAAAACCGACCGTATTCTTCTTGAAATTCATGACGGTCAAACAGTTCAATGCTGATATTTTTGCTGAGCTGAACCAACTCTTTCTGGCTGCGTATCCGGTAGTTTTGTACGATTATATCCTGATTGTATCTCCAGTAAATGCCGTTCAGCATTTTTTGAATAGCACTCAATCCAAAGATGCCAAGCAGCATTGCTGCGTAAAAAATAATATCTCCTCCGGATTCAAGATTGCCTGTGATGTTCGTAATAAGCTTTCCTGTGTATGCGGTTGCGATGATACCCAGTGTTGACGAGATAATATTGAACAGGGTGTAGGATATATAACCCTTAATATTTCGACTCATTTCGGTCTGTAATGCCCAAATGGCACTTCTGAGTCTGATTTTCATTGTTTCCATACTTATATAATCCTATTTTTGGTACATATTAATTTTATATATATAATATTGCAATTTAATTTAACCCATATGAGTTGGGTGTACAGCGACAACTCATATGGAATGAATTTTAAGCGTAAAAAATTAATTTAAGTGTTTCCGCAGCAATTGCCGTTTCCGCAACAGATACCATTATTTGTACAATTGGTATTACCACCACCTGATGATTCCCATGCATATAAATGGATTATGTTAAGCTGCTTTTTGCTTTTCTTTTTGATAAGCTTTTTCATTTTTATCTCCTTTTCATTTTGTATATATGTTAAAAAATGTACACCCTTAATTAAAATAAATCATTAAGTTCTAAACAAAATGCGTCTAACGATAGAAACTTATCGTATAACAACATCTCATCTGGTAATTCAAGATTAAGTTCTTTTTCTAAAGCTACTATAAAATTTATAAATTGCAATGAATCTTGAATAAAACTTTGAAGATTTAAATCATTACTAAAGTCTTCATCAACGCCATCCAAATATATTCCTGTATTAATCATTGCAAGTTTTACTTTTTCCCGGATTTGGTTATATGACAATTCGTTATACATAAAATATTCCTCCGCGCAAACTATTTTACTTATCTATGTATTCTATTTTATTTGCTTTATCATAAATTAATATTAAATTTTTAATTGCACTTTTTTCGTGAGGACAATTGGGATGAGTGTTTACTTTGCCTTGCACTTTGTTAGTGTGACATACATTATCCATACACACGCCGGCAAAACTACATTCATAACATTTATTATGCATCGGCTGAGGAGTAACCCATTTTGCCATTGCAGAAGGATCGATGATAACTTCACCATTTTCAATTTTTCCAACAATATTGTAATCTTCGGAAAGTGCTACTGTACACTTGCGTACATTACCTAATGAATCGAATACAAAGTGATTGTCCATACCTGCGTAACAAACACAGCCTCCGGGACTTAAAAATTGAAAGTTAGCTATAATATTGCTATTATTAATTTTTTGATTTTTTTCAAATAGTTTACTGCATATATTTCCTATTCCATCATTAATAAGAACATTCGACAATTTATTATTTTTACCGTAGATTCCTACTGTACGCACAAAAATTGAAAATCGGTTATCGTTTTCAAAACATTTGTAAAACCATTTAGAAAAATCATTAAGAACAGTTAAACTTTCTTGTGTAAAATTACATCTCAAAGATATATGAAAAATACATGTTTTTATATTATTTTTTATGTTTAATAAATTTGTTTCAATTTGTCTAAATGTAGGTGAACCATCAATTAAGTGGCGATATTTGTCATGGATATTCTGCAATCCATCTATAGTTATTTGGTATTGATATATATTACACGAAAGAAGCTTTTTCATATTCTCTACCGACAATAAATAACCATTTGTTGTAATATTCGCTGAATATGTCTTCTTTAAGCTGTTACAAATATCCATTATTTTTTTAGAGATGTATGTTATTATATCTATCTCTAAAAGGGGTTCTCCTCCAAACCAAGAAATTGAAACACCTGAATGATAATATATCTTTTTCCTAACAAATTTTATTATCGCATCTTGATTTTCTTTTGACATCTTTCCATTTTTAAAATTTTCATAACAATATTCGCACCTAAAGTTGCATTTTCCTGTAGGCAAAATTATAAGTCCTAAAATATTGCCTGATAGAGTACGAGTAATTACTTGCATTTTCATGTATTCAAGATTTTTCATTTCATCTATGGAGTCATTTACTATCATGGAACGATTTAAAAGATGTCCCAATATATTTTCGGAAATAAGATTGGCCTGCTTTTTATTTAAGGCTTCTTTGAATATAATAGTATTATCCGGATTTAATTTACAAAAAGCATTAGTGATGGATAATGAATTAAATATAATCATTTCTCCACATTCGTTCTCAACGTATGTATTAAATTTGGAAAACTTATATTTCTCACTCATTTTATATGTACCATCCTTTTATTTAAATAATTTCTAAAAAAGCACAAAATATCCCTCTTAAAAAGGAATACCTTGTGCTCTAAAAATATTTTTAAGTCTTAAATATAAGAACTGCACACTTGTGCTTCTAAGGACTAATGATTTAACATCATTGAATGGGCATAAATGTAAATGCATTAAATAGTTTTTCATTATAAAACTCCGAAATATCTTTTTTATAAATACAAGAGGTTCATTACTGCTTATTTGCACTAATAGCCGGGAAAAATCTTTAAGCATTTTCAATATCTATAAATTTATTATATCTATATATTACCACATTAAATAATATTGGTCAACACATTTTTTAATAATTTATATATGCTGAAATAGCTAAACTATGTCATTATAACTTATTAAATTATATTCGAAGTCGTTGACAATGGAAGTCATAATATGATATAATCAGTCGACACAGAAATTCAAGCTCGAAGTTAAACAGATGGATTTGCATGATTCGATAAGGAGAATAGCTTGGTTATAAAGCGCGACAATGAAATGCAGATAAAATGATTCTTGTCGACTGCATTAAAGAGAGGCATTTAGGTATTGATAAATATGAAAAAATATGATTATCTTGTGGTGGGTGCCGGCTTATACGGAGCTGTTTTTGCCGAGAGGGCGGTAAAATTCGGAAAAAAGGTACTAGTTGTAGACAAGCGGCCGCATATAGGAGGGAACGTCCGAACGGATGAAGTAGATGGTATAAATGTTCACAAATACGGCGCTCATATCTTTCATACCAACAACAAATATGTATGGGACTATATAACAGATTTTGCGGAATTCAATCGTTTTACCAATTCTCCGGTGGCTAATTATCGCGGAGAACTGTATTCTCTGCCGTTTAATATGTATACATTTAATAAGCTTTGGGGTGTAGTTACGCCTTTAGAGGCGAAAAAAAAGATTGAGGAGCAAAGAGTGTCGGCGGGGATTTCCGAGCCTAAAAATCTTGAAGAACAGGCTATAAGCTTGGTAGGTACCGATATTTATGAAAAGCTTATCAAGGGCTATACGGAAAAACAGTGGGGACGTTCTTGTAGAGAGCTGCCTGCATTTATTATCAGACGGCTTCCCGTCAGGTTTACTTTTGACAATAACTACTTTAACGCACGTTATCAAGGAATTCCGATAGGAGGTTACAGTAAAATGATTGAAAAACTGCTTCGCGGAAGCGATATCAGATTAAATACTGACTATCTTTTAAACAGGAAAGAACTTGATGGAATTTCTGATCGTGTAATTTATACCGGACAGATAGACGAATATTTTGATTATAAGCTTGGATATCTTGATTACCGCTCTGTCAGATTTGAAACAGAAATACTTGATACAGATAATTTTCAGGGAAATGCTGTTGTTAACTATACCGACAGCGAAACGCCGTGGACACGAATTATTGAACACAAGTGGTTTGAGCCTTCGGATAGCCCTAAAACAGTTATAAGCCGTGAATATAGTTTTGAATGGCATCCCGGAGATGAACCGTATTATCCGGTAAATGATGAAAAAAACAGTACGCTTTATAGAAAGTACAGACAGCTTGCGTCACAAGAGAATAATATTGTTTTTGGCGGAAGACTTGGAGAGTACAAATATTATGATATGGATGAGGTAATAGCTTCCGCACTTTCTGTTGCTGAAGCCGAATTTCAATAAGAAGATTTCGGAGCAGTGGTAAAATAATATATGAATTGTAAAATTGCGGCGCTTTGCGTCACGGATCCCAGGAAGGCAATGGATTTACTGATATGAATGAGACTAATTTTGATTTTAAAAGCGCAAACGACAGAAGACGCAAACGCAGATTAATTTCTGTGATAGGTGTTATCCTCTCGGTTGTCTTTCTCGTGTTGGCCGGAATATTTGTATATCTGGCTGTCAGGACAGAATTTTTGACGGAAGTATATCTTATTATTATAATAGCTGTGCTTGTAATTCTTTTCGGTCTTGAAATTTTCCTTACCTGCAACAGCAGAAAAAAGGGACGCTGTATTGCCGGTATAATAATATCTTTAATACTGAGCTTGTGTCTTGGATGGGCAAGCTTTATGGTTGCAAAAACATACGGCGTGCTGAACAGTATTACAAATCCCATAAGTCAGGTTACTCACATCGGAGTTTTTGTGCTTGACGATGACGAGGCTGTTAATATTGCAGGTGCCGCAGATTATACTTTTGGTATTCTTCAGGAGATGGATCGTGAAAATACAGATTCAGCCATAGAAAAGATAAACAAAAAGCTTGACAAAAGTATAAAGACTTATGAATATACCGGAACAATTGATATGGTAAATTCACTTTTTGATGGAAATTCCGGAGCAATTATTCTTAATACAGGATATCTTAGCCTTATTAAAGAGACAGAAGGTTATGAAGATATTGAATCTAAGATACGAGAAATAGAGACGATTGCAGTCAAGGAAAAAAGTGATAATAAAAACTCATCGGAGGATGATGAGGAAAAAGAGATTAAGGAAGTTTTTACTGTACTTATAAGCGGAATTGACAGCCGTGTGGGACTTGTTGAAAAAAGCCGAACGGATGTTAATATAATTGCAACTGTAAATACTGCGACAAAACAGGTACTTCTTGTATCTACTCCTCGTGATTACTTTGTTCCTCTTTCGATCTCAAACGGAGCAAGAGACAAGCTTACTCATGCCGGAATTTATGGAATAGACGTCTGCATGGACACGCTTGGCATGCTGTATGATGTAGACATTAATTATTACTTCAGAGTAAATTTCTCTGGATTTGAAAAGATTATTGATGCTGTCGGAGGAATTACCGTTTATTCTGATTACGACTTTTATTCATACTGCAGTTATGATGAAATAGGGAAGAGATTGCATTATACACGTGGGGAGAATGAGCTTGACGGAACCGGGGCACTGTACTTTGCCCGTGAAAGATATGCGTTTCCTACCGGTGACAGGCAGCGCGGAGAGAATCAGATGCAGGTCATTAAAAAGGTGGCCGAGAAGCTTCTGTCTGTGGAACTTTTGAAAAATTATTCTTCCATTATGGAAACTGTCCAGGATAGCTTTGAAACAACTGTTCCGTATAGTACGATATCTTCAATTGTTCGCAATCAGCTTAAAAAAGGCGGAGAATGGAATATTGTATCTTACAGTGTGGATGGGTATGGGTCGACAGAGGCGCCGTATTCTCTCGGCGGAGCATATGCTTCTGTTATGATTCCGAATAAAGAGACAGTTGAGACGGCAAAGGAGCTTATTGACAAAGTTATATCGGGAGAAACGGTAAGTGTCGAGACCGGCGATGTATCGGAATGACGCTTTGAGTATTATTTATTCTAAAAAAATATCAGCGGTCAGTGAGATTGGCTCTGACCGCTGATATTTTTATATATTTAAGGAGGAAATAAGCATAATTTGAGTAAAAAGTAAAAGTAAACCGCTGAATATTTCTCATCGGAGTAATAATTTTAAACGAAACAAATTACAGCTAAAAGCGAGATGTTCGCGTCTGTAAAGATATCCACGTCTAAAGGAGTTCCGCTGTAAAGATGTTTGACTCTACAGGCGGAGAAATTTATTCACTTTTTCCGGTAGTGGTACGATCCGCCACCGCAACGTTTTATAACGGGGCTTTGACCTTTATTAAATTTTAGGACTTATTACGAATATTTATTGGAAAGTCTAAGATTATCCGCTATCATAGCTATAAATTCACTGTTTGTCGGCTTTCCTCGATTGTTCTGTATTGTGAAACCGAAATACGAATTTAATGTTTCAACATCTCCGCGGTCCCATGCAACTTCAATCGCATGTCTGATAGCGCGTTCAACTCTTGAGGAAGTTGTAGCATATTTCTTTGCAACTGTTGGATACAAAATTTTTGTGACAGAATTAATAATATCGCTGTCTTCGATCGTCATAAGGATCGCAGTTCTCAAATATTGATAGCCTTTAATGTGGGCCGGAACCCCTATTTGATGTATTACCTTGGTTACCTGAGTCTCAAGATCGCTTCCTGCAAAAACCTCGCTTACCGGCTGAGACCGCTGCGCGTTATTAGGAGAAATAATGCGCTTTGAGGCGCAGAGATTGGAAATCCGTTCTGCAAGGCTTTTATAATCAATCGGTTTCATCATTATGTAGTCCGCACCGCTTTGTGTCAGCTCGGATAACATTGAAGGCGTCATTGACTCGGAAACTATTATAAATGCTGGAATCGAATCAATACCAAAATTTATTATGCGGCAGGCTTTTATAAGTTTAATTCCATCAAGCTTAGGGAGCCAGGAATCAACAATTACGACGTCGGGATGACTGTTTCCGATTTTGCTCAGAGCGTCTTCGCCGTCCCTTGCTTCTGAAATTAAACCATAACCGTAGTCTCTGAGGCGTTCACGGCATTTAAGACGAAAATCGTCATTAGCGTCTGCTATAAGGATATTGATGTTTTGTTCCATTTTGATACTCCTATATATTTATATTAAAGTTTTTTGTACTTGATATATTCTGCACCAAATAGTGTACAGACTGTCAAAGAGGAGAAACATTTGTAAACTTGCCTCTCTTTTTGAGCAAATATAGTTTACCATAAATTGGAAAAAATATCAAGAGGTAAATCTGTAAAAACATTTACATAAATTAACAGTTTATTTTAGTACATATTTTACAAATATTGTTAATTTTGCTATTTTTGGATATATAGTAATATATGTTTTAGTATCGGAAAATAACGAGCAATATATTAACTATAATGGAAATGTGAGGAAACGTAATGAAACATCGACTTGTCGAATTAATAATAAGGCACGGAGCAAGTTCGATTTACGGTGCCCCGTGCTGTAGTAATATTAATATTGCCTGATTCTTTTGCTAAGGGTAGAAACAACTGATAGAAAAGGTTGATAAGAAAGATTAATTGAAAAAATTGTAAGAAAGGAATGAGAAAAAGAATGAAGATGTATATTGATTTATTCCGCCGTCTGAGGCGAAGAGTATTATACCGCCGATTAAGAGTACAGTGTCAAAAATTGATCTGACAGATGGTTTTTCGCGGAGGTTTATAGTTTATTATTAACTATTTGTAATATATCGCGCGGCGATATGTCTTCCCTCTGTTTTCAGACTTATTAAAAATAAATGGCAGGAAGCTATCTTTTTTTGAATTTGAGTTTGAAAATCAATTTGTCAATCGCTCCTGAAAACCACAACATTGCGGTGAATACAGCTGCGATAAGAACAACGTAAGCTGCGTTAATGCTATGATTTCCATGCATGTCAAATCCGGCTATTTCTTTATTTTTCTTTTTATTATAAATTCCAAAGTGGCTGTTGTATTTTGCCGTCAGGAAAACAGGGCATTTTTCTTTTTTCTTTGTGAAAAAATTGCACATTTTCTCACAGCAGCCTATCATGCTACTATAATTTACCATAACTGAATGTCCTTTCATCTGGTTTATATATAACTAAAAACATAACATAGACATAACTAAAAACAGTAATCTGATGCCTGTATTATACCGATAATTAGCATCAGAAAAACAAGTGTAGACGCAATGTAGAGGACTGTTTTTACTTTTGTTATTTTAGATATTCCAATCCTTTGCTGAAACACTTTATATTGGACTTATTGTCCTTATTGAAAATAGTTTGTCCTGATGTCTATTAGATATTCATAGATATTCACTGAAAATTTTTTCGCAATATATCTATTGGCACCTAATTATCTATTTTGGTGAGCTTTATATTTATTCATATTATAAATATATCATGATTTTTTGTCCGAGTCAAGCGCAATGAGTAAAAAAATGGAGAATTTTGCCATGAAAATTATTTTTGGTTTATAAAAAAACTTGTTTGATATCTATTATTCAAATATGAATGTTAACAAAATCAAAAATATTTCACAACAAACTGTTGACAAGAAAGAAAAATATGAATATAATAGAAGTGTAAAACTTTGCAGATCTGTAAAGCTATACCATTTGGTAAAATTTACGGCTGAGAATAGTCCGTTTTATTATAATACCTTTAGAGTTAAGCTTTATGATAATAATTTTTTTCGTGGTTAGCATGGCAATCTTATAATGAAAACCTTGGGAAATAACGACTTAATTAAAATTTAAAATATAAATTGGAATATAAAAGGAGGAAAAGCTTATTTAACATTTATAGGAAAAGCAGATAAACAGGGTATAAAACTGTATAAACAATAAGAAAGGAGGAAAAGCGTGATAAAAGTAGTCATTTACATTACGACATACTTTTATCATGCTTTTTCTAAAAAAGCAGTATCGGTGATACTAAACAGACAGACTGATGATCCACATAAAAATAGTAAGATGGTCTATGCAGAATTCGGTTGATTAATTGACAAAAAGATAAAAAGGAAACAAAAAATGAAAAAAATAAGCATGAGAGCTGCAGCGTTGACACTGGCGCTGTCAGCGTTAGTATGTTCGATGCAGCAATCCCTTTCCGCAGTAGGCGGTGCCCTTGACGGTGATATCCCCTTGCAGCAGCAATATGAAACGAATGAAAACAACGAGTTCAGCTATTCTGAAAAAGATCAACAATCAGTTCCATATATTATTGGGGAAGATATTAGTCGAAGGAGTGAAAATGAAAAATATTTTCGGCTTAGCGACGGTTCTTATATAAAGGCGTGGTATATGGAGCCTGTTCATTACTTTGAGGCTAATGAATGGGAGGACATTGATAATACGCTAACGCTTTCTGCAGAAGGATATACCAATACAGCGTCGGAGATGAAAGTTGTCTTTAGCTCCGAGATAAATTCCGAAGAGCTTTATTCCGTCGAATATAAAGACAGTACAGTCAGTTTTTCCGTATATGACGATTATCATGTAGCAGAAACAAGGGATGCCGTATTAAACTCAGAAGAGATTTTTTACTTTGATGATGAAGCAGATATTTTGGACAGCGGAGGTAATGCGGCAGGGGAGACAGAAAATATTATAACGGCGGATGAATCTTCGACAAACGTATCAAAGAAAGTCGGTAGGACAGATATTCAGAACAATACCTTAAAAGAGTCTGTGGAGGCAGATACTGCAAATGCAGATACAGAGCAAATTGAAACGGCGGAAGAGGCGGAGTCGGATTCAATTGAGGAGTCGGATGAATTGCCGGAAATTCTTACGGATTTAGCAGAGCCTCAGTTGCCGGATAATGCAGGGAGTGAACCGCCTGTGCAGGATATTAATGTATATAGTCGGAATTCAGAAGATAAATTATCCGAGGAAGAAAAATCGGATATTGCTGACCTGAATATAATTATGACTGATGAAAGTTCAGATACGGATTTTGTTTGTACATATAATCGAAGTATTATTTTGAAAGATAATAACTCGACAGAAGCGAACTTAATCTTAAATGCAGCTCAAAGTACTGTCGATGCGGTAAATAGATACAAAGAGATCAATGGGCAAGCAAGCGCGGAGGAGCTTAAAGAGATTGCGGCGGAGCAAAATCGCATAAATATGAAACAGCGGGCAGATATTATGAGTTCTGCCGGAAAATGTTCGGGAATCGTTTATGAAGGCGCTGTTCCAGGAGCCGATTCGATTGAATATTCGGTTGGTGGAAACTTTGTCAAGGAAAATATAGTTATTGACAGTGTCAAGGAAATTTATACGTACCGATTTAAGCTTGACACGGATCTGATTCCGGTTTTAAATGATGATGGCAGTATCGAACTGAGGAATACAGAGGAAACTGTGTTTCTGATTCCAACTCCATATATGACGGATGCGAATGGTGTGCGTTCGGATAAGGTTTCATATTCACTTGAAGAAATTGCAGATACAAGTATACTGACGGTTGTTGCAGATTCGTCTTGGATAGAGGATTCACAGCGTGTTTTTCCGGTCAGAATCGATCCCACGGTATATATTGGAAAGACATCATCATCCGATAACAATATCACTACGCAGTATATCAGCGATTCTGATATGACAAATGTTCATCAAGGGGAGAACATTTGGTATACCGGCTGTAATCCTGTAGTTGGAAACTATTATTCATACCTTAAGATAAATAATCTGCCTCCAATTTCCGATAACTGTAAATTTGTACAGGCGCAGCTGTATACTGGAATGTATACAGGAGGCTTTTTCTCAAACGGTGCCTCTTCTTTTAACTTGGTGGTGTCAGAAGCCCTGTCTGACTGGAAAAGTCAGTTTGGCGCTTCCGCGTCATCAAATACGAATCCGGTGCTTGATTGCCGTGAGATTGATTCATCATATCAGGGAAGCTATATGTATTTTGATATAACAAATGCAGCGGAGAAGTGGTACAGCGGCGGGGCGAATAACGGGCTTGTGTTTGTTCCGAAGTCGGCAAACGGTGAAAATATGACGTCAGCGGCATGTGCAAGCGCGGCATTTTCCGGTTATCAGAATAGTTCCACTCAAACTCAGAGCATGCCGTTTGTTGCTATTACATATCGGAATATAATGGGACTGGAGAGCTATTATACAAGTCGGAGCATATCTGCTGACCGTGCAGGGACGGTAAACATAGTTGACTATACCGGAAATGTTGTTATTGAGCGTACACTTGTAGCCGGTGTAGGAATGAATCTTGTATACGTATATAATTCGAGATACGGGGACAAGGTTTTTAATTCAACTTCCGATATGCTGTATAATACGGTGGATTACTCTAATATGAAATCCTCAGCAGGTTGGCGGCTGAATGTACAGCAAAGTGTTGTACCGATAACACTTTCTTCCGTAAGTGATTCGGGAACTGTAACTTCTAAGACGTACTTGGTTTATTCGGATGCCGACGGAACCGAACACTATTTTGCAGAAGAAAGCGTAAATGTCTATAAAGATGAAGACGGATTAGGACTGACTATTACCAAAGACGGTATCAATTATACGATGAGCGATGAAAAGAACAACAGAAAGATATTCGTTCACGGATATCTTTCACAGATTATAGATTCGAATAATAATAAAGTCAGACTTTTGTATGATACGGATACGTTCAGCACAACAAGCTCATCGTGGCTTCCAAAAAGCTCGACATTAGGTGGAAAGAATCAGTTGAGGAAGATAATTTATTACCCTGCTGAGGGTGAAGCAATAGATATTGCCTCTCTTACATATACAAATAATGTTCTGACGTCTGTAACAGACCGCGCCGGAAGAAATATAGCAATCACTGTTGCGGACGATACACGTTTGACACGTATAACAGACTATGACGGGTATTACAGTGCATATACATATTGTTCGTTCCCATATAGAATTACATCCGCTTACGATGCACAGACTCATTACGGCGTTGAACTCCACTATAACTGTGAATCAGGAGGCAACGGTCTGGATACTGTAAACAGCTGCAGCAGCTTTACAGCGGAAACGGTCTTTGATACGCGTACATATTATAATAAGTTAAAATTACGTATAACAAAGATATAACGGCATATTGGAATTTTGGGTCCAATATAAATACCGACGCCACAAGCGATGATACACGGACGTACTGTACTTTTGATAAGACAGGAAGAACTGTAACAGTAAGAACCGAGGATAGCAACAATAAAATAATCGGAGTGTCGGGAGACGCATACACGGAGAATGCTGGAACATCCAAAAAGAATAATAAAATCCTTACGGAGGGCGGGACTGGAGTTATTGCGCATAACCTGCTTGAAAATTATGGTTTCGAAGGAGAGTCTTCCGCATGGACGCAGTTTACTGTGTCCGGAGGTACGTACAGCTCCGTCAATACTTCGGAGCAGCGGTATACGGGAAACAGATCTCTTAAGCTTGTAAGCTCTGCGGCTGGGGAAAATTACGGAATTACCGAACGCCAGCTGACGATTATTTCTGCCGGAACCTATACATTGTCTGCTCGTGTAAAGGTTACCGCAATGGGTACTTTGCCGAATAAGGATGCCGGATTTAAAATTGCGATATCAACTTCGAATGGTACCATTCTGTCGGAAAGCCGTATGCTGAAGGAAACTACAGATTCACAGTTTGACAACGGTTGGGTAAGGCTCGACTGTACTTACACGTCAGATAGTCTCAGCTCTGTATATGCCCGTCTGATTCTTACCGGTGTCACCGGAACAGTATATATAGACGATGTACAACTTGAGATGAATGAAGCGGCAAGCCCATGCAACCTGTTAAAGAACAGTACCTTTAGCCAGAATATAAACCAATGGAGCGGAAACGGTTCTTCCGTTTCATGGATAAAGCCGAATGGAGCTGTCGGAAAGGTGCTCGGTTTAACCGGAGATCTTGTATCAGAAAGCTATGCAAAGCAGACGGTTAATATAAATCTTCCGGGAAGTGAAACGTATGTTCTGTCCGGATGGGCATATGCAAATTCGCTTCCGCTTGAAGCGGGAGGGAATCCGGAATTCAGACTGGGAGCTACAGTGGTGTACAGTGACGGAACAACGGACAATTTTTCAAAGGATTTTAATTACCGTGCGTCGGGATTATGGCAGTACCTTTGCGTTGCGATTGTACCGAGATTTCCAACAAAACGCGTGGCTAAAATATCGGTATTTATATCATATACTCGTAATGCAAATAACGCATATTTCTGCGATATATCGCTGATACGCGAAGGGGCAAGGTGCTATACCTATGATGAGGAGGGCAGGATTATAGCGGTAAACAAGTCCAACACCGATGAAATATCTAACGTCTATAGCGGAGGCGATTTGATATCAAGCAGCGGAAGCGCGAACGGACTGTATACCTACGAGTATGACGGGAAGCATAACATTACCAAGGCTTCGAATAACGGACTTGATCTTAATCTTTCATACGATGCTAACGGAAATGCGGTTCAGACGATACTGACAGGTTCAGACGGGCTGACGTATATGCAGACAAACGCGACGTATACCGATAGCGGAACGAAATTGCTGAGCGTGACGGACAATATCGGGAATACAGTAAATTACGGCTATAACAAAAGTAAAAATCTGCTTTCGTCTATTAGCACACCTGTATCAAATACTGCGAATGCAGAATACTCGAGAGTATACTATTCCTATAACAATTCAGATCAGCTGATAAAGACGTCGTTTACAAGGCAGAGTATATATTTTGCAACGCTGTTGAAATATGAATATGACAAGGGCTTAATTTCAAAAATAACAAGGGAAAAATGCGATACAACCTCACCGGGATACCTGCCGCAAATATATAGTTTTACGTATAATGATATAGGACAGAAGACGTCGACAAAGGTAGGAGACAGAACGCTTGCGACGTATCTGTATGACGCAGCGACGCATAATCAGAGTAAAATGACATACGGAAACGGAAGCTATGTAAGCTATACCTATGACAATCAAAATCGTGTAAAGACCGTAAAATATCAGGATACATTGACGACTGTAACGTATGATTACGATTATCTCGGAAATATAGCGAGAGCAAGGGTGACTCAGCCGGGCAAAGAGCCTGCGGCGTACAAATATGAGTATGATACTTTGGGAAGACTGATACGGTGTGTACAGACTGAGGGAAATGAGGTCGTGCAGCAGCTTGAGGACAGCTATGACAGCAAAAACAGACTTACAAGACATAAATATTATGACGGAGAAAACGGACTGGAGGGAGCATATACATATAACGACGGAGGTCTTGTCACCGGATATGCAATTAAGAAGAACGGAGTAACGGACGAATCGATATTTTATAGGTATGACGCGCTGAATCGCTGCACCTACAGAAGTTCAGCACTGAGCTCACCGGGATATCTTAGCAGGACATATACATATGAGGCCGGAGCGTCGGAGAATCAAACAACATCGAAAATAAAGAATATAAAGTACAGCTTCACGGAGACGAAGGAGCAGTCGGAAATAAGCTACGGCTATGACAACATAGGAAATATAACCACGGCATTAATGAGGATGCCCGGGGTAGGCGATCTGATAAACAGCGGGTATCAGTATGACAGAGATAACCAGTTGGTATTTGAAAGCAGGGACTGCTTCGGAACGGACGCAAGCACAACATTTTATGAGTATGACAATTTTGGAAATATAACGTGGGTAAGGACATTCCGCGGAAACGGATATGAGGGAATATCGGATGCAATGAATAGCGGAACTCTTATGCACGTAGATGCGTATACGTACGGAAATACAGAGTGGAGGGACCTTCTTACGGCATTTGAAGGACATGAAATTACATATGACGAGATAGGGAATCCGCTGTCGTATTACAACGGACAGGAGTATGAATTTACATGGGAGAACGGAAGAAGACTGAGGAGAGCAGAGGTAAACGGAGAGAATCTGTTGTACGAGTATAACGAAAATGGAATACGTACTGAAAAGCGATCCGTAGGTAAATATACGGACAGCTACCGTCTGGACGGAAATAAGGTCGTGGAGATGAAGCGCAGCTATACGGGTTCTACGCGGACGGACAGATATGTGTTCTACTACGACGAGAGCGGCGCGCCGTATGCATTCGACGCATATGTTAACGGAGCGGCTACAAAGAGATACCATTATATAACCAGTCTTCAGGGAGATGTGCTGCAGCTTTCGGACGAAAGCAACAGGATAATCGCATGCTATAGCTATGATGTGTGGGGCAAGCTGTTTGCAGTAACCGACGAAAATGGAGACGAGATAAGCGATACCAGTCATATAGCGTATGCAAATCCGATACGTTACAGGGGATATTTCTATGACAGTGAGACTAAGCTTTACTACTGCGGCAGCAGATATTACGATCCGCAGATAAGGAGATTCATCAATGCGGACGGATATGTTTCAACCGGCGATGGATTTATGGGATATAATATGTTTACCTACTGCGCAAATAATCCAGTAATTAACATTGATCCTGTCGGAAGCTGCAAAGTAAATTATGCATTAAAAAGTGGTAAAGAGGATTGTGGTAATCCAAATTGTTTTATGTCTAGTAAATTTAATACCTTTAGTATATATCTCGTGAACATTTCCGTTTCCACAGAGATAACTGAAAGTCCAAATGATGATATTAGTTTTGCTTTACATGATAATCATCGGTATGATAGTAAAAATGATTTTCATGAACAAATATTAGCAGTTGAACTATCTAAGCCGTCATTTGACTTGGAGGAATGTAGTGTTGGAATAGGTGGAATTGAGGCTGATTTTATGACTGGTGGATGGGAGTATGAGTATTGTGACATATCACTATTAGATTTCGGTCACGCAGAAGCCGGAATTAAATTTAGCGAAGGTGATATACAGTTAGGGGCAATGGCGAGTGTGTATAGTCCAAGTGTAGAATTCAGTATAGGAAGTATTTCAATTGGTATCGGTGCTGAGGTTTGCGCAATAGGAGGAGGTATTAATTATAATTCCGGATCTTTTTCAGTAAAAGGTGCAGCTTTTTTGGGAATGGAAATTTTAATTTCATGGGATTAAGGAGTTAATATCGATGATTAGAAATTATGCTAATATTATAAAATTTATACCGATAGTAAATATGATATATTTTTTCAGATGGATACAGATATGTATTGTTAACCATAATTCTACGTCAAGTTTTTTTAAGGGTATCACGAAGATGATGTTAGCTTGTGTTATAGTTAATATTCCCAGAATAATATTATATCAAATATGTACGGTAAACAGTATGTTTTATAGTGTTTTATATTGGATCACATTTTATATTATGGGAGTGGCTATAGCACATATTGAGATAAAAGAAGAAAAAAAGTTTGACAGCGGAAATGAAAAATGGTAACATTATAGGTATAATAATATAAAAAATTCGAACTTAAAGTATCTGTATGACGCAGCGACGCATAGTCAGAGTAAAATGACATACGGAAACGGAAGCTATGTAAGCTATACCTATGACAATCAAAATCGTGTAAAGACCGTAAAATATCAGGATACATTGACGACTGTAACGTATGATTACGATTATCTCGGAAATATAGCGAGAGCAAGGGTGACTCAGCCGGGCAAAGAGCCTGCGGCGTACAAATATGAGTATGATACTTTGGGAAGACTGATACGGTGTGTACAGACTGAGGGAAATGAGGTTGTGCAGCACTGAGGACATCTATGACAGTGAGACTAAGCTTTACTACTGCGGCAGCAGATATTACAATCCGCAGATAAGGAGATTCATCAATGCGGACGGGTATGTTTCAACCGGAGGGGGATTCCTTTCATACAATGTGTTTACTTATTGTAATAATAATTCGGCGATGTATTGTGATCCTACGGGAGAATGCATGATAACATACGCATGTGGAGGAGATGATCCGTGGCCTTGCGGTCAGAAATATACCGGAACAGCTGGACATTTGTTTACTTGTTCAGAGTATGAAGAACAACTTCAACAAGAGGCGAAAAAAATTATCAAACTCAATTAACTGTTGCTCAAACTATTTATGGCGAGAGCGGTGGAATATATGAGTATCCGAATGATTGGAGAGAGGGGCAATCGGCGGTTGCAACAGTTATAAATAATCGTGTGGAATCCCAAGAGTTTCCTAATGAGATAGTTCTGGTATGTTTACAGCCTAACCAATTTGTCGGGTATGATAATGGAAAAAAAGCTTATGAGAGTGGAAATTATAATGCAATTATGTGGGATAATGCAATGTTGTTAGCAGGTCAATTAGTATATGGATCAAATGGTGGATTTACAATAAATTCATTATTGTCAACAGAATATTTATATTTTTACTCACTGAAACATGGCGATCCTGTAAAAAGAGAGGAAAAAAAACAAACCGGAAGTCGTAATTTTAGGTGGTAATATGTTTTACATTGATTATTGAGAGGGAAGAAATGAAATTAGTTCTGACAATTTTGGTGATTTTTTTGTCTGTAAATCTGTTTTCATGCCATTCAAGATCATATATCGATCCGTCAATTAGTACCCAGTCTTTCGATTATACCTGTTTTGATGAAAGTTTTAGTAATAATTCTGACACTATAAAACAATTTACACATCAATATTTAAACAGAAGAATGATTTCCGGGTTATCTTTGGATGCGGACGTAGGGATGGTATTGGATATATCGGAAAATGGTGTGTATGGACTTACGGTCATATACAAGGAATTGGGAGTTACAACAAATGAAAACGGATTGCACAGACCTGTATATATACTTGCTGATTATCACTCTGACGACAAAACTATCCATGATTCATATTTAGCTGTGGAAATAAATGAGGGAGTATTGTTTTGGGATTTTGGTAATTATAGCTTGGATGAATCCTTATACTTGTGTGATGTAGATGGAGATGGATTAGAAGAAATTGTTGTTCAGCAATTAGTTGATGAGCTTGGCGGCGCAGGGCAATATTCTTCACGAATATTCAAAGTTCTCGGTGAAGACATCTTGGAAATTTTTGATTATCGAACTTTTGATTCATATGGTAATTATGTAGGAAGTTTTGATACCGGATATTATAGTTTATTAAGAGATAATTACTTAGTTGAAATATTAAATCGATATACGAATTATTCTGAAATATTAGATTTTAGTACAAAAAAAGAATGGTTGGAAGGATATTATACCGAGGAAGGAAGTGTTGTATCTAACAAGGATATAATCGAATGTAGCTGTTTTTTTGAATTTAAACCTAAGGATGTTGATAATGATGGAGTTTTTGAAATCGAATGTTTGCAAACGGTAAGATCAATGACCTATAACGGTTACAGTATTATAGGAAATGTTAAAAGTATTTTAAAATATAGACCTTCAGCAAATATATTTGAAGTAATAGAAGCTTTATTTTATTGCAGTTAAAGTTATATAAGAGAGGTGGAAAATATGTAAGTAATAAATAAGAACGTGTTGATGTTATAATCAAGGAATATAACCCGTTTCTGGAGCGTGAAAAACGGCAGATCGTACGAGCCGAATATATCGGGAATTGAAGGAGACTACGAATTGAAAACGCTTGGCGTATCGTATTCAGAATCTTGAAATAAGAATAAATTAATGCCTGATGTGACTTTTTCTTTGACAGATTCTCAATATGATTTTGCAGAGACATGCGGTATTACATATGGGCATATCTATAAAATGTATTATTTTTTCTGGAGTGTCGTCGAGAAGGAATTTCGTGAATACGGTGGAGATGGTTCATATAATGACGCGATGATCGGAGATGTTGCCGTATATCCGAATGATATTTCTGATTTTATAAAAGGTTAATAGCGGAAAAAAACGCTGATATCTGCTAACTTAGTATACTTTTTTCATGTTTATTCGATATGCACAGATGCAAAAAAGGTACGGTAATTAGTATGATTGAGTCACGCATGTAATTTATAGAATAAAACAAGCTTATAAAAATTAACGGTTGGATAGAATACCGACGTATTTTGTCTGCCGTTTATTTTGTTTTTTACTTTCTATGCTTATAAATGATTTTAATAGCATATCTTATTGTATACAAATTGTAAAACATGAAAAAGTATGTGCAGGTGATCTGATTTTATTTTTTTAACGGACGGAAGTTTATTAATATTGCAGTATAGTCACGTTGCTTTTGGCGCAAGAAAAAACTTGACAAAGAATAATATGTATTGTATAATTGTCAATAATAAAAAAATAAAATGGAGTCTTATGGGATTGTACCTGTAGGCAGTACATGCCTATTTTTATGCCTTTGTCGTAATACACTGCGGAAGTTTTACAGTGTAAAGCGGTAAATTCAAACGTTAAATTTTTTGTGTTAAGAAAGGTGCCTTTGCTTCGAAAAGGTATTGGTAGTTTTAATGTTTAATTCAGAGCAGAAACATCAGGAACACAATAAAAAGATTGTTACCGACTTGCGAAATTTGGTTGAAACCAGTGCTGAATACTACGGTGACAAGGTTTTGTATCAGTACAAAAGATATAAAGAAGAACATAAATTTACATATAACGATAATAAAGAAATGCTTTATTGCGTCGGTACGGCATTTTCCGAGCTTGGACTTATGGGACAAACAGTCAGTGTAATCGGAGACAGCTGTCCGGAGTATATGACGGTATATATATCGGCTGTTACGGGCGGTGGGGTAATCGTTCCTCTCGACAAAGATCTTGCCGATGACGAAATCGTAAATTTTTTGAATCTCAGCGGAGCTGAAGCGGTATTCTATACAGAATCTTTTAACAACAGGCTTGCATCATATTCTGATCGTCTTCCTAAAATAAAGTACTTTGTTCCGATAGCGGAGAAGACTGAAGCAAGCGAGTGCGGAAAGATTTTACCTTACAGTAAGGTGATTGAAACAGGAAAAAAGGCGCTGCAGGACGGAAACCGCAGCTATCTTGATTTTGACTGCAAAAAAGATATGAATAAGATGAGTGCACTTCTCTTCACATCAGGAACGACAGGTACGAGCAAGGGTGTTATGCTGACGCATGCAAATCTTGTTGCGTCGACAAACGCTTCATGCCAGGACACGGTTTTTACGGAGGTTAATACCTTCGTAGACGTACTTCCGATGCATCATAGCTATGAGCTGACGTGCAGCCATCTTGCAGCTTCCAATCTCGGCGCGACAACATACATTAATGACAGTCTGAAAAATACTATGCGGTCAATAATGAATTTTAAGCCGGATTCGCTTATAGTGGTGCCTCTGTATGTTGAGACGATTCATAAAAAAATATGGTCGGAGATTGATAAAAAGGGAATGCATTCTAAGGTTAAAGCCCTGATGACGGTGTCAAACGGACTTTTGAAGATAGGAATTGATGTCAGACGCGTGCTGTTCTCGGAAATTATTAATGGGCTCGGAGGAAATCTTCGCTATATAATTTGCGGAGGGGCCCCTCTTTCTCCGCGTCTCGTTTGGGACTTTAAGTCTTTTGGAATTGAAATATGTGAGGGATATGGTATCACGGAATGTTCTCCTCTTGTTGCTGTAAACAGACATGAAAAGGTACGTTACCGTTCTGTGGGACAGGCGGTAGAGGACTGTGAGGTGCGTATTGACAAGTCATCCGGCGAAGATACCGGAGAAATTCAGGTACGCGGAAAAAACGTCATGCTCGGATATTACAATGATGAAGAATCCACTAAAGAGGTGTTTACCGAAGACGGATGGTTCCGTACAGGAGATATCGGATATATTGACGACGATGGATATATATATATTACGGGCAGGAAAAAGAATATTATTATTTTGTCTAACGGTAAAAATATATTTCCGGAGGAAATTGAAGAGCATCTTACGGCATGTCCTTATGTCGGGGAATGCGTTGTCGTCGGCAGGAAAAAATCTGCCGGAGAGCCTGTAATCACTGCTTTGATTTATCCCGATCCGGATAATGAACAGCTTAAGGACAAGAGTGATGAGGAAATTATGAAGCTGCTGAAGGCTTCTATAAATGATATTAACCGTACTTTGCCTGTTTACAAACAGGTTAGAGATATAGAGCTTCGTCATGAAGAGTTTGAAAAGACTACAACTCGTAAAATAAAACGGTTTACTGTGAAATAAAAAATATTAGGACGATAAATTTTTGGCTGCCTGTGCCTTTGTGTACAGGCTGCCCGGTATTTTTGCGGATTATTTTAACTGTCATATTGGATAGTATGGGGGATTATTATGTTTGATAAAATAAAAGCAATTCTTGCGGATGAACTTCAGATCAGCGGAGATATTACAGAGCAGTCGGAGCTCGCCGAACTTGGAATTAACTCTCTTGAACTTGCCGATCTTGTGATGAGATGTGAAAACGATTTTGGAATCGAAATCAAGGATGAGGATATACGTACTTTTATAACAGTCGGTGATCTTGTACACTATGTTGACGGATTGACTTCAAACTGATGAAGTCTTTCTGTAATCTGATTGCGAAGATGAGATTTCATATGCTATGAATATTATTTTAATAATACTGTCATTTTTCATCTCTGTATTGATGATTGCTTTGTCGGTTCGCCTTGTTTTCTATATAGTCAGGAGAAGAAAAACAAAAACGCTTCTCTCCGGCGAAAGAGGCAGGGACGGTTTTTTGTTTTCACTGTTTTCATTGGCGCTTGGAAGAAAATGCTGTGTTTTGAGGAACATATATATCCGGTATGTGGACAGCACCGAATCCGGAATTATGTGTGTTCCTTTAGTTATTATCGGAAGCGGCGGGGTATTGATCGCGGAAGAAAAACATATGCGTGGATTTATTGAGGATCCGATGCGCGGTGATTGGCGGCAGTTTAACGGAAACAGGATTGTCCAATTTAATAATCCTATTGAATTAAATTCAAAACGGACAAGGGCGCTGGACAGAGTAATACGAGGACGCGGCTTTAAAGTTCCGATTAAAGGAATCGTTGTGTTTACATATGAAGATGTCAGGTTTAAAAACCGCCTTAAGCGGGTTTTTTCGGCCGAGTCTTCAATTAAATATATACATGCATTTATGAATAATAAGTGTTTGACCGACAGTCAGGTGAAATCTCTTTGCGCGTTTATTCGCGGTCAGTCACTGAAAATTTCGGGCGGAATATGATAAAAAATATTTAAAACCTATTGCAATCCGCAATAATATATGATATAATAAAATGTATTTTGACGTGTCTGTGCGGACGCGTTATTTATATTAATTGAATTGAATGTGAGGTGTGAGGACGTGAAGAAAGGTATCCATCCGGAGTACAAGGACGCAGTGATCAAGTGTGCTTGCGGTGCTGAAGTTAAAACAAAAAGCACGTCAGGGGACATGCATGTTGATATATGCTCCAAATGCCATCCGTTTTTTACGGGTAAGCAGAAATTCGTCGATGCCGGCGGTCGTCTCGACAAATTCAAGAAGCGTCTTGAAGCAGCCGGTAAATAAAGCAAACAGGCATGTGATAAGGGCAGCTGCCTGATTTATGCGGAATTCATTTCTCACCATAAAATAAAGTCAGACTGCAAATGTATTAACAAACAGACGAGCGGATTTCGTACAGCATGTGATTGTGCGTTTCCGCTCTTTGTTTTATGTGTGCCGGAAGGGCGGGGAGAGAAGAATGTACGGGAATGATGTTAAGGATATTTTTGAAAAGCCGGAAGGTGAAAACACATATGCCGTGCTTGTGGGAATTGATGACGGAAGCGGCGATACCGAATCTTTGCTTGATGAGCTTGAACGGTTGCTGGAAACTTCCGGCGGTATTGTTTATGCAAGATTGGTACAGCCCCGTGAAAAACCGGATCCACGTACTTATATCGGAAGCGGGAAGGTTGCGGAGCTAAAGGGGTTATGTGAAGCCGGAGAAGTGTCTCTTGTGGTTTTTGATTCCGAGCTGTCACCTGCTCAGATTAAAAATATTGAGGATGATCTTGGCGGAGATATAACGGTAATAGATCGAAGTATGTTAATTCTTGATATTTTTGCTCTTCATGCAATGACCGATGAAGGAAAACTTCAGGTAGAGCTTGCTCAACTGCAGTATTCCGCACCGAGGCTGAGTGGAAAAGGAATTTCGCTCTCGAGACAGGGGGGCGGAAATATTGCAATGAGAGGGCCGGGAGAGACTAAGCTTGAGACTGACCGTCGCAGAATACGCAGACGCATTTCAGCTCTCCGGGCACAGCTTTCCGATCTTGAAAGCGAGCGTAATATCCGCCGCGGCCAGCGGAAAAGATCCGGCATTTTTACTGTCGCGATCGCAGGTTATACAAACGCAGGAAAATCGACGCTGCTGAATTATCTTACAGACGCCGGAATTCTTGCCGAGGACAAGCTGTTTGCTACGCTTGATCCTACAACAAGAAAATACGAGCTTCCGGACGGCACGAATATTCTTCTGACAGATACGGTTGGTTTTATCAGGCGTCTGCCTCATCACCTGATAAAAGCTTTTTATTCGACGCTTGAGGAAATTACCGTTGCAGATGCTGTTCTTGCAGTTGCCGATATTTCGGATCCCGAATGCCCGCATCAGCTTGATGTAACTAAAAAGATGCTTTCCGATCTTGGTGCTGACGAGAAGCCTGTAATTTATGTTTTTAACAAGGCGGATATAATCGGAGACAGTTTGATTTTATCGGAATGCGGAATCAATTCTGACGATGCTGTATATATATCTGCACGTACCGGTATGGGGATAGATAAGCTTATCAGACGAATATCTGAAATTGTCTTGTCAGGAAGAACAAGGGAAACTTTTCTTATTCCGAATACAGAGCTTGGAGTACTTTCCTCCCTCTACAGCTGTGCATCGGTCGAGTCGGTTGATTACGGATCTGAAGGCGCCGCTGTCATCGCAGTGGTCGATGCCAAAACGAAAGGACAGTATGCGGAATATCTTACAGATAACTGATCGGGGATTTTTTTATGTCGGTAAAGAAAAGAAATGGCGCTTTAGATTTGCCGGGAGATAATTCTTTTTCAGAAGAATATATTACTCTTGGAGGCAGTGGGAAAGCCGAGTATTCGGAGCGCAAATCAGTTTTTATTGCTTGTGCGGCTCCCGTTAAAAGCTCATCGGAAGCCTGTGAGTTTGTTAAAAAGATAAAGACCGAATACAGCGACGCAAGACATACGGCGTATGCATATTTAATTTCATCGGAAAATGCGACGCGTTATTCGGATGACGGAGAGCCTCAGGGTACGGCTGGAATTCCGATACTCGGTGTTATTCAAAAGGGCGGATTTACGGACGCTGTTATCACGGTTACCCGGTATTTCGGAGGAATTCTTCTCGGCGCTCCGGGACTTTTGAGAGCGTATACTACGGCTGCATCAGAGGCGGTAAAGAAAGCCGGAATCGTCAGATATACAAGTTTTACTGAGTTTTGCGTAATTTGTAATTATTCTGACTATCAGAAGATAATAAGCGAGTTTTCCCGTCTTGGCATACGCGAGGACAAGACTGTTTTCGAGGATTCTGTCTGTCTTTCTCTTGCCGTTATGACAAGCGGCTATGATACCGCAAGAGATAAAATAAAAGATGTAACGTCAGGAAGAGCAAAAATTGATATAACCGGAACGCGCTTTGACTTTTAAGCGTACCGCTTTAATCATTTAATTTTTGCGAAATATGTACTTTACGGTCGCGGATTTAAGATAATTATGTTTTCAAAAGTAAACATAAAACAAAATTTAAATATTTTGCGTTATTGTCAGAAAATAAAAAGTATATTTGAAAAAAATGCGTATATTATATTATACAGTAAATTTTTATTTTATTAATGTATCAGATAAGGTGTTAGATTGACGGCGGTTTACCGCAACGAGGATCATACATGGATTATGTTTCACTTTTATACGAAAAGGAAAGAAGCTCTCTTTCGTCGTGTGCGTGTCTTTCTGAGAACTCAGGGGGAAGATGTTTCGGAATAAGCGAATGCAATTTACGCGGCGATTTTCAGAGGGACCGGGACAGAATTATTCATTCGAAAGCATTTCGTAGACTTATGGGAAAAACGCAGGTGTTTTTAGCTCCGGAGCCTGACCATTACCGTACCAGACTTACCCATACTATGGAAGTCACTCAAATCGCAAGGACGATTGCGAGAGCTCTCAGACTCAATGAGGATTTGTGTGAAGCCATTGGCTTGGGGCATGATTTGGGACACACGCCGTTCGGCCATGCCGGAGAGCGTGTGCTTCAAAGCTGTTTTGACAGTAATTTTACTCATTACAGGCAGAGCATCCGAGTTGTCGAAGTGCTTGAACCGCTGAATCTGACTGAAGCGGTAAGAGACGGAATTCTGAATCATACCTGCGGAGTTGCTAAAACTCTTGAGGGCCGGGTTGTAAGAATTGCAGACCGTATAGCCTACATAAATCACGACATTGACGACGCCTGCCGGGCAGGTATTCTTAATATATCGGATATTCCTTTAAATTTGCGTGAAATTCTCGGTGAAACGCACGGAAAACGTATTGACCGCATGGTACGCTCTGTTATTGCAGCAAGCGAAGAAGTGATTATAAATGCGGAGAAAAACGGAGGAAGCGGTGCGATACTCCTGGAGCCGGAAATTGCAGCGGCTATGGAGGAGCTTCACAGTTTTCTTTTCGAGCATGTGTATTCTAATTCAGCCGCCAAGGAAGAAGAGGGACGCGCCGCAGCGATGCTTGAACAGCTATACAATTATTTTGTAAATAGACCTGAAGAGCTCCCGCAGGATATGCAGGCTATAGCGGAAAAGGAATCTGTTGGGAGAGCGGTCTGCGACTATATTTCCGGAATGACGGACAGATATGCTATTTATACCTTTCGCGAGCTATTTATACCCGAAGCGTGGAATTTTGACAAAGAAGCTCATTAGCTCTTGGCAAGCCGAATTTTACAGATACAGAAATTATTTGTATTTAAGAAATACAGAAAGCGGTGATGACTTTTGTACGACAGCGCGGTCGTCGAGGAAATTAAATATCGTAATGACCTGCAGGATGTCGTGTCGGCTTATGTAACTTTGAAGCGTGCGGGTTCAGGCCTTGTTGGACTTTGTCCGTTTCACAGCGAAAAAACTCCTTCCTTTCATGTTGTTCCGGAAAAAGGCTTTTTTCATTGTTTTGGCTGCGGAGCAGGGGGCGACGTTATAAGCTTTATCATGAGAATGGAAAATTTGGAGTATCCAGCAGCTATCGAGTTTCTTGCCGAGCGTGCCGGAATAAAGCTGCCCGAAAACGGGATAACTGAAAAAAACGGAGTGAACCGAATCAGGATAAAGGAAATGAACCGGGACGCAGCCAAGTTTTTTCATGAACAGCTTCTTCGCACTCCCGAAGCAATAGCGTATCTTACAGAGCGCGGCTTGAGCGGCGCTGCCGTTAAAAGATTCGGACTTGGATTTTCTCCTGATGAACCGCATGCGCTTTACAATCACATGCGGAAACTTGGATATAATGATAATGAGCTGATTGCTGGATTTTTATGCGGTATCAGCAAAAGATCCGGTAAGCCGTATGATTATTTCCGCGGACGTATAATTTTTCCGGTTATTGATACAGCCGGTGCAGTGATTGCTTTTGGGGGGCGGGTTACGGACGGTTCTCTTCCGAAATATTTGAATACTTCGGATACGCCGGCGTTTCAGAAAAGAAAAAATTTGTTTGCGCTTAATTTTGCAAAAAACCACTGCGGAGAAGGCTTTATTTTGTGTGAGGGATATATGGATGTAATTGCCCTGCACGAAGCCGGTTTTGGTCAGGCTGTTGCCACACTCGGTACTGCCATAACGCCTGAGCAGGCAAGAATTATGCGCAGATATACAGATCGTGTTCTGATATCCTATGACAATGATTCCGCCGGGCAGTCCGCTGCAAAAAAGGCATTCCGCCTTCTCGGAGAGGCGGGTATAGACTGCCGGATACTGCAGATGACCGGCGCCAAAGATCCCGACGAGTATATAAGAAAATTTGGAGCGGAAAGATTCCGGAGACTGTGTACGGAAAGTCTTACCCAGTTTGATTATGTGTTTGGAAATATTATTAAAAAATATAATATTAATATGGATTCTGAACGAATTAAAGCATCATCCGAGACTGCAGAATATATTTCCGGTGTTCTGTCTGCGGTAGAACGGGAAGTATATATAGTGAGAGCGTCAGAAAAGCTCGGAATATCCGCCGATAACCTGAGATCGGATATTGAAAGGCTGAGAAGATTAAATTCCAAAAAGGAAAAATCGGATAAGCAGACTGAGCTTGTGAGAAACACGGTGGGATACGGAGACAGAGTCAATCCTGACCGTATCAAAAATAGAAGCGCTTCCTCGGCGGAAGAAGCTATTATTGGAATTATGCTTTTGCTGCCGGAACAGATTAAATACGCGTCTGAGGTTCTTGAATTAAAACCTGAGGATTTTGTGACTTCTTTCGGACGCAAGGTTTATGAAGAGATTCTTGAGCTTTATCAAAAATCGGACGGTTTTGACTGGGGAATGCTTTCGGAGAAATTTAATCCCGATGAGATGAGCCGAATCGCCTTTATGAGGCAATCGAGAATAAATCTTGGCAATAACGGCGAGGAGCTTTTAAAGAAGTGCATTGACAGACTTCGTCTCGCGCACATAAACGATAAATCATTGGAGGATATTATAAATGAAAAAAGACATGGCAGAAAATGAAATGGATTTTGACTGCGGAAATGAAATGGAGTCTGAAGGCGAAATGGATATTGACAATGAATATGATGATACAATGAGTCAGGTTGATTCAGACTCTTTTGATGGGGATAACGGCGATGAATTTTATGAGTATGACGAAACTGATATGTCGGAAAATTGTATGGAATCGGATGGCATGGATGAATTTTATGATGACGATCAGACTGTAAAGGAAGTTTTGGACTCTACCGATTATATGAATTCTCTTGACCGCATTATAAATATAAGCGAGATTGCCGAAATTGCCGCCGGAAGTGTTTCTGCCGGAAGTGGATTTACCGTTAAACGCGAAGCAGAGAAAAAAGCCGAGGATGACGGGTCTTCAAAAGATACACGGTCTGACGAAGCGAAGGATGATTCGGACGGAGCTGTGAAAAAGGACAAGTTTCAGATACTGATTGAAAAGGGAAAAGCAAAGGGCTCTATATCTCACGGCGAGATTATGGAAATTCTTGGTGATGATGATTATGATATAGAGCAGATTGATAAACTCTACGAAAATCTTGACAGTCTTGGAATTGAAGTTACTGATTATATAAATTCTCCGGATCTTGAAGAAATAGAAAGTGAAGTAGAGCGTTATGAAAGCGCTGAGGATATGGAAAAGATGCTTGTCCAGGAGGGACTGGCAATTGACGATCCGGTGCGCATGTATTTGAAGGAAATCGGTAAAGTTCCGCTTTTGGACGCTGAAAAGGAACACGCGCTTGCAGAACGCATGGCGGCGGGAGATGTTCAGGCAAAATCAGAGCTTGTAGAGGCTAATCTCAGGCTTGTTGTAAGTATAGCAAAGCGTTATGTCGGAAAAGGGATGTTTTTCCTGGATTTGATTCAGGAGGGAAATCTCGGACTTATGAAGGCTGTTGATAAGTTTGATTATCATAAGGGATATAAATTTTCCACGTATGCAACATGGTGGATTCGCCAGGCAATTACCCGTGCTATCGCCGACCAGGCAAGAACTATTCGTATTCCCGTTCACATGGTTGAAACTATTCACAAGGTATCGAGACTTAACCGTCAGTATCTTCAGGATCATGGACGTGAAGCTACACCGGATGAAATTGCAGAAATGATGAACATAAATCCTGATAAGGTAAGGGAAATTATGAAAATTTCGCTTGATCCGGTTTCACTTGAAACTCCGATAGGCGAAGAAGAGGACAGTCACCTTGGAGATTTTATAGAAGATGTGGATTCTCCGGCTCCTGCGGAAGCTGCGTCCTATACGCTTCTCAGAGAGCAGCTCAATGAAGTTCTGCATACCTTGACTCCTCGTGAAGAGCATGTTTTGAAGCTTCGTTTCGGTCTTGATGACGGAAGGACCAGAACGCTTGAAGAGGTTGGAAAGGTCTTTAATATTACACGGGAGCGAATACGCCAGATTGAGGCCAAAGCACTTCGCAAGCTTCGCCATCCGAGCCGGTCAAAGAGACTGAAGGATTATCTTGATTGATTCCGGGAAAAGTTATGACAAAAATCGTTAATTATTTTCATCTTGACATAATAAAATAACAGGTGTAAAATAATAATGTGTTATTATAAACAGAGTAAACCGGTTGGCGGTTCTTGTTTATTTTTTCTGTTATACTATAGGAGGATACCCCTAATGAAAAAGAGATTGCTCAGTATGCTTGTGTGCGCGTTCATTCTTGTTCCGGTTTTCTTAACAGGCTGTTCTGATACAGATGAAACGTTAACTGTGGAACAGACTAAAGCGAGCGCGATTACACTTACTCTATATTCAATTGTTGAGGATGGCACAACCGAAACTGCGGTCAAAGCGGTTCAGAATGCGCTCAATGATATAACTGAGAATACGCTTAATACGCATGTGATACTAAAGTTCTATACTGCATCTGAATATGAAAAGGTTTTGAATGACAAAATCAATGAAATTCAGGCAGATATGGATCTACAACAGCGGCTTAAGGATGCTGCAGAAGTAGCAAGAAAAGCGGCAAGGACGGCAGGATATTCTGTCGCATCAAAAACCGAGACAACTGCCGCGGCAGGGACCGGAGATGAAACCGGGGCTGCCAATGTAAAGGCTGATGAGACTCAGATTAACGAATACGGAATTGCCGATACAGTTTATCCTGATGAAATAGACGGACAGATGGATATTTTTCTTATCAACAGTGCTGAACTCTATACGGATCTTATAGATAAAGGAGTTCTTTCTGCTCTTGAAGGTGAGCTGTCGGGAAATTCAAAGAAACTTAACAACTATATTTATCCTTCGCTTTTGAATTCTGCAAGTGTGAACGGGCATACATATGCGATTCCCAATAACCATATGGTCGGAGAGTATACATTTATGCTTGTAAATAAAGCGGTAGCGTCGAAATACGGCTATTCTGCTTCTTCTCTTGAAACGGCTGCCGATCTTTATGATTCGGGATTTATAAGTAGTGTTGCATCCGGCGAGGGCGGCGGAACAGTTCTTATGCTAAACGATCCAGAATGCACGATAGATTATGCGACAGGAGAAGAGGGCTTGCTCGGAACATATGTTACAGTTCCAATGTCGACAACAATAACCTCTTATCCTCCGGAAATTGTATTCGGTATTCCTACTTATCAAAGTATTCTCTGCATGAAAAATGAGTATAAAGATTCTATAGTTTACGGAGAAATGAACGATTATTCAGACCGTACGGTTGCAACAGCTTTTCTCAGCGGATCGTATGCTGATATGCAAAAGTATGAGGATGATTACTATGTAAGCGTTGTAAAAGCGCCAACTTATACAATGGATGATGTATGCAAGAGTATGTATGGTGTAAGTGCATATTCGGTGGATGTTTCCAGAAGCATGGAGATTATCAGTCTTTTAACTACAGAACCGGATGTCGTGAATCTTCTCGCCTATGGTGTAGAAAATGTAAACTATATAAAACGTGACAGCAGTGATTTTGTTGAGCTTTTGAGCAAAGAGGACAGCGGAGAAAATTATTACAGAATGAATCCGGATTATGCCGGAAATCAGTATAAGAGGAGTCTGACTTCCGATGCTTCTGAGTTTGAAGTTTCTATTGCTGCCGACAACTGGGCGGCTGCAAAATCTCAGAATCTTGCATCTGTACTTCTTCCTTATTCTAACTTTACAATTGATATTACAATGGAGCCGGAGTATGTTGCAGTTGAAACATCTTCGGATGACGATGATGAAGACGAAACAGGAGATGTAACGACAAATACTCCTGAAATAACCGAACCTAAGGTATATATGCCTGTCGCGGATATGCTTGCCGGACTTTACGAGCTTTATGCTAAGTGTATGAATGATATAAATAACTACAGCGGAACAGATCCGGATACAGGAGCTTCTATGTCAATGGCGGATTACCTTGAGGCACTTACCGAACGCTTGGCAGAAAACGAATATGTAAGTCAGGCACTTGATGTATGCAATACCGCATCTATTACTAATCAGTATACGACATATATCGGCGGCTGAGTATAATTAAATGCCAGTCTTTTACATCTGTAAGATGCTCGTCTTTGCATACGGCGGATTTCGTTCGCGTTTTCTGGTGGTAAGCTTACAGTCGGTACTTTAATTACGGAGTCATGCCTTTTATTGATAAAAACTAACCTCCGAGGGAATATTTATTCCCTCGGAGGTTTTTGTATGATTAAAGTCGATATAGGGATGTTAAATTTTCAGCTCGTTTCATAACTGATTAACCACTTTTCCGATATCTTCGTTTATGAATATAAAGTTTTTTCCGTACTTTATCGTTTCACCGAGCGCATTCGATTTATTCAGATTTATGCATATATAGACTGCACGTGGCCATTTATGAGCCATATTCCAAAAGCTGTATTTAATTATTCCGGGGGTGTTCATACCAACTCCTAATTCAAGAAACACAGCTCTTGAGTTATTGTTTTTGTTCAGAAACTCTGAATAGCGGTCTGACGCGGAGTACCAACCTGAATCCTGAACAAACTTTTCGTCGGATCTTAGATTCATTGACATTGGTTTGCCGCATTTAGGACACAGAGGAATAAGTTTTTGAGGTATTCTCATGTCTTTTTGGTATATTACCATCTTGCGGATAATATCTTCGTTATCATATGTAGAATTGTGACATGGCTGGCTACATTGAAATAAACCATAGTCGCCCTGTGTATAAAATAATCTTTGCTTATCAAAGCCGGCTTTCTGAAATTGATGATCGACGTTTGTCGTAAGTACAAAATAATTTTTGTTTTTAACTTTTTCAAGCAGAACTTTGTACAATCCGTTAGTCGTTTCTGCATATCGGTTAATGAATACATATCTCGACCAGTAAGCCCAAAATTCCGGCAAGCTTTCAAACGGATAAAATCCTCCGGAATACATGTCAGAAAAATGATATTTTTCAATGAAGTCAGAAAAGTTATTTTCAAACCGTTTCCCTGAATAGGTAAGGCCTGCGGCGGCGGAAAGTCCTGCTCCGGCGCCTATAATTATTGCTTCGGATTCAATTATAAGTTCTTTTATATAATCTATATTATCCGAGAATTTGTTTGTATATGTCGTAGTCCTTTTGTTTGAATACATTAAAAATCACCTTTATTCGGTTATTTGTTTTTACAAAATTGGTAACGGTTTGTATTGCGATCTCGGCTGCCTTTTTTTGAGGAAAATGAAATTCTCCGGTTGAGATACAGCAGAATGCAATACTTTCCAATTGATTTTCCGAAGCAAGCTTTAAGCAAGATTTATAGCATTCAGCTAATTGCGTACAATGCTTTTCTGTCAGCTTTCCAGATACAATAGGACCAACAGTGTGAATGACATAACGACAAGGCAGGTTGAATGCGGGAGTAATTTTGGCTTTGCCTGGCGGTTCGTCATATCCTTGTTCAGCCATAATTTTATTGCAGGCCAGTCGAAGCTGAACGCCGCTGATACTGTGAATTATATTATCGACGCAGTAGTGACATGGAATGAAGCAGCCTAACAGACTTTTGTTCGCAGCATTCACAATTGAGTCGATCTTTAAAGTTGTAATGTCTCCCTGCCAAAGATAAATTCCTTTTCTAACAGGTGTTAAGTCAGAAAGAGTCTTTATACCTCTTTGTCTTACTTCCTCCTGAAGATAAGCGTTTTGCAATTCAATGAATTTATCGCTTACAGGATTGGGCTCACGTGTATTAAACAGTGACCGAAGTAATTTTTTTTGCTTTTGCTCATTTTCCGGAATAATAATACCGCTGTATTCCGGACGTTCCTTTATCAACTCCAAGATTAAAAGAATTCTTCTGTCTTTCTGCGTCATTTTAAATAATATGCCTTTCTCAATATATCAGCGGCATTCTTATCTGATATTAATATTGCCGGTTTAGTTTTTTTGATATTATACAGTGATTCTTTAATTTATGAAAAGAAAAATCCGGCTGTCATTGCGAGATAATTTTCTCCGCTGTATTCAGGGTATTGTTTTTGAACTTCGGATTTAAAGCTGTCTGCATCTGAGCATCCGGTTGCAATTGTTTTCAGATTTTCGAGATAAGAGATTTTGGTTTCCGCGTCCTTCAAATCTTCGGGTGTATAATGGGAAGTAAGAATAAGATTATATCCATTTGAAATATAACCGCGGAGCTGTGTGATTATTGCGTCCGCATGATTGACACCGGCTACAATAGAATGGCAGTCATGACCGAGCATGTGGGTATAGACCGAGTTAATTTCAGGGATGACTATATCAAAAGCTTCTTCTGTTTGATTTATAATGAATTCTATACCGCCGATTATTATTTTTCCCTCGTCAATAATATTGGTAATTTTATGAACGGAGTTATCAAAACATGTTCCAAACGCATGTGTAAAATTGTCAATGAGCGCTTTGCCGCCTCCGTTTGTTGAGTAATATTCTGCATTTTTTGTTGCATACTTTGGAACCTTGGGCATAAAGGACGCACCTGCACCGTGATAAGATATAAGCATACCTTTTACTTCCGTGTTTTTGAGGTATTCTGCAAGTTCTTCATTGTTGTCAAAAAAGCATGGCGATTCAATAATGACGCTTTTGCCGTTCTTCTCAATTATAAAGACTTCATTGTCAATAAAATCGTTGGTTTTATAAGCATGAAGCTTTATTGTACCAAAGTCGTAAATGCCTATTTCACCCTTGTTCAGTTTAATAGATTTATAAGTATTATTGTACATAACAGTAACTGCGCTTACGTGCGTAAGCCTTCCTTTCGATAAAAATAAAATTTGTATTTGCATTATTTGCGATTTTAGATTTTAAATTAGTTTGAACTTTCAGCGGCCGCTTTTAAGCTTATGTCTGCATTATAATAGATTAAGTTATATTTGTAAAGTACGCACTTTAATGTGCTGTAGTTACCCGTGGGATACTATCGGAAAGTAACCGAGAGGAAACCAATGGACGTTGTCAAGGGTTTGGGCTGTTACTTAATAAATATAAAATTTATTAAGTAAAGAAAATATTGACACAAAATCGGATATATGATACAATCTGCATTGGTAGCTTGATTTGATGATTATTAGAATATTTGCTTATTACGTAAAGAATTATAAGTGTCTGCGTGAAAAATGATGAAATTTTTAAAACGCAGCTTACATTTTTCACGCGGGGAGGGCATAGTAAATATAATGAAAGAGCAAAGATGTATAACTGATCTTCCGGCGTGTCCGGTAGAAACAACGTTAATGCTTATCGGAGATAAATGGAAGGTTCTGATTCTTCGTGATCTTCTTGACGGTACGAAGCGTTTTGGCGAGCTTAAAAAGTCTTTGGGAGCTGTTTCTCAGAAGGTTTTGACTGCACAGCTTCGTGATATGGAAAAATGCGGACTTATAAACCGTGCTGTTTATGCCGAGGTTCCGCCGAGAGTAGAGTATTCTCTGACTCCACTCGGAGAAAGCTTAAAACCTATTCTCGATGTAATGCGGACATGGGGAGAAGAATATAAAAATTCACTGCAATGAAGATATTATATGGTTGACCGGTATCAGATATAAATTTTTATCTTATCATTCTATGTTTTGCGATGCTTGGCGAGTATTTCAAGAAAAATATATTTAGCTTCGCCGAAAACTTGGCATATAAGCTTTTTATCTGGCTTTGTTGCATAAAATTACCCCGGTTATAGAATCTTTTTCCGAGACTCTATAACCGGGGATAATTAATATTTAACGCATTAATATGTAATTTGGTAAGTTATTGTTTTTCCCGATTTTTTTCGGCGTGCATAATTGCACCCTCGATAAAACCTTTGAACAGGGGATGAGGTTTGTTGGGTCGGCTCTTGAATTCCGGATGATATTGTACACCTACATAAAAAGGATAGTCTGTAATTTCAACTGTTTCAACAAGCATATTATCCGGTGATGTACCGCTTATTTTTAGTCCTGCCTTTTCCAACTCTTCTCTGTAGCTGTTGTTGAATTCATAGCGGTGTCTGTGCCGTTCTGAAATTTCATGCTCTCCATAGCATCTTGCCATAGTGGTGCCTTCCTTTATAACACATGGATAGCTTCCGAGACGGAGAGTACCGCCCTTGTCAATTTTTTCGCTTTGCCCGTCCATAAAATCAATTACTTTGTTTTTACAAAGCTCGTTGAATTCTCCAGAATCAGCATCCTTGATGCCTGCCGCATACCGTGCAAATTCTATAACGGCAATCTGCATGCCAAGGCAGATGCCGAGATATGGCAGATGTTTTGTACGCGCAAAATGTGCAGCAAGAATCATTCCTTCAATTCCTCTGTTTCCGAATCCGCCGGGAATTATAATACCGTCAAGACCGGATAATTTTTTGTCGCATTTTTCTTCTGTAAGTGTTTCCGAATCAATCCATTTAATTTCTATTTTAGAGTTGAGCGAGTAACCGGCGTGACGCAGTGCTTCGGCTACAGACAGATATGCGTCGTGAAGCTGGACATATTTTCCCACGAGACCGATTTTTGTGGTTTTCTTACTGTTTTTTATCTGCTCAACCATGCTTCTCCATTCGGTAAGATCAGGATCGGGCGCATCAATTTCAAGTTCACGGCAAACGATAGATGAAATATTTGATTTTTCGAGCATCAGCGGAGCTTCATATAGAATTGGAAGTGTGATATTTTCAATTACACAGTCAGGCTTTACATTGCAAAAGAGAGAAATCTTTTTGAAAATTGACTCTTCGAGAGGCTTATCGCATCTTAGTACGATTATGTCCGGATTTATTCCCATACCCTGAAGCTCTTTTACAGAATGCTGAGTCGGTTTTGATTTGTGCTCGTCCGAACCGCTTAGAAACGGAACAAGAGTAACGTGTACAAAAAGACTATTTTTATGACCTGCCTCAAGAGAAATTTGCCTTACCGCTTCCAAAAACGGCTGGGATTCGATATCTCCGATAGTTCCTCCGATTTCTGTAATAACGACGTCGGCATCGGTTTTTCTTCCTACGCTGTATATGAAGTCTTTTATTTCGTTAGTTATATGAGGAATTACCTGAACTGTTGAACCGAGATATTCTCCTCTTCTTTCTTTATTTAAAACGTTCCAGTAAACTTTACCGGTTGTCAGATTGGAGTATTTATTTAGATTTTCATCTATAAACCGTTCGTAATGTCCGAGATCCAAATCTGTTTCCGCACCGTCTTCTGTCACATATACTTCTCCGTGCTGGTAGGGACTCATTGTACCAGGATCAACATTTATGTAGGGATCGAGCTTTTGCGCGGCAACTTTCAGACCTCTTGATTTTAAAAGCCGTCCGAGAGATGCGGCAGTAATTCCTTTTCCGAGTCCGGAGACAACTCCACCTGTTACAAAAATATATTTTGTCATAATTATGACCATTCCTTTCATTATATATTGTGCCATACGGACACGGTGCAAAATTTTTTCAGATTTATAATCTTTATACTTTTGGGATGGAAAGCGGGATGAATGTAAATTATTTGTATATTGCAAAAATAAAAAATAAAAGGCAGCAGTGTCACGGAGGGTTATCCTCTAAGACTCCATTGCCTTAATTATAATTATTATATATCTTTTATTAATATTTGTCAAGAGAAAAATATTAATTTAATACAGTTAAAAATCTTAGTTATGGCTGAAAGCGAGATGTACGCATCTGCAGAGACGTACATCTTTGCAGACGGCTGTTCGCACTCATTTTTCCAAAGTAAATTCACCGTCGGAACGTTTTATGATATATCTTTTTACATTATGGAATGACATGACAGATAGTCATATTTTTAAAATGACGGGAGAATTTTTGTTTTCAATTTTTTCTTGACTTTGGAAAACTTATCTATAAAACAAAATAGCTTAAATATCTTTACCTGCGGTAAAGATATTTAAGCTATTAAATTTGGTGCGGGAAACGGGACTTGAACCCGTATGGTATGAACCACACGCCCCTCAAACGTGCGCGTCTGCCAGTTCCGCCACTCCCGCATAAAAAATGCACTCTCATGCGACGCTTTATATTATACCATAAACGGAATCCTTTGTCAACCGAAAAATATGCACAAATAAATTAGGCTGAATTTGTTGTAAAATCAAATATCACACAAAAATAAATGGTAGAGTATATTAGAAAAGTAACGGTTAATATGTTTACAGATTATTAATATACATAGCTACCATTTATGGTAAAATCAAATCATGAATAAAAAGATAACAAAAAATCTGACAGACTGTAAAAATAAAAATCATTTTTATAATGTTGACATCATGGATATGAATAATCTCGGCAACGGAGTAGCCCGAATTGACGGCAAAGTCGTTTTTGTGAAGCATGGGGTATCAGGTGATTCTGCTGAAATACAGATTATAAAAGAAACATCTGATTATTGTATTGCTCGAATTGAAAGGCTAACTGCTCCGTCAGAACATCGTACAGACGGCAGATGTCCGCATTTTAAAAGATGTGGAAGCTGTGTTTATACTGAAATTTCAAGAGAATTTGAGCTTGAGCTGAAAAGAAATACGGTAATAAGTGAACTCCGTAAAAACGGTCTATATGATATTGAGGTGTCTGATACTGTAAGCGCCGGCAGTTACAACGGATACCGCAACAAGATCCAGATTCCTGTTGGAAGAGATAAGAACGGCAAAACGGTAACAGGATATTATGCCGGACATTCGCATGAAATTATTCCATGCGAGTACTGTGCGCTGCAGTCCGATACGGCGAATGAAATTATTTCGTTTGTGCGCGGGTATGCGGATCGGGAGGATTGGAAATTTATACGTCATATTTACCTTAGAACGGGAAAAGATTGCGCCGGTAATCAAAATATTATGCTTTGTCTTGTGACAGAAAAAAAACCGGTCAAAATTGATGAATTTGCAGAAAGCGTATGTGAAAAATTTTCTCAAATAAGCGGTGTTATCCTAAATTACAATACAAAAGATACAAATGTAATTCTTGGTGACAATTTTGAAGTAATCCGCGGAAGGGATTATATAAATGATTGTCTTTGCGGTTTGAATTTCAGAATTTCTCCTCAGTCGTTCTATCAGGTAAATCATGATGCAGCTGAATCTGCATACCGCATTATCGCCGAAAAAATCAATTTATTACCCGGAGAGCGGTTGCTTGATTTATACTGCGGAATCGGAACAATCGGTCTGACTGTAGCGTCGCAGACGGATGGGATATATCTCACAGGTATTGAAATTGTTTCTGAAGCGGTTAAAAATGCTGAATACAACGCTTCGTCAAACGGTTTTACTGTATGCAGCACGGAAGATCTTTATTCATGCGCGCCGAACGGGTCCTCGCGTGCTGCGTTTGTATGCGGAAATGCCGATAATATACCGGATGAGAGGTACGATGCGGTGATTATTGATCCGCCGAGAAAGGGCTGCTCTGCCTCTTTGATTGAAAAGCTCTCCGAACTGTCTCAAAAAGGCTGCAAGAGAATTGTCTATATGTCTTGTAATCCTGCCACTCTTGCAAGGGATCTCGTACTTTTGCGTGAAAAAGGAATTTATACAGACGGAGCTGTAATCCCGGTTGATATGTTTCCGGGTACGGGGCATGTGGAGATGGTAGTATTGCTTTCCCGTAAGTAATCTGTTTTTTTTCGTTGTGACAAAAAGGGTGAATATCAATGCTGAAATTTGTTTCACAAGAACCGATCAAGAAAGGCTGGTCAAGTGATAAAAAATATTGTGTAAAAGACGAAATGGGAAATCAATATTTTCTCCGCGTTTCATCCATGGAACAATATAATCGAAAAAAAGATGAATATGCGCGAATGTGTCAGGCGGCATCTCTCGGCATACCAATGAGCAGACCTATTGAATTCGGCATTTGTGAAGACGGCGTTTATTCTATCCAGAGCTGGATCGACGGCGAGGATGCCGAACAGGTTATTCTCGGCTGTTCTGATACAGAACAGTACGTCTACGGTTTTGAAGCGGGACGAATACTTAGAAAGATTCATTCCATACAGGCTCCTGCGACACAGGAGGGTTGGGAATCCCGTTTTAACCGAAAGATAGACAATAAAATTAAAAAATATAATGAATGTTCCATTAAGTACGATAACGGACAGTTGTTTATTGACTATATAAACGAGAACCGCCATTTGCTGAAGGGTAGACCCCAGGTATATCAGCATGGAGATTACCATATTGGCAATATGATGATTGATCGGAATGGTGAGCTTTATATCATTGATTTTGACCGAAATGACTACGGTGATCCATGGGAAGAATTTAACCGTATCGTATGGTGCGCTCAAAAATCTCCTCTCTTTGCTTCCGGTATGGTAAATGGATACTTTAATGATAATGTTCCGATGGAGTTCTGGAAACTACTCGCGCTTTATATTTCAAGCAATACTCTTTCGTCTGTATATTGGGCGATTCCATTCGGACAGGACGAAGTGAACACCATGCTCAATCAGGTAAAAGAGGTACTGTCTTGGTACGATAATATGCGCAATCCCATGCCGACATGGTATATTACAGGATATTATCTGTAATATATTGACGGAGTACCTTTTAAGCTGAAAAGAGATTTTGACTTTGGATTTCTGAAAGATTACGGTATTGTATTCAAAATGTATTACCTTAAGAATGAGAAGACATGAGAAGACTATATATGTATATTGACTTTTTTCGTAAACAGCCATGTACCAATGATATGGGACATATGTTTGGCAGCTCCCTGTTTCAATCTCTTGAGGAAAATATGTTTTATGAAGTTACAGATGAAATCACAAATGTTTATACGGTTGGGGCGACAGCCTTTGCCCTTTTTGAAAATATAACCGCACACGCGACAAGCGGCATTAGCGACAAGCTCTTTGCGGTCGCAACAAAAGCTGTGAGTGATGACAGATCCAAACGGCAACAGTCTATCCGACAGCTGCGAAAGGAATTGGAGACTGCAATTTGCGAGAATACTTATATGTCTTAACAAGCAACTGAACTTGGCTGAGCAAATTAATAATCAGGAAGACTATAAAAATCTTATGTGAGTATGGGAATAACGTCAAGTATATTGTGCTTATAAAAATGCGGCAGCTTTGTTTACATTAAAGACGTTTGTTTTTTCTATAATTAAATAAAGGAATTACATTTTTCGTCGTTATGCAGTATGGATTCGCTGATAGGGTGTTTTACTTCTGAAACGTTGGTTATGTAATAAGTATGCGGGCACATCGGATGTTAAACCGTCAGAATTTTGTCCTGTAGCTGACGGGCTTTGTTTCATAGTATAGCAGCTGAATTAACTATATAAATTTCTGATGGCCGAGTTTTTGTTATTATAGAAAACAAAAGAATAAAGGGAAAAGTTAATTATGTCACTTATAGAATGTAATGATGTTTCATTTTCGTATGAGGGAAAGACGATTGTATCCGGGCTTTCATTCAATATTCAAGCCGGGGATTATTTATGCATAGTCGGAGAGAACGGCTCAGGTAAAAGCACGCTAATAAAAGGTTTGCTTGGTCTCAAATCACCGGCACTTGGAAAAATAACCTTTGGAAGCGGTCTGACTCAGAAGGAGATAGGGTATTTACCTCAGCAAACCGGAATACAAAGAAATTTTCCTGCCTCGGTGTATGAGGTTGTGCTTTCCGGAACACTCGGTAAAAGCCCACTTCGCCCCTTTTATTCCCTAAAAGAAAAAAGAGTGGCTGAGCATAATATGGAAAAACTCGGTATATTAAATTTGTCTAAAAGATGTTACCGAGAGCTTTCCGGAGGACAGCAACAGCGGGTTTTGCTGGCACGCGCACTTTGCGCTACAAAACGCCTTATACTTTTGGACGAGCCGGTCGCGGGACTTGATCCGATCGTTACCGCCGAAATGTACAGCTTGATTAAAAAGCTTAACCGAGAGGATAATATAACTGTCATTATGGTATCGCACGATATTCATGGCACGATTGATGACTCAACGCACATACTTCACATGGGAACCAAGCCGCTGTTTTTTGGAAAAACCGAGGATTACATTAAAAGCGATGTGGGGAAAATATTTCTCTGCGGTGAACATACGAGAAGCAAAGATCATTTGAAAAATAAGGAATGTCAGGAAGCCGAAGATAACATGAATTGCAGCGGCCGTTCAGATGATGAGGACGACTTAAAAAACGGTGAGTGTGATGATTGATATAATCAGGTCTCTTTTTTCCTATGACTTTGCAGCAAGAGCCTTGCTTGCGGGTACGGCAATTTCCATATGCTCGGCATTGCTTGGAGTCGTTATGACGCTGAGACGATACACAATGCTGGGCGACGGTCTTTCACATACTGCATTCGGAGCGGTGGCTGTAGCGGCCGCTTTAGGCTGGTCGCCGTATTGGTTTACCTTAATTGTAACAATTGCGGTAACATTTTTGATTCTTCGTATGAATTTAGATTCGGTAAATGGAGATAATGCGGTTGCTGTAATATCGACAGTATCGCTTGCCGCCGGAATCATGATAATATCCTGTAATTCAGGTATTAATGTTAATATGAACGAGTATCTTTTCGGAAGTGTTCTATCCATGAGCAAGAGTGATGTTCGTATATCGTTTTTGCTGTCTGCCATAGTTCTTACCGCGTTCATTTTATGTCACCGTGCTATTTTCAGTGTAACTTTTGATGAAAATTTTTGCCGTGCCTGCGGTATAAATACAAAGCTTTATATGGACTTGCTTTCTGTTCTTACTGCCATTACGGTGGTAATGGGTATGAAAATAGTAGGTGCGCTTTTGATGACAAATCTTTTAATTTATCCTGCTGTTTCTTCGATGAAGCTGCACAAGAGCTTTAAAAGCGTTTTAATATGTTCATCGGCTATTTCGGTCGTATGCTTTTTCGTGGGTATTGCTGCGTCGAGTTTATTTGGAACACCAGCCGGATCGGGTGTAGTAATAGCAAATATTTTCGTGTATGCGCTGTCTTCTCTGATTTCGGTAATAAGAAAAGGCGGACGATAAAAATCTGACGTATTTATGCAATTATACCGCTTTTAATTATTTTAAGTTATTCAGTCCTTTTTCTCTCCGGGAAAAGACCGAGAGAAAAGTTTTTATCGTTGTTTTCCCATATAACAATAAGTTTTCCGTCTTCAAGGATAATAGATGACTCTGTGCCGGTGAATTCATTACTAACGCCTATAGGAAAGCTGCAGCTTATCTCGGCTTTGCTTAATTCGTATTTTAAACCCTGAAGCATTAATCCGCGGCAGGAGTCGCCGAGACTGAATACGGATATAGTTCCCGTGTAGCCGGGCCTGAAACGAAGAGCTTCATTCTCAATGACAGTAATTACAGTTTCGTCCGAAATAAGCCATCCCTGACCGCCGTGTTTGTTTAAATATGCAAGAGACTGTATGTTGGCAATGGTGTGATCAAGACGTCCGCCGAGACCACCGTAAATGAAAAAACTTTTGGATCCCTTTTCTATCCCGATTTTTATCGCGGCAAGCATATCCGTATCGTCTTTTTCCTTAGGAAGTACAATTGTGTTAATGTCGTCGGGAACAAACCCCATTGAGTCGAAATCTCCGATTATAAGGTCAGGGGCGATTCCGCAGGAGAGGAGATATTTTAATCCTGCGTCCGCCGCAATTATATATCCGTCCTGTACTTTTTTCGGATTAAGTTTCATTTTGCCGTAATCTCCGGCACCAAAAATATAGCATTTATTACTCATTTATATACCGTGACTTTCTTTCGGTTTCTTTGCAATTAATAGTGAAATGTCTGTATCTCAGACTCTTTTTATATTTTATTATAACATATTTTTTCTTTGTTTGGCAGTGATTTTAAAAAATATATTTTGTTTTTCACATTTGTATTGTCTAAAATAAAAACATGTGTTATACTGTTTTATAGTTTTTGCGTAAAGGTATGAATTCCAAATGCCGGATTTCGATGTCTGTACCGGCGACAGTTTTTTAGCGGACAGGGAATGTCTTGCTTTAAGCTATGTTTTATCAAAGGAATGGCATGACAATGAATAAAATCACAAGTTGTATATCCGATACTTTACGTTCCGGTGCCGGGCTTATTCCGCCGAAAAAGCGGTTTAATTCAGCAATTGTCCTGGCGGGCGGAATGGGTACGAGAATGGGCGGCGGGAAAGTAACTAAGCAGATGATGAGAATTGACGGTATTCCGGTAGTCGTTCGGTCTCTTCTTGCCTTTCAAAATTGTGAATATGTAAATGAAATAATTGTTGTAGGTCGTGAAGAGGAATTGGATTATTATGCTGACTTTTCTGAAAGCTTTGGTCTTTCTAAAATCACAACTGTGGTAAAAGGGGGAAAAACCAGGCAGGAATCGGTTTTTTGCGGCATACAAAAGATTTCTGATAAATCGGAATATCTTGCAATTCATGATGGGGCAAGATGTTTAGTTACCTCGGAAATTATTCAGAGAACATATGATGAAGCAAACAGATACGGAGCGGCTGCAGCGGCAGAGGAAATGATCGATACTGTAAAACGCTGTGATGCTTCGGGTATGATAAAGGAAACGCTGGATCGCTCGGAGTTATGGAGAGTACAGACGCCGCAGACCTTTAAGACGAATATATACCTTGCCGCTGCATATACGGCAGATAAGGAGAAATATGAAGCGACTGACGACTGTATGCTTGCGGAGCATGCTGGTTTTCGTGTAAAGCTTATTGACTGCGGACATGAAAATATAAAAATAACTTGTCCTCAGGATTTAATAATTGCGGAAGCTATACTGACAGCAAGGAAAATCAGAATTCAAAAAGAAGTCGATAAGCAAAATAAGTCCAAAAAACGATAAGATAAAAAATATCATGGTTTGTTTATCCGCGGCTGAAGTGAGATCTGAAAAAGTTATAAACCGGAAATTTTTATGTGTGTAAAAGGAATATATTAATAACATGAATAATAACGAATCGGCTTTAATTATTCCAAGGGTAGGGCACGGCTACGATGTTCACAGACTTGTTCCTAACAGGAAGCTTGTCCTTGGAGGGATTGAAATTCCTTATGAAAAAGGATTGCTCGGACACTCTGACGCGGATGTTCTCACACATGCGATAATGGACTCTCTCCTTGGCGCGGCAGCTTTGGGAGATATAGGGATGCATTTTCCTGACTCGGATGAAAAGTATCGCGGAGCAGACAGTATAGGGCTTGCAAAGCAGGTTTTTTCTATTATATATAATATGGGATATAAAATTTTTAATATAGACGCAACAATAATTGCACAAAGTCCGAGGCTTAAAGAATATATTCCTCAGATACGTGAAAAGCTTTCTGAAACATTTAATATAAATATTTCGGACATTAATGTCAAAGCGACAACTGAGGAAGGACTCGGGTTTACCGGGGACGGTTCTGCAATTTCTGCGCATGCCGTATCCGTTATTTGCAAAATGTTACATTGAATAAGTACCGCCTGCCAAAGGCAGGCGGCAGTATCTTAAGCATCTGTGCCGGAATATGACGGCTCCGCACTTCCTGTATTTAAAGGTTAACAAATTCCGACAGTCTGCATATTTGTCATACAATAGTTCAGACAAAACCGAGGCAGCTGTTGGATACCCACACATCCTTTTTTCCGGCAAAAACACGATGCATAGTTTTGGCGTTGCCTTTAATATCATATGTCAGCGACATGGTTTTGTTACATCCGTATCGCAGCAAGTAAGAAAGGAATGAAAATAAAAATGAAATCAGAAAAAGTTATTTTATCTCCATCAATGCTCTCCTGTAACTTTGCCAGGCTTGAAGAAGATATTCTGAAAGCGGAAAAAGCAGGCTGTGAATATCTTCATCTTGATGTTATGGATGGGATATTCGTTCCGAATATCAGCTTTGGTCCTTGCGTTATTTCCTCGGTTAGACCCGTATCCAAAATGGTATTTGACGTTCACCTGATGATTACAGAACCGCTTCGTTATATTGACAGCTTTGCAAAGTCCGGCGCAGACATCATTACAATTCATTGTGAAAGCTGCAAAAACCAGCTTGAGACTATGCGTTACATACGCTCATGGGGGCTAAAGGCTTCTGTATCAATAAAACCTGGTACTTCGGTTTCGGAAATTGAAGAGCTTCTTCCGGAAGCGGATATGGTTCTTGTTATGAGTGTTGAGCCGGGATTCGGCGGACAAAAATTTATTCCTGAAACACTCGATCACGTTCGTGAGCTGGCAGGGCTTAAGGAGAGGTATAATTATAATTACGATATAGAAATAGATGGAGGTGTTAACCTCGATAATGTGGCAGATGTAGTTCGTGCGGGCGTAAATGTAGTGGTCGCCGGTTCGGCAATTTTCGGAACATCAGATATCGAAAAAGCGGTAAAAGAATTCAGAAATAAAGCGCGCGTATAATATGTCATTTGGTATCGGCAATAAGTATTAAGCCGACAACAGTCATCTTGTCTTTTAGTTTGAATTAACTTACTCAGTACTGTTTGATATAGGACTTAAAGTTTTTAGACAGATTGAAAAAATTATAAATATTGTACGTGATGATATGGCGGACAAATATGATTTAAATGCGATCCGGTGCGCTGCATCGGAAGATATCTTGTCGGAGTTTTATTAATAAAAAACCGGAATTCACTCTTATGTAATGTGCCCCCCGTCAAGTAGACAGGCTAAAAAACAAAAAGAATATGTTAAT
>CAJLCI010000003.1 GCA_905205065.1 uncultured Eubacteriales bacterium | reverse complement strand
TAAAGACGTTCGCGAGGAAAGATGTTTGTGAATAAGTCGTTGTATGTAAAGACGTCCGCGGGGAAAGACGTCTGTGAATAAGTCATTACTTGTAAAGATGTTCATGTATAAAACGTTCATATGTGTAGAAGCATTCGCCTATGCAGACGAGGTTTTCACTCACTTTTTTATGATAGTTTAGCCGCCGTATGAGACCTTATGACGATGCTTTGTCCCTTTTTGAATTTAGTCTTCAGCTTTATTCCTTTTCAAATCTTACTGTGGCGCTTTTGGCATGAGCCTCCAGTCCTTCTTTAGACGCAAAGTATGCAATTTTATCGGCTGCTTTAGCAAGTGCTTCAGGGGTATAGTATGTAATTTGAGTTTTCTTAATAAAATCATCAACAGAAAGCGGAGAGGAGAACCTCGCGGTTCCGCTTGTCGGGAGCGTATGATTGGGACCGGCAAAATAATCTCCGAGGGCTTCAGGACAATTCTTTCCCAAAAAGACAGAACCGGCGTGTTTTATGCTGTCGAGATAATCAAATGGATTATCAACGCACAATTCGAGATGTTCGGGAGCGATTTCATTTGCAATATCAATTGCAAGCTTTATATTATTTTCCGCAACGATAATCTTTCCATTGACGTCAATTGATGATCTTGCGATTTCATATCTCGGTAGTTCAGAGATCTGACTTTCAATCTCATCACTTACCATTTCTGCAAGCTTCATACTGTCGGTGACAAGAACTGCACTGGCATTTTTGTCATGTTCTGCCTGAGAGAGAAGGTCAGCCGCTACAAATTTTGGATTGCAGGTTGAATCGGCAATGATAAGTATTTCGCTCGGGCCCGCTATCATATCTATTGATACTTGTCCGTATACCTGTTTTTTTGCTTCCGCAACAAATGCATTTCCCGGACCTACAATTTTATCCGTCTTTGGAATACTTTCTGTTCCGTAAGCAAGCGCGGCAATAGCCTGAGCGCCTCCGACTTTAAAAATTCTGTCTACTCCGGCAATTTTGGCGGCCGCTAAAATGCCGGGATTTATTTTACCGTCTTTTCCGGGAGGGGTAACCATTACAATTTCGCTGCAGCCGGCTATTTTAGCCGGAATACTGTCCATGAGTACAGTTGACGGATATGCGGCGGTACCTCCGGGAACATAAAGTCCGACTTTTTCAATCGGAATTATTTTTTGTCCGATCAGGATTCCGTTTTTATTGTTGATTATAAAGCTTTCTCGTACTTGTTTTTCATGAAATGTGCGTATGTTGTCCGCCGCTTCTTTTAAAATCTCTATAAAATTAGGATCGGCGGAGAAAAAAGCCTCTTCTTTTTCGGACTCGGTTACTTCAAGCTTATTAAGCTCTGCGCCGTCAAATTTTTTATTATATTCAAAGAGCGCGCTGTCTCCGTTTTTTCTGACATTGTAAATAATATCGGAGACGATACTCGAAACATCGGAGGTTGGATTTATGCGTGCAAAAATTTCGCTGTTCGGAACTTCTCCGTACATATATATTTTAATCATCGGTGATTATCTGCTCCTTAATTTTTTTAATTATATCTTCTATCCGTACGGTTTTAAACTTAAAGCTCGCCTTGTTGCCGATTAATCTTGCGCTTATCGGAACAATGCTCTCCACAACCTCAAGATTGTTTTCCTTAAGTGTTGTTCCGGTTTCTACGATATCAACAATGACATCCGAAAGCCCGAGAATCGGAGCAAGTTCAATAGAACCGTTAAGCTTTATAATATCAATATCCCGGTCTTTTCCCGCGTAGTAATGCCGTGCTATATTTGAAAATTTTGTTGCAACTTTGAGTGTACGTTCACCGTTGTCATAGAATCCTTTTTTCGCTGCAACCGCCATTTTGCATTTTCCTACTCCGAGATCAAGAAATTCATAAATTTCCGGCTCATATTCAAGCAGAATATCTTTTCCGGCCACGCCTATGTCTGCGGCGCCGCGTTCTACATAAATTGATACGTCTGAGGGTTTTACCCAAAAGTAGCGAACATGCTTTTCTTCATTTTCAAAAATAAGCTTACGGTTATTTTCTTTAATAGAGGGACACTCATAACCCGCGGATTCAAAAAGCTTATATACTTTTTCGCCCAGACGGCCTTTTGGCAGTGCGACATTTATCATAATTTAACCGATTCCTTTCAGTTGATAAAAATCAGGGGAAAATACATTTATTTGCGGTAGGAAATTTAATTTCTCAGATCAATAAGCTCTCGGTATCTGATTTTGTCGGGTATAGCTTTCTGTGCACTGACACTTTTTCCTATTGCCGTCTGTTCCTGTACAAACCGAAGAATGGTTTTTGATTCTGTAGAATTATTATACAGCAGTAAAACATCAATGTCAAATTCATTTCGCGGAGTTTTCAGATCTTCGAGTAAATCAAGATATAGAGCAAACCCAACTGCTTTGGATTTTCTTCCCATTTTTCGCATAAGCTTGTCATATGTACCGCCTGCGAGAACACCTTCGCATATTCCGTTCAAAAAGCCTTTAAAGACAATTCCGTTATAGTAATTCATATCGTTGACAATTGAAAAATCAAAATGTATTTTTTTGTCATAGACGGTATTGTTAAGAAGTGAATAAAGCGAGCGCAGCTCGTCAAGCGCGTTTTGAGCTTCCATACCTGTGCAGAGAGGTTCCAAGCGGCTTATAACATCGTTCATATTTCCGTAAATTCCTGCAAAGGTACAGAGCTTTTCGGCTTTTTCCTGGGGAATATCATAGATATTGCAAATTCGGCGAAGGTCGTGTGTATTTTTTTCCGCAATGCAGTGCGAAATTTCACGGCGGAAAGTTGGATTTTCACAGGTTTCATTTAACAATGCTGTTAAAATTCCGAGATGAGAGATTTCGAGAACAAAATCATCAGAAATTGTTTCGAGGCTTTGCGCAGCAAGCCATACTGCTTCAAAAATATCGTAGTTGTCGATGTCCCCGATACATTCAAGTCCGGTCTGCATAATTTCTTTAAATTGATGTGTGCTGCCGGATACGCGGTATACATTTTCATTATAATATACTTTTTGCTTTATTCCGGGTTTATCGTCTCCGTTTTTTATAATGGAAAGAGTGACATCGGGCTTTAGCGCGAGAAGCTTTCCGTTTGTATCGTTGAATGTTATTATGCGGTCGCTTATCAGAAAGTCCTTATTTCGGACATACAGTTCATATTCTTCAAATTTGCTCATCTTGAACGGCATATATCCGTATTTTTTATAAAGAGAGCGAAGCGAATATATTGCTTTTTCCTCGCTTTTCAAAATGTTTTCATCTATCATAATTACGGCTTACCTTTCCATAAATAAAAATATATCTGACTGAAAGCAGATGAGTGGGGCTTGTAGGCAGACATACTTTCAGTGTTCCGACTGACACAATAATATCTATGACCAAATTACAATTACGAAAGTTATCTGCGCTTTATCGCTTTATCTTGTTAATACGATAAATTATATCACGGTTCATTTTATTTGTCAATGCTATAATAAAAAATAATCTGATAAAAAATATTTACCAGATTATTTAATAAAACAAAGACTGTAAACGGTATCAGTTTTTAGCCCAGGAATCCACATCCTGTGAGTTCATAAGCTTTTTACAGTCGCTGATTACCTTATCAATGCTGTCGCTTAGAACGTAAAATTCTCCCGTTCCGTTTATTGTATAATAACATCTTCGGGTGGAGTAACGATAAAACTTGAAATCATATATTGTTCCGTCATATGTCCGAATTTCAAATGAAAGCATTAAATTATCTTCTGTGGTCGATTCCGCATATCCCTCAAGAGAAATGGCAAGGAGACTTCGGTAAAAGCTTCTGAAATTGTAAAGCTGGTTTGCACCAAAAACTTCTCCGGTACTCTGAGGAGTCACGGTAATTGTCTGTGCTGCCGCATCTACTCCAAAATCAAATGTTTCCGATATTTCATCTGATTTAAACGTAAGCTGTTTGACGGTTGTAATGTCAATGCTGAACAGAGATTTGTCAACGTATTGTAAAAGTCCCCACTCAAGAAAATCCAGATCATCTGGATCAAAGGCGACAATTGTGTTCCAGAGCGCAGAGTATGCATATCTGTAGCCATCATCCTGCTCATCACCGAATAAAACAAAGCTTTCAACACCGTTATATGTATAGTGGAGCACAGTTTCAGGCTCATAAAGGCCGTATTTGTCGAGTGTATCCTTTCCGAACATTGCACGCATAAGCGTCGTTATCTGTTCGACGCACAGATACTGATATTCTTCAGACGAGATATCGATATCCGTAACATTTCCATACTCTTTAATACGTTCAAGGAGTTCTTGGGTTTCTTCATCTTCACTCAGTGACAGATCCGATAATTCAGGTCCGATTTCTACAACTCCCTTTCCTGAAAAATCGGAGAATTTTGTAAGAATTTCACTGTATGTCGTCGAGTTTGGCACAAAACCGACAGGGGCTTTCATTTTGTACTTAATACTGGACGCCTGTTCTGAATCTGACGATGAGGAAGATGATGAAGCGGATTCATCAAGATCAATCCATGCAAACATTTTTCCGTCGCGCATAATATAAAAATCTCTTGTCTGATAATATGTCGTAGTGGACATGGGATAAGAGACCATAGAATGCGCTATCGCAGTGACAGGGGCAAGAAGCGTATTTGCAATGCTTTTGGTCAGAATGTATACGGCATTGCGTCCTTCATATCTGGCATAATAGCCGCCGGAAGTAGGAATTTGATCTCCGATGTAAACAACGTGTTCTATTCCGTCAAGAGAAATTATCTTATACCAGGCCGGATTATTTGAATCATCAAGACCGTATTCGGAAAAATCCTTACAGTCTGCAGTCACACGGCGGAGCGATATAGTATCTCCGGCAGAAACTATCAGCGAGGAGAATACATTCTCGTTGTACGGAACGCTCTCATGGTTTTCTATATAAAAGTTATCATCGTCCGCCCTGTACATTGCCCATACGCCGTAGCTGTTATGGACCTCTATACGTTTGAGATTGGCTCTTTCGATTTTTTCGAACATCATTATATTGCCGCTCGAATCAAGTAATTCTCCTTGGAGAAGCTCTTCCGGATTGTCTTCGGAAGTATTCATTTTTTTTATAATCGGAGAAAGTACAGCGAAATATATAACAGTGAGCACAGCAGCGGCGATCAGCATTATGATGATAAGTTTTTTTCTTTTCTTTGTCATAAACGGCGTCTCCTGATATATACAACAATACCCGTAACAATTGTAACTACAGGGAGCAATGCCGAAAGTATTACAGTCCAGGCATATGCCTCTGAAGTTGAAATATTGAGTTCATTATTGTCGAAAATTTTAAACTCTATTCCGTTCGGAACAGTTATTTTTCCCATTGTTTTCATTGCGGAATAAAGAATATCTACATTTCCGTATGTGCTTGATCCTATATATTTATCTGATACAAAATCAGTAGTTCCGCAGGCAAGTACATAATTATAGTTAGCCTCGTTGTCTATGTAACGCTGCTCTGTTGATAAAGTCATCAGATTAAATGTTCCCGTGTCAACTGTTTCATTTGAATCAAAGCCGCATGCGTATGCTTTTTCCGATGATGTAAGCACGCTTGAAACATCTCTTGTTCCCTGGTCTATGCTGGCGCTTTCTCCGTTGTTATATGTGACATAAATCGGCATAGTATAGTTGACAATTGTTCTCGGTACATTCGAGATGGTACGCATACTCTTTGTAAGAGTAGCGCCGTTTCCTTCTTCTGTATAATTGGATATGAGCGCGGTGCCGTCAACATTGATGCAGTTGCTCGGATCATATACAACAGAATCTCCGTATGAGATTCCCCACTCATAAAGAAGCTCGTCAAGATTTGAGAAACTTTGTTTACTTCTTGCCGATGCGTCCATAAAAACCATAAGACTTCCGACATTGTCGAGAAAGTCGTCAATCTTTTTGATTTCATTTACATCTGCCTCAATTCCGGTAAAATCATACTGCGGACCATTAATTATTATAAGCTGCGCATCAATGTAATCAATGTCTTCGGTTAGAAGGTCTATTTCACGCACATCATATCCCGCGTCCTGAAGAAGATTCCAAAGAGTTGATGTGTCGGTCGTTTCCCCGTGGTTTACAGTAAAATATGCAATTGGATTTTTCTCTGTCATCTGAATAATAGCCGTTGTGATCTTATATTCAGCATTCAGAGCATACGGCTCTTGAGTATCGCTGTCAAGCGTATAAAAACTGTCGGTAGTAAAAACACGATAGTCTGAAGAAACTGTATTTGTAATAATTACGCTGTTTGTGCGTATTGTCGATCCAAGTGTGGTCCGGTATGCGCTGACCTCACCCGGATGCGCATTGACATCGACATACTCAATATCTATAAATTCAAAGTCCTGTTCAAACAGTTTTGCGCTCTGATGTACAAGTCTTGAATAATATGAGGAATCAAGTTCGTCCTCGGTAGTACAGAAAATAATTTTTACTTTCACATCTTCGCGGTCGTTCATCGGATCAAGCAGTTCATGGACAGAATCTGATATTGTGTAAAGACCTTCTGTCGTCATGTCAATATACCATTTAAAGTTTGTTGCAAGCGCAGAAAACATCACGTTAATTGCGACAATAACAGCAATAAACGCTGCCGTAAGGCCAATAGCGGCCGAGCCATACTTAAATTTTCTGCTTTTAAATATACTGTGCTTGCTCACAGTTTTTTTGTTATTGCTGTTCTGCGTTTCCGGCATTGTATTTTTTGTCCTTTCTTACCATCCTACTCTCTAACTGACCGAGAGCTTGCCTTTTAAATTTCGGGTATCAATAAATCAAAAAAATTTAAATAATCCGTAAGCTGTATAATGACTTATTAATACGTATGCCGGGTTATTCCCAGCGGCGTTTTTCATATATTCTGACTGTAACGAAAAGAAAAACAACCGTAATTGAAAAATAATAAATTATCGCATTAAAGTCAAATACACCAAAGGCAAAGTTCTGAAATCTGCTGTAAATTGAAAGCCAGTTACAAAGGGCGCGAATCGGATAAAATGAAATTGCACTGTTTATCATATTGCAGCACAGGCAGAAAAGTAATATTGCGATAGTTGCGATTGCAGCGGTGATTTGATGTTTTGTAAGCGATGAAACGAAAATACCGATCGCTATAAATGCGGCGCCCAAAAGAAGAACTGCAATGGAATAGCCTACAAGGATTGCACCGTTTTTTTCTACAACGACTCCGCTTGTGTCGTTGTAGATATAAAGAAGCGCAAAGTCCAGACATGAAACGGCGTATGTACCTGCAAAAATTGTGTAAGCCGCGAGAAACTTCGCGCTTACCATACCGAAGATTGAGACCGGAGATGTAAGGAGAAGCTGTTCTGTTTTCATACGGCGGTCATCGGCAAATGACCGCATTGTAAGAAGCGGCAGAAGCAGGGAGAAGCTGTATATAAGAATTGTAAAATAAAGAGATACATCGGCGCTGTTGCCTTCTATAGACATAAGCACAGTAGAATACGCAAACACAAATCCGCTCAGCGCGAGATATGTCGCTATAAAAACGTAGCCTATCGGCGAGGTAAAATATGAACGTAATTCACGTTTATAAATTGCAAACATGGGCTTTAACCTTTCATTTGTTTTTCGGCTGTTGTTCTGTTTTAATTATAAATAATATTTTAATGTGATAAAAAGTTTTACGCTTAACCTGCGGAGGATTGATTGTTTTTTATTACCTTTATTCTTTTTATTTTCTTTTTTGCCGTCTGTGAAGAACGGTCGGTCATCGAAATAAATATGTCTTCAAGGCTGATTCCGATAGCCTTAGACTCTATTAAAGGCCAGTCATTCTGAGCAAGAAGTTTAAATAAAGGTTTTCGAATATCTATGCCCGGAGCGCTTTCTATGATATACGAAGAACTGTCAAGCTCATGTTCTGACAGAATTTCGACACGCTGCACTCCGTGAAGATTTCTGATTGCAGAATTAACCTGTTCTGAAGGGCCGCATATTTTAACAGACACGCGGCGGTTGCCTCCGACTATTGTCGATATATCTTCTGTTCTCTCATCAGCTACCAGTTTACCGTTGTTTATTATAACTACTCTGTCGCAGACAGACTGTACCTCGCTTAGAATATGTGTAGACAGAATTACCGAATGATTTTGTCCGAGTGTTCTTATCAGATTCCGTATTTCAACAATCTGTTTAGGGTCAAGACCCACGGTGGGCTCATCAAGGATTATCACCTTTGGATTTCCGACGAGCGCTTGCGCTATTCCAACCCTCTGTTTATATCCTTTTGAAAGATTGTCAATCAGTCGGTTTTTTACATTTGCGATTTTTACTACTTCACATATTTCATCAAGGTGTTTTGTACGGTTAAAAGTACAATTTTTGAGAGAATATACGAAATTGAGATATTCAATAACCGTCATATCAGGATAAAGAGGAGGAACCTCGGGAAGGTAACCGATACTTTTTTTAGCTTCTGTAGCAAATTCGAGTATATCGAATCCTTCTACAGAAACATTTCCGGAGGTCGAAGACAAATATCCGGTAATAATATTCATTATAGTCGATTTTCCGGCTCCATTCGGTCCGAGAAGGCCGACAATTTCCCCGTCACCGACTGTAAAGCTGACGTCGTTTACAGCATATTTATCATCATACTGTTTAACGAGATTTTCAACCTTTATCATGATATATTTTTTCCTTTCAAATTAAAGGCAAGGGAAAAGACAGAGAAAAATATATCTGTCTTCCCCCTTTTATTTAATCAATACTTTTTTCTAATTTTATCATATATTTATAAATAAATCATGAACATATACTGCTTGTATAAAAATTTCAAAAATGCCCTAAATTACTTCATTAATTTTCGCGTCTTTGCCTGTTTCTGTGTTTGCTCTATTTTATCGTCTCCCGTTCATACCCGGCATATTTCCCATTCCCATACCGGATCCGCCTGAGCTGTATATATTTTCAGACAATGTAATTTCCGCAAGCGTATTTCCGCCGCTTATTGTGCCGTCTGCAGTATATCCGTTTGCATCGGCGTTGTTTACAGTACCTCCCGCGGTCAAAGTATATGTGCTGCCGCAGACAATACCTGGTGCGGTAACTACCGCAGACTGAAAAGCTTTGGGAGAAGTAAAGGACGCCACAACCGTACCATTCTCATTGACTACTGCAAATGATGTTCCGGAATTTTGGGAAGTAAAATTATATAAAATTGCGCCCTGATTACTTGCGGTGGTGAAGCCCTGAGCCATTCCAGAGCTGCCAAGCGCGATCAATACGCCGCCGGACACATCTGCAGAAGTTTCATAGTCAAGCGCGCCGTTTGCCGAATCCGTCGGACCGGCGACAAGTGTAACGCCTCCGCTGACAGAAAGCGTTCCGTTGGAGTCAATTCCGTCTCCGGATGCATTTACAAATATGTATCCGCCCGATATTGTAATTTGACCGCTTGACGAAGAAAACATTCCCTGACCCGGCCTTCCTCCGATAGACGATGAATCGGCGCCTCCGGCTGCGTTTATTCCGTCGTCGCTTGCGACAATTGAAATTGTTCCTCCTGAAATTTCTATTTGGGAGCTTTCGATGCCTTCATAGCTTTTTGAGATTTCTATGTTTCCTTCTGAAATAATAAGTAAAGTATCAGCGTGTATACCGTCATCACCGGATTCCGCTTTTATAGTTCCTCCTGATATATATACAGCATTATTCGAATGAAGCGAGTCGTCCGCGGAATCAATTTGCATTGTTCCGCCTTCTATTTTAATGGTGTCTGCGGATTTAAGTCCTTTACCGGATTCTTCTGAAGTACCGGATGTGCTTTCGGACAATGAACCTCCTGCAAACTTCCAGCTGAGATTCCATTCTCCGGAGGAATTCGCGGAGGCGTTTTCACTTCCTCCTCCGGAACTGACGGTAATTGTTCCTCCAGAAATTTTCAATACAGTTTCAGCCTGAATACCGTCATTCTCCGAGGTGATATTTATGTTTCCTCCAGCTATATAGATGTAACCTCTTGACGTATCTTCAGAATTGTCAGAACGGATACCGTCGCTTCCAGCTTGAATATCGATAGTTCCTCCGCCGATTTTCACACAGTCTTTTCCGTTGAGTCCGACTTTCACTGACGTTACATTAATTGTTCCTCCGGTTATTACAAGGTCGTCTTTTGAAACAATTCCGTGTTTATAATTACCTGAAATATTCAAGATTCCGCTTCCGTTTACAGTAAGGTCTTCTTTGCTGAACAGCGTGGCATCAAGATTTGTGCTGTCGTCTGTGGCGCTGTACGATGTACCGTCCGATAAGGTATTTACAGAGTCTTCTGCCAGAGTTATAAATACTTTATCTGCACTTTGAATATAGATTGCAGGACCGGATTCATTGTGAATCGAAACCCCGTCTAATACAAGCTGAATTTTTGTGTCTGTTTCTGCCGATACCTTTATAAAGCCATTTGAAAGCGTTCCGCTCAGAATGTATGTTCCCGATTCTGTAATAACAACGCCGTTATCATCCGCGGCGGCTCCGTCTCCGTAAACAGTGCAGCCGTCATCCGACAGAATAACTGAAACTGAATTGGATTTATCATAACTCGCGTCAAAGTCTCTCTCTGTAAAACTATAGCCGTCTTCATCTGTTGTTCCTGACAAGTCAGATAACGCCGCATTTCCTGTTTCGGATTTTTCAGATGCTGTATCTGTTTGGTTGTCTGTCAGTTCCTTTGTTTCTGTTTCATTTTTACTGTTTCCGCATGAAGAAAGCAAAATGACGAGGCTTGTTAAAAGACACAGAAACTTTAAATTATCTTTTTTAAAAACAGTCAAAGAGATTCTCCCCTTTCCATAACATCTGTTATCATTATTTCAAGATTTCCGTTGCGGCACCTCAACTCATCAATAAATTCACGCATTTTTTCCTTAGAGTTTAACTCTATTTTATATACTAACTTAACTTACTTAATTCCCGAACTACTTGAGATGGTGGACGAGGGCAGGATCGCCCTCACGCCTGCGGTGGAATTGTCGTACTTAACCCATGAAGAACAGCAGGCTTTGCTGAACGAAATCGAATATGCGGACGCTACGCCGTCTCTTTCACAGGCACAGAGGCTTCGGGGCTTTTCCCGTCAGGGCAGACTTAATGCCGACGTCATTTTTGCCGTGATGAGCGAGGAAAAAGCCAATCAGAAGGAGCAGATTCGCTTTCCCAAAGAGGAGATACAGAAGTATTTTCCCAAAAGCTATACGGGCAAGGATATGCAGAATACCATCCTCAAGCTGCTGGAAAAATGGCAGCGGCAGAGGGAACGAAACGCAAGGGAGGAACGGTAAATGGATGATAAAATAATTTCTTTGGGAAGTTTCGTTCCCTACTTTTATTCGCCGGACAACGATTCCTTTTCCATGCAAATCGGCGGCACGATCTATGAGGTGAGCACCCATTTTGATACAGAGGGCAGAGAAACCGTCCTAAAGCAGTTCCGTGATTTGCTTCTGGAGCTGCAAAATATTTAACCCTGCACATTCGACAATGCGGGCATTGCACGGTATATTGGCATTACCCTGTAATGCCCGGTTGTCAGAAAGGAGACTGAAGAATCAATGACAACGCAAAACAAAAACGGGCAGGAAAAAGAAAAGATCACCGCTCTTTACTGCCGTCTGTCGGTGGACGATGACAAAAAGGATATGGAGTCGAACTCCATTACCAATCAAAAACAGATTTTACTGGACTACGCTAAAAAACATGGCTATCTGCACCCGGTTTTCTTTGTAGACGACGGCATTTCCGGGACGACTTTTCAAAGGCCGGATTTTCAGCGGATGCAGAGAATGGCGGAGAACGGAGAGGTCGGGACGATCATCGTAAAGGATGTATCCCGCTTCGGCCGTGAGCAGGTCGAGATGGGCAGGCTGACGCAGGTGGTCTATCCGTCTCTCGGCATTACCTTTATTGCCATACAGGAAAACATCAATTCCACGACCGGCGAAGGAATGGAAATGCTGCCCTTTTACAGTATCTTCAACGAGTGGTATGCGGCGCAGACTTCCAAGAAAATCCGTGCGGTCAATGAGCTGAAAGCTTCACAGGGCAGGCGGGTTGCTTCTACGGTCGCCTACGGATACAAGAAGATCGAAGGCGACAAAGAGCAATGGTATATCGACGAGCCTGCGGCGAAAATCGTCCGAAAGATATTCACTCTTTGCCTTGCAGGGAAAGGTCCGACGCAGATTGCAAAGCAGTTGGAACGGGAGAAAATTCTCGTCCCTACCGCCTACTTTCATTCTGTAGGAAGAAAGACAAGCAACCCCGTTCCGGCAAATATCTACGGCTGGCACGAAAGCACCGTGGAGCGTATTTTGGAAAACCAGCAGTACACGGGCTGCACGGTGAACGGAAAATCCACAACGGTCAGCTACAAGGTGCATAAGGTGATTGAGAATCCAAAAGAGGAATATCAGATCATTCCCAACACGCAGGAGGCAATCATTGACGAGAATGTATGGCTGAGGGTGCAGGAACTCAGGAAGAACAAACGCAGACCGACAAAGACAAATCGGAAAAGTCTGTTTTCTGGGTTGGTATTCTGTGCCGACTGCAAATCAAAGCTGCACTTCTGCGCAGCAAAATCGCTCAAACGCAACCAGGAATTTTTCCGCTGCGCCAACTACAAGGACGGCAGAGGGAGCTGCGCGATTCATTTTATCCGGGATGTAGTTTTGGAAATGATTGTGAAGGAAGCGGTTGCGGGTTTGGCGGATTTTGTGCGCTGCTATGAGTCAGTATTTCTCTATATGCAGAAGCAGAAATGCGGGGAATTTCAGAAAAAGCGGCAGCAGGAATTAAAGCTTTCCATGGAAAACAGCAGAAAGCGGATCGCCGATCTGGACAAGCTGTTCAATCGGATTTACGAGGACAATGTGATCGGGAAGCTGTCGGACGAACGCTATGCAAGGATGGCGGCGGAGTATGAAGCTGAGCAGAAAGAGCTGCTGGAAAAGGTCAAAGAGGAAGAAAAACAGCTATCTGAAATGGAGCAGAAATCGGTGGATATGCGTCTGCTTTTACAGGGGCTGCGGGAGTTTACCGACATGAACGAGCTGACGCCGACGATCGTCAACAAGCTGATCCGTCGCATTGAGGTGCACAATCCGGAGAAAAAGCACGCCCGAAAATCGGTGAAGGTCGACATCTATTTCACAGCGGTGGGGCTGGTAAGTCTTCCGGACGAGCAGGAGATCCGAAAGATGATGGAACAGATGCGAAGCGCATCACAGATACCGAAACAGCTGACTGCATAAAAAGAAAACGGTGTAACCCGTCACATATCGGGTTACACCATCTTCTCTACATTTTACTGCCTTATTAGCACCCAGCTTTACCCGCAAGGCTTTTTTAAGTCATACTATTAATGTTAAAGTATAACGTTTTTATTATTTAGTGTGTGTCATTCCTGTTCAGCAAGAAGTTTCATAAGAGCTGAGAGATCACGCGCGTCAACAGAACCGTCTCCGTTAATATCTCCCACTGTATCTTCAGAATCATCCGCAAGGAGTTTCATAAGAGCCGAAAGGTCACGTGCATCTACAGAACCATCTCCGTTAACGTCTCCGAGTGTAGTTAATTGCTCTTCCTCGCCGCAGACTGTGCAGATACCGTCTACAAAGTTGTGAGGAATCTTTTCGATTTCTCTAACGCTGTCCTCTTTAATTGCGCCGCAAACTGAGCAATGAATTGATTCACTTCCGGTTTCGGTGCAGGTTGCTTCCTTATCGACCGTGTACTCTTCATTCCAAGAGTGTTCAGTCATTGGAATCTCTCTAACGCTGTCTTCCTTAATTGCGCCGCAGACTGTGCAGTGAATAGATTCGCTGCCGACTGCCGTGCATGTCGCGGGAGTATCTATAGTATACTCTTCTGCCCATGTATGTCCGTCTTTGCAAGGATCTGCATCTGGATCCGGAGCTCCGCACACTTCACAGACACCGTCAACATAGCTGTGAGGAATCATATCAATTTCTCTAACGCTGTCTTCTTTAATTGCATCACAGTGTGTGCAGTGAATAGATTCACTTCCTTTTGCAGTACAAGTTGCTTCCGTATCAACAGTATAATCATCTGCCCATACATGATCGGTTGAAGCAACTTCCGAGGAAAGTGTAAATACAGAGGTCTCTGTTCCTGCATATACTATTTGTTTTTTAGCCTGAACAGCAGTTTGCCATGCGCCGTCGCTATCTGTCAGTCTGAAATTATAACCGAATGTCATACCGTCTTTAAGGAGGTATTCATTCAAAGGTCCGTCAGCACCATCAATACCAAATGCTTTATCCGAAATCGGAATGCGCATTTCAACAATATAGTAACCCTCGTCTGTATTTACTGTTGCCGCTATATTTTCAGCGTCTTCAAGGCGCTTTGCAGCGTCACTATTTGCAAAATTACCCAGAGTAGACCATCCATTTGCGGAATGATCCCAGATTGCCGTTCCGCTTGCAATTCCAGCGATATTCATAGGCGCATATATATTCTCGTCAGGTAATATATCATGACGTATACCGTCTATAAGCCATGGCCAATCTGTACCGATAGCTGCAGTTGTATCAGCGTCTATTGCCATTATATCATTATCATATATTTTTGAGCATACATATAAAGCGTCATTGTCCCACAGGAAGTATATTTCCGCGTAGGAAATTTCCGGTATGCTGTAATCTCCGTCAGCCAAGAGTGTATCGCCTTCGACAAATTCAGAGGAAATAATTCCAGCTTCAATAAGTGCATTCTTTGTAGCAGAGTCAGGATCAGCCGGCCATTCCGTCTTAACCATTCCTTCTATAGCAAGGGCTTTCGTGTTGAGAGATGCGGAATCAAAATATGCATCATCTATTACGCCGTCAAGCGTAGGAGTTCCAAATCTAACTGGTGTAGGCGGAATTACGGGCTCTTCTGCAGAAAGCGTGAATTCCACTGCATTATTCATATTCTGATAGAAATAGCCTGCTTTAGGAGAAGAACCGGTTTGCATACCGCCGCCATGGCTGTCGGTTATTCTGAACTGATACAGGAATGTCTTTCCATCTTGCAGGAAACTATTCTTTAAAGGTGTTCCTCCGAAATCCTGTTCAGAAATCGGAATACGCATCTCTATAGTGTAATAACCTTCATCATTATTGACAGTTGTTGCTATGTTTTCAGCATCTTCAAGGCGCTTTGCAGCGTCGTCATTTGCAAAATGACCGAGCGTAGACCAGTTGTTATCCAACTTATGATCCCAGATTGCTGTTCCGCTTGCAAGACCGTATGCATCAATCTCGGCAAAAATATTTGATTCCGGATTGATGATATTTGTGATACTGTCCATGAGCCACGGCCAGTCTCCGACAATTGCTGCCGTCTGGTCAGCGGTTAATGTCATGATCTCATTATCATAAATTTTTGAGAAGACATATATTGCGTCATCATCCCAAAGGAAGTATATCTCGCCTTTCGGGAAATCCGCAACGCTATAATCCCCGTCCGAATGAAGAGCGGTGATATTTTTATCTTCATCAAAATCGGCAATGCCTGCGGTTTTCCACGCCTCAACTTTTGCATCAGACATGAAAGGCATACCAACTGTAATTTTACCACTTGTAGCAAAATCTATGGTATTAAGAGAAGCGGAATATTTATATTGCTCATCCATTTCTCCGTCGAGAGCAGGAGTATATTTTTTAACGATAGTTGATTCATCTGCGGGTGTAGTGGTATATTCAGCGCCAAGAGTTAAAACATCACCAATACTCTGCTGATAAACCGCTGCCCATTCTGTTCCTGTTATTGTTTCGTCATCCTTTATTGCAAGGTTGGTTCTGAGATCGGCTCTTCCCTCAGTAAGAGCAAGTGCTGTATCTCTTGCAATACGGGCTTCTACTTTATATCCGGTCTCCGATGTTACAATTTTAAATTCTGAAGCATTAACGTTAGCATCCGATATTGTGTCATTTCCGCCATTTCTCCAACTGAATAATATGGTAGCACTATTAGAGTTCGGATAAAAACGGTAAACATCTGAATCACTCCAAAATGCAGTGCTATCTGTGTTTACAAGTGTGTACTCTATATAATCGTTATCACCTATTGTCGTATCTTTTATGTCTGCATATATATATACATAACTTTCATCCCATAAAAGATTCATGTTGCCTTTTTCTAAAGCAAGAGAATACGATTCTTCGTATGCTTCATCCATTGTACCATCAATGGTCGGTGTGTACTTGAGAACTTCGTTTTCAGCTGCGGATGAACCTATAGCTATGAAAGGAATGCTCTGAAGTACAAACAGACCAGCTGTTACAGAAGATAACAGCTTCTTTGTCTTCTTTTTCATGATAACCTCCATTAGATTATGTAGAAATTTGTTTTATTTGCCGGTTGACTGTCTGAAAAAACGACACACACTATAAAATTCAGCAGACAATATCAATCGACTTTTTTCTTTAAAGATATTGTAACACAAATTTTCAAAGATGTCAATAGCAAATAAAAAAACAAATATGGCTTTCCTAATATTTCCTATTACTCCGCCTTTTAGTATTAAAGTGTTTGATTCGGAATACTGTTTCAATATATAATACGGTATTCCAAATTTTTCTTAATTATCTGACAAAATTGTGCGGACATAATTTATATAAAAAAATAAAAACAGCCCAATGCAATATTACATTGAGCTATTTTTATTAAATTTTTTAAATTACTTGTTTACAGCATCCTTAAGTGCTTTGCCTGCTTTAAATGCAGGAGTTTTGCAAGCTGCAATTTTAACCTCGGCGCCTGTACGGGGATTTTTACCCATTCTTTCGCCGCGATTGCGTGTTTCAAATGTACCGAAGCCGATAAGCTGTACCTTGTCGCCGTCTACAAGAGCTTTTGTAATAGCGTCGAAAGTAGCTCCTATTACATTTGTAGTATCTTTTTTGGATGCGCCTGTTGCTTCGGCAACAGCATTAATAAGTTCTGTTTTGTTCATAACAAAGTCCTTTCTCTTTTGTTATTATTTATTTAATCCGATTATATTGCCGGAAATGATCGGCCTGCAAAGTTTTTTAGTTGCGCTTAATCGGAAAAAATTCTTTGACTGTAAAAAGGTAAAATAACTTTTTTAATAAAAATATTATAATATATTTATTAGTACATGTAAAGACGATTTCTTCATTTTTTTCATAGAATTTTTGAAATGACAAAAAATATTATCCTGTTTTTCCCATGTTGGCGTAATTTTGTTTTAGATTTTCAAATCTTAATGTCCTAAAAACGGATAAAAAAGGCAAAATACAATGAATATTTAATCTCAGCTTCCAAAATGTTTTGGAGAATTATACAGCAAAACCGGAGCTTTTCGGGGAGAAAATAAACTTATCTCGTTTAAGCTTTTATTTTGGATTATCATATTTATACTATTCCTATAGTATAAATTTTAATATAATAATATATCAATAAAGAACACTTTTATATTGATATATTAAATATCAAACTCTGTACTTTGACTTTCTTTTAGAACGGAAAAAGGAATGATTTCGGAAGGATTTGCGGAATGAATTCCGATATGCTTTTCCATCCAAATTATATTGTACCACCTTCCGAATTTATATCCGCAAAGATGGAATACGCCGGCATCCTTATATCCCATACTGTGATGAAATTTTACGCTGTCAGCAGGAAGAAACGGATCCTCTTTTTCGGTGTATGCTATACATGCATTGAGGTTTAAAAAGTTTTGTTTAGACAGCGTTTCTTCCAAAGCGGAATACAATAGCCTGCCTATACCTGACCGCCGGCTTTCTTTTCTTACATAGATTGATGTTTCCACTGCCCAGTCATAAGCCGCGCGGGTTTTAAACGGACCTGCATATGCATATCCTAAAATCTGACCATTGTTTTCCGCCACGTAATATGGATATTTTTGCAGTGTATTATATATTCTGTCAGAAAAATTCTTGACCGAGGGTACTTTATATTCAAAGGTTACAGCGGTATCTGTAACATATGGAGCATAGATGCTGAGCAAAACTTCCGCATCCGATATTTTTGCCTTTCTGATTAACATAGTGTTTGTTAACTTATAGGCTCAAAGTCCGAAGCGCCGTGCTTGCAGAGCGGACATATAAAATCGTCCGGAAGTTCGTCCCCTTCGTAGACGTATCCGCATATTTTGCATACAAAGCCTTTCTTTCCTTCGGTTTCCGGTTTCGGTTTTACTTTCTCCTGATAATAAGTGTAAGTCATTGTTTCTGCATCTGAAATCGTTCTTGCTTCGGTAATGCTGCAGATAAACATGCCGTGTGTTCCCAAATCCACATATTGTTCTGATTTAAGCGACATAAACGCGTTAATGTATCTTGGAAGAAATACAAGTCCGTTGTCTGAGCGAAGCGTGGAGATACCTTCAAATTTATCCGCGCTTCTTCCGCTTCGAAAACCGAAGTTTTCAAATATCCGGAAAGGAGCGTCTACCGACAGACAGCAGACATTCATAATGCCTGTTTGTTTTATAACGTGATGGGAATAATTATCTTTATTGATAATTACCGCTACCCTGTTAGGAGAATTGGTAACCTGGGTAACTGTATTTACAATCAGTCCGTTATCTTTTTTTCCGTCGTTCGAGGTTACAACATACAGGCCGTAACCGATTTTAAACAGAGCGGAAAGATCGTTTTTATCAGCAGTTTCGCTCCGCTGAGCGATATACTCCCTGCAAAGCTCGTCTGCAAGTGCTTCAAGCTTTTCACTGCTCTCGCTGTCAAGCGCCGAACGGATACTTACAGCCGTATCTGTATACGTAATATTTTCGGAATCTTCAAAAAGCCGTTTCATAACCTTAATTGCCTGGGGCGACCATGATCCGTTTTCTATCAGGGCAACTGTGCGGTTTTTATACCCTCGCTCGGTAAGCTGTTCAATGAAATTTCTCATGTGAGGAAATATGCCGGCGTTGTATGTCGTGGTTGCCAATACAAGCTTGCCGCAGCTAAATGCGTCCGCCACAGCTTCCGACATGTCACAGCGCGCAAGATCGTACATATGAATTTCCGGACATCCTTTCACACGTAGCTTTTCTTCAAGAAGGCTTACCGCCTTAGCGGTATGTCCGTAAATTGATGTATAAGCTATTACGATCCCGTCTTTCTCTACCGAATAGGAAGACCAGATGTCATAAAGACCGATGTAATGACCGAGATTTTCACTGAGAACAGGCCCGTGAAGAGGGCAGATGGTTTTTATATCAAGTGAAGCCGCTTTTTTTAGAAGTGCCTGAACTTGTTTTCCGTATTTTCCTACTATACCGATATAATAGCGGCGAGCTTCATCCTCCCAAGGCTCGTCTACGTCGAGAGCACCGAATTTACCGAATCCGTCGGCTGAAAAAAGAATTTTATCCCCGCTGTCGTATGTTACGATAACCTCCGGCCAGTGTACCATCGGCGCGGTCACAAAAGTAAGGGTGCGATGTCCAAGGTCAATTGAATCTCCTTCACCGACTTCTTTTCTGTTATCCGAAAAGTCAGTCCCGAAAAACTGTTTCATCATAGAGAAAGCTTTTGAGGATGCAACAACGGTGGTTTCAGGGTAAACAGACATAAAATTAGCTATATTGGCAGAATGATCGGGCTCCATATGCTGGATAATCAGATAATCAGGCTTGCGCCCGTTCAGAGCGTCCGCAACTTTATCAAGCCATTCGTGTGTGAAGCTTTGATCTACGGTATCCATAACGGCAATTTTATCATCAAAAATTATATATGAATTATATGATATTCCGTTTTTTATTTTATACTGACCTTCAAACAAATCGGTTACATGATCATTAACTCCGATGTATTTTACGCTGTCCGATATTTTCATATATATTCCTCCTGAGTTTAGTCTGAGTTTAATAAAAGTATGGCTCTGTTGCAGTATGAATCAGTTATTCGGCAAGGAGATTGTATTATCTCTCTAAAATGTACGCTATTTCAATTCTTGCCTGAAATGAGTAAAAAAATACCTTCATTTACAGATTTTAAACGCTGAAAGGCTTTTTGTCAATAGTTTAATATCGAATTCATATAAACTATCCATAAAAATTCGTATTAAATCCCAATAAAAATCAAAAAGCAGTCGGTTATTTACTGACTGCTTCAATGATTTCAATAGAGAGCGTAGCTCCGGTCTTAAGGTGTTACAGCAATGAATTGTGACGTAACCTGAAAAAGATAGAGGAACACGCTTTCAGAAGCGAACATTTTTGCATCTGAACGTCTTTGCATCCTAACGTTTTTGCCACCGAACACCTTTACAATAGGATATCTCTGCAAGCCGGACGTTGACAGGCGAATGTCTGACAGATGAAAACATCTCGCTTTTAATTATATTGATTAATAAATGTTTACACGAATGACTCCGGATACTTTTTTTAGCTCATCTGCAATATTTCCGGGTACACTGCCGCTGATTTCAATAATTGTGTATGCAAATTCTCCGCGTGATCTATTAAGCATATTTTCGATATTTATATTTTCTGCTGCGACAACAGCTGATATACTTGCGAGCATATTCGGCGTATTTGTATGCATTACGCAGATTCTTGCATCACCTGTATGCGGCATTGATGCATTCGGAAAATTAACGCTGTTTTTGATATTTCCTGTTTCAAGAAACTCTGTAAGCTCCTGCGCGGCCATAACGGCGCAATTGTCTTCGGCTTCCTCGGTTGACGCTCCGAGATGCGGTATTGTGATAATTCCGTCGACTCCGACGGTTTCCTCGGTCGGAAAGTCAGTGACGTACGCGGCTACCTTTCCGGATGCAAGAGCGGCTTTCAGATCTGACATATTGACGAGATCTCCGCGGGCAAGATTTATAATGCGCACGCCGTCTTTCATTTTTGAAATTGTATCCGCATTAATCATACCCTTTGTATCCGGTGTAGAAGGAACGTGCAGAGTAATGTAATCCGCTACCTTATATATATCTTCATAGCTCGCCGCCTTTTCAATGTCACGGGAAAGTCTCCATGCGGCATCGACGGATATATAAGGATCACAGCCGACAACCTTCATATCAAGATGGCGCACAGAGTTTGCAACCATTCCTCCGATTGCGCCGAGTCCGATTACGCCGAGTGTTTTTCCTGCAATCTCAACTCCGGCAAAAGCGGATTTTCCTTTTTCAACAGCTTTTGCTATACTGTCTGTTCCGGCAAGAGATTCTGCCCATTCAACTCCGCGCACAATACCGCGGGATGCAAGAAAAAGCGCGCAGATTGTAAGCTCTTTTACACCGTTTGCATTTGCACCGGGAGTATTGAAAACTACAATTCCATTTTCCGCGCATTTTTTTACCGGAATATTGTTTACTCCGGCGCCTGCGCGGGCTATAGCCTTAAGTTCCGGGCCTAATTCGGCGTTCAGCAAATCTGCCGAGCGAACCATAATGCCCTCCGGTGATTCTGCGTTCTCGGAAACATAATATTTTGTCTTATCAAACACCTCAATGCCAACAGGGGCTATTTTATTTAAAAGCTTTATGTTTTTCATAATAATTTCTTACTTTCTGTTTTATCAAATTATTTCTTGGGATTAGCTTCTGCAAAAGCGCGCATAAATTCGACAAGCTTGTTTACGCCCTCTTCAGGCATAGCATTATATATAGAAGCGCGCATACCTCCGACAGAGCGATGACCCTTAATATTCTTAAATCCCGCTTTGCCGGCCTCAGAAGCAAACTTTTTGTCAAGCTCCGGATCTCCCGTTACGAAAGTAACATTCATCATTGAGCGTGATTTCGGCTCAACCGGAGCTTTATAATATGACTGACTGTCAAGATAGTCGTAAAGGACAGCCGCTTTTCGGCGGTTTATTTCCGCCATGTTCTCAAGTCCGCCTATATCTTCAAGAATCCATTTATATACAAGTCCCGCGACGTAAATCGGATAGCAGGGAGGAGTGTTGTACATAGAATCGTTGTCTGCCATAAGCTTCCAGTCAAACATAGCCGGAGTGTCCGGACGGCAGCGGCCGAGTAAATCCTCGCGCACTATTACGATTGTAAGACCGGCAGGCGCCATATTTTTTTGAGCGCCGGCATAGATTACTCCGAAACGTGAAACGTCAACAGGCTCCGAAAGAATACAGGAAGACATATCTGCAACGAGTGGAATATCTCCGGTGTCGGGTATGTAATAATATTTTGTTCCGTATATTGTATTGTTAAAGCATATGTGTACATAATCTGCATCGGGACGGAAATCGCCGCGCTCAAGCTTAGGAATATACGAATTATTTTTGTCCTCGGAGGAAGCGACTATTTTTATATCTCCGTATTTTGCCGCTTCTTTGGCGGCTTTTTTTGAAAACTGGCCGGAAATTACATAATCGGCTTTTCCGGAGCCGGTCAAAAGATTGTAGCATACCGAAGCAAACTGAGTAGATGCTCCGCCCTGAAGAAACAGAATTTTATAGTTGTCAGGGATATTCATGAGTTTACGCAGAGACTCCTGCGCAGAAGTGATTATCGCCTCATACTCCGGAGACCGGTGACTCATTTCCATAACTGACATTCCGGAATCACCATAGCATACAAGCTCCGCTGCCGCACGTTCGAGAACGGGCATAGGAAGCATTGAAGGTCCGGCTGAAAAATTATACACTCTTTTCACAATATAACAGCTCCTTTATCTGAAAAACCGAAAAACTGCCGCGTCTGCTCTGCAGACAAACGGAAAAACCGCGTCTGGCATACTTTAAGCAGCAGTAATTAAGTCAATTTTTTCTATTATAGACTAAATAAGATAATACGTCAAGAGCAATAAACAATATAATTCACATTTTTTTCAGAACTATTTTGTAAATCATCTTTAAACTTGGCAGTTAAATAATAAATGTCAGTTAAATGTCAGTCTTTCATTATAATCTCGTAAAGCTCCATAAGCCGTTCTTCAAGAGTGTCCTTTTTTGAGCACAGCTCTGAAACAATGGTGTAATCGCACGCCTCATTGCCCGAAAGTCTTCGGTCAATCTCTGTAAGCTCCGATTCAATTTTTTCGCATTCCTCTTTAGCTCTTTTAACGAGGTTTTCCTCTTTTCTTCGCTGCGCTGTGATACGCTTGTTTTCAAGGTACAGCTTTTTTGAATCGCTTTCAGACGGATTTTCTTCGGCTTCTGGAGATGCTTCCGTTCTGTATTTTTCGCAAAAACAGGCATATTCTTCGTAGCTGCCGCGAAAATCAAATATTCCGCTGGTTCTGATACTGCTGTTTTTGTTGTTTTTGTCATTTTTATCATTTCCTCGGATTTTTTCCGGCGGAATGCTGAAGGACAGAATTCTTGTAGCTAATTTTGAAGTAAAATACCGGTCATGAGATACTGCAAGAATTGTACCGTCAAATTGAGAAAGTGCATTTTCAAGAGCTTCTCTTGAAGGTATGTCAAGGTGGTTTGTCGGCTCGTCAAGGATCAATAGGTTCATTTTTGACAGCATAAGCTTCGTGAGTGTGAGTCTTGTTCTTTCGCCTCCTGACAACACACCGACTTGCTTTGTAACGTCGTCTCCCCTGAAGAGAAACTGAGCAAGAGCGTTGCGTACCTCTGTCTGAGACAGTTTTGGATATGAGTTCCAGATTTCATCAAGTACCGTCAGATTGTCGCTTAGCTGCTGATTTTCCTGATCATAATATCCTATCGTTACATTGTATCCTATTTCAATACTGCCGGAGTCAGGCTCAAGACGGTCCGCTATAATTTTCAGAAGCGTTGATTTCCCGCAGCCGTTTGGACCGCATATAAAGACTCTTTCCTTTTTTTCAATAAGAAAACTCAAATTGTCAAAAAGCGGATTTCCCGGAACAAAATGTTTTGCAAGACCTTTTGCCCGTATTACTTCACCGCCGCTTTCTCCGCTTTTGTCAAAATGCATTCGGGCTGAAACAGGTTCTTCTTTCGGTTTTTCGATTCGCTGCATTTTTGCAAGCTGTTTTTCACGGCTTTCCGCTGCGATTATATTTCTTTCCCTATTCCATCGGCGCTGTTGTTCGATATATGCTTCAATGCGGGCAATTTCACGCTGTTGATTTTTATAGTGCCTTTCAAGTATAACGCGATCGTTTTTTTTCTGCTCGAAAAATGAAGAATAATTTCCGTTGTAGATTTTTCCGCTTCCGTATTCGATTTCAAAAATTTTAGTACAAACACGGTCGAGAAAAAAACGGTCGTGTGAGACTGTTATAACAGTCTTTTTATATTTTGACAAAAAGTCCTCAAGCCAAAACATTGTATCTGTGTCAAGGTGGTTTGTGGGCTCATCAAGCAGCATTATATCAGGTTCAGTAAGCAATAGCTTTACAAGAGCAAGCCTTGTTTTTTGTCCGCCCGAAAGGTTTTCGATTTTTCGGCTGAACATTTCCTCGGTGAAGCCGAAACGCAGAAGCATTCCGCGGCATTTGCTGCGATACAACAGCCCGCCTGTTTCTTTGAATTGTTCATAAAGCCTGGAATACTGTATTGCGGCTTCGGAATTGCCGGATTCTGCCTTTTGCTGAATATCTTCAAGCTCCCGCTCCAATTTGACAAGGGATGAAAATACCGATAAAAGCTCGCTTAACACATCGTTTTCGGGATTCAGTGCCAAATGCTGGTCAAGAACGGCGATACTATGATTTTTTGCTACATATATATTGCCGTTATCGGGCATATATTCTCCGGTTATTATACGTAAAAGACTTGACTTTCCGGCTCCGTTTACTCCGACTATGCCGAGTTTGTCTCCTTCATTAAGAGAAAAATTAATTCCGTCTAAAATCGTCTCTCCCCCAAAAGAGAGAGAAATATTTTCAACTCCGATTGAAATCATACTCCGATTAAATTTTCTCCTTCCGATTCTTTATTTTATCGTAAGTCAAGTATCAAATGCCAAACATATATCAAACAGCAATTTTACGGCTGTTTTTTTGACTTGACTTTTGCACCGCAACGGCGGCAGATTTCTGTCTTTATTCCTAAAGAAGTACCGCAAACCGGACACACGTTTTTAACCTCTGCCTTTCTGAGGAGATCGTCGAGCCGGGCAATTTCAGCCGCCGCCTCTTCAATTTCACGGCATGTATTTTCCTCGTCCGATTTAAAATTAAAAAAATCTGAGTTTTCCGGTGCTGTTTCCGCATCTTCATTTTTTTTCATATGTTCATAATAACTTCGGCCAAGCTTTTCATAAGCGTTATCCGAACGTTTAGTGGCTTTTGTAAGCTCAAAGCGGAGACGAGCGACTTCGCTGAATCTGTCGGCGTATCCGAATGCGGTGTCGGCCGCTTCGGATATTTTTTTAATAAATTTATCAAAAGTACTCACAGTAACTATCTTTCCTTTCCCAATATATTTTATATACCGTATTTTTCGAGCAGTTTCCTGTACTCCGTTACATTTCCTGAAACGCGTTTGACATAGCGGGCGGTTTCAGGATATGGAATATTTACGAGTTTTCCGTCTTTCGTTACTTCATCATCCGAAAGCCAGCTGTTTACGCGGGAACGGCCTGCATTATATGCCGCGTATACCGTATCCCACGATCCGAACTCTTCATAAAGAATTGACAGAAAATATGTCCCGTATTTTATGTTTGTCTCAGGATCGTATAACATATCTACCGATATATCCTCGCCGTTTTTGGAGAGAAGCCACCAAAAGGTTTCTTTTGTTATCTGCATCAGCCCCATTGCTCCCGCTCCTGAGAGCGCAGATGAATCAAAAGAGCTTTCTGTGTTTATCACAGCACATACAATTTCTTTCGGAACAGAATACTGTTCTGAATATTTTTCTATATATTCTTCATAGAGCAAAGGGTGCGTTACTCTTGTGTAAAAACTTCTCATTTGAAGTGCCAAATTTATAAGAGCGGCCGCAGCAAGAACAATAAGAATGCCTGCAACCATGGTTTTTCGTCCGCGTGGTTTTTGTGTTATGTTATTTTCGTTTAATTGCTCTGCCAATTGTCTCCCCCGCTGAATATATCTTTTGTACCATTTGTTTTAAGACGGATATCGTGTAAAATTTCAGAAATTTGTCCGCGTATATCAAGACCGTCGTTATTTAATATTATATAGTCGGAATTATCTTTAAAAAAATTATCTGTGTGCTGAACATTTATTCTCGCTTTAATTTGTGTTTCTGTAATTCCGTCCCTTTCCTTAAGCCTTTTTACCCTTTGATCATAATCAGCTATAATAGAAATAACAAAATCGCATTCTTTGTCAAAACCGCTTTCAAACAGCATAGGAGCATCGATAAGCGCAATTTCGTCTCCATCTGCTTTTCTTTCGGCAAGCCACTTTCTGCAGTCGTTCAGAACATATTTATGTGTTGTTTCATTGAGATATTTCAATTTTTTTTCTGCACCGCTGGCAAAAACAATCTGTGAGAGCTTGCTCCGGTTCAAGCTGCCGTCAGGTTTTAATATTTCGCTTCCGAAATATCCGGAAAGCTCTGCAAGGCACGGAGAATCTGGTATTGATACTATATCGTGATATATTTTATCTGCATCTGCCGATTTAATTCCGAAATCCGAAAAGATCTTGCAGATGTATCCTTTTCCGCATCCGCTTCCGCCTGTAAGTCCAATTACAACCATTTTTATACTAAGCACCTTTGACATTAAACTGTATTATCTTTTGCTCATGCTTTTATTATAAAACAAATTTTCTTATTTTACAATAGAAAATTGGAAAAGCCATGAAAAATATACAAATAACACTTGCATTTTATCTTTATATTTGATATACTACTTTTACATATATTTATATTTTGAAAAATAAAATTCATATATAAAACTAATGAGGGAAAATCGATGGAGAATAAAAGCGGAAAAGGATACCCGGAAACCGTACCTTCGTGTCCGATCGAGGGATGGGAGCTGCTTATGCCCATATCTGACGGCAGTTCTGAATCTCAGTGGACAGCATGCTCTGACGGAACTGGTCAGCCGGGCGGAATAATGCGGATTATGCATATACCTGCTTTCAGCGGCGAAACTGACTTACTGCGCGGCGACAATTTTTCAGATGATGAAATAAGGCTTCACTATGAGGAATGTGCCGTTCGTTGTTTATCCGCCGCGGAGAAGCTTAAAAATTCCGAAATGCCGCATATTCCGGAGATTATTGATGTTAAGGCGGTACCAGCGGCGGAAAATGAATACAATGTATTTATTCTGTCGAAATATTATCCTACATTCAGCGAATATTATGCAGATAAAAAGGTAAACCGCGCGGTACTTCTTTCTCTGTGCTGTGATATATGTGATTCGATAAGCGAATATCATTCTCTCGGACTGTCACATAATAATATCCAGCTTGAAAATGTATATGTGACCGAAGACGGGCGTTGTCTGCTCGGTAATCCTATGTTTGAGGAACAGCTTATAAGCCGTCTTCAAAATCCGGAGGATACAAGACTGCTTCGATTTATGGCGCCTGAGGTTGCGGGCGGAAAAAATTATGATATACGTTCTGATATTTACTCCCTTGGTCTTACAATGTATTTTAAGTTTAATATAAATCGTCTTCCGTTTGTGACATCTGACAAAGGACTTGTTACACGAAGTGAAGCTGAGAAAGCTATTCTAAAAAGAATAAAAGGAGAGACAATTCCGACTCCGGCGAGAGCGGACAATAAGCTGTCGTCAATTATACTTCGGGCATGTGCGTATTCTCCAGAGGACCGGTATGATTCGGCATATGATTTTAGATGTGATATTGCGGAATATGCGAAATATGCGAATATAAAATTGCTTGTTCCAGAGTCCGGTGTGTCTCTGCCGGAACAAAATCTGCACCATGAGGATAGCGCAGCTGTGACAGATTCTGCGGATAAGGATAAATTCTACGATACGCAGACTGATTTTGATGCTCAGCATATTAATATAAGCGGTCAGAAAACTGAAGATTTGCAGGACGAGCTTTCATTCAAATCACTTTTGGAAGGAGACGGAAATAATACGGTTGGAGATATTTCCGCGGAACCCGATGAAATAAAAGATGAAGTATATAAATGCGGAACAAGCGAAGCTGAAGGACCCGGAAAGATTGAAGATGATAAGAAGATTAAAGATGATAAGGATGCAGAAATTTCCGATTCCGAAAATATGCCTCTGCAGAATGAGTCTCAGGAAACTCAATTTATAAAATCCTCTGATGAAATTAAGACATCTGACAAGAATCCCGATATTTCAGATTTAAACGGTTATTTTGACGAAAGCGGTAATTTTATACCGGCAGGTACAATAAAGATTGAGAATGAGTCTGATAATACCATTGAAGAACAGAAAAACACTTCTGAGAAAATAACAAAAAAAGCAAAAGAAAAAAAGTCGAGAAGCTTTTCTGATTACGGCGAAGATGGAGACGAAAATATTTCGAGGCAAACAGAAGAAAAGCTTGAAGGGGACAATATCTACAATGATCAGATGCCGGAATTCAAAGCCGTCAATAATAAAAAAGAAATTTCGGTTTTTAAGATTGCAATTGCGGCCTTAGCTCTCATTGCCGTTCTTGTTTTTGTAATTGTAATGCTTCAGAAATGCAGTCCGTCAGGAGGTAATTCTGGGATTGATAAAGACACTGCCAATACGGCAGATACGTCCGGAAATATTAACCAGGATAGTATTAAGATGCCGGATCTGTCGGGTATGAATAAGGAAGAGGTTTTAAAAGCTCTTTCTGATGCAGGTTACGGTTTTGAGCCGGCTTTTCTGGGAGATTACAGTTCTGAAATCGAAAGCGGAATCGTAATGAAGCAGTATCCTGAAAAGAACTTACTGTTTGGTGCCGATACAACCGTCAAAGTGACGCTCAGCCTCGGAAAAGCTCCAGATAAGGTACCGGATGTAATAAATTTGTCGTCAGAAGATGCTGCCGGAAGATTGCAGACGCTCGGGTTCAGGGTAACTGTTCTCCATTCTTATTCGGATACGGTTAAGGAAGATAATGTTATTTTACAGAGTATAGCGCCGGATACAGAGATTGTTAAGGATACTGATATATTTATAACAGTCAGCAAAGGCAGCAAGCCTGCCGATTATACGGAAATAGAGACTATGACGATAGGAAACGGAGTTTTTGCTGTAAAGCCCGGAGACAGCCAAGAAATCGCTTTGTCAATATTTCCGGAAAATGCGACTGAAAAAGAGGTCTGGTGGACAAGCAGTGCACCGGATATTGTATCAATAGACCAAAACGGAAAGGTAACAGCTCATTCTATCGGAAGTTCTGAAATTACCGTATATTCGGCAGACGGAGTTCACAGCGGCTCGTGTACAGTAGAAGTCAAGGAAGATATAGTCAGCGTTGAGAATATTGGATTCAGATTATCGTCCTCGGAAATTTCTGTAGGGCAGTCCGAAACACACGCTCCGTGGCTTTATCCGGAAAATGTTACAAATACTTATGTAACATTTTCTTCAAGCAATCCGGCTGTGGTCCGTGTCAATGCTTACGGTACAATAACCGGTGTTACTCCGGGGACCGCAACGATTACAGCTCGCTCAAGCGACGGAGGTTTTACCGCATCTTATACTGTAACGGTTACTGTACCTGAAGGAAAATCCGCTGTTCCGTCGCTTGTCGGATTAAGCTCTGATAATGCAGCAGCATCGGCGGCAAATGCCGGGCTTTCATATTCTATTGTTTATGCGGTAAGCGGAACTGTCCCGAAGGGAACCGTTATTTCTCAGAGTATAAATACCGGAACTCTTGTAGATACGGGAACAGTGATCACGATTACTGTTAGCAACGGAAGCACGGATCTCAGTGATTGGACGGAGGTACTTCCTGATGGTGTATCTGCCGCTGAACAAAAAACTCAGTACTCATACAGGGAAAAACAGATTGTTACACAGACTGGTTCTCCGGTAAGCGGCTGGACCGTCGACGATGCGCAGACAACCTACGGAGCATGGAGTAGCTTTGGAGAATGGCAGACATCGGCTATATCTTCATCGGACACTGTAAAGGTTGAATCCCAGATTTTCTACCGAAGCCGCAGTATCGAGCCGTGGACCGCATGGAGTATGATTCCTATTCTGGAATCTTCGGATATTACGGTTGAAACAAGAACCGTTTACAGCTACAGAACTTACGAGACTATGATACAGGATTATTATACTCAGATTGACGGCTGGTCGTTCCAAAAGCAAATCATGTCGCAGATTTTGTGTGACTGGACAATTTCGGAGCCGCCCGAAGGCGCCCAGAATATTGAGTCTGCCACGATAAACGGTTCACTGCACTATAGATGGACAATAGATAAGGTGCAGTATCAATACATAAGATATTCGGATTGGAGCGAATGGACAACTTCGGCAACTGAAGGGGCAAATACGGAAATCAGAACCGGTTTGCAGTACAGAAGCCGAGCTGCAAATCCCTACGGTGCATGGAGCAGCTGGACAAGTACGCCGATTTCTTCTTCGTCATCACTCGATGTTGAGTCCGCAACTATGTACAGAAGCAGCACACGAACTGTAACATACACTTGTTATGCATATACGGATTGGTCGGGCTGGTCTGATGCTGAAGTAAATGCAAGTCAGACGGTTGAGGTAAGGACAAGGACTTTATATCGTTACAAAATTGCGAATTAGATAATTATAATTAAACAGGACTGTCTCAGATAATTCTATCATCTGAGACAGTCCTTGATTTTTTGAGAGAAAACATTAAATTTATTTTGAATAAAGCCGCATTACCGGAATTTACATCATCGGAGCAAATATACGGAATATCTTTTGCAAAAGTCCAACAAAAAAATTGCATTTGCAGTCTTCCTCGGTTATTTTTTTACAGCTTTCAAGCGTATTTAAAAAGTCTTTCTTTATCTCTGATATCACAGTTCCCCCGCTGATACGAATTCCGCATTCAAAATGCATATACAGACTTCTAAAATCAAGATTAGTTGTTCCGACGGTTGCAACGGTATCGTCAGACACAAATGTTTTTGAATGTATAAAGCCGCTTGAATATTCGTAGATCTGTACACCGGCTCTGATAAGTTCTCTGTAATATGATTGAGTGGTAATATGAACGATAAGCTTGTCCCATTTATAAGGGGTTACAATTCTTACATCGACTCCGCTTTTAGCTGCAAGCGTAAGAGCCGTTACAAGACTTTCATTAATGATAAGGTACGGAGTATTGATATAAAGATATTTTTTTGCGCCGTCAATTATCTGCAGATATACGTGTTCTCCGACATTTTCGGAGTCAAGAGGTGAATCTGAATACGGCTGTATATAACCGTCGCCCGAAATATCGCATTTTTCATTCTTCCAAGGGTAAAATTTTGCAAAATCTTCCGCTTCTTTTGTACATAGCGCCCACATCTGCAAAAAGAATACTGTAAAGCTCCAGGCGGCATCTCCGCGAACCATTACGGAAGCGTCTTTCCAATGTCCGTATTTTTCATATGCGTTTATATATTCATCAGCAAGATTTATTCCGCCCGTAAATGCTACTTTTCCGTCTATGACAGCAATTTTTCTGTGATCTCTGTTATTTTGTTCAGATACCAAAAAGGGACGGAAAGAATTAAAAACGCAGCATTTTATGCCAAGTTTTCGCATCTGCTCCGGAAAATCCTTTGGAAGCGTCAGAAAGCAGCCTATATCATCGTACAGTAGACGAACATCAACTCCTTTTTCCGCTTTTTCTTTTAAAATATCGAGAATGGAGTTCCACATTATACCCTCTTGAATAATAAAATATTCCATGAAGATATAATGCTCAGCTTTTTTCAGCTCTTCAAGCATATATTCAAATTTTACCTCTCCCGGAGAAAGATATTTCGTTTGAGTATTAGCGTATATCGGGAACCCGGCTGATTTTTCAAGATATTTGATTGCCGTCGTTTGCTCAGGATAATCAGAAAGTGCATTTTCCATACTGCTTTCTGACATAAAAAACAGGGGGCGCGTATCATTTTCTATTGTGTTACTCATTTTTCTGAAACTTTTCGTTGAACTTTGAAAATGAAACATTAAATACATAAGTCCGCCAAAAACGGGAAAGGCAAGGATACACATAATCCATAAAAGACAAAGAGCCTCATTTTCCTGTTTGGATGCAATTAATACGGCAACAACAATACTTATAACGGAAAGCATTACCGAGACAATTTCAGAAGCTTTGCTGCTGCTGTAAAGAAAATAAAATATTATAATTATCTGAAGCAAAAGTGTAAATACGACAAACAGCCTCTGGAAATATCTTGCGCGAAGCCATTTTTTATGCATCTTACGATGTTTGTTTTCGTTTTGCTTTCCCATAAAAACTTATGTGTCCTTTCTGCAGTATAAATTTGAAATATATTATATAACAAATTCTAAAAAAAATCAAACTAAATATTAATGACCTGATTTTCTAAAGTGTAAAAACATATTTAAAGAATATCCCGTACAGAAAATGCAAACCGCACGTGTTGTATTTTCTGTACAAACCGTGCGGTTCAGTTGATATTATTCTGAAAAAATTAAGTGCTTTATCATTTGTCTTTTCCAAACCAAAAGTAAAAGAATATCTGCGTCTGTAAAGACGTTCAGCTGCAAAGGCGTAAAAGTATTGTCACCGTAAGCGCAGGGCTTGCTGACTTTTTTCGTCGGCGGTACAATCCGCCCTGGAGCTCCTTATGACTGAACTTTGCCCCTTATTGAATAATTCTGTCAAGATATCTCCTGTAGGGACTGTTTTATCAGTTATTTTTGTTTGCTTTTTTCGTACTTTCTCTGAATAAGCTTGACAATTTCAATTATAGGAATGATAAGAACCGCGAGCCCGACGGCAACGGCGTATTCCAGTACAGATATGTGCTCAAAATCAAATGCATTGCGAAGAAATGGTATATAAATAACGGAAGTTGTAAGAACAAGTGAAGCAAGCATTGCTATCCACAGCCACTTATTCTGATTTTTCATGCTGAAAACAGACGCCCGTCTTGAGCGCATATTGAATGAATGAAAAATTTCAACAAGAGACAAGGTAAGAAAAGCCATTGTCATTCCGTCCGGACTGTTTACAATTTCCCACTTGCCGGATTCTATAAAATGACCGATAAAATATGAAAGAAGTGTGAGAACGGTTACTAATATACCCTGAGCGGCTACATCGAAAGCCATTCCTCCCGCAAAAATACCTTCGTTTGATTTTCTGGGCGGATGTTTCATGCTGTCGCTTTCACTTTTTTCCATGCCGAGAGCAAGCGCCGGCAGACAGTCTGTAATCAAATTTATCCAGAGAAGGTGAACCGGTTTCAGTATAGTAAATCCAAGCATAGTTGCTGTAAAAACAGAAAGAACTTCCGCGAGATTTGACGAAAGCAGAAACTGAATAGATTTGCGGATATTGTCGTAAATACGGCGACCTTCTTCAACCGCCGAAACAATAGTCGCAAAGTTGTCGTCTGCTATAACCATATCCGCAACATTTTTTGTAACGTCCGTACCGGTAATTCCCATTCCAACACCGATGTCTGCATTTTTAATTGAAGGAGCATCGTTTACACCGTCTCCTGTCATTGCTGTAATGCAGCCATGCGCTTTCCATGCTTTTACGATTCTTACCTTATGTTCGGGCTGTACTCGGGCGTAAACTGAATATTTTTCTATGTCTGACGCAAGCTGGTCATCATCTAAAGAATTGAGCTCAGCGCCGGTAATTGCTTCTGACTCATCTTGAAGTATTCCAAGCTGTTTAGCAATTGCTACAGCGGTATCCCTGTGGTCTCCGGTAATCATTACGGCACGGATTCCGGCTCCGCGGCACTCTTCAATGGAATCCTTTACTTCCGGTCTTATGGGATCAATCATACCGGAAAGACCGATAACACACATATTTTTTTCAAGCGCGGCGGCTTCATATGACTCCGGTTCGCTTTCATATGTTCGTTTGGCTGCGCACAGTACGCGCAGAGCCCTGTCCGCCATGGATTTATTGGCACTGAGAAATTCTTCCTTTAGCTCGTCGGTCAGCGGTACTATTTCTCCGTTTTTAAGAGCGTGAGTACAACGCGCAATAATTTCGTCTGGAGCGCCTTTAGTGTATTGAATATAATTTCCGTCAGAATCTCGGCATACAACTGACATCATTTTTCTTCCGGAGTCAAACGGAGCCTCTCCGACACGTGTGAACTCATTTATTTCATCTGTAACGCCAAGCTTATAAGCGTCGTTTACAAGGGCGCATTCTGTGGGCTCTCCGACCGCATTGTTTTTATCGTCAAGTTTCGCATCCGAACAAAGCGCCATTGCAACGGCTGTTTCTCTCTCGCTGTCTGTATAATGCTCTACTACCGTCATTTTATTCTGTGTAAGAGTTCCTGTTTTATCCGAACATATGATTTGCGTACAGCCGAGAGTTTCAACCGCAGTGAGCTTTCTGATAATCGCATTGCGTTTCGACATATTTGTTACGCCGATAGAAAGTACTATGGTAACGACGGCAGCAAGTCCCTCCGGAATTGCCGCAACAGCAAGGCTGACTGCTACCATAAATGTATCCAGCATAAGTTTTCCGCTTATGTCTGAACGGTATCTTATAAGATTTATTCCGAATATAATAACACAGATTGCAAGGACGAGAAAACTTAAAATTTTGCTGAGCTGAGCAAGTTTTTTCTGCAGGGGTGTTTCCTCTTTTTTTGCGCTTGTAAGCGCATCTGCAATTTTGCCCATTTCTGTATTCATTCCGGTTCCGATGACGACTGCCTGCCCGCGGCCGTATACGACGGTTGATCCCATATACGCCATATTTTTGCGGTCTCCGAGAGAAATGTCTTCGGATTTGCCGTCGGGATCAAGCGTATCTGATGTTTTGCTCACGGGAACTGACTCGCCTGTAAGTGCAGCCTCTTCAATTTTCAGACTTGCGCATTCAATAATCCGCATATCTGCTGGAACTGCGTCGCCTGCTTCAAGAATAACAATATCGCCCGGAACAATTTCCTCGCTTCGCACTGTAACACGCTGTCCGCCGCGTATAACCTTTGAGGTTGACGCCGCGATTTTTTGCAGAGCTTCAATAGCAGCTTCTGCTTTACTTTCCTGTACTACTCCGAGTACGGCGTTAATTACGACGACGGCCATGATAATAATTACGTCGGCAAATGACTCTCCGGAATAAAAAGCTGTTATTCCGGAGACTATTGCAGCTGCAATCAGGATAATTATCATGGGGTCTGAAATTTCTCCGAGAAATTTATGGAGAAGCGATTCTTTTTTTCCCTCTGCAAGCTTGTTAGGTCCGTGTGATGACAGTCTTTCAGATGCGTCAGCGGGTGACAGCCCTTTATCTGTAACCCCTTGTTCCTTCAGAACCTCTTCGGAACTACAAAGATATTCTTTCATTGAATTAACAAATCCTTTCGTACAAACCTATAGATTTTATGTTTTAGCCAAGCACGGCGGCTGCAGATTTTTTTCTTTGGTCTGTTCGTCACATTTTTACACCAAAAAGACTCATATACAGTAAAATACTGTATATGAGTCTCATTCTCTACAGACAAGCCAGGCGCAAAAATCTGCGTCATGATGTTGACTTTGCCACACATAGTATGCGGAATTACTCCCTCATATATTCAATTGTGAACAAAACAAATTCTATTTTAACTATTATAACACATATTTGCTCCGTTTGCAAGTAATTTAGAAAAAATATTGTCATTTTGGCAGAGAATAATTTTTATCTATCGTGATCACGCACCAGTAATTCGGAAACCTCTCTTTAATCATTTCGCTTATTTCTTTTTTTAGCTCTGCTTCCGTAATGTTAAGATCATAAGGCATGACGCAGTCAAAAATAACATTTGTGTGCGACAGTCCTTTTACCATTCTAATATCATGAGCCGACAATTCGGGATGTATTTCCTTTATATGTTCAGGAAGCCACTCGCGAAAGGCGTTTGCCTCCGGATCCGTAGTTACAATCGGATCATAGTGGATAATCAGATTTAGTGAGTCGGATTCCCAGAAATCTTTTTCAATGTTATCAATTATATCATGGCTTTCTATAGGATTTTTATCAGCATCCATTTCAATATGTACTGAGGCAAACTGCCTTCCCGGACCATAGTCGTGGACAATTAAGTCATGCATTCCGATAACGCCTGGATAGCTCATAATTCTGTTATATATGTTTTTAACGTATTCGGGATCCGGAGCATGACCGAGAATCGGATCAATTGTATCCTTTATAAGGCCGTATCCGTTTATGATAATAAAAATTGCGACCGCGAGACCTGCGTATCCATCCAGCTCTATTCCGGAAAAGTGTGAAACGGCTGAAGCAATTAATACGGAGCATGTTGAAATTACATCGTTTCTGCTGTCGGCCGATGTGGCCAGAAGAGTTTGACTGTTAATTTTATTGCCCAGCTTACGGTTAAAGAACATCATCCATACTTTAATTAAGACAGATACCGCAAGCACTGCCATTGCAGTAATGCTGAAATTAACTTCTGACGGATGAAGTATTTTATCAAAACTCGATTTGAAAAGCTCTACTCCTATCGCCATTACAAGTGCCGCGACAACAAGACCGGAGATATATTCGTATCGACCGTGACCATACGGATGTTCTTTATCCGGAGGCCTTTCGGAGAGTCTGAACCCGAAAAGACTTATTATGCTCGATGAGGCATCAGAAAGGTTATTGAAAGCATCTGCTGTTATTGAAACCGATCCGGAGAGAGAGCCTGCCGCGAGCTTTCCGAGAAACAGAACGGCGTTACAGATAATTCCAACAATCCCGGACAGTTTGCCGTAGCATGTTCGTACTTTAGTATCTTTTGTATTGCGATAATCTTTAACAAAAAGCCGTAAAAGAAAATCTGTCATAATCTGTACACTCCAAGATATGTTTAATGGAAACAGGTTTGCATTTCGCATATGCGCCTGCAAACCTGTCTTTTTTATCCGTTTACTACAATCGATCCGAGACCGTTGCTGCTGCACCACTGTGACATTTTACTGCCGTCAGGGGTTATAATGGACTTTAACGCTGAGCACTCGTAAAAAGCGTTTTCGCTTATTGAAGTTACCGATGCCGGAACTGTTACACTCTGAAGCTTGATACATACTGCAAACGAAAATTCTCCAAGTCCCCAAACTGAGGATGGAAGTGTTATGCTTTCAACTGTTCCGATATAGTAAAAAACATTGGATATATATTTTACTCCGTCCGGGACTGAAATATTACTGTCCTTACTATTGATTTTGATAAGAACACCGTCTCCGATAATTACAAATGTATTGCTTTGCTCCGACAGCCATTTTGTATTGCCGAGGATTGTTCTGCCGACGCTTTTAACACTGTTGGGTACGGAAATGTTTTCGAGAGAAGTACAGTCCTTAAATGCATATGTTCCTATATATGTAATTCCTTCGGGAATAATTACAGATTTTAATGAGATATTTCCGCTGAAAGCTGAATCTCCGATATATCTAACGGTTTTTCCGCCGATGCTTGACGGAATTACGACGTCAGCATTGCTTCCTTTATATCCTGTAATTGTTAAATACCCGTTTGCATCTTCAGATACCGTAAAATCGGCCTCAGAAGTCGATGGAACAACTTGCTGAGATGTTTCTTGCGGATCTGTTTCCGGTTCTGTAACCGGCTCAGTCTGGACATTGTCTGTATTTTCTGAATTCAATGTATCCGAGCTGTTTTCCGTATCGGTAATTTTATCGGTTATATGGTCTGTTTCTCCTGAGGTACCAGATTCTTCCTCTCCGCTTTTTATCATGGACGGAATGATTTTGACGGCGGCGACGACAACGCCGCAAAGAATGATAATGAGAGCTACAATTACAGCGATGCTTCCGGCCTTTCTCGTTTTATTTTCACCTGCAGCAGCATGTCCGTCGTTATATGTATAATCTTGATTACGCTCCGGAGACGCATTTGATGTGGTAATAAGAGACATTCCGGTGGCGATGATAGTTTCCGAAACACGGTCGGGAACAGAAATTTGATCGGCGCAGGTTCTGAGAATCGCGCCAAGCTCTGCGGCGCCGCGGTATTTTGAAAGTGACGGAATTTCATTTTCAACATTTTTGATGCGATTCGCTGTCAGCGCTGCTCCTGAAATAATGCATCTGCGCACATAAACAGAGTCTGTCTGCAAGGTTCGCGCGATCTGGTCTACCGTGAGACGACAGAAAAAGAACATTAGTATGCAAAACCGCTCTGCGGCTGGAAGGTCTTGAACTGCACTTTCTATGGCTTTGCAGGCGTTTGCATCTCCGACAAGATCAGAGCGGGAAGTATTTATATTATTATACGGAAAACTGTTTTCATCTTCTGCGCCTTCAGGAAGCTGTTCCGCAGTCTCGGAAAAATCAATTGTTTTTCCGCTTCCCGCATAAAATGAACGGCATCTTTTTGCCGCGATTGTATAGCTCCATGCTTCAAAGGTTTCCGGATTTTTAAGAAGGTTAAGCTTCCCGAAAACGTGCATAAACGCAGACTGAAGCATTCCTGCTGCCACATCCTCGTTTCCGTCTACAAGAAGACAGCAGAGATAATATATCTGATTTTTGTATCTATCGTACAGCTCTGAGACAGCTCTTGTGTCTCCGGAAACTGCACACCCGATGAGTTCATTAATATTCATAGTTCAAAAACCTTCCCTTTGCAATGGACCTTTGTCACTGATGACTCAAATTGAGTTTATTTTATCACATTTTATATTAATTGTCAATTTATCCACGTAATTATTTTCTGCGTTTTTGTAAGCTTATCATACTATTAATAAACATACACTGCATAATTCAAATAATGCAAGCTTATTTTAGACTTTCTATTGCATTGATTATAATTTATAACGCAGTCTGCAGTTGAGGATAACTTGCTTGTTACGGTTATTGTTTTTTCAGTATTTATATTTTGATATACATGGGGCTGTGAGACTTACTGCGAAAATGGAATTCATGCCAATCGGTCATATTAACATATTTTTACGTTTTTTTCCCGCATTAAATAACGCTTGACAAAAAAGCGGCAATGTATTAAAATAATGTAGAGTAAATTTGTGGTCTTATTATTTAATGAAATATTGACTGAGCGAATATTCTTTCTGTATTATAACAAAATATAATTATAATTAATATAATTAAATTGATAATTCAGATCAGCACGGATACGTATAATAGCTTTATATTTACGCGTTTCAATTGCAGGATTATAACTTAAACAAAGATGGTGATTCCCCTGACTGTGATGGTGTTAGGTTGTAAAAACGTTAGCTTCTGCAGACGGCGGTTCACTTGCTTTTTCCGGCGGCAGACTGCAGCCTGGGCGCATAATGGCTGAGCTATGCTTATTATTGAATATTTTCATGAAAGGGTTGAGTTTAAATGATCGAGAATAATGAAACAAAGGAAATCAGCGACCGTTTGCTTTTTAAGGTGAAAAATGTGTTTGATTATACGGATAAAGAAAAGCAATCGGTTACAGACCGTTATGCGGATGAATATATTCACTTTATGAACCGGGCGAAAACAGAGAGGGAAGCTGTTGTATACGGTATTGAAGAGGCAGAAAAAAACGGGTTTAAAAATTACGATTTCGGCGATAAAATCGAACGCGGAGGAAAATATTATTACAACAACCGCGGAAAATCACTGTTTCTTTTCTCTGTAGGTACGGAGAATCTTGAAAAGGACGGAATCCGGATTTCAGCGGCGCATATAGATTCTCCGAGAGTCGATCTGAAACAGCATCCTCTTTTTGAGGACGGCGGCATGAGTTATTTTAAGACTCATTACTATGGCGGGATAAAAAAATATCAGTGGACTACAATTCCGCTTGCGATTCACGGTACAATTGTTAAATCGAACGGAAGTGTTCTGAATATATCGGTAGGCGAAGACGAGGGGGATCCTGTCTTTACAATAACCGATCTTTTACCTCATCTTGCGTCCGAGCAGATGTCTCAGACTATGTCAAAGGCTATCAAAGGCGAAAACCTTAATATACTGATTGGATCAGAGCCGTATCCGGACAAGGATGCCGCTGAACGCATTAAGCTGAATACAATGCGGCTTTTGAATGAAAAATACGGTATTGTTGAGGATGATTTTATAAGTGCGGAGCTTTGTGCTGTTCCCGCAGGGAAAGCGAGGTATATTGGTTTTGACCGTTCGCTTATCGGAGCATACGGTCATGATGACAGAGTCTGCGCTTACCCGGAAATGACGGCGCTGTTTGAGTGTGCAGACTCTCCTCACACATTGCTTGTAATCCTTGCCGATAAGGAGGAAACCGGCAGCGACGGAGTTACAGGTATGAAGAATGATATTCTCACAGATATAATTTCTGCAATTTCTGATTCACTTGGAGCGAATAATGCGGCTGTGCGCGCATCGTCGTCATGCTTGTCCGCAGACGTCAGCGCGGCATTTGATCCGATGTATGCGGATGTTTACGACACAAGAAATGCTGCGTACATCAACCGGGGTGTGGTAATGAACAAATATACCGGAGCCCGCGGAAAAAGCGGAACTTCGGATGCGTCTGCAGAGTTTGTCGGGAAGATCCGCGGTATACTCGACGGAGCAGAAATTATATGGCAGACGGCGGAGCTCGGAAAGGTTGACGCCGGAGGCGGCGGAACGGTTGCAGCGTATATCGCAAATCATGGTATTGACACGGTTGATCTCGGCGTTCCGGTGTTGTCAATGCATGCTCCGTTTGAGGCCGTTTCAAAGCTCGACTTGTATATGACACATCTTGCTCTCTGCGCGTTTAACTCATAAAATTAAGAAGGAAGAACTAAAACACAGAACGATTTTTAACCGTACTGTGTTTTAGTTTGCAGAGGGAATGGGTTAAACATAAACAGAAACTTTTGGTCAGACTTATTTCCTAACGGTTGGGATGGCTGTGATATTCTAATTTATAAGCCGGATTAAACGTTGAATACATAGAAAGGTATGGACATAAAATGACGAAAACAGGATTTATAGCTATCCTCGGCCGTCCCAATGTCGGCAAATCAACACTGTTGAACGCTATGGTCGGAGAAAAAATTACTATAGTATCGTCGAAGCCGCAGACGACGCGAAATAGAATTACAGGAATTCTTACGGAAGGTGAAAACCAGTTTGTGTTCATTGACACGCCGGGAATGCATACGCCGAGGACAAAGCTCGGAAATTATATGGTAACGGCAGTCGATAAAACTATAGGAGAAACAGATTCGGCAATACTTGTCGTTGAGGCGGAGCCGTATGTTCATAAAACAGAGCATGATATTATAAGTAAACTGAAGAAGATGTCGATTCCGTCAATACTTGTAATCAATAAAATTGACCGTTCCAATCCTGCGAAAATTGCCGAAACTATAACAGCTTTCAGCGCGGAACATGATTTTGACGCCGTTGTGCCGGTTTCCGCTCTTAAAGGAAAAGGCGTAAGAGATGTGCTTGACGAGGCTTCCGGATTTCTTTCGGAAAGTCCTTGGTTTTTTCCTGAGGATATGATTACAGATCAGCCCGAACGGCGTCTTGCCGCTGAGATTATACGTGAAAAAATTCTCAGGCTTCTTAAAGATGAAGTTCCTCACGGAACAGCCGTTGTCATTGAAGAATTCACAGATGAAAAGAAGCTGATACGGATACGAGCTGAAATTTTTTGCGAACGTGAATCGCATAAACGGATAATTATAGGCAAGAGCGGGGAAATGCTTAAAAAAATCGGGACTTATTCGCGGGAGGATCTTGAGGCGGTTTTGGGCGTAAAGGTTCATTTGGATCTTTGGGTAAAGGTTAAAGAAAAATGGCGTGACAGTAATTTTTATTTGAGCGATTTCGGATACGATAAAAAAAATGATTTTGAATAGACTGCGGCAGCTATGCAGATGCGTATGATAGAACAATATAATGAATAATTCAGAAAATATATTAGGATTATTTTGGATTATTTCAGATTTGGCATTTTGAGGCTGCGTTTGTTAAAGTTTAAAACATGAAGGGAGCGATACTTTTGGAGCTTCGCGTAAAGGGTCTTATTGTCCGTGAGACATTGCTTGGAGAAACCGATAAGCTGCTCTCTGTTCTGACATCTGAATATGGCAGGATACCTGTAATGGCGAAAGGTGCAAGAAGTATCCGAAGCCGATACATGACCTCGACGCAGCTTATGTGCTACAGCGAGCTTACTATTTATAAACGGGGAGACCGGTTCTGGCTGCGCGAGGCTCTTCCCGTCGAGACTTTTTATGCAATAAGATTGGAGCTTGATTTGTATGCTCTTGTTCAATATATGTTTGACGTGTGCTGCGAAGTCTGTCCGGAGAGGCATCCCGATGGGGCGGAGGATATGCTGAGGCTTATGCTCAATACCCTGTACGCTGTAATGACAAGCAAAAAAACGCCGCAGCTTATCAAAGCGGCATTTGAACTCAAAGCTGCGATACTTTCCGGTTTTGCTCCAGATCTTGCGCAGTGTGCCGATTGCGGCTCGCCAATATCTGAAAATGCAGAAACTACGCTTGATCTTGTCGGCGGGATCCTGCGCTGCAGACAATGTTCTGACCGTCTTGCCAAAACAGAAATGATTTTTGCAAAGATGTCTGAAAAAAAATCAACAGCCATACGAATTGTTTCTCCGGCTGTTTTGTCTGCAATGAGATATATTGAAAACTCATCGATAAAAAGATTTTTATCCTTTAATCTTGCTGATGAATTTACAAAGGAATTTTCATCTACCTGCGAAGCGTACATATGCAGCCAGATTGAAAGAAGCTTTACAACACTTGAATTCTGGCATGAGATTCAAAGCAGATATTCATCCGAATTTTAACATTAAATAATATTCATGTTAAAATTTCGGTAAAAATGCAATGATAAAATAATTATTTACAGTTCGAATATAAGACTGGCGTGAAAATCTGATGCCGACATTTATAAATGATTAACTTAATAAACAGCTTGAGGTTTTGATTAGAAACATCAGTTTTGTATTATACATAAACAGCTTACAATCTTATGGCAGAATCTGTAGCTGAATTTATCAGTTGTACATTCTCTGTAAGATAAGCTTTTAGTTCACTTTATAAAAATGTAAGATTTTAAAAGAAGGGAATGGTAAAAATTATGGCAGACAATGATAAAAGCACAGAAAAGATTGAAGAAAAGGGCGGAATATCTGTTCAGACAGAGCATATATTTCCCATAATAAAAAAATGGCTTTACAGTGAAAAAGAAATATTTCTCCGTGAGATTGTATCAAACGCATCTGATGCTGTCACGAAGCTCAGACGTCTGATTTCGCTTGGAGAAGTTCATGATATCGACGATGAAGGATTTAAAATCACTGTTACTGTAGATAAAGCGGCTGGAACTCTTACCGTATCCGATAACGGAATCGGTATGACGGAAGAAGAGGTAAAAAAATATATATGCCAGATCGCACTTTCGGGCGCGCTTGATTTTATTTCAAAATATGAAGACACAGACGGAGGAGCGCCCGGAATTATCGGGCATTTCGGACTTGGATTTTACTCTTCGTTTATGGTAAGCTCAACGGTCGATGTCATTACCAAATCCTATACCGGAGAACCCGCGGTAATGTGGAGCTGTACTGACGCCGGCGAATACGAAATGAAAGCTGCGGAAAAAGCAGAACGCGGAACCGACATAGTTATGCATATTGCAGAGGGAGAGCAGGAATATCTTGAGGAATACAAAATTCGTGAGATACTCGAAAAATACTGTTCTTTTATGCCGGTAGAGATTTATCTTGAAAATATAAAAACCCCCGAAGAGCTTGAGGCAGAAAAAAAGAACAAAAAGAAACATGAGCATGATGAGGGCTGCGACGAATGTGCTGATGAGAATGACAAGACTCCGGAACCTATAAATGATGTGAATCCGCTTTGGCAGAAGCTTCCGTCGGAGTGCACAGATGAGGATTACAAAAACTTCTATCAGAAGCTTTTCCATGATTGGAAAGAACCACTGTTTCATATTCATATCAATGCCGATTATCCGCTCAATTTCAAGGGAATTTTGTATTTTCCGCGTCTGAATCATGAGTTTGACAATCTTGAGGGACAGGTTAAGCTTTACTATAATCAGGTTTTTGTTGCTGATAATATTAAAGAAGTAATTCCAGAATATATGCTTATGCTTAAAGGGGTACTCGATTGTCCTGAGCTTCCGCTCAATGTTTCGAGAAGTTACCTTCAGAACAATGCGTACGTATCGAAAGTTTCAGCTCATATTGTAAAAAAGGTCTGTGATAAGCTATGCTCTATGTTCAATACCGGCCGTGAGGATTATGAAAAGCTTTGGACTGACATAAAACTGTTTGTTGAATATGCTTGTCTGCGTGATCATAAATTTTATGATCGGGTTAAAAGCGCATTGCTTCTGCCTTTAACCGGAGGAGAATTCCGTACGATTGACGAATACCTTGAAAACGCCAAGGAAAAGCATGAAAATGTCATATACTATGCATCGGATTTAAGCACACAGGCACAGTATATTTCAATGTTTAAATCCCAGGGGCTTGAGGTTGTTTTGCTTGACAAAGTAATTGACACTCAATATATTAATATTATTGAAAACGATCGCAATGTCAAATTTGTCCGTATAGACGCTGAAGTCGCAGACGCTTTAAAAGGCGACGGAGAAAAATATGAGTGCAAAGAGCTTGAAGAGCTTTTCAAAAAAATCAGCGGGCAGGATAAGCTTACTGTAAAATTTGAAAATCTTAAGGATGAGAAAGTTCCGGCGGTTCTCAATATTTCAGAGCAGTCGCGCCGTATGGATGATATGATGAAGATATATCGTGTAAACGGAGGTACAGATGCCGGATTTGGATCAATGCCGGTGGATACGACGTTGATTCTTAACTCAAACAGCAGTTTGGTTAAAAAGCTTGGAGAAAAATCGATGTCGGAAGGCGCTGAAACAGCAGAGCCTGTAGCAAAGCAGATTTACACCCTTGCGCTTCTTGCTCAAAGACAGCTTTCCGCTGATGAGCTTCAAGGCTTTCTTTATGACAGTTTTTCAATTCTTGAAAATAATCTGGACTGAAAAGGTAAACTCTAATTTAAAATTATAATGCTCTGCGTATAAGGCGAATGAATTTTTGCGGCTGAAACTAATTGCCGAAAGTGCGCTTATGAAACGGTTGTCTGCTGTAAAAACGGTATAGTGTTTCCCTCTGTTCCGTTTTCGGCTGTATTGCTTTGCGGCAGCTGTTAAAAAACTGGTATCCAAGATGCTCATGCGGATTTTTAGTTTTTTCAATCGCGGAACTTGCAAATAGAAAGGCGGGAATGTCAGAGATGGGAAATTATTTGTTAAATAACCCGGACGGACATATTCCCGCCTTGATTTGTGCAGAAAACATTGCTGAGCTGTGCGAAAAACAAAGCTCTGTAGGAATACGAATGCGCGCACATATTCGTGAGCTTGCAGAGTCACTTATAAAGATGGCGGAATTATCTCAAAAAGAGCATTCTGCCCGTCGATCCGCAGAAAACCGGTATATTTTATCTGAGATTAGTAGCAAATACGAGAATATTGATGTCAGGACTGAGTTTCTGAGAAAGTCGTCGTTTACCGCAGATGATATGAGGAGTTTATATCATAAATTCTGTCCGTTCAGCGGAAACAAAGGTGATGCGGGTGACAAAGAAGTGCTTTCTTTGAACCGGCCGGAGTCTGAATTTAACAATGTTCTTTTACGCGCAGAGTTATGTTTAAACCTTTGCCTTATGACGGACCGTCAAACGCTTGAAAAAATGACTCCGCAGGGAATGCTCGGAGCGATGATTTCGCCTGCCGAAGGACTTTCAGTGTCATATCTGCAAAATTTGTACTCCGATACTGCATTTGAGAACCTTTCTCCGATTCTTTGCGGAACAGATAATCCGGATCGTTTTCCTGAGAAAATTCTTTGTGATGATCTTCAGTCGGTATGTGATTATGTTGAAAGCGGCAGAAGTTCTTATTGTATTCTTCCTATCGAAAATCTTTCGGACGGCAGACTCGGAGGAGTCAGAAAATTGCTTTTAAACTATGACTTAAAGATAGCGCACACGGTAGCTTTAAAGCAAAGCGGACTTGTATTTGGTTTACTGCGTAAAAATCTGGGAATAATAAATTCTGCAGAGTCAGGGCCGCTGTACTATGAGTTTACTCTTCACGGCGGAGAAAAGCCAAAGCTTGGTGAGATTTTCCATGCTGCCGAATATCTTGGTCATAAGGTACACAGAATAGAATCCCTTCCGCTTTCTTATTCAGATACCGATTATTTATATGATGTTATCCTGACTTGTCAGAATGGAGAAGAACGGCTTTTAGCATTCATTCTGTATTTGATATTAGAAGCGCCGGGCTTCTCTGCGGTAGGTATATATCGTCATTCGGAGATTAATAATTCATAAGCTTACTGATATTTATGAAAAATTTTGTTTTTAAAGCTTAACGGCTTTTTAATTAATAGATTGAAATATAACTTCGTAAAGAAAGGTTTGGTAATATTAATGGATTTAAATCCGCGGCAAACATATAAGGAAAGATTTTTAAGCTGGCTCGAATCAGATAAGCTTAATGAAAAAGATAAATCTGAACTGAAGAGTATAGAGTCGGATGATGAGGAAATAAAGGAACGGTTCAGCGAATATCTTAGCTTTGGTACGGCAGGGCTGCGCGGCATTATGGCAATGGGTACGCATAATATGAATATTTATACCGTCTGCCATGCGACGCAGGGATTTGCCGACTACCTTAATGCCGGCGGAATTACTGACGCTGCAAATCGGGGCATAGTTATAGCATACGACAGTCGAATTAATTCAAAGGTATTTGCGCAATCGGCCGCCGCGGTTATGGCTAACAATGGAATAAAGGTATATTTATTTGACGATATACGTCCTACACCGGAGCTTTCATATGCGATACGGACTCTCGGTGCGGCTGCCGGCATAAACATAACGGCTTCACACAATCCGAAGGAATATAACGGATATAAGGCATACAGTGAGGACGGAGCTCAGCTTTCTCCGGAACAGGCAGATGAAGTTTCTAAAAAAATTATGGCGGCAAACATTTTCAGTGATGTCAAATTTAATAACGGAGATTTTGAGACCGCAGTTAAAAACGGAAAAATCAATATTATCGGTTCGAGCATTGACGAGGGCTTTCTGTCCTGCGTATTGAACCAGTCGATATGTCCCGAAATTGTATCTGAAGCGGCTGATAAGCTTGTAATTGTATATACACCTTTATACGGCGCCGGTTATAAGCTTGTACCTGAAGCCATGAGACGTTTGGGAGTCAGACATATTTATACGGTTGATGAGCAGATGACGCCTGACGGAAATTTTCCTTCGACACCTTTTCCGAATCCGGAGCTTCCGCAGGTATTTGAGCTTGCTGTGAAACTTGCGAATGAGAGAGGCGCAGACATTATTATAGCCAATGATCCTGATGCTGACCGTACCGGTGTTATGATACGTAACGATAAAGGTGAATTTATTACTTTGACTGGAAATCAGATCGGAGCAATGCTTCTCGACTATATAATCCAAGCTGAAAAAGAATTCGGAAAGCTTTCAGAGGAAGCTTTTGCAGTGAAAACAATTGTTTCTACTGATATTGTAACAAAAATATGCAAGGTTCACGGCGTAAAGCTTTACGATGTTCTGACAGGCTTTAAATTTATCGGTAAGGTTGTATCCGATCGCGAAGCGGAGCTTGGCCGTACTGTTGACAAGGATTATTTGCTTGGATTTGAGGAATCAAACGGATACAACCGCGGCACATATGTGCGCGATAAAGATGCAGTTTGCGCTACGGTAATGCTCTGTGAAATGGCCGCTTATTATCAGACTCATGGTAAATCTGTTTACGAAGCGCTGTGCGACATGTATTCCCGTTATGGTTTGTATAAAGAACATACCTCGAATATTTATATGGAGGGAATTGACGGCGCGGAAAGAATGAAAAAACTGATGAGCAAACTGCGCAGCTGTCCTCCTGAAAAAATCGGCGAGGAAAAAGTTCGTTTTATCCGGGATTATCTTGATGAAACGATTACCGACACTGAAACCGGAAGTAAGAGCGGTACACATTTGCCGAAATCTAATGTACTGTTCTATGAAATGGAAAGCGGAAATAAGGTCATAGTGCGTCCGTCAGGGACTGAACCTAAAATCAAAATCTATTATCTTCTTCACAGTGACTCAAATAATGAATCTGAACTTGAGAATACACTTGAAATGTATACCGACTCGGTTAAAAAGTTAATGAAGATATAAATAAAAACATTAAAGCCCCATAAGGGGGCTTTTAGTTTTTATCGGGTATGTATTTATTTTTTAACGACTTCTGCAAATCTTCTGATAATGTGCATAGAAGTTTTACTATCTATATCAAGCTCAGGGTGCCATTGAATACCTACGCAAAATGAGCCGTTCGTTGCTTCTACAGCCTCAGCAATACCATTTGCGTCTGATGCAGATATAATTCCTTGAGCAGGAACAGAAGCAATAAACTGGTGATGATAACTGTTGACTTCCGCTGTTTCCCCGGTAATAAAATAGATCTCTGTATTTTTTGCCGCAAAAATTTTATGAGTCGATTCACTGTGTCCTTCTATATTTCTTCCGAGACGTCCCCCCAGACCTACGGCAATCAGCTGAGCTCCGCGGCAAATACCGAGAATCGGTATTTGCCGGCTTCTTGCTTCAGCAAACAATTTAAGCTCGAACAAATCTCTCTGCCGGTCAATGCCGCTGCATTCGTCATTTCCTTCTTCTCCGTAAAAATATGGGAGAATATCGCCTCCGCCGCTGAAAATAATGCCGTCCGATATACTGCATACTTTTTTTATATATTCGTCGTCAGAGTACATGTCATACATTATCGGACATAGACCGGCGCTGCGAATCCATTCGGCTACTTTGATCCGCATGCGGTAATTTTTATTTTCCTCATCCCGTCCCGGAGTTATCCCAATTATATTACCTGAAAAATGCATATGATATATCCTCCCGTAAAAGTATATGAAAAAAATTTTTATTTGTTACCGATGAAATTTTTATATAGAGGAATATCCTATATAGCTGTCGCATATAGATTTAACATATAAGTAAAAGCAAGCGGTTACCGGCATTCAGCAGGGTTTTGCTTCTATAAAAAATTTGATCATTCCCTGGATGCGAAATGCATTAACATATAATCAGGAAAGGATGCATGATTTGTTATGACCATCATAAAAGCAAGCGGAGAAAAAGAAGAAAAGAAAACTTCGGGCAGTCAAATTACAAATATTCCGGCAGATGAAATCAGCCGGCTTTCACTTAAGACTTCACCTGTAGGTCAAAATGGGAAAAGTATTGAAAAGCTTATGCCTTTAATTGACAAAAAAACAGTGAACGAAGAAAAGAAAAAGAGTACCGGACCGGAATTTTCTGAGTTTAGTTATAAACCCAAAGAAAAAAACTCGGTTAGCAAAGCAGAACAGCTGACAAAAACAGTAAGTACTGTTGATGCGGAAAGCAAACAGGATGATGAAGCAATTATTGATAGCTGGAAAAATAAACTAAATATGGCTTCATTTCGCAAGCTTCCTGAAAAAATACATTTTCGTAAGAAAAACGCAATTGTTATCGGCGCTCTGGCGTTGATTTGCGGCGCTCTTGTTTTAAATCATACGCTTACAGATAACCGCAGCTATAACGATTATACCGATGCTTCGGGAGATCCTACTGTTGATACAGGATCGGCCAATGCAAGTGCAGATAATGATAATAATTCGGCTGAGAATGTAAATGTTACCGGAGCGGAGTATTTCTCAACGGCGGCAGTAAACAGAAGACGGGCAAGGGATGAGTCGCTTGAAGTTTTGCAGCTTGTTATAGACAGTGAGGATGCGCTCCAGGAAAGTAAAGACAGCGCGTTACAAAGTATGTCAAAAATTGCATCGCAAATCGAGCAGGAATCAAACATAGAATCTTTAATTAAAGCTAAAGGATTTGAGGATTGTATAGCGGTAGTGGGAGACGGAGGTGCGACGGTTATTGTTGCAAGCGACGGTCTTCTTGCCGGCGAGGTTGCGCAGATTACCGAAATTATTTGTGAACAGACATCACTTCCGGCGTCGGGCGTTAAAATTGTTGAGAAAACTCCCGGCTAATCAGCTTTGCCTCTGATCAGGATCAGATATTTGTGGTTTCTAAGCGGTTGACAAAACTGAAATATAAGCTTATAATTAAACTGTAAAACAGTTCTGCCGCAGTGTTGGCTGACACTGCGGCTTTATTTTTACGAAAGGAAGTCTATACAAAGGCGTTGGTATAAATATTATGGTTTCCCGGGCTGACACACCGATAAGATATGTACCAGGGATAGGAGCGGTAAGGGCTAAATTACTTGAGAAGTTAGGTATTACTACTGTCCGTGAGCTTCTTTACCATTTTCCGCGCGGATACCAGGACCGCGGAAATATCCTCAGTATTTCCGAATGTTCCGACGGAACTGTCGGAGCTTTCAGGCTAACTGTTGCTACAGCTCCGAGAACTGCCAAAATACCGGGCAATCGGTCTGTAACGAAATTCACGGCTTTTGATGAGAGCGGGACTTGCACAATAGTATTTTTTAATCAGCCATATGTAAAAGATATTTTTGAAGTAGGAGCAGAATTTCGGTTTTGGGGTAAACTCAGCTATGTTTCAAAAAGACCGGAACTTATTTCACCGATGTTCGAGCCATATGCTCCCGGAATACAGCTGCCAAAACTTGTCCCCGTTTATCCGCTTACTTCCGGTATCTCTCAAAAAATGATGATGTCATTTATACGGTCTGCGATCAAAGGAAACTATTTATCATACATTGACGATATTGTTCCGGAGCAAATCCAGCGAAAATATGATTTGCTTCCTCTCTGTGAGGCAATTAAAGCTGTGCATTTTCCTGAAACAGCGGAGGATACTGCCGATGCGCTCAGACGTTTTTCCTTTGAGCGCATATATATATTTTTGCTCGGCTCCGGACTGTCAAAAACATACATTGACAATCGTATTTCCTTTCCTATGAGCAAAATTGATTATAAACCTTTTCTTGATTGCATTGGTTTTGAGCTTACCGGCGCGCAGAAACGAGCGATTTCGGAAATAGAGGATGATATGTGCGGTACTCACAAACCGCCGATGAGCCGTATTCTTACCGGAGATGTCGGAAGCGGGAAAACAGTTTGTGCGGCAGCTGCAATATATACAGCTGTAAAAAATAATATGCAGGCTGCACTTATGGCGCCGACAGAGATACTTGCAAGACAGCATTATGACGAGCTGAAGCCTCTTTTTGAAAAAATCGGAATAAAAACTGCGCTCCTTACAGGATCGGTCAGAAAAGCGGAGCGTGTAAGAATTAACGGAGAACTTGCGTGCGGGGCAATAGATCTTATAATAGGTACGCATGCACTTATTTCTCCGGACATACGTTTCAAAAAGCTTGGACTTGTAATTACGGACGAGCAGCATCGTTTTGGCGTTATGCAGCGTACTGCACTTGCGGAAAAAAGTGATATAAAAATAATGAATAATTCCGCAGATCAGGAGGAAAGGAAGGCTGCAGCACATATTTTAGTTATGAGCGCAACGCCAATTCCGAGAACTCTTGCCTTTACTTTGTACGGAGACCTTGCAATATCTTCATTGGACGAGCTTCCTCCCGGACGTCAAAAGATAGATACTTTTGCTGTAGACAGCAGCTATCTTCCAAGAGTATATAATTTTATTAGAAAAAACATAGATATGGGTTATCAGGTATATATAGTATGTCCTTCTATAGAAAGCGAAGATGAAAACGAATCTGAATCTGAGGAGTTTGTACCTTTAAATATTTTCGATATTGAAAAGGCGGAAGATCACAAAAATACAAAGCTTAAAAGCGTTGCCGACACTTACGGTTTTTTGTCAAAAGAAATATTTCCTGATATACATATAGGTATGCTTCATGGAAAAATGAATCCAAAGGAAAAGGAGTCGGTCATGACCGATTTTTCTTCAGGAAAAATAAAAATTCTTGTATCGACTACGGTTATTGAAGTTGGAATAAATGTTCCGAATGCGTCTTTGATGATAATTGAAAACGCCGAGCGTTTCGGACTTGCACAGCTGCATCAGCTTAGAGGAAGAGTAGGCCGCGGCAGAATTAAATCCTTTTGTATTTTGATTTCAGACAGCAAATCTGACGGAGCAAAAAGAAGGATGGAAATAATGAAGAACTCAAATAACGGATATGAAATTGCTCAAAGAGATCTTGAGATCCGCGGTCCGGGTGATTTTTTTCCGCGTTCTTCCGGTTTTGCACGCCAGCATGGCAGCTTTGATTCTGATCTTCTCACCGGATTTTCTGACGGGAACTTGCTTAAATCTGCGTCAGACGCCGCAAAGCAAACGCTTCTGTCCGATCCTAAGCTTGAACTTCCGCAAAATCTTCCTGCCTGCAGGGAGGTTATAAAGCTATTCAATACAGAAGTCAATACAATTCATTGAATAAAATTTGTTATAGATATTATTTATGCTTAAATAAAAATATCACCCGTTTTTTATCGGGTGATATTTTTATTTTCACACATAGTGGGCGGATTTTTTCATGCTTAATACAAAAGTTTTGCGGAAAGTAATATAATAAAGCAATATAAGGCAATTTCTGATGTTGAATAGATCAATAGGCCTATTATTACCGGCAGAATATTTTGTTTTTAGATTTAAATACATTTCTCTCGTTAAAGTTTCATTATAAGATCTATTCTTATTATTTTAAAATTTATTCTGCCGCGGTTGTTGACGCAGATGATTCTGTATCTGAATCTGCCGCGGAAGCAACAGCATTGTCAAGCAGGAATGACAAAACCTTGTTCGGCATAATGGATTTCCATAAATCGGAGAAATCTGCCTGTTCTTCAAGAGATTCAATGGTGGTACCATAATTTTCAGCTAATTCGGCTATTCCCTCGTCATATTCTTTGTCGGTTAGCTTTAAATTTTCAGCATGAACAATAGAATAGATTATTAGATCCTGTTTAACATATGCTTCGGCATACGCTTTTATCTGAGCTTCAAATGTCTCGTAGGTTGTGCCTAAATAAGTAGTTACAAACTCTTCAAGTTCCATTGATTCGGATTCTGCATATGCGGTATACTGACTTGTCATCGATTCTATATAAGTATTTACTTCAGTCTCGGGAACGCTGTGGAATTCACAGTTTTTGTAAACTGCTTCCCATACCCGCTGTTTGTTCTCTGAAGCTTCGGATTCTTTATTCTCTTCTTCAACCAAAGTTTTAATATAATTTCTGTAGTCTTCCGCCGAAGTGTAGTCTCCGATGCTTGCAACAAATTCATCTGTAAGCTCAGGTATAGTTACCGATCTGATGAAACGTACAAGAACTGTAAAGTCAACATCTTTTCCGGCAAGATCCGGATTATTCGGATATGGATCAGGGAACTGAAGATGTAGCGTTGTTGTTTCCCCGGCATTCAAGCCGACAAGTCCGTCTTCAAAACCTTCTATAAATCTTCCCTCTCCGAGAGTTATTGTCTGCTCGGTTGCGGTTCCTCCTTCAAACGATTCTCCGTCAATTGTTCCGGCGTAATTTATTGTCAGTGTATCTCCAAGCTTGGCGGGGCGGTCTGAAATTACTTCGACCGTTGAATATTCGTCTAACTCTTCTGCAAGCTTTTTTTCAATTTGCTCATCTGTGGCTTCAATTGTATAAGGAGTATACTCTATTCCTTTGTATTGTCCAAGAGTAACATACTCTGATAAATCATAATCGTATGGGGGGGTAAAATCTTTCGGTGTTTTGGTGTATTGATTTTTACATGACGAAAATACAATTGCTGTAGCTCCAAAAATACAGGCAAGAGAAAACGCTGTCAGTTTTTTAATCATTTTTTATTTACCTTTCCTTTAACTTTTTTCAATAACCATATGTACAGGCAGTCCATGTTCATATTTCTGAGCTGTTTCGCCTTCTATCAGAGGCAAAATATATTTAAGACAGGCATCTGTAACGTTATTTCCTTCTTCATTTATAAATTCATCCGGTACCGCACGGACAAAATTTGCTATTTTATCAATATCTTCAGATCCGGGAACGCAAACATACGGATCTGAGGATGTACGAACTAATGTCATCATCTTTCCGGTAGCACCCTTTGTTGCTTCAAGCATTGCCGCTTTGCCGACTTCGACTGCTTCGGCAATATCGGTACGAGATGCGATATGCGATGCACATCTTTGAAGAATATTCAATTCTACAGAGCGAACTTTGCATCCGAATCTTTCCTTTACGGCGGCTTCAAGAGCCTTTCCTGTTCCGGAAAGGTACTTATGACCGAATACGTCCGATACTCCGCTTTGAGCAGACTCACCAACATAACGGCCATCGGCGGTACGCAGGCCTTCGGAAACCGCAATTACAACATTGGAATGCTTTTTAAATGCTTCATCAATGTCTGAATAAAATTTATCAAAATCAAAAACACGTTCGGGCAGATAAACATAATCGGGCGCACAGCCGCAGATGAGTCTCGGAAGTGCGGCTGCTGCGGTCAGCCAGCCTGCGTCTCTGCCCATTATTTCAACTATTGTGACGGCTTTCACTGTATAAACAGAACAGTCGCGCAGGATTTCCTGCATAGAAACAGCAATATATTTGGCTGCAGAACCGTATCCCGGAGTATGGTCTGTTCCTGCAACATCATTATCAATTGTTTTAGGAATCCCAACTACCCTTATTTTGTAGTCGGTGGTTTTTGCGTATGCTGAAAGCTTAGCGACAGTATCCATAGAGTCGTTTCCGCCGATATACAAAAAATATCTTATGTTATATTTTTTGAAAATAGCAAACAATTTATCATATGTCTCGTCATTATGTCCCTGCTCCGGCACCGGAGGAAGCTTCATGCGACATGATCCGAGCGCCGACGACGGAGTATTTTCAAGCAAATCCAGTTTAGACTTGTCAGCAAAAATTTCACTTAAATTGCAAAATCTTTCTTCAAGAATGCCCTCGATTCCGTTCAGTGCCCCGTACACTGTACCAATCGACCAATTTTCAATTGTTCCGCGGATTACACCCGCAAGCGATGCATTAATTGCAGCGGTAGGTCCGCCTGATTGACCTACAATAACATTTCCGTATAACATCCTGCTTTCTCCTTGTCCCGGCATACTGCCGATTTGATTTATGAAATATATGTATACATTTATATGATCAGCTTTATACAAAAAATCCGCCTGACAAAATCAAGCGGATTTCAGTGGTGACCCGTAGGGGAATCGAACCCCTGTTTCCGCCGTGAGAGGGCGGCGTCTTAGCCTCTTGACCAACAGGCCTTACAAACTCAATGCCTTTTTATTATACCACACTAAATGATGAAAAGCAATAGTTTGACATTCTTTTTATGTAAACAAAATATGAACCAAAGCCGGCACAAAACATTCAATAAACGGTAAGGCACCGTTATAATGTGTTTTTGAGGTAGTTATAACTACTTCAGAAAAGTGAGCAAAACTTGCCAAGCACAGGGGAAAACGTCTTTTACAATCAAATATCTATGCAGTCAAACGTCTTTATAGTCAAATGTCTTTACAATCGAACACCTTTACAGATGAACGCTTTTATGGTTGAACACCTTTATTGGCGAATACCTTTACAGTCGAATACCTTTAAGTCAAAAACCTTTAAGTCAAAAACCTTTAAGTCGAACGCCTTTACAGTTGAACATTTTTACAGTCGAGCGCCTTTACAGTCGAATGTATTATAGGCGAAAACATTTCATTTTATAATTGATATTATGCCGTTGTATTAGGTTATTCTGATGTATTAGGCTATTCTGACAAGCTTTTCTATCGCTTCATTTTTCGTATTTGTAAAGAAAATATCTCTGCCGCTGTTCGATTCATATATGAAATCTTTCAGCGGTTTACTTTTATGCTTTGTATAGTCTCCGAAAATTGCTATTTTGACATTATAGTTCACAAATTTTTGCAAAATTTCTCCGGCTAAACCGTTGCTGAGAATAAAAAACTCATCAGATATACATGTTTTGTCAATCGCTATCAGCTCGGTTTTTGCTTCATATTTTACAGTCATAATAAGGTCTAATGCTGACTGTGTATCGGTGATAATCTTTGCATTTCCTGTAATCAATGCTACAATTGCACCGTTTTGTGTTATTATTTGCATATTCATTTTGTACCTGTTTTTTTATATTTTTTACTGTGTTAAATTTTTTTCCATCCTGTAATTTTTAAGACAAACTCCGCTGCGCATTACAGTATTATCGCAAATCGTTCTCCAGTCGAGACTTTCAAAAAAAGGTCTTGCAGTAACGGAAGAGAAAGTATAAATTTTTTTTATTCCGTCACGTAAGGCATATTGCTCCAAGTTATTGATGATTTTTGTCCCGATGTGCTGTCCCTGTCTGTCCTTGTGAGTATAGAGCATATCAAGGTAACCTGTGCTGTCCATATTTCCGAAACCGATAATAATACCGCATTCTTCGGCAACAACAGTATTTGTATTGATAAAACGCTGATTCCAAATATCCATATTATTATTCGGAGACGCCCAGGCGTCAAGCTGATCTTTGGTATAATCCTTTGAATTTACTGCATGTACTGTTTCGCAGAAGAGGCGAACCATGCTCTGAGTATCCGAAGGACGGTATCTTCTGATTATGAGGTTGTCAATACTATAAGCATTGTCAATTAAACAATACGTCAAATTATATTTTTTGCACATTATCAGATTATCATTATTTTCAGAAATCAGGGTTTCCGCATTCAAATCGTCATTATCGCCACGGTTTTCTATTACATTTGAATATGTAAGAATGTCAGAAAAATGGTTTATAATATAATTCTTGCTCATAATTAAACATATAAATCGAATATTTGCAAGATATGTATCAGAAAAATCTTTTTGCCAGTCAAAAGGAATATAGCATCCTTCAATAATAAGGTTCTGGTTATTTTCTATTGCGGTTTTAATAATTTCCTTTATAATTTTCCAAAGCTGCGGTACTAATAGTTCGTCATCCTCCACAGTAAGATTAATTTTTCCACTGCGTATCAACCCCATTTTTAAATGATCGATTGATAAATATGGGTAATGATATTTTTTGAGCAGTCTTTGAGCTAAATTTGTTTTGCCGGTATGCGTGCTGCCGGAAATCAGTATGATCATGTTGTATATTCCTTTAGTCAAAATTATAATCAATCGGTATTTGTTTTATTTTACTTAAATCTCCGCTGCATAAGATATCAAGATTTTCAAATATCTTTTTTGGCGGCCAATTCCACCATCTGAGTTCAAGTAAAAATTGAATTAACTTTTCATCAAATCTGCTTCTGATATGTTTTGCCGGATTTCCGCCGACAATTGTATATGGGGCGACATTTTTTGTTACGACTGAATTTGCCGCGACGATTGCACCGTCGCCTATTTTGATTCCGGGCATAATTGTCACATTTTGTCCTATCCATACATCGTTTCCTACAACTGTGTCTCCCTTAAAGGGCAGATCCTGTATTTTCGGAACTGCCTTTTCCCATCCGTTTCCCATTATGTTAAACGGATATGTTGTAACACTGCACATTCTATGGTTTGCGCCGTTCATAATGAATTCGACGCCGCTTGCAATAGCGCAGAATTTGCCTATTATAAGTTTGTCTCCTAAAAATTCATAGTGGTGTGTAACGTGGCTTTCAAAGCAGCTTGCATCTTTTTCATCGCTGAAGTAAGTATAATCTCCTACACTAATATTCGGACGTGTGATAGTGGGTTTTATAAAACAGACGTTTTTTATATCTTTATTTGGATATATTGAGTTCGGATCGGGACCATACTGCATATAGCATCGAATTGCTTTTTCTTCCGTTGTCTTTACGAAGCTGTCTTTTCCCTTGCAATAGCTGTCAATATCATCAGGAAACTCATTCGCAAGGTTTTTCTTAAGTTCGGCATAGGCGTGCCTTACACCGGAATTTGCGCGCAAATATTCTCTGAAAGCAAGATGACGATTGATATTGTAGCTGTCGTTTTCAGCGAAAATGTGAATTTGATGTGTGCGGTTACGGCCGCCTTTCCGGAGATAACGTCTGCCCTGAATTCCAAATTCCCCCATATATTCATAGCCAATTTCTCTAAACTCTTCTGCCTTTTTATCAACATTGTCAAGGCTTTTTACAACCGGCATAATATCAATTATTGGTTTAGCGGCAAGGCCGGGAACCGATGTACTTCCGATATGATAAATCCCGACGCAGTTATCTCCGAGTATTTTACGGATCTTTTCCGACTCATATTTAAAAATACCGGGCCATTCGGGATTGTATTCGACGATTGTTATATGTTGCTGCATTTTATCACCCTTCTTTCAGTATACCGACAGCATAACCCCCACTCGTAGGAGGTTGAGACCTATGAAATGGGGGAAGTTATCTGTACCGTTTTTTATTATGTATCTTTATTATTTCCGGCAGAAAATATACTTTCAATTATCTCGTTGCCGATTTCAAAGCTTTCATTTTCGGACGGGATAGTTTCTGTATTATCAGTATTTAAAACCGAGTCTATTGTGTCGATTTTAAGCGGAGGATAATTTTTTTCTGAAGTATTTTCTTCTGAAACAGAATCTGTTACAGTTATTTTATTTGACGGTTTTTCACCGGATTTTTTACTGTCTTCGTCATTTGTTTCGTTATCTGAATTCTTTTTTTCAGTTTCGTCCGTTTCTGAATTGCCTTGGTTTCCGTTAACTATTTTAGCCTGTCCCGGCATTGTGTAATCCAACTCGAAATCTTCTGAATCCGATTCAGATATTTTTATAAAGGATTCTAAATCGAAGTCTGCGAAAAGGTCGTTTCTTTCACTTTCGGTTTCATTACCGGCATGGCTTATTTTCGGTTGACCTTCTTCATAAGAGCTTTTGTTTTTGTCCCTTGATATTATTTTGCGAAGCTTTAATTTGATCCAAGCGCCTGCGCGGGAATCTCCGTTTATAAATTTGTATATTTCAGCCGCCACCATTGTGAACAATACAGGAATAAGCATTATCCAAACACCGTTGAGACCGAATGCGGTTATTCCGAAAAGGCTCCCCAAATCAGGAATCAAGAGCGACAGCATGAAGAGGCCGGCGCAAAATACGGCTGTCAGTAAACCGATTCCGTTGATTGATACTTTGGTACTGAATACACTGCTCTTGCGCTTTATTTCAAAGAGAAGTATAAATTGTGTCAGTGTAAATCCGAGAAAGGAAGCTGATACAAGCTGTGCGGACGATAGTCCGGATTTTGCAGACGAAGAGGCGTATGTTGTTATAATCATTAAAACCGCCCAGATGCATCCGAAGGCAAGATAAGGAATATTGCTGTAAAAAGGTTTTGATATTTTTCTTTCAATATTCCCGCGGTTTTTAAGAATTCCGGGAGAAGGTGTCTGAAAGGCTATCGTAAATACGGCGGCAAAGTCAACTATAAATCCGGAAAACAATATCTGAACGGGCGTCATAATATATTTTCCGCATAGAACTCCCCATAATACCAGAATCAGACGCGCAAACTGTGTTGTCAAAAGATACGCAACTGCATTTATAATGTTATTATAGATTTGCGCGGAGCTTTTTACGGTTCCGAGCATGGCGTTAAAGCCTCCGAAGCCGCTTTTTTTAGGAGGCAGCAATACAACACTTGACTTATAGCGAAGTGCGGCTGTTCCTGTACTTTCCTTTTTTTCACCTGTTATTATAGGAGCCTTGCGTCCCTTGCCCAAACCTAAACCTGCCGACAATTCTTCTGAAAAGGCAAATCCGACGTCAGCTTCGCTCAGTACCGCAATTTTGTCGAGCCTGTCCGCTAAGATGCCGACCTTATAGCCGTCTGAACGCATCATATAAACAAGTGAATCAAGCTGCCCGGCCGACAAACCTATGTACATGTTGTAAAGAGGAATATTTATACGAAAAATATCCGGTTTCATACCTGAAATCTGAGTACCTGTAATTATTTCGTTTTTCTTATTTAATATTCCGAGAGAACGTGCTGTAGCTTCTCCTATCTCGCTGCTGTTTTCACATGTCATTACAACCCTAACTCCGGCTTCAAGGCAGGCGGAAATATTTTGAGCCGCTCCTTCCGCAACAGGCTCTTTTATCACTATAAAGCCGTTCAGTACAAGGTCGCTTTGATTTGCTATCAGTCTTCTGAGGTTTGTATATTGTGTTTCCTTGGATGCGACCGCAACAACACGGCAGAACTTTTTTGCTGCCGATTTTATATAGTTGTTATACTCGTTTAGCTTTTCTGCGGTAATTCTGTGTTTTCCGGTGCTGTCGCAGTAGAAACTGCAGCATTGTAACAGTTTTCTTGCTTCACCGCGCGATACGGAAATATATTTTCCCGAATGAATACATAAAGTCGTATCAAAACGGCTTCCGTCTGAAATTCCGACGTGATCTATCTGTATGTAATCTCCCTCAAGCGACGAATTATACAATCCGAATTTGAACGCGCATGAAATAATCATTTCTTCTTCGCTTGTATAAATATTGTTTCCGCTTAAGTTGTCTGACATCAGACGATTGGCTCCATAGCATCCGGTAGTAACTACCGAAAGCTTAAGAAACTCACCGCAAAAGCGTTTAAAACCATGAGCACCAACCGTTCGTTCATTTTCCGATGCTATAATTCTGTCTATACATACGGCATCTGAAGCAATGAGGGCTGAACGCGGAATTATAAGAACATTAATATCTTTTGCCTCTTCAAGCTTTTCTATATTTTTGACAAGCGCGCCAGAATCGTATCCTTTGCGGCGTCTCCGCAGACCGAGCACACCGAAGCTTACGATTATATATGAAAAGGTAAGATAATAGGAGCTCATCGAAGCTACTGCAACGGTAAGCCCTGTTATGAAGCTGTCGAAAAGGCTGCGTCCTGAATTTCTGCCGAAGATAATATCGAGAACGGCGATAATGAACACCGCTGCAAGCATGCACAAAGCCCAAACAGAACTGTATTTTCGCATAATCCTGAATATACGAAGTTTTTCATAAGAAGGAATGCTGTTTTCGGGAGTTTCTTTTTTTAATTTACTGATGGCTGTGTTTTCTGATATCGAGCATATTATCGCCCGTCCGCTTCCGCTTATAACAATTGAGGATGCAAAAAGAATATTAGTCTGTTCTGCGCTGGAAAGATTGCTTCCTCTTGATGAAGCAAAACCTGCGCGCTTTCTCACGGGATTTTTTTCTCCTGTAATTTCCTGCTGCATGACAGTCAGTTTGTCTGCCTGAATAATTCTCGCGTCGGCAGGAACAATGTCACCGGCCGAGAGAAATATAACGTCTCCGAGGACAATCTGTCTGCTGTCTGTAAAAATCGTTTTTCCGTCTCTGACAACCTTGACATAAGGTCCGGCCTTTATACTGGTATCACGCAAAATCTCTTTTGATTTTACAAATGCTGTGACCGCGGCAGTGACATTAAGCGCTATTATACATATTATTACAAATGCGGAAATATTCTGGTTAAAGGCAGTAGAAATGAGAGCCGTAAAAATCAGCAAAAGCACAGTTAAATCCGTAAGGATATGCCGCAGATTATTTTTATATAAACTGCGGCTTTCAGTATATAGACTGTTTTCTCCGTATGTTTTAAGCCTTTCCGCGGCGGATGCTTCGGAAATGCCGCTAATTATATTACTGTCAAATTTTTTTGCAATTTGTTCCGGAGTAAGCTCATACCATTTTTCGTTCATAGGGCATCATTTTTTACTTTCTTCGGCGGAAGAAAGAGCGGGATAATCATATTCAAGCATAATGTGAAGCTTTTCTGAGTTATTTTCGTCAGGAGCATCAATTTTTACGCTCTTAATAACATAGTTATAGTTTTTGATAATCAAGTCTGCAATTTCATCTTCGACATGTGTCTGGACATATCTGCGCATATTCCGCGCTCCGAAACGACGTGAAAAAGACTTTTCAGCGATAAAGGCCTGAGCTTCGGACGTCCATTCAACGGAAATTCTCTTGACCGCAAGTGTTTCCTTAAGTTCAGCAAGCATAAGACCTGATATTTTAACAAAATCTTCTTTTTCAAGAGACCGGAAAGTAACGATTTCATCTACGCGGTTGATAAATTCGGGACGAAGAAACTCTCCAAGCGCTTTGAGCGTTCTGTCGCTTTCCTGCTCATATGCGGTTGCTCCGAATCCCGGAGTATTCGAGGCCATACTCGCTCCGGCATTGGTAGTCATTATTATAACGGTATTTTCAAAACCGACTATTTTTCCGTGCGCATCTGTAACTCTTCCTTCATCAAGTATCTGAAGCAAAATATTTAATACATTAGGGTGAGCTTTTTCAATCTCGTCAAATAAAACAACCGAGTACGGTTTACGGCGTATTTTTTCCGTGAGCTGTCCTGCGTCGTCATATCCTACATATCCGGGAGGCGATCCGATTATTCTGGAAACCGAATGTTTTTCCATAAATTCGGACATATCAAGGCGTATGAGAGTTTCAGGTGAATTGAATAAATCTGCGGCCAGGCATTTGACAAGCTCTGTTTTTCCTACGCCTGTGCTTCCGGCAAAGATAAAGGATACAGGCTTGCGTTTTGAGGATACCCCAGCGCGGCTGCGTTTTATTGCGCGTACAACTGCATCGACGGCTTTATCCTGTCCGATGATATGCTCTCTAAGGCGCTGTCCAAGCGTGTCAATACGGGCAAATTCATGTTCGGTAATTGAGCTGGCCGGAACACCAGTCCAGATTTCAACCACTTTTGCAAGATCATCGACAGAAAGACTGATTTTGTCGCGTTCTGCGGAGAGTTCTTTAAACCGAGCTTCCATTCCGATCTCTTTTGTTCTCATGTCCGCAATCCGACGATATTTCTCATCGGCTGTATTGTCTGTCGTTTCCGCTGCCTCAAGTTCAAGAGCCTCGCGCTCTGACTTTAGCTTTCCGAGATCTTCTGCAAGAAGTTCTACATCCTTAATAACAGAAGAATTTAACGCGAGATTCGATGAAGCCTCGTCAAGCAGATCAATGGCTTTATCCGGCAGAAAACGATCCGTTATATATCGTTCCGAAAGTCTTACGGCTGCGGATACAGTCTCATCGGGAATATTGATTCCATGAAACCTTTCATAATAGTTCTTGATTCCAAGCAAAATTGATGTCGAGTCCTCTATTGACGGTTCTTCCAAAACAATCGGCTGGAATCTTCTTTCAAGAGCGGAATCGCTTTCAATATATTTTCTGTACTCATTCAGTGTTGTGGCGCCGATAACCTGAATTTCACCCTTTGACAGTGCGGGCTTGAGAATATTGGCAGCGTTCATTCCGCCTTCTGCATTTCCTGTTCCGGCTATCATATGAATTTCATCAATTACAAGAACAATATTTCCATTTGCTCTGATTTCATCAATCAGGCCTTTCATCCGGCTTTCAAACTGGCCGCGAAACTGTGTGCCTGCAACAAGAGAAGTCAAATCAAGAAGAAATATTTCTTTTCCCCGAAGCTTCCACGGGACGTTTTCACTGACTACAAGCTGAGCAACAGCCTCGGCCACGGCGGTTTTTCCAACACCGGGTTCTCCGATCAGGCAGGGGTTGTTTTTTTGCCGTCTGCAAAGAATCTGAACCGTTCTTGCTATCTCGCGTTCTCTTCCTATTACCCGGTCAAGCTTTCCTTCCTTTGCGAGTCCGGTAAGATTGCTGCAATACATATTAAGATATTTGCGTTTCTGTTTTTTCTTTTCTCCGGAGGTCCCTGATTTTTCTTTTGTCCCGTCGGTTTTTTCCGAGTCGGAATTTTTTTGAACCCCTAAATTGGTAAGCGGAGCAAAGAATTTACGGAAATCGATTGCCGGAGCATTTCCTTTATCAGTGTCATCTGTACCGTCTGAATCTTCCTCTGAGGAATCTATTTTTTCTTCTGAATCTGTTTCTTCCTCGTTGTCATCGCTTTCTGTTAGGTTTTCATTTTCTGGGTTTTCTCCGTTGATCATACTGTCCATCTCCATATCCATTCTGTCAAGATCTTCGTCAGACAGCCCCATTTTTTCGATCATTGATTCTACTGGTTTGATGCCGAGCTCTTTGGCGCATTTCAGGCAAATACCTTCATTGAGGGTTTTTCCTCCTTCAAATCTTGTAACAAATACTACGGCGACACGTTTTTTGCATCTTGAACACAATTCCATCATTATGATTATTCTCCCTCAGAATTTAGTTAAAGAGATTTCCTATAAGTTTAAGTAAAACCGATTGTTCTGCCGCTCCTCCAAACAGTTCCGGATTGACCGAAACAAGAGTGGGAAGAAGCAAAATCAGCAGCTTTGCAATTACAAATGCGGAAATCCCGCCGAAACAAAAACCAAACACAGCTCCGGCTATTCGATTAATACTATTTAGAATCGGCATTTTGCATATGGCACACAGTATGATTGTGATTATTCTGAGTACGATCGCGGCTGCAATAAATACCGAGATGAAAGCAATGATATAAGCTGTCCTTGAAAGAATTAATTCTGTAATATGATCAGAAATGCTTTGATCGGGACTTTGCTTATCAATTTCTTCGTTTGATTTGATATCCTGAATATCTATTCCGAAGGTATCGCAGATATTTTTAACAACATCGGGAATTTCGGACAGATTTTCTAAACTTTCCGTATCAAATGTCTCTCCGGACGCATCAAGCATGGATTCAATCTGAGATTCCACGGGAGTTCTCATATACGGCTCTACAATTTTATTCCTGCACAAAGGAGAAAGGTACGGTGTCAGAATATATGAAGCGCATATCGCAATGAGTACAGATACAAGGCCCATTACTGTTTTGACAAAGCCTCTTTTTATACCGAGTATTACAGGCAGTATAATTATAACCGCGAGAATAATATCTATAGCTAATGACACTTTTAGTCACTCTCCTTTAATTTGAAAATGTACCGGTAATTTAAAATATATCGGACAGATAGTTTTAATTTATTCGGCCGAAGCGGTTTCGGATGAAATATTTGAAACAATAACTTCTGAGGTTTCAGGGACACCGCTGACGCTTTCACTTTCGGTTCCGGCTGTCTCAGCGTCTGTAACTGATACCGCTGATGTTATTTCAGAGGTTTCGTTTCCTGCATTTGCAGTGGATGAATTTTCGCTGTCAAATACTTCTGACAAATAATATGAAAGAGTATGTGAATAATATGAAACAAAGATTATATCGCCTGACACATTAATGTCGCATGGATTTCCATCATATTTAAAATGGAGAACCTCCAGATTCTTTGGATTTATACATATTATCTTATCCGAAGATAAAAAATAAATTCTGTCATCTGAAATTTTAATTTTTTTAACTGCGCCGTCTGTGGAATAGGTAAGCGCGGTTTTTCCTTTATCGTCAATTACGACAATATCGCTTTCATTGCTTATATAGCTTGAAGAAAAAACAGCTGCAAAATAATTGTCTCCGATGCAAACGGTCTGAGGCGTGCGGTTTTCATAGGAATACGTGGAAATAAGTTCCCCCGAACTGCTGTAAATACAAAAGCACTTATCTGTTGCCACCTTAAGATCACCGGCTTCATTGAATGCGGCATATATTGGAATTTCTTCATCAATTGTTATGGTAAACAGCTCATTTCCCGATTTGGGATTATATACAGAGATCTCGCCGCTTATAGCTCCGTCATCATTGTACACCGAAATAACAAAAATGCAGTCACCGTCTTTGCTGAACCCCATTCCAAGGGCTAACTTGTCTTTCATAATTTGCGCAATATTTTCTTTATTTGAATTGTAAACATATATTACGGTACGATATTCAGCACTTCTTGTCATGACAGCATAGCTGCCGTTTTCTGCCGCGGACGCCGAGGAAATCGGATATGCGGTGGATTCTCCCGAAATTTTACCGAGAGAATTGTAAACGGCATAGGATGTACCGCCAAGGTCATATGATATTAGCAGAGCTTCCGAACCTGTAACGGATGGGTTTTTATAGTTATGACTTTCGCTGAAAATTTTACTTCCGTTATTTGAAAACAATACAAAGCTTTCGCGGTTTGACATGGCAATATTTCCTCGAAACACGCAGAAAACAGCTTCAGTATCCGTATTATACGAAATTGTTGCCGAAGAGGTGCTGGAATACACCGTGCCTGTGACGTTTAAGTCTCTTAAAAGATACTGGAGATTTTCCGCGGTTATATCATCTCTGAAAGACCCGAGCATAACAATCGAAAACAGCGCAAGAATAATCGCGCATACTATTTTGGCAGTACGGCAACGTTTGGACAGTTCAATAAAATACGGATTTACACCGGCTTCGACAGCTTCAAGTTTTTCCTTGGCTTCTCTTTCGAGTGATTCGTCGAGCGACTTTTTAATTTGCTGAGCTTTCGATGTTTTTATACGGTGTGTTTTACGGCGGCTGTGTTTATCCTTTGAATCGCTTTGGGAATATAGCTTTTTTTCGTTTTTTTCTTTTTTTAAATCAAAAGAATCTCTGTTCTTATTTTCGCTTGAAGCCCTTGCCTTTATTTTATTATTTTCATTTTGGAATTCGCTTTTTTTTTCTGAACTCATATTACTTGACCTGGCCTTTGTCCGCAAAAATTTTACTTTCTTTGGGAGAAAACATTTTTTACATAGTAGCTATAGCCGTTTTAATCAGAACATCGTTATTTTATCGAGAATATAAATAGTATTGACAACAAGTACAAAATAAAATATTTTGGTCAGTAAAATACTCTGTTTAAATACAAGCCGCATGACGGAGCTGTCGCTCCTGCCTTTTTGCGATTGCATGCTCTTATAATTTCAGAGACATCGTTCGGAGCAATCTTTCCGCTGCCGGCCTCTATAAGTGTTCCCGCCATAATTCTGACCATATTATAGAGAAAACCATTTCCGGCAATGGTAAACATAATCTTATCTCCTTCTCTTTCTACCCTTGACGTATCAATCCTTCGTATCGTGTCTGTAATCTTGGATCCGGAGGACATAAAAGATGCAAAATTATGTTTACCTAAGAAACAGCGTGCCGCTTCGTTCATTAAATTGACATCAAGAGGTTTCGGATAAAACATAGCCCGTTCTGTAAGAAAAGGATTTTTAACCGCTCCGTTCCAGATAAGATATATGTACTCTTTACCGGTTGCATCGTATCTTGGATGAAAGCTGTCAGGTACTCTGCATGCATCGTAAACCGATATATCATCCGGCAAAAGTCTACTTAATATGACAGGAATTTTTTCTATGGGAATACTTGTCCTGATATCGCCAAATTCTACAGTACAGCAAAACATATTCGCATGTACTCCGCTGTCGGTTCGGCTGCACCCCGTAATGGGAAACCTTTTTCCGAATGCTGTCTCTACTGCATCCTGCATAGTCTTTTGCACGGTTTTCCGGTCTTTCTGTACCTGCCAGCCGTTGTATGCACTTCCGAGATAAGAAATTTTCAAAAGCAGCTTCACACTACCGTAACCTTTCATATAATTTATAATTTTATACGGTTCCGAATTTGTTTAATTTATATTTTTTACTTTTATTCGTCTTACAGCTGAGCTGCCTGATAAATCGGAAAGTAATGGCCGGCAAGAACCACTAAGATGCAAAACATGATAAAAACCGCTAAAACAGCATAGTCGGTAAAGACAGGCTTTGTATTGTTCATTCTGGTGCGTCCGTCTCCGCCGTGATAGCAGCGGCATTCCATCGCTGTTGCAAGATCTCCGGCCCGCCTGACAGCCGAGAGAAATAGCGGAATCAGAACCGGGATTAACGCTTTCGCTCTGTCGATAATATTACCGTGAGAAAAGTCAACGCCGCGAGCTCTTTGCGCGTTCATAATCCGGTCTGTCTCTTCTATAAGAGTCGGAACAAATCTTAGGGCAATTGTCATCATCATAGCAAAGTCATGCACCGGAACATGAAGATATTTAAGCGGAGATAACAGCTTTTCAATACCGTCGGTAAGAGCGGTAGGCGATGTGGTATAGGTCAGTATCAGGCTTGTGCCGGTAAGAAGAGCGGCGATTCGAAGCGTTACAAGCAGGGCGAGCAGAAGTCCCTCAGCGTATATATGTATAAAGCCCAATTCAAAAAGAAGATGTTCTCCTTTTGACCAGAAAATGTTTACTATAACTGTAAAAATAATTATATATAGGAGCGGCTTCATACCTTTGGCAATAGTTTTAAACGATATTCTGCTTATAAAAATCAAAGCCAGGGTAAATACCGTTATAAGTAAAAAACCGCTTATGCTGTCCGCAAGAAATATCCCGACAATATATATAACGGCGATGATAATTTTGATTCTCGGATCGAGTCTGTGCAGCAGGGATTTTCCGGGAAAAAACTGACCGAGCGTAATATCTGATAGCATATTGAATTATAACCTCATAACAAAAATCAAATTAGGATAATAGATGTCAGGACTTGTTTTTTAAACGGTAAATACGCATAATCTCTTCTTTTGCCTCATCTACCGTAAAAATGCCTTCTTTTACCGGTATTCCGGTGTTTCGCAGATTTTCCATGACGCGTGTAATCTGAGGTATATCAAGACCGACAGAAATAAGAGAGGACGCATCGCTGAAAATTTCCGAACAGCTTCCTTCCTTGTATAGTTTTGACCGGTTCATCACCACAATTCTGTCGGCGTATCTTGCCATATCCTCCATGCTGTGGCTTACGATAATGACCGTTGAACCTCTCTCTCTCTGATACGAACGTACACCGCCGAGTATTTCTTCACGTCCCATAGGATCGAGACCTGCAGCTGGTTCATCAAGAATCAACACCTCCGGCTCCATTGCTATAATTCCAGCGATGGCTACCCTGCGTTTCTGACCGCCGGACAGGTCGAACGGAGACTTTTCAAGCATGTTCTCACTTATTCCCACGAATTTTATAGCCGCGTATACACGTTTTCGTATCTCGGTTTCGTCAAGCCCCATGTTTTTTGGTCCGAATGCAATATCCTTATATACAGATTCCTCAAAAAGCTGATATTCCGGATATTGAAATACAAGTCCTACTCTGAAACGCACGGATCTGATTTCCTTGGGATTTTCCCATATGTCATGTCCGTCAAGCAGAACCTGACCGCTTGCCGGCTTTAGTAGCCCGTTAGCGAGCTGTACAAGAGTGGATTTTCCGGAGCCGGTATGCCCTATAAGTCCTGTAATACAGCCGCCCTTAAATGATATGCTTACATCATCAAGAGCTTTCTTCTCGAATGGAGTTCCGGTACTGTAAATATAAGATATGTTTTTAAATTCAAGTCCTGTCATAACCAATCCTCAAATCTATCGGGGCGTACTTTATTCTATATGTGTTTTTATACTTGATTTTCCGCCAGAATGTCCGCAATTGCTTTCGCTCCGTCGCCCTCGAAAATAATTTCATTCGGCAAAGGATGGCGGTGTGATTCAAAACCGCATTTTTTCAACTCGAATATCAGTTCTGTAACCTGCGGTACATCAAGTCCGATTCTTTGCAGCTCTTCAACATTAGAAAATACCTTTGCAGGTTTGTCATCGAGAAATACAGTCCCGTCGTTTATAACAATAACACGGTCTGCCTCAATAGCTTCATTCATGTTATGCGTAATATGAATAACTGTGATTCCCTGATCTTTGTTCAGCGTCCGTATAGTGCGCATTACTTCACTTCGTCCAGCGGGATCAAGCATCGCGGTAGCTTCATCAAAGATTATGCACTTTGGCATCATTGCGATGACTCCGGCAATCGCGACCCGCTGCTTTTGTCCGCCCGAAAGCTGATGCGGAGAATGGCGGGCAAATTCGGTCATTGCAACGGTTTTGAGAGCATTATCGACACGTTCTCTTATTTCTGCAGGGGGTATTCCCATATTTTCCGGACCGAAAGCGACATCTTCTTCAACAATAGTCGCGACAAGCTGATTATCGGGGTTTTGAAAAACCATTCCGATATTTCTCCGTAGCTCCATAATTTCTTCTTCGGAAAGCTCTCCGTCTGTAATATCTTTGCCGTCTATGCAGATTTTTCCGCTGTCTGGAGTAAGAATCATATTTAAGAGTTTTGCAAAGGTTGATTTTCCGGATCCGTTATGTCCGAGTATTGCAACAAAAGATCCTTCCTCAATATCGATGCTGATGCCGCGTATTATCGGAATTCTTTCCGTGTCTTCGTCTCCGTTGTAGGAAAACCACAAATTTTCCGTATGAATAAATGGTGTTCCTTTATCTCTCAATTTTGACCATACCTTTCGTATATACATTAGACTTTAAGCGGTTTCATACCCGCATATTAGGTAAAATTTCGATTATTTCAAGCGGCCGTAAGACATAAGTCTTTATCTGATAGAAAATCCTTTGGATGTACATCAAAAACAGTATGAAAAAATTTCTTTTGTACTTGTTTTTCTGCCGCTTTAATCATCGTCTTACACATAGTTTAGTTTATCTGCCAACGAACAGCAGAGCCGCAGGGAAGTATGAGCTTTGTTTCGGTTACTGGAAGTCCGAGCTCATCGGCCATAGATGTTCCTCCGTTAAGCTTATCCGTCGTGTCAATTATATATTTTATTACAGACGGAGAGAGTCCTGCTGTATATGAATTAACTAAAAAAAACAGCGGATTATCGGATATTACTTGTGAGGCAAGTTTAATAAAACTGTCAATATTGTCTTCAAGCTTCCAAACCTCTCCTGAAGGTCCTCTTCCATATGAAGGCGGATCCATAATTATAGCATCGTATCTGTTTCCGCGCCTGATTTCCCGTTCTACAAATTTTTTGCAGTCGTCAACAATGTATCTTATAGGAGAGTCTTCAAGTCCGCTGAGTCTTGCGTTTTCCTTTGCCTGCATTACCATTCCGCGCGAGGCATCGACATGACATACCGATGCTCCGGCAGCTGCGGCCGCAGCCGTCGCACCGCCTGTATATGCAAAAAGATTTAAAACCTTGACAGACCCGCCCGCCTCAGTTCTTTTGCGAATCAAATTAGACAACCATTCCCAGTTTGCGGCTTGTTCCGGAAAAAGTCCGGTGTGCTTGAATCCGGTAGGCTTTATCATAAATGTGAGCTTTTTACCGATTTCAAGATCGTATGAAATATACCATTCCTGTTTAAGTCTTCCACGGCTTTTCCATCCGCCCCCGCCTGAAGACGACCTTTTGTAGATACCGTCAGCCTTATTCCACATGGGATTTTTCCGGCAGTCTTTCCACACCACCTGAGGATCCGGTCTGACAAGAGTACAGTTACCCCAGCGTTCAAGACGTTCGCCGTCGGACGTGTCTAACAGCTCATATTCCTTCCATTTGTCAGATTTCCACATCTTGTTTGTAATTTTTATACCTTTCAAAAAATCATAAAATTTATTACGCTGAGGGAGTGCTTGTACTGATAGTGTATACTTCCCGCCATTTTTTCACTCCTATTTATTTTTCAGAGCCGTCAGACTCTTCAAAAAGGTCTATCTGCCGGCTGTCGGAATCCGGTTCTGTAATGCCGCGGCATTCCATTCCGAGGTGCTCGCACGCGAGACGTGTAACGCAACGCCCTCTGGGAGTTCGTGAAAGAAAACCTATCTGCATGAGATAAGGCTCGTACACGTCCTCTATCGTAACAGCCTCTTCGCCGATCGAGGCCGCAAGAGTATCGAGTCCGACCGGACCTCCGCCGTAAATTTTGATAATCGTTTCGAGCATTCTGCGGTCGATACTATCTAATCCCTTATCATCTATTTCGAGCATTTTAAGCGCATAATCGGCTATTTCTCCGTCTATTATACCATCACCTTTTACCTGGGCAAAATCACGGATTCTTTTTAAAATACGGTTTGCAATTCTTGGAGTTCCGCGTGAACGTGCGGCAATTTCAGCTGCTCCGGCGCTGTTAATGGAAATTCCAAGAAGACGTGCGTTCCGCTTTATGATCTCACCGAGTTCATCAGGAGCATAGAATTCAAGTTTAAGAAGTACGCCGAAACGGTCACGAAGGGGGGCTGAAAGCTGTCCTGCCCGTGTAGTCGCTCCTACAAGAGTAAAATGAGGAAGATCAATTCTTATACTTCTTGCGGCCGGTCCCTTTCCTATGATGATGTCGAGCGAAAAATCTTCCATAGCCGGATACAATATCTCTTCTACCGATCGCTGGAGTCTGTGAATTTCGTCAATGAAAAGAATATCTCCGTTAGACAGGTTTGTAAGAAGAGCCGCAAGATCTCCTTGTTTTTCAATGGCCGGTCCTGATGTTATGCGAAGATTTGAGCCGAGCTCGTTGGCAATTATTCCTGCGAGAGTTGTTTTTCCGAGGCCCGGAGGTCCGTACAGAAGAACATGATCAAGAGAGTCGCCGCGCTGTTTGGCGGCTTCAATGTAAATTTTAAGATTTTCCTTAGCTTTGATCTGACCGATGTAATCTCCGAGCTGTTTTGGACGAAGCGAAACCTCAGTATCGTGATCTTCCTCAGATTCTTCGGTGCTTACAATTCGATTTTGCGACTTGTATTCATCATAGTCGGAAATATCTTGTCCTGTATAGTTTTGAATCATTTAAAATTCCTTGATTTCTTTTTATTTCAGTTTTTAATAATTTATAATATACCTAAATAATATACCGGAGTTCTGAACAAATGTTATAGTACTTTGCGATTGTCAGTAACTAAAGAGTATACTCCGCTTATGAATATTTACATCTGCTGCCGTCTAATTTATTTCATGAGCTTTTTCAGAGCCGCTTTTATTATTTCCTCAATAGAAAGAGAATTAATGTCTATTCCTCGAAGCGAGTCTGCGATTTCTCCGCGGGTGTAGCCAAGCACAAGAAGCGTGTTTTCCGCGTCGGACAGTTTGTCGGGATCTGCAGCAGAAGTATTAAGCGAAAGATCACCTGCATTCCCGGAGAGAGAAAAAGATTCTCCGGCAATTTTATCCTTAAGCTCCAGCAGGATACGTTCCGCAATTTTTTTCCCGATTCCGGGAGCTTTGGTAAGCAATTTGTAATCTCCTGAAATAACCGCCGAACCAAGCTCCGCCGGAGACAGCTGCGTAAGAATTGAAATTGCCGCTTTGGGACCTACTCCGGAAACCGAAATCAGTCTCTTGAACATGTCAAGCTCACTTTTTGAGTAAAACCCGAAAAGCTCTATAGCGTCCTCCCTGACGGACAGATATGTAAAAAGGCTGACATTTTCCGTTCCCGCGTTTTCCGCCGCATATCCTAAGGTTTTTCCGCTTACTGTGAGGCGGTACCCGATTCCTCCGGTCTCGATTACAACCGTTCCCGGTTCAGTAAGAATTACCTTGCCTGTAATTGAGTAAAACATTCAAGGACTATCTCCTTTTAACTTAAGAATTGACTTCTTTCTGTAATTCAATATAAGCCGAAAGCTTGTCAGATGATGTTTCGGCGGTATACAGTGGTTTTTCCGAAATAAAAAAATGTCATATGCAAAATCAACCGATTGCAGTAGAAATTTTTTAACTGCTGTCTGATAATTCAATTATTAAATGATATATTAAATGATACAATAATACGATGCGGAATCTTTTCGCAGCTATAAATACTTCTTTAATCGGCTTCCGCCTGTATGCGCATGACAAACTGCAATTGCAAGAGCATCGGCGGTATCGTCAGGCTTTGGCGTTTCCTTTAGCCCTAAAATAATTTTTGTCATTTCAATTATCTGCTTCTTTTCAGCCCGTCCGTATCCGACTACAGACTGTTTTACCTGAAGCGGCGTGTATTCATAGATATTTAATCCCCTTTGCTTCGCACAAAGTAAAATTACTCCGCGTGCTTCTGCGACAGTTATAGCGGTTTTTTGATTAGTATTGAAAAAAAGCTCTTCAACTGCCATGTCGGCAGGCTTGTACATTTCAATTATCCGGTTAAGGTCAGAATATATTGTAGAAATTCGGTTTTCGACAGGGGTATGCGCCGGAGTTTGAATAGAACCGTAATCGATTGTCGTAAATGCTGAATTTTTGTATTCGATAACCCCGTATCCTACAATTGCCAGTCCCGGATCTATTCCGAGAATTATCATAATTAGGTAACCTACCTTTTTCGGAAAACAGTATACAATTTTTATATAGCGGCATTTTAAATAAGTGAGATGTTTACGTCTTCAAGACGTCCGGCTGTAAAGGCACTTACTTCGGTAGTCAGCGGGTTCTGCTTATCTTTTCCGGCACTGGTTGAACCAGCTGCCGGAACGCCATATAACAGCTATTCTCACTATTTAATTCAGTATTTGCAGCAGAATATGCGCCTGGCAGACAGCTTTCTACAATATGCCGAATATAAATAAAATTCATATTATTATATCATATATATATATCTTTGTCAAAATCCATTTTGTAAATAATATTATGAACTTCAACTGTAAATACTGTTCGGTCTCATAGATTAAATTCTTTTCTTTATTCCATGAGAAAATAATCAATGTACGTTTAGGCGATGTATGTCTTCATTAAATTATATTGATATCGACACCGTTTACCTCAACCCCGTCTTCTGCCCGTATAAGAATATATTTGACGCCGTCGATAACCTCGGTTTTTACAAGATCGCTTCGATCCGGATTAACTTTAACGGTTACATCCGGTGTTTTAACTTCAAGCTGTTTTGTTGAAATTATGTTATGAGGACAGATACGTGCATGTTTTCCGAATGCTTCTTCGAATTTATCATCAAAGGAATTTATTTTGTCCTCAGGCACATTGCATTCATTAAGCAGATTGTGCATAGTGCTTTTGGATATCATCAGTGGTTCCTCCGTTTTGCTTTCCCGGTTCTCTTCAAGCAAATCACAGATCCGGTCGCGGATTCCGGAAACTACGCTGTAGCTGCAGTCGTCGGTCATAGATTCCTGCAGAACAGAGTCAAAAATGTCTTTTTGCTCAGCTGCGGGAATAGGAGCCGGACATCCCATTATGCAATCGGTAAATTCGTTTCGGCTTTCTGAAATATTCCTTGTATAGCACAGCGCGTTATAAATGTTGGCGGTTCGGTTATCAAATGCCGGAAACATAAATCCGAGCTCTGGAGCCGCGATGACCGAATTTGCAGCAATATTTTTAAATGTGTTGTCGTGAGCATAATAACTCAAAGCAGGTTTTGTCAGCTTTATCGGACATATGCTGCAAAGAACGTATGAAAATACGGTTGACGACTCATCCGCCTTTCGGCCGTCTTTTGTATAGGAAAAGACGTCGTATTTATCGTATGCAAGCAGAATAAGATAGCTGCTCTCAAGCTTTACGGAATTAATTATCCTTTCATACAGTTCGGTAACCGCTTCTTCTGAATCCAAAGCGCTGTCCCGGAGCTTCATCAGTCTGGCATGTTCATTTCCTTCAAGTACCTGCTGATTTGAAAATTCAATATCAATCAGATTTTTTCCAACGCTTCCGGAAAGCGTTTTTTTCAGAAGGCCGAGAAGTTCTTCTGCCTCATCCTCGGTCATCAAGCCAATGGACTGGTCAAATTTCGAAATGATTTCACGCTTGTCATTTACATAGCAACCCCGTACGCGGGATATGCTGCTTTTATCAGTCTTATATCTGCGTCTTATTTCCGCGATTTCCTTATCTGTCATCCTTTTATGTACCTTTCATAGTTATATTAAAATTTTTGTATTTTGCAATTGCTTTGATCTTTTCATCTAATTTTTTTAAAAAATATATCCTTATATCTTACAGTTCGTTAATGAAACATAAATTTTATATCTTGTAATAAATTCCAATACAATTACCAACCCCGCACACAAAAAGTATACGGGGTTAGAAGATATGTATAATTTTAATAAGAGTCTGCTTTTAAAAGGTTCGACCGTACGGATTATCTCAGAAATCCAAAGTTTCTTATTATATACGGTTCCTTTGCTTTTCCTCCGCAAATCTGAAAAAAAGCAATTATTTTTACAACAAGCAAAGCTATGTATAAAACTACTGCGCAAATAGGAACAATGACTGTCCAGCACAGAACGAGCGTTACAATACCGAGAAGTATTTCAACAACTGCGAATTTAAGAGCCTGACGGACATGAAATGCCGCATATGGAGAGTTTCCCGCAGCTAAAAGTGCAATTATAATGCCAATCCAGCTCAGAAGATAGCATAACATCGAAACAACCTTGTTCGCCGAGATATCACGGGGATCAAATTCAGAGGTATGGTCATACGGATCATATGCAGTATATGGATTTCCGTATCCGGAATTTCCGCCGTTTTGAGTGTTTCCTCCCGCTTGGCCGTTCTGCGTATTTTGCTGATTTCCAAACTGCGTTCCACAGATAGGGCAAAAGGCTACATCGTCATTTACCTGATTCTGACAGTTAGGACATACTTTCATAAAATCAATCTTTCCCTTCTTTAAAATAATGCGGTATAGAAACTCTCCGGCAGCAAAGTCGGCATGTTCAAGGCTGCTTACCAAATATGTTGAATATTTTCGTTAGCCTCTTAAATCATCGAACTTCTCGTGTTTTTTAAGAACCTAAAGTTTATCCTGAAAAAAGACATATTAAGCACTTAATTTTTGCTGTACACGGAGACCGATACCTTATCACAACTATTCTAAACAATCAAATGATTATTTATATTATAAGTATAACATAGCTTTACGCGCAATGCAATAAAATTCGTCAAAAAAACCTTATGGAATATTTAAGATTTAATTATGTTATGCCGTGATTTTTCATATCGTAATAAAACTTAAAGAAGCGGTTTAAGATTTTTTAATCTTTAATCCTTCTCCAAAGGCTTTGCCAACAGTATCTCCTAATCTGATGTATTCGTTTGCCACCGGATCAAATGTTATCGGATCTAACTTTTGAACAGCGATTTTACCATTTGCTCCGAGAATGTCTTCGTCGGCACAAACGTTGACAATCTCGCCGACGAGACGGCAGCTGTCATCGTCGTAGCTTACAAGACGGCATTCAAGCGCAAGCTTGAGTTCTTCAATCAGAGGTGCATCAACAAATTCCGAATTACTTGTATGAAACCCGGATATTTCAAGTTTATTCGGAACATCATTTGCCGAGACAATTCCAAGGTAATCACATTCCGCTACGTGTGAGGCATCTGCTATACTAACGGTGAAGGCGCCGCGTGCTTTAATGTTTTTAACAGTTTTGTGACCGGCACTCAGACACAGTGAAAGCTCGGTATCATTGCTGATGCCTCCCCACGCGGCGTTCATAGCGTCCGGAATACCATTTTCATCGTATGAAGCGACAATAAATACAGGCTGAGGATAGGTCCAGGGTTTAGCTCCGAAATTCTTTTTCATAACAAATTCCTTTCTGCCGCTTCAGCGGCACGTAAAGCAAAAAAATTACTATCTTATAACTAAAAGTGAGATATCTGCGTCTGTGAGGCATTAGACAGTAAAGACGATTGCCTTGACAAGCGGAGGTTTCACTCACTTTTTCCGGTGATGGCTAAATCCGCCGCCGGAGCTCATTTATAACGGGATTTTGCTCCTTATTGAAGATGATTTTTTGATTTTATTATAATAAAGATAAATGAACAATTCAACCGTTCTGTAGAATCTATTTTCATTATAAGCAGTGTTAAAACCTTGCGCAGTAAGCGAATTATGTAATTTTTACGGTTTTTCTTGAAATCATTTGCTTTTTATGGTATACTTACTTAAATGTAGTGTTATTAGCGGAGGAAAATGAAGTGACAGAAACTTCAGTTAAAATAAGAGAACAGCTTTTCAGCCTTCAGGATATAGAATACCGTGATTTTTGCAGCAAAATTACTCCTACTGTTGACAAAGAAACAATTATAGGGATCAGAGTACCGGAGCTTAGAAAATATTCACGTCAGTTGTTTAAAGCACCGGAAGCCTCCGATTTTCTCGGAGACCTTCCTCACAAATACTATGAAGAAAATAACCTTCACGGTTTTTTAATTGAACAGATTTCAGATTTTGATAAATGCGTTTCAATGCTTGAAACTTTTCTCCCTTATGTTGACAACTGGGCAACTTGTGATCTTATTAATCCAAAAGTTTTTAAAAAGAATATGAAAGCTTTGCTTTCGCAAATAAAAAAATGGATTGCCGATAACCATACATATACAGTAAGATTCGGAATTGAAGCCCTTATGAGACTCTATCTTGACGAAGCTTTTTCCTTAGAATATCCGGATATGGTCGCTTCGGTTAAGAGCGAGGAATACTATGTAAATATGATGATCGCATGGTACTTTGCTACCGCCCTTGCAAAACAATACAGCAGCATTATTCCATATTTTGAAAATCAGCGATTGGACAGGTGGACGCACAATAAAGCAATAAGCAAGGCAATTGAGAGCTACCGTATAACCGGTGAACAAAAAGAGTATCTTAAAACATTGAAAATTGTAAAATAAAGATATTTTGCCTTTAAAATAAGAGAGATGTTTGACTGTAGAAGACGTTTGACTATGTAGGAAGCAAGTTTTGCTTACTTTTTCCGATAGCGGTTGTAACCACCGCCGGAACGCATTATAAAAGAGCTTTGCCCTTAATTGAACCGATAATTTAAGATTTTATAAAAGAGGTATAACTGATAATGAATAAACTGACAAGAGAAGATTTAATTGTATTATTGAGCGAAAGAAACGAAACTAAGTACGCCGCTGCTTTAAATGAGCTGCGTAATATCGGAAATTCAAATTTGGCTGTAACTAAAATGTATGGTTATTCTGTCGGAGATGATCTTGTTATTGTTTATCACTATTGCTTTGATGGCTGTCACTTTTATTTTGAAATATCTGATTTCAATAACTTAATTTATTTTTACAATGAAATTGAAAGCATTATGAAAAGTGCAAAAGAGATTTTATTTTCTTCAGATTCGCCGGACATTTTTCAAAATTCTCAGTTTATTAACTTATTTGGAAAGCATGATATCATAAAGCAGGAATCTTTTGGGATGCTTAGCCCTGTGATTTCACATGAGAGAGATAAAAATATAAGAAGATTAACGATAGAAGATGAAAAAATAGTTTCGGCATTTTATGAACCGCTTCGACAATATCGTGATAACTTAAAAAACGCATTCGAGACACGAATAAAAACGAACGATAAAAATTGTATTATTTACGCCTATATTGACAATGAAACAGATATTTTGGGTTATTTGATAGTTGATACATTTGACGGATATTATTGGGATATTTCATATATTTATGTTTCGGAAAATTCACGCGGTAAGGGAATAGCAAAAAAACTGGCAGCTTTTTATGCCAATGATGTGATTGAAAACGGCTATTTTGCATCTTATGGCGTTCCGGAAAATGAAGATTCAAAAAAAGTTGCTGTTTCTGTCGGTTTTGAAATGTTTGAACGGAGGTATTTTACACAGTGGATGCTTCAAAAATAGGAGAACTTTACAAGAAGATTCCCGAATCAAAATGTGATAATCAATGTACAAGATGCTGCACAAACATAATTCAATTTACACCAAGTGAAAAAGCATCAATGGGCGGTTATGAATATAATGGGAAGTGTTCTCATTTGATTGATGGGAAATGTTCTATATACGAAAATCGTCCCTTTGTCTGCAGAATCTTTGGTACGAGTGAAATTTTAAGGTGTGATAATTGCATTCCAGAACGATTTCTTTCTGAAAAAGAAACAGAGGAATTAGTGCATCAGTATGTATTAATTAAAAAAAAAAGAGGAAGCAACATATAATGACGGTAATTAGAGATATATTGCAATCTTTATGTCGGCAGGAGTTTTTTAATCAATTAACCCCGGTATTAGATACATTGAGTATTAATTATTCTATAATTAAGGGAGAGGCATTATCAATTCAGGCATATGGCTCGACCGGAAATAGAAATTTTACAGATATTGATATATTAGTTGCACGGAAAAATTTGAATATAATTGAACAAAGGTTAATGAATAACGGTTTTTTTAATGTATCGCAATCTCGAAGTGACAAAATAACTATGATGACCGGTTCTCATCAAATTGCCCCATGGATTAAAGAAATATATCCTTGGGGACAGGTAGTTGTTGATCTGAATTTTGATATTTTTTGGGGAGAATACGAGGGAAATCGCATTGATATCGACGAATTTGTATCTGATGCAATTGAACGGAATATATATGGTACAAAAGTTAAAACTTTGGCGATACTAAAAGCAATGGTGCAGCTTATTTTGCATCATTATAAGGATATGAATTCTATTTTTCTTCTTGCTACTCGAAAAAGCATAAAGTATGAGATGTTTAAGGATGTTTATTATCTCTTAAAAAATAATCTCGGAATAATATCTATAGATAGTTTGTATGATATAAGTTTAAAATATGATATAGTTCCCTATGTTTATTATATTTTGTATTACACCGGACAAGTTTTTAATGACGAAATGCTGAATCGTTATATAGACGCTTTTCGAACACCGACAGGAGAAGGATTGCTAAATTGTTATGGCTTGTGTGCGAAAGAACAAAAAGAATGGAAATATAATTTTCAGACAAGAATTGAAGCTGACAGTATTTATGATTTGATAAAAGATGATTTGACGGAAAAAGATAAGGAAAAAATAGATATTAACAGGCGTATTTTTCTGGGGGATTATAATGGAAGTAACTAAAGAAAAGATACTTGAAATAATTAATGATATTGTTCAGAATGAAACTATAAACTCTGAACAATATGATGAGGATTTGTCTAAATTTGGAATGGATTCTATTAGATTTATTCAAATTATAATTTCACTTGAGGATGTATTTGAATGTGAAGTGCCTGATGTAAATTTGATTTTGACTCAAATGAATACTATAAACAAGATATATGATGTATTAATATCGATTAAATCAAATAATAAATAATTCGTATAATATAGTTGAGTATATGTTTTATAAAAGCATAAAAGAAAGATTTGAAAAAGTATTGACAAATAAAAAAAATAATGATATAATCTGAATAATTTTAAAGGTTATTTTATTGTTATAAAGATAACACAGAAAAGACTGTGACGAAGACGGATACAGCGATATTTTTCCAGAGAATCGGGGACGGTGAGATCCCGGTATAAATTAACTGTTAATCCCATCACTTCTGAGTCGGAAATTCCAAAGCAGCAAGCGAGTAGGGTTTCCCGTGACTGCCGCGTTAGTGCATAGGACTTGATAGAGTCTAAAGTGGTCTGAATTTTAAATAATTCGGGCAATTTGAGTGGTACCGCGGGAAATCTGAATTTGATCCCCCGTCTCAAAGCAGCATGTTTTGAGACGGGTTTTTTTATCATTTATCAAAAATCGATTAAATTAAGGAGTAAAAAATGAGTACACAGACGGCGCTTACGCAATTGAGTGAAATTGCAGAAAGAATTAAAGAGATGCGGGACATCATGGGATGGACTGTTTCTGATATGGCAGAAAAGACTGAAGTGAGTACAGATGAATACGAAAATTTTGAAAGCGGAAAGGCTGATCTTCCTTTTACTTTTATTCATAAATGTTCGCTTGCTTTTGGAATAGAGCTGTCTGAACTTCTTGAGGGACACAAAACAGCGCATCTTTCTTCTTATACTGTAACCAGGAAGGGACAGGGATTAGAAACTGCCAAGGAAGACGGTATTGTAATTCAGAACCTTGCGCCGAATTTCCGGTCAAAAATTGCGGAACCGTATTGGGTTCGTTATGAATATTCTCCAAAGCTGCAGAATCATCCGATTCATCTGACGAAGCACAGTGGTCAGGAATTTGATCTTATTATTGAGGGCAGTCTTAAGGTTCAAATAGGAAATCATGTGGAGGTACTGAACGAGGGAGATTCTATATTTTATAACAGCGGTACTCCGCACGGTATGATTGCCGTTGGCGGAAAAGACTGCCTGTTCTGCGCCGTTGTGATTCCCGGAGATGATACAAAGGAGGAAGAAATCCGAGGGAGTATAGCATCTGCGGGAAATACAGGAAAACTGATATGTGAGAAATTTATCGATACAGATGAAGACGAAAACGGCGCTCTACGTTCGATTAAATTCAAAAATACGGAAAATTTTAATTTTGGTTTTGACATTGTTGATGAAATTGCAAGGCAGTATCCTGACAAGCTTGCAATGCTTCACCTGGATGTCAATAAAACAGAAAGACGTTTCAGCTTCAGGGATATAAAGCATTATTCATCTCAGACAGCTAACTATTTCAAATCACTCGGAATTAAAAAGGGCGATCGTGTGATGCTCGTGTTAAAACGTCACTATCAGTTTTGGTTTGCAATGATAGCTCTTCATAAGCTTGGCGCAATTGCTATTCCGGCGACAAATCAATTAAAGGATCATGATTTTGTATATCGGTTCAACGCTGCCGGAGTAAGCGCTATAGTATGTACCGCTGACGGTGACACGGCGGAATTTGCCGAAAAAGCGGCTGAACAATGTGACAGTGTAAAAACTAAGATTCTTGTAGGAGGAACGCGCTGCGGATGGCATGATTTTGACAGCGAATTCTGTCTGTTTTCACGGAAATTTGAAAGAACGGATGATACTCCGGGAGGAAATGAGACTGCGCTGATGTTCTTTACCTCCGGTACAACCGGAAATCCAAAGATGGCTGCGCATTCGCATACATATGCGCTCGGACATTTCGTAACGGCAAAGTACTGGCATTGCTGTGAGCGCGACGGGCTTCACCTTACGATTTCGGACACAGGATGGGGAAAATCGCTGTGGGGCAAGCTTTACGGACAATGGTTGTGTGAAGGAGCCGTATTTGTGTATGACTTTGACCGGTTTGACGCCTCCGATATTCTTCCGATGTTCAAAAAATACAACATAACTACTTTCTGTGCTCCGCCGACTATGCTTCGCATGATGATTAAAGAAGACTTGGCGCGTTACGATCTCTCGTCAATTCACCATATGACAACAGCAGGAGAGGCTCTTAATCCTGAGGTTTCTCGTAAATTTTCCGAACTTACCGGACTTACTATTATGGAAGGCTTCGGACAGACGGAAACTACTCTTACTGTCTGCAATCTTGCCGGCACTGTGCCGAAGCTTGGTTCTATGGGCATGGCTTCGCCTCAGTATCAGGTTGATCTGCTTGATCCCGACGGAAATCCGGTTGCTAATGGCGAAGTGGGAGAAATCTGCATCAAAACATCGGATCAGGTTCCGTGCGGACTTTTTTTGGGTTATTACAAGGATGATGAGAAAACAAAAGAGTGCTGGTATGACGGTTACTATCATACGCGCGATACGGCATGGAGAGACGAGGACGGATATTTTTGGTATGTCAGCCGAACCGATGACGTTATAAAATCATCTGGTTATCGGATCGGTCCGTTTGAAATTGAAAGCGTGATTATGGAGCTTCCGTATGTTCTTGAATGCGGAGTGTCCGCGGCGCCGGATCCGGTACGAGGCCAGATTGTAAAGGCAAGTATTGTTCTTACTAAGGGAACCGAACCGTCCGAAGAGCTAAAAAAAGAAATACAGGCATACGTAAAGGCTCATACCGCTCCGTATAAATATCCGAGAATGATTGTGTTCAGAGAATCGCTTCCTAAAACTATAAGCGGAAAAATTCAGAGAAACAAGCTGTAAGATTTTCGAAGGTTTGGATTTTGAGGAATTCCGGTAGTTAAGCGGTTAAGAAGTTGAAAGGTGCTTGTATTACATGAGAAAAAGAAGGATCACACTTTTTTCAGGACATTATGGGTCTGGAAAGACAAATCTTGCGGTTAACTATGCGCTGATGAGGCGCCTTGAGGGAAATAACGTCACAATTGCCGATCTTGATATTGTTAATCCGTATTTTAGAACAAAGGACAGCAAAGCCGAGCTTGTCTCGGCAGGAATTCGGGTGATTTCTTCAATTTATGCGAACTCTAACCTTGATATTCCGGCGCTGCCCAAAGAGATATACGGATGTATAGAGAACAAGGATTCTCTTGCGGTTCTTGACATCGGAGGAGATGACCGCGGAGCATATGCGCTCGGAAGATACACGCCCAGTATTCTCAAAGAGAATGATTATGAAAATATATTTGTCGTAAATTTCTACCGTCCTCTTACAAAAACGGCTCATGAAGCATTTGATGTCATGAAGGAGATAGAAGGCGTATGCGGAATACCCTTTACCGGTATAATCAACAATTCGAATATAGGCTGGGATACTTCACCTGAAGACGTTCTTGAAACGGAGGAAAGAACGAATAAATTATGCTCAATTTCAAAGCTTCCGCTTCTTGCGGTAGCCGCTGAAAAAAATGTGGCGGAGAGGCTTAATATCAAAAATGTTTTTCCGCTTACACTTCAGAGAAAATACTTTGATATAAAGGAGTCTACATAATGGCAAAGTTAACATTTGACACTGAGCTTTGCAAGGGCTGCGGACTATGTGTTAATGCCTGCCCGAAGCATTTGCTCGTTATCGATACAAATAAATTGAATCAAAAAGGACATTCACCTGCGGAAATTACCGATCAGTCTGCGTGTATAGGCTGCGCTTTCTGTGCTTTAATGTGTCCTGACTGCGTAATTACAGTGGAAAGGTAAGGTGTGGAGAATCATGTCAGACAAGGTTTTGATGAAAGGCAATGAAGCTATAGCGGAGGCCGCAATCATTGCCGGCTGCAGGCATTATTTTGGTTATCCTATAACTCCGCAGACCGAGATTGCCGCTTATATGGCAAAGCGTATGCCCAAAATAGGCGGTACATTTTTGCAGGCGGAAAGTGAAATTTCTGCGATTAATATGATATACGGAGCCGCGGCTGCCGGAGTCCGCGCAATGACATCCTCGTCAAGTCCCGGAATATCGCTTAAGCAGGAGGGCATTTCTTATATTGCAGGCAGTGATTTGCCGGCTGTAATAGTTAATGTTGAGCGCGGAGGACCCGGACTCGGAGGTATTCAGCCTTCTCAGTCGGACTATTTTCAGGCTGTAAAAGGAGGAGGACACGGAGACTATCATCTGATTGTTCTTGCCCCTTCGTCTGTTCAGGAAATGGCAGATATGACAATTAAGGCGTTTGATCTTGCAGATAAGTATCGTATGCCGGCAATGATTTTGGCCGACGGAACAATGGGACAGATGATGGAACCTGTGCTATTGCCTGAGGGCTGCGCTCCAAGGCCCGAAACGCCTTGGGCAGTGACCGGTACCAGGAAAAAACGTGGACACAATATAGTTAATTCTCTGTATCTTGTCCCTGAAGAGCTTGAAAAAAATAATTTTGAGCGTTTTGAAAGATACGGCGCTGTTGAGAAAGATGAAGTTTTGTATGAAGAATATATGATGGATGATGCGGACTACTGCGTCGTTGCCTTCGGAATTGCCGCGCGCGTTTCAAAAAATGCGGTTGTTGAAGCCAGAAAAAACGGAATAAAGGTAGGACTGATTCGTCCTATAACACTCTGGCCGTTTCCGAAAGAAATTCTGAATGCGGCGGCAGACAGAGTAAAGGCTTTTATTTCGGTTGAGCTTTCAATGGGGCAAATGATTGAGGATGTTAAGCTCGCGACATGCTGTAAACGTCCTGTAGTTCTGTGCAATCGTGTTGGGGGCATGATTCCGTCTCCGGAACAGATTCTTGAAACAATTAATAAACTTGCTGGAGGTAAAGAATAATGGTAGTTTTTAAAAAGCCTTCATCGCTTACCGACGCGCCGCTGCACTATTGTCCGGGCTGTACGCACGGAATCATTCACCGTCTTGTCGCGGAAGCAATTGACGAGCTTGACATAGAGGGGATTACTGTCGGAGTTGCTCCTGTAGGCTGCGCTGTAATGGCTTATAATTATTTTAAATGCGATATGGTCGAGGCTGCTCACGGACGGGCTCCGGCTGTTGCAACAGGTTTAAAGCGGTCTCTTCCTGAAAATATTATTTTTACATATCAGGGAGATGGAGACCTTGCATCTATAGGTATGGCCGAAACAGTTCATGCGGCTACGAGAAATGAGAACATTACCATAATATTTGTAAACAATGCTATATACGGTATGACCGGGGGGCAGATGGCGCCGACATCGCTTCCCGGACAGGTAACACAGACATCTCCTTACGGAAGAGATGTTGAAACGGTGGGGTATCCTATCCGTGTGTCTGAACTTCTTGCTTCGCTTGACGGTCCTGAGTACATTGAACGTGTTGCCGTAAACAATGTAAAAAATGTTAAGAATGCCAAAAAGGCAGTAAAAAAAGCTTTTGAAAATCAGATAAATAATAAGGGCTTTTCCCTTATCGAGGTAATCTCTTCATGTCCGACAAACTGGGGACTTACTCCTCAGAGGGCACTTGAATGGATTGATGAAAAAATGATTCCGTATTATCCTCTTGGTGTATATAAGGATAAAAGCGCATCTAAAAATGGCGGTATTAAAAGTTGAAATGAAATCCAGTGCGGTACAATCCAGTGGCTGTACAATCCAGTGGAAGTATAATTCAGTGGCTGTACATCCGGCGGCGATACATCCGGTGGAAGTACAATCATCAGCGGAAAGCCTTATGACATGACGGAGACATGCTCCTTATTGAATCAATCAGCCGACAGTATAACATGGAATAGCATGGAGATTTTTGACCGGCTTATACAGCGGCTGGAACGCACCCGAATTTGAGTATATACGAAAGGGATGATAATAACCATGACGACACAGATTCTTATCGCGGGTTTTGGAGGCCAGGGAGTTCTCTTTGCTGGAAAATTTCTTGCATATAAGGGAATGACCGAAAAAAAACAGGTAAGCTGGCTTCCTTCGTACGGACCGGAAATGAGAGGTGGTACGGCAAACTGCAGCGTAATTATAAGCGATACGCCGGTAGGCTCGCCGATTATATCGGTTGCCGACGTTCTTGTAGCTATGAATCTTCCTTCGCTGGACAAATATGAAAATGCAGTGGTCCCGGGAGGAATTGTAATATATGATTCTACTCTCATTGAAAAAGATATTTCACGGAATGATATAAGCGTATTTCGGATACCTGCGACAAAAATGGCTCAGGAATCAGGTATTCCGACGCTTGCCAATATGATTATGATGGGAAAGCTGCTCAGAGAAAGCAAAGCTCTTACATATGAGTCTGTCGGGGTATCGCTGCAAAAGGTTGTTTCCGCAAAACATGCGGACATGTTTGAAGCAAATCTCAAGGCTATTGAAACAGGATACAATTATAAATAAATATAGTAAGGAGTTGATTGCAATGCTTAATATTAAAATCGAGAGGGCAAAGACGCTGAAGGAAAAACCAAAGAAAGGTGAACCGCTGGGATTCGGACATATCTTTACCGATCATATGTTCGTGATGAATTATACAGAGGGTATAGGATGGCATGATCCGAGAATCGAGCCTTTCCAGAATCTCTATCTTTCTCCCGCCGCGATGGTTTTTCATTACGGGCAGGAAATGTTTGAAGGAATGAAAGCTTACAAGGGTGAAGACAATAAGGTCTATCTTTTCCGTCCGGATATGAACGCGAAGCGTGCCAATACGTCAAATGACCGTCTCTGTATTCCTCAGATACCTGAGGACGATTTTATTCAGGCGGTAAAAACTGTAGTTGACATCGACAGAGACTGGATTCCCGAAACTGAGGGTGCATCTTTGTATATTCGTCCTTTTGTAATTGCAACGGATGAATTTCTCGGCGTCGCTCCGTCAAAAACATATATGTTTATTGTTATTCTTTCTCCGTCGGGAGCTTACTATGAGAGCGGTCTTGCTCCTGTCGGAATCTGGATAGAGGATGAATATGTCAGAGCTGTAAGAGGCGGAATGGGATTTGCTAAAACGGGCGGAAATTATGCGGCTTCCCTTATCGCGCAGGTCAAAGCGCATGACGGCGGCTTTTCCCAGGTGCTGTGGCTCGATGGAGTTGAAAGAAAGTATATTGAAGAAGTCGGTGCTATGAATATCTTTTTCAAAATCGGAGATACGGTTCTTACCCCGATGCTCAACGGAAGCATACTTCCCGGAATTACGCGCAACTCTGTTCTTGCTCTCTGCCGTCACTGGGGACTTGAAATCGAAGAGAGAAAAATATCAGTAGATGAAATTGTAAGCGCTGCGCATGACGGTACTTTAAAAGAGGTTTTTGGTACCGGTACGGCCGCGGTGGTTTCTCCCGTGGGAAAACTTCGCTATAAAGACGAGGTAATCAATATCGGAGACGGAAATATCGGAAGTCTTACACAGAAGCTTTACGATAAAATAACGGGAATTCAGTGGGGAAAATCTGAAGATCCGTTTGGCTGGAGAGTAGAGGTCTGAAAATGGAAAGTAAAAAGTCAATAGATACTATATGCGTACAGGGAGGATATACTCCCAACAATGGAGAACCGCGTCAAATTCCGATTGTGCAAAGCACGACATTTAAATACAGTACAAGCGAGGATATGGGAAAGCTTTTTGATCTTGAAGCCGAGGGGTATTTTTATTCCCGTCTTCAGAATCCTACATGTGATCGTGTCGCGGCTAAAATTTGCGAGCTTGAAGGCGGAACGGCGGCAATGCTGACATCATCGGGACAGGCCGCTAACTTCTATGCGGTTTTTAATATTGTATCGTGTGGGGATCACGTTGTGGCATGCTCGTCGATATACGGAGGGACATTTAACCTTTTTGCTGTTACAATGAAAAAGATGGGAATTAATTTTACCTTTGTGCCGCCGCATTGTTCAGATGAAGAGCTTGAAAGCGCCTTTAGACCAGAAACTAAGGCGGTATTCGGAGAAACGATTGCCAATCCTGCGCTGACTGTTCTTGATATAGAAAGATTTGCTCTTGCCGCGCACCGTCACGGAGTTCCTCTGATTGTAGATAATACATTCGCTACGCCGGTAAACTGCCGTCCGTTTGAGTGGGGAGCCGATATAGTTACTCATTCTACCACAAAGTACATGGACGGTCATGGGGCTGCGGTAGGAGGCTGTATCGTTGATTCAGGAAATTTTGACTGGAAGGCTTATGCAGAGAAGTTTCCGGGATTATGTACGCCTGATGACAGCTATCATGGAATAACTTATGTAGAAAAATTCGGAAATGCGGGTGCGTTTATAACCAAGGCTACAGCTCAGCTTATGCGGGATTTCGGCTCGGCTCCGTCTCCTCAGAGTGCATTTATGCTGAATCTTGGGCTCGAAAGTCTCCACGTTCGTATGCAGCAGCACTGCGCGAACGGAATGTCGGTTGCAGAATATCTTGAAAAACATCCGAAAATAGACTGGGTAATATATCCGGGACTTCCGTCCGGAGAAGATTATGAGCTTGTTAAAAAATATCTTCCGAATGGTTCCTGCGGTGTTGTAAGCTTCGGCGTTAAGGGCGGCAGAGCGGCCGCCGAGCTTTTTATGAAAAATTTGAAGCTTGCCGCAATCGAAACTCACGTTGCAGACGCGAGAACATGCTGTCTGCACCCGGCAAGTTCAACTCACCGTCAGATGAATGACGACGAATTAAAGGCGGCCGGAGTTGCGCCTGATCTTGTGCGTTTTTCGTGCGGACTTGAAAGCGCCGACGATCTTATAGCCGATATTGAACAATCGCTTGAAAAGATTTAACTAACATTATGCCGTTTTTTACGGCCGGACTTTTCGGATTAACGAGCCGTTACCGGCGGTACGGGGGATAAAATGCCGATAAAAATACCAAATAATCTTCCTGCGTATGATACGCTTACAAGTGAAAATATTTTTGTCATGACCGAGACAAGAGCTGTCAGTCAGGATATTCGTCCGCTCAGACTTCTTTTATTGAATCTTATGCCGACGAAGATTGATACTGAAACCCAGCTGATGCGGCTCCTCGGCAACACTCCGCTTCAGGTTGAAGCGGATTTGATATATACAGAAAGTCATAAATCAAAAAATACATCTCAGGAGCATTTGCTTGCTTTTTATAAAACCTTCAGCGAGGTAAAAGAAAACCGTTATGACGGTATGATTATTACCGGAGCTCCTGTAGAACGTATGCCTTTTGAAGAGGTTGAATACTGGGAAGAGCTTTGCGCTATATTGGAATGGACTAAAAGCCATGTTCACAGTACGCTGCATATTTGTTGGGGCGCACAGGCCGGATTGTACTATCATTTTGGAATTAAAAAGCATTTGCTTAAAAATAAACTTTTCGGGATATTTCCGCATACGGTTGACTATAAAAACGCTATTCTTTTGCGCGGATTTGATGGCAGCTTTATGGCGCCCCATTCACGTCATACTACAGTTAACAGAGATGATATTGAAAGCATTCCGGAGATTCGTATTCTTGCAAGTTCGGATGAGGCCGGCGTTTATGCCGCAATGACGAAGGACGGAAAGCAGATTTTTATTACGGGGCATCCCGAGTATGATGCAGATACGCTCGGAAAGGAATATCAGCGCGATATAAATAAGGGACTTTCTATAGCTGTTCCGAAAAATTATTTTCCTGATGATGACGCTTCGAAGAAACCAATTGTATCATGGCGGGCTCACGCCAATCTGTTATTTTCGAATTGGCTCAATTACTTTGTATATCAGACAACTCCGTATGATATAGCGGCAATACAATAGAAGAAACAAGTCCCTGAGATTCGATGAAACGAATTCGGGGACTTGTTTCTGTTACTGTATAATTTTTTATCTGTTAAATTATGATTGACGATAAAGCGTCATCATAATTTTTTGCAACTACATTCGCAGAAAATTTTAATTTTTCTGTTTCTTCATCAGTAAGTTTAAGCCTCAGTTTGCCGTAGATTCCCTCTTTACCCAATATACATGGTGTGCCGAGCCATACGTTTCCGAGATTGTATTCTCCTTCAAGAAGGGAAGAAACGGTCAAAATACTGTGTTCATCCTCAAAAATAGCTTTTGTAATTCTTGCAAGCGCCATACCGATTCCATAGCATGTGGCTTGTTTTGCGGCAATTATTTTGTACGCTGAGCCCCGAACTTCCTGTTCCAGTTCTGTAAGCTTGTCCTTTGAAAACCGAAGCGGATGCTCAGCGCAGAGTTCATCTGTACTTTTTGTAGATACAAAAGCGTTTGACCATGGAACGAATTCGCTGTCTCCGTGTTCTCCGATTACGTATGCGTGAATATTATGTGCGTCAACGCCGAAATATTTGCCAAGAAGAAATCTCAGCCTTGCAGTGTCAAGAGTAGTTCCGCTTCCGATTATACGCGACGCGGGAAATCCGGAGCTTTTATATGCAATCATAGACATTACATCTACCGGATTGGTGGCGATTAGAAAAATGCCTTCAAACCCGCTTTCTGCCGTACTTTTTACAATTGTCTCAATGGTTCGGCTGTTTCGCGTGATAATACCTGCGTCGCTTCTTGTCTCACCTACGGCCTGTGCCGCTCCCGCCGCAATTACGACAATTGATGCATCTCGGCAGTCGCTGTAATTGCCGGCGTATATATCCATTGTGGAATCTGAAAAAGCAAGTCCATGCGCGAGATCAGCGGCTTCTCCTTCAGCTTTTTGCTGGTTTGCGTCTATTAAAACAAGTTCATCGCAAAGATTTCTGTTAAGCAGTGTAAATGCATAGCTTGAGCCGACAAGCCCTGTTCCCACGATTACAATTTTTCTTTTGAATTGCTTATTCTCTTTTATTGAGCCGGCGCTTATATCAAGACTAACCATAACTAACTAATTACCCTTTCTACAATTTTTAGTATATTTGTTTCAAATAAAACAGCAGTCAGAGATAAACAATACCGTTATTCTCCTGCCTTCTGCATTTTTATTGGCATCTGGCATTATGCTCTTTTTCTAAAGTATGAAGCGCATTGTTTCAGCCTATGAAATAGAGGAATACTTAAAAATAGGATAATTTTGGAGGCAGTTTTCGGGATTGATAAGGACATCTTGTTTAAGCTTACCGCTGTTTTTTGTTCTGTCAAATTAAATATGTCTCTGATTAGTTAAAGTATTTCCTAATATTATCATATAAATACAAAAAACTCAAAAATCTGTTTCAGATTTTACGAAACAGATTTTTGAGTTTTAATTATAACATACGTTTTATACTTTATTCCCGTGTTATAAGATAGTACATACCGGGGTTCTCTTCACCAAGCTTAAATTTGAGAATTCCGTTTTCGTATTCTGTTGAAACTTCACCGGTTGTCTGCGCTTCCGGTCCTATAGAACGGATTCTCATTTTTCCGCAGGTTTTTAGTTCGATTTCCGCCTGCATTACCTTAATTTGGACAGGACCGTGACCGTATTCAAGCATATGCTCTCCGTCCCATTTCATGTCGGTATTGACGGCATCGCAGAGTGCTGTCAGCAGAATGTTGTCGGTATTCTCGAGTGATTCGTCTGTCAGCGATGATATAGCTATTACACCGGAATCGCTTTCAGCGGTAACGGTGAGTCCGTCCAATTTGATTTTTCCGTTTTTGCCGAGCCTTCCGTAAACAGCCTTTGTACGTTCGCTATTGATGTATCCATAGTTTTTAGTCCAGCTTCTGTAAAGCTGACCGTCGGTAGAAGATACCTCGCCGTTGTCAAGATTTACAAGTGGTTTTCCGGCGTCTTCTCCATCTTCAAAGCTTACGCCTACCTGTTTGAACTCTGCCGCCGCGTGAAATGCATCACGCTTGTTTTCCCCGGCCTTGATTTTTACCGATTCAGATGCAGGCTTTACATCCTCACGCCTTGTAATCAATGCACTGTGATAAAATAGTCCGAATTTTGCAGGATCATTCCAGACGGAAAACACGCCTTCCCTGTATCCGACGCCGTCTATACAGGGCGGAAGAATTTCCTTTCCGAGGATATCAAGTCTTTCGAGATGTGTTGTATAGGAATATGTATGAATAGCAAAACCGGACCAATTCTGATATGATCCGGCGGCCGCGTACAGCAGCGGACTTTCGCATCGACACGGATTCGGCCAGGGCATATCCCATTCGGATACGAAAAAAGGACGTCCGTAAATGCGTTCGTTCAGAATCGGGTTAAGAGCGCAATCTTCCTGATCGGTAAGAGAATTGAGCATTGTGAGATGGTCGTTCCACCTCCAGTCATAAAAATATGTATGACTGTCCATAAAGTCCATGTCGAGATGAGCCTCGGTCAGCTCGTCGCACAGAAACCAGTTGGTACCCGTAATCGGAATTTTGACCCCTATTGAAATCATGTAATCCCGCATTTCACGGAAATATTTTCTATCGACTTCTTTTTTGAATTCCGCAAGAACACCGTCTTTTGCGGACAGATCACAGTTCTTTGCGTCAAAGTCAATATTTCTTTCATTCAGCCAACCGGCAAACATTTCTCTGAATTTTGACGTATATGGTTCAACAGTGAAATTTGCTTTGCTGAAAAGCTCGCTCTCATTAATAATTTCAGTCATGACAAAGACAGGATCGTCTTTGTATTTAAACGCAGTATAGGGGTTAAAATGATTCCAGATGTCATGCATGAATTCTTTTTGTAAATCCTTCATTCTTTGATCGTATATGTTAAAGGAATATTTTGTGGAATCAATCATATCCTCTGCCGCCTCTACACCGTCTCCGGATTTATACCGGCGGTACGTAAGCATATCAAGGTAACAATATATACCGTGTTCTTTTAAACAGTAGATCAGGTAATCCAGACGTTCCATACTGCGCGGATCAAGCTTTCGGGTTGTATCGATACGTTTACCGCGAGTATAGGAAAAAATGTTGGGGCAATCCCATTCTGCATCGAGCTGATGAAAACGGACAATATTGCATCCGGTTTTTGCAAGTCTTTCCGCTACAATTTCAGAATATTCGTGCGAAGGAAAGCATGCTCCGCCGTTAAAGTTTACGCCCCAAAAGCGAGCTTTGGTTCCGTCTTCAAATTCAAAGTGATCGCCTGCCGCTTTCATAAATCCATGCTTTCCTGCAGGGCGTTCTGATTCAAAAACAAATGATATGTCTATTGGCATATCGTCATAATATAGCGGATATGGCACATATTTTTCCATGTCAATTACCATGTTCCTGATTTTATGGGAACATCCTTTCTTAATTTTATGTAAAGTATTTTTTTACGGATTTTTTTGATATTTCTTTCAGTTCGATGCTATTTTTCGGGGACGGATATATTTAGCTGAGAAATATATTCCTCGAGACAAAGACCGCTTTCATGGATTTTAGAAGCATGATACCGGCCTACGTAGCGGTAATGCCACGGTTCAAAGTCGTATCCTGTTATATCTGTCTTATCCTCGGGGTAACGCAGAATTATGCCAAACTTCCAAGAATTGTCGCAGAGCCAAGTGTAGACAGGCTCATTTGCAAAGGCCTTATCTGCAGATGAAAGATTATGCATGTCGCAGCATAGTCCTGTTTGATGCTCGCTTGTTCCTGCTCGTGCCGAGTATGTCGCGGCCATTTCCTCTGCTTGTTCAAGAGTCCAGCCGGGATGATTGGCAAGCTCTTTGTTTGTGTAATCTTCAAAAAGCTTTGCCTGATAGCTGTACGATCTGTAGCCGCTTGTAATTGAAACGTCTGTGTATCCGCAAGCCCTCATTTCAATGAACATAGCTTCAAAGGCCTTTGCTGCATTGTAACGGAGCTTTTGAACTGTACGTCCGTCGGCGCGCGTATCTGCAAGTTCGATAAGATCATCGGGCATATACGACTCATCAAGGGAGGTAGTTTTGTTTGCGATCAGAAGATAGCCGTCGCGATCGGCGGGGTCCATATATTCCTCATAAGAAGATAAATCCGAAATAAATGTGATACCGTATGCAGCGGGACCTGTTAACGGTTCGGCTTGGACCGAATCTGTTTCCGGAGGCAATGTTTCCGGTGATTTTTCTCCGGTTTCCGAAATACCTGTTTCGTTTCCCAAGTTATGATTTTTGTCGGTCAGTGCGGATATAAGCCTGCCTATGACGAATACCGTGCCGACAACGGCGGCAATCAGCACAACGGTGGTTATTGCTGTAAATATAAGTCTTCTTCTCTTTCGTCTCATTCTGGCTTTTGCCCGTTCGGCGCGAAGCCGCGCAGACGACGGACGAGCTGAATTTTGTCTTCCGGAATGATTTGGCGCGGCTGCATAGTTTTTTAGTCTGTCTTCGCTTCTTTTGTATCTGTTATCTGGATTTTTGCTTTTGTCGTTGATTGAATTGTTCAATGAATTTTCCTCGCTATAGGTAATAAATATATTAACTTGATATATTTTATATTGACTTGAAATAATGAATATTGACTTGACATTGACTTGCCGTTTTTTCTGTTTGCGATGCGGAAAGTCTTTTATTATGTGTGAGCATTTTTATCCGGGTTACCAGTCGGATTTATTCGGCTGTACCAGTCGGATTCATTTCGGGAATAGGTTCTCCGGTTGCGGAATCCACTGCCGTGTCTGCAATCCCGTCTCCGTCGGTATCTATGTATGTTACAACCGGTTTTGGAGTCGGGTCGGTTGCGTCAAGTATATCCTGAGAAAGTGAATCCTCTGGAATATTAGGAGTGGTTTCCTGAAATGAAGGTATGAAACCCACAGGTTCATAAACCGGTGTTTTTCCGTCCGCGACGGTTACGTTATATTCTGCTATGTCTCTTACCATTGTAACGGCATACTTTTCATCGTCAAAGTTTACCGAGATTCCTTTTAGATATATCTTGAAAAATTCGAGAGGAATAAGAATGTTATCTCCGTTTTTTATAACCGGAGCTGTTAGTCTGAACTGCATTTTATTTACGGTTATTTCAGACGATCCTACGGATATGTTCAGAATATAATTTTCATTTTCACCGGAAATGTATTTTAACTCATCCGCAGTTCCTACTGTAATAAAACCGAAGCGCCCGGCAAAATCATTCATATTTAAGTATATGATATTTCCGTATCTGTATTCTTTTGCTGAAAGCGTAGTGCTGTATATTTTTGTTTCATCAGTATCTGTTATATTAAAGCCGATTGTTTTTGGAGCATCGCTAAGATTAATATGCAGTGAGGCGAATATTCCCAATGAAGATATAACTCCGAGTGAAAGAAAAACTATCAGAAACAACAGGAAATTCGGTATAGAATTTACGATCCCGAGCGCCAGAGAAGAAACAAATCTTTTGGTCGATTTTCGTCTTTCATTTTTTTTGCGGACGCGGTTTAGACGCTGTTTTTCTTTTTGCCTTTGACGGCGTTCCCGCATCATCTGCTCTTCAGCCGTTTTTCGGGCGGTTTCGGCCGCTCTCAGCATCCGCAGCTCTTCTTTTGTGTATCTGTGCGTCTTGTTATTGTCTGATTTTTGATTTTGATAAGATGTTTTTTTCTGCCGGGATTTTGATTCGGAATATATATTTTTCTTATGTGATCGATTCTGAGAGCTTTGAGCCTCGGGGTATTGTCTTTTTACATTGTTTACGTAGTTATTTTGATTGACGGTACTGTGACTATAAGTCTGAATTTGTTTTTGATTGTCTGATTCAGAACCGTATTTGTTTTGCCGGATTATATTATCTTGGTAATCCCGGCTTTTTTTTATTTCGGCAGAAGTATTATAGCCGTTTCGTATGTTCTGAGTCTGCGGAGAGGCAGAAACCATTTTTCCGTCATTGTTATGTATTACTCTTCTGTTTCTGCTTTCCTGTCCGTTTCTCGGGGGGATATTCTCCTTGACGGTATGAGCCGCTGTTCGTCTGATGCTAATACTATCGTTTGTTTTTGTATAGGAAATTTTTTCTATTTTATTTGGTCTTTGACCGATAGTATGGTATTCTCTGTCTTTACTCTTTGTTTTTAACGGAGGATTATTGTCTCTATTTGTCTGATGTGGAGTTCTTTTTGGATTTTTATCGTAGTAAGCAGTATTGTGAATATTTTGTTGACTGTTTTTCTGACTGTTTTGTCGACTGTTCTTTCTTGATTTTTGAATTTCGCTTTCTGCTTTATCATTTATGTGTTTTTTACCGTTCGATTCAAGATGTTCGCGGCGGTCCGCAGGAGCTGCCGGGCTGTATACCTGTGTTCTATTCAATTGAGTATACCTCCCTCCGTATTAATTGCTTTTATTCGTTGTCATTTCGCAGACGCACCGGTAAACTTTGATATAAATTTCAGAGTTATTGTAACATAGAGTTATTGTATCATGAATTGCGACAGTAGCGCAGTATTTCGTAATTTTGCTTTGCAAAGCCGCTGATATATGGACGTATATAGGCGAAAAAACTTGCAGACCGGAAAGCCATGGCTTTTCGGTTATTATATCATAGAAACATATACATTTCAAGTGCTTTGAATATTAAAATAGTGTATAAAACGGTGAAGAATTTTTAGTCTGAGGGATATTTAAATTGTACTTTGAAGTTAATTTTTTATTTGTGACATAGAAAAAACAAAAAAGTGTTGACAGAAGAAAAAAAAAGTGATATACTATCCTAAGTAATGAGCAAGCAGAGCACTCCGCTCTCACCTGGCGCGCTGCAAAAGCTGTAAGCTGCGGCATATTAGTGTCATGGTCAATATCCGCGTTATAAGTTTACGCGGTCTATTTTTGCGGAGGCATTCTGTGCGCAGATGTTTACCGTATTTTTTTATTTTTTGAGCGGAGGTGCTTAACTATCAGAAACAATACCAACACAAAGGAGCATTATATCAATGACGAAATTAAAACCGTCCTCGGTTTTGCTCCGACCAAGATTCTCAGAGTAATCGGTCCTGACGGCGAGCAGCTCGGAATGCTTACCTTCGCGGCCGCTCAAAACAAGGCTTATGATAAAGGTCTTGATCTCGTGATGATCTCGGCCCAGGCGGATCCCCCTGTCTGTAAAATAATCGATTACGGAAAATTCCGTTATGAGAGAGACAAGAGGGAAAAGGAAGCAAAAAAGAAACAGCAGGTAATGGATATTAAGGAAATAAAGCTTTCCTGCCAAATCGACACAAATGATTTTATGACTAAGGTAAACCATGCCCGTCGTTTTTTGACCGGCGGAGACAAGGTTAAGGTTATTGTGAAATTTAAGGGACGCGAAATGAGTCATCTTGATGTCGGCCGCGGATTGCTTCAGAGGTTTCGTGAGGCCTGCGAAGATCTTGGTGGTGTTGATAAAGCGCCTAATCTTGAGGGGCGGTTTATGTCTATGTTTATCACCCCTAACAGCAAGCGTGAGGGGGCGTCCGGAAAATCTGCAAAGGGCGGACAAAAGGGCGATAAAAAAACGGCCTCACCTATTAGTGCAACGTCAAAAAATTCCGATGACATAAAAGAAAAATAATTTTTTATTTAGTCTGAATTTCCGTTCCATAAAGAGCATAGCTCCGTCATAAAGCAATCCGGTGGCTGATTTACCAGTAATCGGAAAAAGTGAGTGTAAGTGCTTGTAGAGTCGAACGTTTTTACTACCGAATGTTTTTGCAATTGAATGTTTTTACAACCAAACGCTCTTACAGTCGATGTTTTACGGACGTATACATTTCACTTTTAGTTATAATAAAAATTCTGTATAAACGGACAAAGACCGAAAGGAGTACCTATCATGGGAAAAATTAAAACACACAGCGCAACCGCTAAAAGATTTAACGTTACAAAAAGCGGACTCGTTAAAATGAACCATTCACACCGCCGCCATAATCTTGGTATTAAGACTCCGAAAAGAAAGAGACAGCTCAGACAGAACGCGTATCTCAGCGAATCATTTGCGGCTACAATCAAGTCTCTTATGCCGAGCAAATAATGATTTATTGATAATTTGTTTTTATTGTTTTTACTATAGCAGGAGGAATTTAAAATGGCAAGAATTAAAAGAGCGGTTATGACCCGCAAGAGACGCAATAAAGTTCTTAAAAGCGCAAAAGGTTACTGGGGCGCAAAAAGCAAACACTTTAAGATGGCCAAACAGGCCGTGATGAAGAGCGGTAATTATGCGTTTGTAGGAAGAAAGCTTAAAAAGAGAGATTTTCGCAGACTTTGGATAACAAGAATTTCTGCGCAGGCTAAGATTTGCGGTATGAATTATTCAACACTTATGCACGGGCTAAAACTGGCTGGAATTGATTTGAACCGTAAAATGCTGGCAGAGCTTGCTGTGTCTGATAAGGATGCTTTTGCTGCAATTGCTGAAAAGGCAAAATCTGCTCTTTGATTTTCCGGAGTGTTCCGAAATCTCGGATAACTGACAGAGAAATAAAACCCGGGACACATCAGCGCACGCGCGCGGGTGCGTCCGCGGGTTTTTGTTCATTAAACGGAGTGAAAAATAATGAATACGAAGCATGACAGGAATGGGTATCCGCGTATCATAACGTCAAGAACCAATCCTCTTATTGTCTCAGCTGCCTCACTATCAGAAAAAAAATACAGAGATAAAACAGGGCGCTTTTCTTTTGAAGGGATAAAACTTTACAAGGAGGCTATAGCTTCGAAGGTCTGTCTTGAGCATGTTTTTGTGCGCGAGGATATATATGGACGCCTTTCGGATCAATTTTATCCGGAAATTTCTGTTGTTGTTCCGGACTTCGTTTATGACAAAATGTCCGGAGAAAAATCTCCAGAAGGAATATTATGTGTAGCAAAATATATTGACATTTTGCATAAAAGAGTTAAAATATATAATAACGTGTCGGATGTGCGTGAAGAGACTGGCATGCATAAAAATTATTTTATAGTATCCTCGGTGCGTGATCCGGGAAACCTCGGAACCATAATCCGAAATGCGAATGCTCTCGGCATTGATGAACTGATAATTTCTGCGGACTGTGCCGATATTTACAATCCGAGGACTGTAAGAGCTGCAATGGGCGCTCTTTTCCGACAAAAAATAACAGTGTGCCGTGATATAATATCAGCTGTTTCCGTGCTTCGTGAAATGGGATATTGTGTATTGGCCGCTGCCTTGAGTCAGTCTTCCGTCAGTATTACAAATGTAGATGTGTCATGCCGCACATGTTTTTTGATAGGCAATGAGGGACACGGTCTTGATGGTGAGCTTATAAATGCGTGCAGCGGAAGTGTAATCATACCTATGCAGAACGGATGCGAATCGCTCAATGCTGCAGCTGCGGCAGCGATACTAATGTGGGAAAGTGCTAAAAAACATGGATTTAATGAATAATGAGGCTCAGCCTGATTCTAATATTATTTATTGGTTATGGCTCAGTTTGGCATGTGGTGCCGGAAGCTCTGTTCCGGAGTTATTATTCAAAAAATTCGGTCCCAATCCCCAAAGGATATATGATGCAGTTCCCGAAGAATTGGACGAGCTTACAAGAGAAAAGGGAATGAGACCGAATATATACAGCGCTTTGGTTAATAAAAGTCTTGAAATACCTTTTAAAATACTTAATTGGTGCAGCGAAAACGGAGTGGGACTTTTGCCGTATGACAGTATATATTTTCCTGAAAGCCTGAGAATTATCAGACGCAGTCCGCTTCTTCTTTATTATCTCGGAAATGTTCCGGATATCAATAAAAGGCTTTCGATTGCCATGGTTGGAACGCGCAAGGTTTCTGATTACGGGGCGAGAAATGCCTATACGATAGCAACTGATCTTGCTTCAGCCGGCGCTGTAATTGTATCAGGAATGGCGCTTGGAGTTGACGGAGTTGCACATCGCGCCGCAATTGACAGCGGAACCTATACGATAGCTGTTCTCGGATGCGGAATTGACAGAGTCTATCCGCGGGAGCATACAAATCTTATGCGTGAAATAATAATGAATGGGACTGTTTTAACCGAGTATTGTCCGGGAACCGCTCCTATCGGTTCAAATTTTCCTGTTAGAAACAGAATAATAAGCGGTATTTCTCAGGGAACTGTCGTTATTGAGGCTGACAGGAAAAGCGGTTCACTGATAACTGCCAGATATGCAAAAGAACAGGGTAAACCGATTTTTGCGCTTCCGGGAAATGTTGGTAGTCTTGGAAGCTCAGGAACCAACCAGCTTTTAAAGGACGGCGCAAAAATTATTACCGACGCATTTGATATTCTTGATGGCTATCTTGAATCTTACAGCTCGGCAATTTGTATTGATAATGTAATGAATAAGCTTGAAAAATTTCGGTCAAGCTATGATTTTAGAAATGTTTTTCGCTCTAAGACACTTCCTGTTTATCCGAAGACTGAGGGAAGCAAAATAAGCAAAGGAAAGAAAGCTTCCGGAAGGACTGAAAGTAATAAGATAAATACAAATAAGACAAAGACAGAAGATGAAAAGAATATTTTCCAAAGTACGATTTATACTGGAGAATATGAATGCGAAGAAAAAGATAAACAAAGCGATGAACAGTATGCGGAGACGACGGCAAGACGTACCGGCAAAAAAAACGCGAAGGAGAACACCGATAGTAAGGATGATAAAATAGAAAATGAGGACAAAGAAAAAGCATACGGCGATAAATCCAAAATGCCTGAGCTTTATGGCAATGAAAAGGAAATATATTTAAAAATACCGGAGGATGGGGTTATAACCTATGATGAGCTTGTCCGCTGCGGATTTGAACGCGGAAATCTTATGTGCGCTCTTACCGAGCTTGAGCTTAAGGGATTGATTATATCCGGACGTGGAGGAGAATACCGACGCAGTGGATTCGGAAAAAATCCAGTATAAATCATGACGCAGCGGAGAAATGCATATTATGCAACGGTGGCAGACTAACAACTGTAAATTTTTATAGGTTTTATCTGTATGACAGAACAGAATGACAGCACATGTTTTTGAAGTCTGTATTTTTCCGGACATTCGAGCTTTATGTTCAGATACTTCTGATTTGTTGTTATATGTCTATGTCTTATAAACCGGTGTTTTGCATTGTGTTTCTTCATTTGTGGTAAAAATGAATAATAAGTAGTATCTGAAGATCAAATGCCTTACAATTTGAATGTCTGTCGGCAAATGTCAGCTGTGAGCCTTCTTTTCAACTATAATTCATGATAAATATAGCTGGGTTATATTTTAGTTATAGCTAAAGCGAGATGTCCGAGCTTGTAAGACGTTCGCATTTAAAGGCGTTAGGTTGTAAAAGCTTTTGATAGTAATGACCTTTGATAGTAAAAACATTTTGTTGAAAAATGTTTGTCTGAAAGATTTTTGTCTAAAAAACGTTTGCTTGAAAACATTTGCCTCTACAGGCGAAGGTTTCCACTCACTTTTTCCGGTGTCGGACTCATTAACGCCGAAACGCCTTATAACGGGGTTTTGCCCCTTGTTTAATCCATGAAAGGAACGGAGTTTTATATAAATGTCAAATCTTGTAATAGTTGAGTCGCCGTCAAAGGCCGGAACTGTAAAAAATTATCTTGGCTCCGGCTATAAAGTGGTTGCTTCTATAGGTCATGTGAGGGACCTTCCGAAGAGTACCCTCGGTGTTGATATAGAGAATGGATTTAAGGCTAAATATATTAATATACGAGGAAAAGGGCCGCTGATAGCTTCGCTGAAAAAGGATGCGAAAAAAGCCGATAAAATATACCTTGCCGCCGACCCTGACAGAGAGGGTGAAGCAATTTCATGGCATTTGGTAGCGGCGCTTGATATTCCTGAAGAGAAGGTCTGCCGCGTTACTTTTAACGAGGTAACAAAAAATGCCGTTAAGACGGCGATTAAAAACCCAAGAGCTATAGATATTGACCTTGTAAATTCTCAGCAGGCGCGACGTATCCTTGACAGAATTGTTGGATATAAATTGAGCCCTTTTTTCTGGAAAACTATTCACGGTGGTCTTTCTGCCGGACGTGTTCAATCGGTTGCAACAAGAATAATTGTTGAACGTGAAGCCGAAATCCGCAGCTTTATTCCGGAGGAATACTGGACGGTTGAAGCGCGTTTTCGTACAGAAAACGGAGAGGTATTCAATGCCCGGTATTTCGGAGAGGGTAAGACGAAAAATGAGCTTCATTCAAAAGAAGACGCGGATGCAATTTTAAATGATATAACAGATAAACCTTTTGTAGTTTCGAGTGTTAAACGTTCGAAAAGAGCAAAAAATCCTCAGCCTCCTTTTACAACATCAACGCTTCAGCAGGACGCTTCAAGAAAACTTGGATTTCGATCTACAAAAATTATGCAGGTTGCCCAGGAGCTTTATGAAGGAGTAAATATCGGCGCAGAAAACGGCGGAACTCAGGGTTTAATTACTTATATGAGAACCGATTCGCTCCGCATTGCCGACGAGGCCAAGGAAAGAGCCGCTGAGTATATACGCTCGGTTTACGGTGAAAAATATATTCCAAAGACTCCGAGAGTTTATAAAACAAAGTCAGGATCACAGGATGCCCATGAAGCAATTCGACCGGCAAATCCGTCTCTTGATCCTGAAAAGCTGAAAAAATATCTTTCAGCTGATCAATATAAACTGTATAAGCTTATTTTTAATCGCTTTATGGCTAGCCAGATGGCTTCAGCCGAGCTTGATACTGTGGTTGTCGATATAGATTGCGGAGGTCATGTGTTCCGCGCTTCCGGTTATACTGTACGTTTTCGCGGATGTCTTGCTGTATACGGCTCAAGCGATGAGGGCGAACAGAACGACCGCAGCGGAGATGCTATGACCCAGGGAGCACTTCCTGCAATGGAAACGGGCGAAGAGGTAACAAAGGAAAAAATAGAAGGTATATGTCACTTTACCGAGCCTCCCGCCAGATTCAGCGAAGGATCTCTTGTTAAATTTCTTGAGGAGAAAGGAATCGGCCGTCCGAGTACTTATTCTACAATCATTACTACGATTATTACGCGCGGCTATGTAGAGCGTGATGGGAAAATACTCAAACCCACTTCGCTCGGAGAAGTAACTACGGAACTTATGAAGAAGTATTTCCCTGAGGTTGTAGATTATGAATTTACAGCGCAGATGGAATCTTCCCTGGACAATATTGAGCACGGAAACAGCTCAATAGAATCGGTTCTCAGCAGTTTTTACGGGGAATTTGCGAAGCAGCTTGAAGCAGCCGAGATGTCAGTTTCAAAAGACGATGTTAAGCTTCCGGTAGAGGAAACCGATATAATTTGTGAAAAATGCGGCGCAAAAATGGTGGTGAAAACAGGACGTTACGGAAAGTTTGCCGCGTGTCCCAATTATCCCGATTGCAAGAACACCAAGCCGATTTCCGCAAAATCGTCCCAGAACTCGGATCCTGCACAGCAGAACACTCCAGTTCCGGGAATGAAGTGCGAAAAATGCGGCGCTGATATGGTTATGCGCAGCGGCCGGTACGGAAGTTTTTATGCATGTTCAAATTATCCGGAATGCAAAACTACAAAGCAGATTGTGAAAAAAATAGGTGTAAAATGCCCGGTCTGCGGAGGAGATATTATTACCAAGCGCGGTAAAAATAAAGCTTTTTTCTATAGCTGTGAAAATTACGAAAAATGTGGATTTTCATCCTGGGATATGCCCCTTGATGAAAAATGTCCGGAGTGCGGTCAGATGTTGTTTAAAAAGAAAGGAAAACCTCTTGCTGTATGTCATAATAAAGAGTGCGGCTATAAATGTGATTATGAGGATAAGACAGATAAAGACAGAACCGAAGAATAGGTTGTGTGTCTGTTAGTATATACTTTAGTTATTCTTTTGCTATTATGAATAAGTCAAATGATCGAAGCGTGTATTCTTATTATTTCTTATCGTTGCTTAACTTAATATCGATAATACAATTCATAGCAAAAGCGCATTATAACTAAAAACGAGGAGTCAGCGTCTGAAGGAAATTCGTTTCTGCAGGCGGTGTGTTCTACTCGCTTTATACGGCGGCAGGCGGTTTCGCCTCCGGAACGCTTTATGACGGAGCCATGCTACTTATTGAAGAGGCTTATAGCTCTTATTGAAAGGGAATGATTTACGGAAATGAAAATACTTGTAGATGTAATGGGCGGAGATAATGCTCCTGATGCCGCTGTAATCGGTGCGCTCGATGCGGCAAAATCTTTTTCGGACCTTTCTGTTACGATGATCGGTGATGAGGATGCAATACATGAAGCCGCCGCAAAGGCGGGCAGGATGGATGAGCTTGAATCGGTCGGTATTGTACATACCGCTGAGGTTATTACAATGGAGGATCCGGCGCTCAGTATTGTGCGTGTCAAGACAGAATCATCTATGGCAGTTGGTCTGAAGATGCTTTCAGAGGGACGCGGAGATGCATTTATCAGTGCAGGAAATACGGGGGCTCTTCATGCAGGATCCTCTCTCATTGTAAGGCGCATTCGGGGAATCCAGAGATCGGCTATTGCTACGGTTCTTCCGTTTGCCAGACCTGTTCTTCTGATAGATTCCGGCGCAAATATTGAAGTAGAGCCGTCTTACCTGCGGCAGTTTGCTATTATGGGATCTATATATATGAGTCATATTTTCGGGGTTGAAAATCCGGAGGTCGGACTTTTAAATAATGGAACCGAATCGACAAAGGGGACAAAAAAGCTGATCGAAGCGCATGATCTTCTTGAAGCTGATGAATCAATTAATTTTGTTGGAAATGTAGAAGGAAAAGAGGTTCCTTTTGGAAAATGCGATGTAATTGTGACGGATGGTTTTACCGGAAACGTATTTTTGAAGCTTACAGAAGGACTTGGCTCATTTCTTCTTTCGAAGCTTAAAGATTGTTTTTATGAAAATATTTTAACAAAGGCATCTGCGCTTTTACTTCATGGAAGCCTAAAGAAGATGAAAAACTCATTTAGTGTATCTGAATACGGAGGAGCTCCTCTTCTTGGTCTTTCAAAACCGGTTATAAAGGCACATGGTAGTTCGGATGCGCGGGCGTTTACAATGGCTATACGGCGTGCCGCCGATTTTGCTGAAACGGGCATTACGGTTGAAATTGCTAAATGGATTGAGGAAGACCGCTGTCGTAAAGAAAGTATGCAGAACGTAGGAGCAGCTTCTGAAGCATCTGAAGAAGCTGAAGAATTGGGAAAATCGGCTGAAAAGAAATCAGTATTATCGTCAGAAACGGAAATGGCGGGAAATTAAGCTTAATTATTTGGGGTATAATTTGAGGCATATTAAGTTTATTTATATAATAAAGGTATCTTTGCTGATTATTATTGGATCTGCCTTAATATAAAGGTTGGCGTCTGTTTCATTTTTACGATGGCTATACTGATTGGAGCGATGCGAAGATGCCTGGCAGAGGAACTTTAATATTCGCCTGAACTGTGGGATATATTTTGATATATCGGCGAAAAATGTCACAATATAAACCGGTAGACGGAAACTTGTTTAGTATGAACCGGATTGATCTTTGGGTATGTACGAAAGG
>CAJLCI010000002.1 GCA_905205065.1 uncultured Eubacteriales bacterium | reverse complement strand
ACTTTTTATATTTCGGATTTTTTGAGTTTTCTATTATTCAGTAGACATTAATTATAATCATAATATTAAAAAGTACCTAAATAAAAACAATTAATACAATACTTAACTTCAAAAAAACTGTTGCAAAACACTTATTCAATAAGAAGCCATAGATCGTCATAAAATATTCAGGCAGGTAAACGTACCATTACCTAATAAAGCAAACTAACCAGTCGCTATAGTAAAAGAGGCAAACGTACTGAAGACGCAAACATCTCAATTTTAGTTATAATACTAATAAAAGCATTCATTTCATTTTTTCTTATTATTAGTTTATTTCTTCTCTTTTTGACGAAATATAAGTCGATTATCAGTAGTTTACAAAATATAACGCGTCAATGTTATAGAGAACAACACTTACACTAAAAAAGAAAGGAGCCTAAAATTGCTGAATTATAATACATTTTTTATTACAAATTTAAATTCTGAATATTTCAGCCCGACAGAATTTTCCGAGGACGACAAGAATATATTTTCCTCAATTCATTTATCCATTCCTGTATTTGACAATACAGATTTTATAAACTCTTTTTATAAACAAGTCACAGAAAATTGTATAAAAAGTCTTATTGATTCTCTTAAAGCAAATGTTTCACGTGAAACATTCATTAATAATAATTCTGAAAATAATAAAGCATCAAACAAACGAAGAACAAACAAGCACAATAATTCAAACGGTATATGCTTTCTATCAGAGTTGACAGTAACACAAAACGACGATCAATTTTTGTCGCTTTATATAGACTATATTATTATGACTAACGAAAAGCCTCTTGCATATCATAGACAAGCACAAACATGGATTATACATGAGAAAAGAATTATGTCATTAAAAGAGTCCGAAATATATTTTAAAACAAGAATAAAACATAAAAATAATGTATCCGGCTTTTATCTTCAAGACAATACAATTTATACTTTTCGTAATGTGTTTGTTTCTCCGGAACACAGAATACGTCGTTCGCAATATAAAAACGAGTTTATTCGCCTAACAGCCTACAGTGCTGAAGACCGGTCCGACCAAGAAAACACAGAAAATCAACCGCAAAATTAATATTATATAAAAAATAATCATTTATAAAAAAGGACTGTCTCATCCATATCCGGGCGAGACCGTCCTTAATTACTTTTCAAAACTTTTCGTATACTTACCGTTGTATTACCAAAAGTCTTTCACTTTTTTACATACAACTTCTATTTTTTAACTATTAACAATTTCAATATATTGCCGAAAATCACTTGTCAAATCACTCCGGCAATTATTTTCATAAGACGAGCAAGGTCTTTTACATTCTCATTTCCGTCACCGTTAACATCCGGAAAAAGCGCATTAATATCTATTCCAGCTAAGTATTTCATCAATCTTGCCAAATCCTTACTGTTTACATCGCCGTCACCGTTAACATCGCCAACACTCCAGTCTGAACCCGCAACATTTATATAGCAAGATGCATAACTTCCTTTTCCGTCTTCTGCAGATGCAGTTATAACTGCGGTTCCTGCCTTGATTCCGGTTACGTTGCCTTCAGTATCTACAGACACAATATCAGGATCCGAACTTGTCCACACTACGTTTTTATTTGCAGCATTATCCGGGAAAATTTGCGCCTCAAGTTTTAAAGATTCACCTTCAAAAAGCGATGTATTAACAGAGGACAATGTTATTTTTTTAACAGAAATAACTTCCTCACTCCATACTGCATAAAGAACCGCGTCCGCATTTTTGGAATATACGTCTCCCGCCATATATTCAGCTTTTTCAGCCGATTTGTTTTCTGACCAACCAAGGAAAACATATCCCTCTCTTACAGGTATTGTGCTGCTGAGTATAATATCCGTATCTTTTGCCTTTCCCTGAGCTTCGGGGGCTTCATCTCCGCCGTTTGCATCATATGTTATTGTAAAAGAAGAAATAAGCTTAGGAATAGATTCTGTTTTGCTGACACCGCAATAGCAAGTATAAAGAATCAGTCCATCCTCCTCTACGGTCGGCTCAATAATTACCGTTCCCTTGTCCCAGGAATATCCGAGCACATTGTCATGATTATGCTCTGCTTCCTGAGTTGATAAAGTTTGTGTTTTCGTATCTTCCGATCCGACTGTGAATTTTCTCGTAAAGTCTAATACAAAGCCACAGCTGTCTTCGGCATACACACAGTAATAATATGATCCGTCAGTCAGCTTGTTAAACAGCATCTTACTATCCGCATTTTGGTTTATATCAATATACCTTTTTCCGGAGGTATTATAGCTAAACATAACGTTTCCGGATGAGTCCTTTATACTAACTTCAGCCTTTGTCAGTATATTCGGGGATTCAACCGAACCATAAAGAGAATAGTGGGAACCTCCTGAAAGAGTAATCGGATAATTTATTCCACGCGCAGTCATAACTTTAGATGCAATTCCGTAAATAGGCCAATAAGAATCTCTTGAAAGGCACGCGCGGCGTTCATAATATACGCTTGCACAGCGTTCAAAGTATGCCGCCCAGTTATATCCGGCAAGATATGCTCCGTCGGCCGTATTACTTACATTTTTAACCTTTTCATAAGCTTTTGATTCGCTTCCTTCAAGCTCATACTTAAGAAAATAAAGCTGCCCGTTAAGAGTTGTATAATCATAGCCATTGGCAGAGCAAAAATCCTTCAGCGCCGTGAAACGACTTTTATTCCACTGGCAAAGTCCGTAGCTAATAGAACCATCCGCTTCCGTATGTTCTGCGTTAGGATTGTAGGATGATTCCGAATATAAATTTGCAAGAATTCCTGCCGCGGCAGCATCATTAAGCTTTAAGTCGTTCATCAAAAAATTATATACTATTTTTTCATTTTCGGTTCCGGAATATGTAGTGTCAGGCGCGGCAAACGACGAAACCTGTAAAGATGGAACCATAAGCAGAATAAAGGCTGCCGTTACCAGCAAAGCTGTAATTTTTTTTATCATTTTTATCAGTGTTATATTCATCCCTTTCTTATACATTCAAAGCTTTAATAGCTTTTTTAACAGACAAATCATAATTTCTCTGAGCAAAACATAAAACTTTGCTGTGTCTCAAAAACACAGAGTAAAAATTTTCTTTTAGACTTTCTCATCTTACGCTATAATTATAACATAAAAGGATAAATGATTCAAGGCATAAAAAGACATAAAAAACCGGAAATTTAAATAAAATCCGGTTTTTTTGCATTAATTTATCTATCAGAGCTTTCTTCATTTATATTACTGATTCTGATAAGCCCTACCGTCATATCATCTCGCCTTTTATTGCGTTCGGCTGCGGCATCAAGTATTTTATCACTTAATTTTTTCAGATTTTCATCCCACTCCCCGATAATAATATCAGCAAGCCAAGCGCTGTCCTCAAGCGTTTGTGCAATTCCGTCGCTTACCATAACTATTACATCATCTTTTTCAAGTTTAAATTTTATCTGTTCTGCACCAATTTCCCGTGTTATTCCAACCGGTATAGTTCCGGAAGCAACCTTAAACAGACTGCCGTCACGTATTACATATGAAGGTGCCGCGCCGCTTTTGACAAACTTTGCTTCCGATGTATATGTGTCAATTTCAAGCAAATCTATCGTTGCAAAGCATTCTATTCCGCGGGAACGTATAAAGTTGTTCAACAATTCGAGCGCTGCTCCGATCCCGCATCCGGCTTCAAGCAGACGTCTCAGAAATACACCCGCGACGCGTGATGTCAAAGCTGCGTCATGTCCACTCCCCATTCCGTCGCTTATAAGAATATATGAAAAACCGTTTTTACTATCAAATGATACGACATTATCACCGCAAACCGTTTCATCCTTTTTTTCTAGAGAGGCCGATACTCCTTCAACTGAAATCATAGAAACCGCTTCAAGGCACATTGTAACATAATCGTTTTCGACACGAAATTGAGGCTTGCCAAGCCGTCTCATACATACATTTTCACATACCCTATGGAGTTCGTCAGAGCTGACACGCACTCTTCCGAGGTCAACTCCTCCGGCGACAATCCGAAGTTTTCGTTTTCCAAATACCGCAATATTATTAGCGTAAAAATCAAGATAGCCAACTGCGGACGACACATTTTTTGAAAGAATCTCATTAAGTTCATACTCATCATCGCAGTCCTTTGATGCACCGTCAAGTATTTCCGAAACAGCTTCATAATCGTATGCAAACACCTCTGTTTTATCATTTCCTGCCGTACTGTCAGCAAGTCTGGCATATCTCAGATTTATTTCCGATATGAGATTTTCCGGAGCTTTGCACATTTTTTTCATCGTTTGGGGAAGATCGTCTCTTTCAATTCTGCCGTTTTTGCGCAGTCTTCTCGCAATTACATCTATTGATTCAGACAGCGCGTTATAGTCCTTATCATAACAAACGCAGTTGCCAGCACAATGCCGGCAGCTAATGTCAAATACATCGCTGCACAGCATCCTGGTTTCATAAATACCTGGAATTTTAGCTCGTCCGCTTAGCGTATGGCACGTCTGCGATAATGCAGAAAAAGCATCAGATACCGCTTTTACACGCTGCCTTGTATCATTTTGCCTGCACTCAGAAATTATCGCGCTGCATGTTATACTTTCAGGTATGGAAGAAGCCGTACTGCAAAAAGATATTTTCGGGAGTAAACCAAACTTAACAAACGGAGCAAAAAGGACAGCGGAAGCAATAATGTCAGGTGCGGCAGTTCTTAACATTCCCGCTCCCCCGATCCAGACTTCCATAAGTACACTGATAACAGCGGCGGCTGATAAAGCTGCCAGTTTTCCTATTCCAAGAAATAATCCGTACGCTAAGCCTGCCGCGGCAAGAACCGGAGATTCGGTAAAACCGCATGCCAACCCGCATACAAATCCAATCATTCCTCCGTGCAAAATTCCGCCCTTCTCAGCGGCATAAACTGTTAAGAAAAAACCAAAAAACAACGACAGTGAGAATCCAAATACAACAAAATCCTTAATCGACCAAAGAAATATAAACACGGCAGTACAAATACCTGTCTCATAAAATACCGTATAACGTCGCTCCTTATCTATAACTCCGGACAATAAGAAGCATACCGCGGGTGAAACGACCATCTGAAAAATAGTCCCGAAAAGGTCATAATATAAGAATCCTCCAAAAACAATTCTGATAATACCCCCTGCAAATGAGCCCATAACCGCTGCTGCTGTTCTGAAACCTAACGGTTCAGTAAAGTAACGCGGTATTCTGTACGGTATCATACCTGGAGCTTCCGAACTCTCATCAATAACCGCTCTGTCTTCGCGGCTGTCAAGAAATTTAACAATTATAATTCTCATTCCGAAAGCAACTGTCGATGAAGCAAGCATTGGTATAATTTCTGCTCCGGAAAAAATTGAAGTAACTATCAGTCCTGCATAAACATATACAGTATACTTTTGTGCCGCACATAAAAGACCGATTCCAAACGGATAGCTTCCCATAAAGCCTTTTGCACTTCCGAAAAGTGCTCCGGCCAAAACGAAAAACAGGCATCTTCCCGCCGATATTACCGTCTTAATCAGCTTTTTATTTATCTCACTATCAAATTGTTTGTTGCTCTCCCCCTCTCCTGCATAACTTGGTAAATACTGTTTAATACGCAGGGAAAAGTCATGTAAAGTATTTTTTCTTTCCATAATAATTTAACCGTCCTTTCCGGAATCACAGCACGATGATACGGTAAATAAAAACGTGTCCGCTCTTATTCAAATCGTTATTTTCAGACTGCATCCCATCTAAATTTTGTGTTCCTCATTATATCATCTTCCCTTTAATAAAGCTGTCGAAGGTCACGCGGCGGTTTATGGTTTATTATGAGATTGATTATGCTTTCTTAGATTATTAGATTATTTCCCAAAAATATTCTGCCATTGTTCAATTTATTTTACGGCAGAATGAATTTTTTTGCCGATCGATTTTTTGACGTAAAAAAACCGGGAAAATAAATTTCCCGGTTTAATTTCACATTTATTAATTTTTAAATTCGTCTGCAAGCTCGGAAAGACGACTTTCAAGCTCGTCTCTTCTCAGCCTGTCGACAGTATATGCACGCCTGAGCAAAGACGGCGGTATCGCACCGTCAAATTTATCAAAGGAAGGAGCTTCGCTTGGCGCAACAAGAGACTCAAGATCTATCCCCCCGGCTGCTTCCTCTGCCCAATATTCTGCCAGTCCCCGGACATCTCCAGATTCAAGTTTAAAAGTAAAATAACAGCATCCGTCAAATTCAAGACCTGAAAGACCAAAATCAGAGGATGTTTTTTCCTTTATAAATCTTCGCATTGTTCTAAATGAACGTGTTCCAAGCCATGGAAAAAGACACCATGTATAACCTCCCAAATGAACAATAGATTTTTTTAGCATTCCTGACTTTTCGGCTATAGCACGGGCATGCAAAAGTCTTTGAACGGCATTTTTCTTTAAATAAGGATATATTGTATTTTCTTCAAGCACACGACGAATACGCTGCATAATTTTAGTATGAATCTCTCCGTAATCGCCAGGCCATGCTATTCCCATTTTTCCCTCAACACTTTTTACATATATAAGTTTATGAGAAATATCGAGTTCTTCCACCTCCCACACCCTTCCGGCAAGCGCAAAACGATCTCCTACCGGCGGAGGCGTAGTTATCGTCCCGATTTCATCCGAGCCGCATCTTACCGTAAAATCTTCACTGTCTTTAAAAACGGCGTAAAACTTAAAGCTGTTCGTGAGTCTTTCTCCTTTAAGGCCAACTAAAAGTTCACCGTCCTCCGTCAGCTCAAGATAATCATTTTTTATCATTGACACAAGCAAATCCCTAAAGTCTTCTTTTGACACATGAGTAAAAGGCGGCAGTGAAAGAATTCGCTTTGCAAGCTCCGCGGGAGCAAGAGATCCCGATGCTGTCAGCACCGACATAGTTTGATGGAAGAGAAGACTGAATGGCAGTTTTTTAACATTTACAGGTTCTATAAACCTTTCCTCTATATAGAGTTGTATTATAGCAATTGCTCTTAATAGTCCCCACGGAATAAGCTGCGGAAGAGGCGTATCGGGAAGAGGCTCATCTTCTCTGAAAATCATCATCATTTCCGGTATGTTGTCTCTGCGCCCCGATCTACCGAGACGCTGCAGAAAGCTGGACACCGAGGTCGGCGAGTCCATTTGAATAACCCGTTCAAGACGACAAATATCTATTCCGAGCTCCATCGTAACAGTTGCACACGTTACTATATTATCCTCATTATTCCTCAGACGTGTTTCCGCTTCCTCCCTGATTTGCGCGGATAGATTACCGTGATGAATAAAAAACCTATCCGGCTCTCCTCTTTTATCAGCTATCTGCCGGAGCGTTGCGGTTACATATTCCGTTTCTTCACGTGAATTCGAAAATACAAGACATTTTTTTCCTTTAGTACAGTCATAAAGATACTCATATCCGGGATCGATAAACGCTTGTGCGTTCAGTTCTTCACCATTTCCATGCACTATTGATTTGATCTCCGGCGATTCTGTCAGGAACGTCTCCGGCTTTTTTTCGACCCTTTGATCTTCATCGGAATTATCAATATAAAAATGTTCTAAGGCAAGTCTCCACATGGTCCTGTCGTCTTTAAAATACGGAGCTTCCGTTTCTCTCCCCGTCCCTGAACCCAGCCAAAGCGCAGCTTCATCCAGTCTTCCTATAGTCGCGGAAAGTCCAACGCGTCTCGGTATACGACCAATCAGTTTTTGCAGCCTTGATAGCTGACAAAGAATCTGGTTTCCCCGATCTGATCCCATTAGAACATGAATTTCATCGATTACTATATATTCAAGCTCTGCGAACAGTCGCGGAATATCGTTGGAGCGATTCATAAGCATACTTTCAAGAGATTCCGGTGTAATCTGAAGAATTCCTCCGGGCATTTTAAGCGCCTTCGTCTTATGTGAAGCCGCGATATCCCCATGCCAGTGAAAAACCGGTATACCAGAAAGCTCAAGCAGTCCGTCAAGCCGTAAAAACTGATCATTTATCAAACTTTTGAGAGGCGCTATATAAATGCAGTTAAAAGACGATATATCCTTCTCGGAAAGCATTGATATGATCGGAAAAAATGCAGCTTCTGTTTTTCCTGATGCCGTTGTGGAAGAAAGAAGAAGATTCTTATCTGTATCAAACAAAACACGTGCGGCTTCAATTTGTACAGGTCTAAGCTCATTCCAGCCGTTCTTATATATATATTCTATAATAAACGGTGCAAACCGATTATAAATATCCTTATTCATACACATTCAAATTCCTATCATTAACTAAAAACACACTTTTTCAATAATGAGCATAGCTCTGTCATAAGATCTGCCAAGGGTGGAGGTATCGCCGCGGGAAAAAGTACGTAGAAACCGCCTCCCACAAAGACAATGACTTTATACGTAAATGCCTTTATAGCTGAACGGCATTCCCAGCCAAACTCCTTTACTGTCTGATACTTTCACAGCCAAACACTTTACAGTCGCACACTCTACAGCTGAATGCTCTACAACCGACTACTTTACAACCTACTACTCTATAACCTACTACTCTATGGCTGACTACTCTATGGCCGACTACTCTATGGCCGTCTACTCTACAGCCGTACACTTTTATATGCGAACGTCCTTACAGACATATCTTTATAGTCAAGCATCTTTCAGACACGGACATTCCACTTTTTGTTAAATTCAAAATAGTTTTTCCCTTTTTTCTCAGTATAAACCTGCACTGATGCCCGGAATTTTTTCACAAAAGATTAATCAAAACTCAAAGTTACTATGAAACCGCCGCAGTTTGTTCCGCTTATATCATATGTAACTCCGGATTCTTCAGGTACAGTAATATCGGTATAATCACTATCTGAAATAGGAACAAAGTAAACTTCATATCGTTTTCCCGATTTCTCATTATATCCAAGCCTGTGTTTATAATCCTTTGTCATAACAAGCTCAATATATTCTTCAAGACTAATCCCTTCGGTTGTCATCAGATACGCCGCAGGACGGCCTACGTAACGGAAAAGCCATTCTTTTCCACTGACTCCGGTAATATCTGATTTAGCATCGTCAAACCGTCTCACAAAACCATACTCCCAACAATGCTCTAATATCCACGAATATTCTTCACTTTCGTCAAGCTTTATAACAGCGCCGTTATCTGTGAACACACTCATATCAAACGACAATCCAGTATGATACTCGCTGTATCCGGGCTGCGAAATATGATTTTTTGCATAATCTATTCCTTTGGATTCGACTGCCGAAGAATAAAGTTCCAGCTGCTCGTCGTAGCTTCTGAAACCGCTTGAAATCAAAAGGTCACGCTTTCCGGTCTCCTTTTCAAAATCCTCTGCCATAGAGTTCAGAGCCTCAACCGTTTTCCTGTCAAGCATGATATCTATTGTCGAAATCTTGTAACTGCTGTTTTTCGCTGAATAAAGATTTACAAGATCCGCTTCAGGAAACATATATTCATGTGCATAGTTTACAAGGGTAAGGCTGCCTTTTGCTTCAAGAGCACTCTCAATTTGAAGCTTTTTTTCTCCCGCCGCGGCGTCGCTTTGTAATTCTGTTTGCTTGTTATCATCAGTAACCGGTAACTGAATATTTGCAGTATCTCCGGTTTTCTCTGTTTCGGTACTGCTTTCTTCCCCGAAAAAACCGCCGAAATCAAATCCGGAAAGCAAGACGAATCCTGCAATTACAGCGGCTGCTGTTATAACCGCCGTCATAATAATTACAAATGTAAGACTGAAAGTATGGGGATTGCTATTCCTTCGACGTTTTAAACCGTCGTTTTCATTTTCCTCGTCCGAATTTTTCTTCGCATAATCTATGTAATTGTCCCCGGTACTATTCTGTGATAAGTCATCTGTATAATAATTCGAATAATCTTCCGCATCATCTTCATATAATGCATAATCTTCATTGTTTATATAAATCTGTTTGTCATCATCTTCCGGCTCTGACGGCTCTGATTCCTTTACTCCTATTATTGCAGTTTCTCTGTCTTGTTCTCTTTTGTCTGACGTTACCTCAGCATTGTTTTTTTCACTTTCCGAACATTCCCGTAAAAAGTCAAATAGGTTTGTCTCCTGCTCATCATATTCTTCATCAAAATTTTTTCCCATAACTGCGGCCTTCCTTTCTCTGCACGTATATATTAAATAGCTCACTTCTTTTTTATATTCCGCAAATTCCATACATATTACAAGCTAAGAGTCAAATGACCAAACACAATATAAAAATAAAGAATCGTGTCATAAGTCTGCGACACGATTCTTAAAGTCAGTACAATTTTTTCAATTGGAAATACGATTGCTAATATCGTACAGCTTTTTGAATGCGGCAAACTTCGCGTCACAGAAACGCTGCATATCTGCAATCTGTTCTGCAGTGTATTTTGCTTCCAGTTCTCCGGGCTGAACCTTTCCTTTGTACAAACGGTCGAGTGAAAGCGCGTACCCAATGTCCATTTCAACAATATTATCATTCTGCAGACAAACAACCAAATTACTCTTACCGTCAAGAAGCGCCTCGACAGCCGCATCTCCCATACGAGCGGCAAGAAGACGGTCACGAAGTGTTGGAGAACCTCCTCTTACTACATGTGCAAGACGAGCAAACTTAGTTTCAATTCCCGTATTCTTCTGAATTCGTTCCGCAAGCTTCTCACTGTACTGTTTATCCCCTGCCGAATCAAGCGGAATACCCTCGGCAACCATGACTATAAAATTGCGTTTTCCGCTTTCCTTCTGTGCAATAAGTTTCTTTATTGCAGCATCTTCATCAAACGGAATTTCCTTAACAGCAATAGCAGACGCCCCGGTCGCTATTCCTGCCTCAAGAGCGATATATCCTGCCGCACGTCCCATAACTTCTACTACATTGCAGCGGCGATGCGAATCACATGTATCACGGAGACGATCCACCATCTCGATAACTGTATTCATAGCCGTATCAAAGCCAATAGACTCATCCGTAGAAGAAATATCGTTGTCAATTGTACCTGGAAGGCCGATACACGGAATCCCGTATTTTGTAAAGTCGGTTGCCCCCCTGAATGTTCCGTCTCCGCCGATTGCGACGATTCCGTCTATGTCGTTATCTATACAGGTAGCCTTGGCTTTCAGAATACCTTCTTCATAACGAAACTCGTCACAACGATCAGACCAAAGAATTGTTCCGCCCCTGCCTATTATATTATCAACATCACGCTCGTGAAATACATCGAAATTTTTATGAATAAGTCCCTTGTATCCTTCATAAATACCGACAACTTCAACCCCGTGCGAAAGCGCCGCACGGGTAACCGCACGAACGGCCGCATTCATTCCCGGAGCGTCTCCGCCTGAAGTCAGCACACCGATTCTTCTGAATTTTGCCACTCTTATTTCACTCCTTAACTGTATCAAAATTTATTATTCTACAGATATTATATATACCGCTTTTTACAAAAATTTTCAAGTAGTTTTTGTAAATTTATTTTATTTGTGACTTCTTTTACCTTTTTCTGTATCCCTGATATTTTCGATTCTCAGCTTTAATGCCTTTTGTCCCGATACATTTTCCCCATTTTCACTAAAGTCTGCATTGCTGATATGGCGACGAAAATCATTTTTCCGTTTAATTTCGTAATCTTTAACTTTGTTCTCTTGAATTGCTTCCTCTTCCATTTCCCAACGTTTGCGTTTTTTTCTGCGGATTATCAGTACCTTAATTACTGCAACAATACACACAACCGAAAGAATTGTAGAAACAACACACACAATTATCAAAACAAAACGTGTAAATTTACTCATATCCTTTTTATAGGAATCTATTCCCGATACCGATAGAGAATACTCAGCATTCGCTTTGTTTCCGTCTTTGTCTTTTATCCACAAAGTCATATTATCAACGGTTTCAAAGTTTTCCGCAGCCTGTGAAATATCAAAATAAACTTTTGTCCACATTCCTGGTGTTATTTCTGCAGATCCCTCATATACACCGCAGCTATCTCCGCTTCTGTCGGATACTATGCGAAAAAGTACATTTACCGTTTCCGACGAAACGGATGTATCAGCTTTTATATTTAATGCAATATACTTCATTTCTGAGATATTCAGTCCATTTGAGAAATGACGGCTTATACCCATATATTCATCTGTACCGTTTGGTCTTAGAGCTGCATACAAAACAAAAGGACTTCCCGCATTTTCAATATCTCCGCTGCCCGACAGCCCGCGTATTTCTGAATATGAAGCGTTTTCGGTAGGTAAAAAGCCGTTTAGTTCTCCCTCTGTAAAGCTGAAAAGACTGTAACTCTGATAGCTTTGCAAAATGTTGTTTTCGGCAATCGAAGATTCTTCAACAACTCTCCGCTCGGAGTATATATTTGAATCAAACCCATATATAAGAGAATTCCATGACGTAACGCCTAAATCTGACAGATATTTCTCAGAAAATTCAAGAGTCCTTTGAGTATCTATATATCTGAAAACATCATATACTGGCTTTCTTTCACCGTATGTTTCACTTTCTTTGTTTCCGTATGTACACAACCCGAAATATACACCGTTTTCCAAACGGTTATCAACCTGACGGCAATAAATAACAGCTTCAATTCCGTCAAGTGCCGCAGCTTTATAATACGAATATGCAAAGGCCGCCGCCTGCTTATCAAGCGCCGCCGTATCTGACGGGTCTGCCGATATTCCAAATTCAGCAATTAAGATACTTCTCGTCTGACCGCGGTATAAAAGTATGCTTTGCTTGAGATAGTCACACAGAACCTGTATATTAGCCATAGTTATATAAGGAGTATCAAAGTCTGTTTTGGCATTTTCATCAGTCCATATCTCGGTAAGACTATAATTTGACGCATATGGATTAAAGGCAACATTCCAAGGAATATCTCCGGCTTTTTCAGCTATCATATCCAGAACACTCCGCGCGGAATAATCGAGTCTGATGTTTACTCCCGTCTTATCATTTACTGAAGGCTGATTGAAATTACGTCCCAGTGATACATATAGCCTTGCATTTGAATATACAGATCGAACAGCGACGTCCGCCGCACGCAAAAGAGTTACATATGAATCGGTATAAGATTCGATCTCCTGTTCTCCCATATTATTATAATACCGATTAGAGTTAATTTCATAGCCGATAATATAACTTCCAGCAAATCCATTTTCTCCATTCGGCGATGTATATCGTCCTGCCAAAAATGCCATAAACGCTTCAAAATATCTGAGCGCTGTTTTATTTGAACTGTTAACTGCGTAGTATGTTACTGAAGAAGACGTGTCCGCAGAATACAGACAATCAAGACACTTTGGCTGAGATTCATCCGGCGCGGTGAGAAGGATATTGAGATAAACATGAATTCCGGCATTCGTATAGGTTTTAATCCGGCTGTCGAGAATCGACAGCCGTTCACCGTCTATGTAATAGTCGGTTCCGCAATAATCAAAAGCCGCGCCGTATTCGGTATCATCGGTAAAATACTTATTTATTGGTACATTTAAAACAGTATGAGATGTTCCCGTATACTCAGCATCCGCTATGTATTGAAAGGTCAATCCCTTTTTTGACGCCGCTTTTGGATATTCAAAACTGCGGTCAGCAATTTCTTCATAATTATCAATATAGCGCGTTTCAGTAAGAACAGTATAATCTCCTGAATCTTCAAGCACAGCGCACAAATATCTCGCATACAGCTGTTCTGAATTTAAATTAAGCTCAATAGAAAAACTGTATTTGTCGCCTACAATCGTTTTATTTTCAACGGGATCGAATGCACCTATATTTTCAACCGTCTGATAAGGATATAACTCAAAAAGATACAGCTTTTTGTCTTTATACGTCTCTAACACATTATCAGTAAGGGTCACGGAAATATCAATTGTCTTTCTGTCATCACTTATAGCGACTGAATCAACTCTGCTTTCATAGTTATTCTCCTGCGACTGGTCAGAAAAATCCTCATTTGCCTCTGTAACACCTGCTTCACTTATTTTTTCGGAAGTTTCTTCAGCGGCACAAAGGAAAGGCAGAGTAAAAAAGAGTGTAACAACAGAAAGAAAACCCGCCGTAATACGTATATTATCTGTCATGATTTTTTTCAATAAAATCTTCATGTCTGTATTTTTCTTTTTACTTATTTCCTTAGTTATCTTATCTATTTTCATAACATCAATCCTGTTTAAATAATACTAACCATGACTTCCTGCGTAAAAAACGATTTGAGGAGAAAAAAGCTTATTCCTACCAGCCGATATTTTTTTAACCATTACCATTTTCTTTTATGCTAAAAGGCAAAAACCGGAAAATCGTCCGCCTGAAGCAAAGCCGGCAAAGCAAATCGGCAGGCTTATTAGCTATAGAACAATCTTCCGGCTTTTTATGGCCTGAATTTCATATTTTTTATCTAAAATTTATTTTTGCGCGGCATCGACAATTACAGAAAAATCAGCCGGTTTAAGTGAGGCTCCGCCTATAAGTCCTCCGTCAACATTGAGCTTTCCGAGAAGCTCCTCAGCATTTGCGGCATTCATTGACCCGCCGTACTGTATGGTAAGAGCCTCGGCAATCTCATTTCCATACAAAACTGCTACTGTATTTCTTATAATTCCGCATACATCGTCGGCCTGCTCAGCAGTTGCTGTTTTTCCGGTTCCGATTGCCCAGACAGGCTCGTATGCGATTATAACATTTTTTACCTGTTCGGGCGTTATACCGAGAAGAGCAATTTTCGTCTGCATGGATACAAGTTCATCCGTTATACCCTGTTCACGATCCTTAAGCATTTCTCCGACACAAATTATAACCTTAAGACCCGCCTCAAGGGCAGCCTTTGCACGCAAATTTACGGTTTCATCAGTTTCTCCGAAATACTGACGTCGTTCGGAATGTCCTACAATAACATATTCGACTCCGCATTCTACCAGCATTTTTGCCGATATTTCTCCGGTATACGCACCCTTTTCTTCAAAATGTACGTTCTGAGCACCTATTTTTATGTTTGTACCCTGAACAGCGGAGACAGCTGCTTGTATGTCAACAAACGGAACGCACAGAACAATTTCACAGTCATTTTTTCCACTCGTAAGTTCTGCAATTTTTTTAATTGTCTCCATTGTCTCCGACGGTGTATTATTCATCTTCCAGTTTCCGGCAATAACTGCCTGTCTGACCTTCTTATTCATTTTTCAATAGTACCTTTCATTTAGACTCATAAATTCAAGATTATTAATCTTTATCGTTCAGACATGCAATTCCGGGAAGATCCTTTCCTTCAAGAAATTCAAGAGACGCGCCTCCGCCTGTTGAAATATGAGTCATTTTATCAGCAAAGCCAAGAGCTTCAACCGCCGCCGCGGAATCTCCTCCGCCGATGATTGAAATGGCTTCCGAATCAGCAATTGCCTGCGCTACTGCACGTGTTCCGGCAGCAAAATTTTCCCATTCTGAGACCCCCATCGGTCCGTTCCATACCACTGTTCCGGCACCCTGAATCGTCTTTGCGTAAAGCTCCTGAGTAATAGTACCGATATCAAGTCCCATCCAGCCGTCGGGGATACTATCCGAATAAATTCTCATATATACAGTATCCTCTTTATACTCGCGGCCTATTACATTGTCAACCGGCAAAAGGAAATTAACCTTTTTCTCTCTTGCTCTCTTTATAAGGTCAAGAGCAAGCTCAAGCTTGTCCTCCTCACAAATAGAAGAACCCGTTGTATTTCCAAGAGCACGGAAGAACGTGTATGCCATCCCTCCGCCGATAATAAGTGTATCAACTTTATCAAGCAGATTGCTTATAACCCCGATTTTATCGGAAACCTTTGCTCCTCCGAGAATCGCAACAAAAGGTCTTTTCGGCTCGCTGAGTGCGCCTCCCATAATTGATATTTCTTTTTGAATAAGATAACCGCAAACAGCAGGAAGGTAATCCGCAACTCCGGCAGTTGATGCATGCGCGCGATGCGCTGTCCCGAATGCATCGTTTACGTAAATTTCTGCAAGTCCGGCAAGTGCTTTCGCAAAATCCGGATCATTTTTTTCCTCTTCTTTATGAAAACGGACATTTTCAAGCAGCATTATATCGCCGTCCTTCAAAGCCGATGCCTTTGCATGAGCATCTTCGCCGATAACGTCTTTAGCAATCGGAACCTCACGTCCTAGAAGCTTTCCAAGCTCAGCTGCTACAGGTGCAAGTGAATATGTCATGTTAAACTCACCCTTGGGGCGTCCGAAATGAGAACAGAGTATCAGCTTAGCGCCATTAGAAGAAAGATATTTTATAGTCGGAAGAGCTTCGACTATGCGCTTGTTGTCAGTTATTACTCCATCCTTCATCGGTACATTAAAGTCACACCTAACAAGAACTCTCTTACCTTTGCAATCAATATCCTCAATTGTTTTTTTATTATACATTAATTTCACCTCAAAAAAATTTATTCCGATACGGACGCTCAGCACCGTTATATACTTTATAATATTACCACATCTGGTTTAATTTATCAATATCATATGGTAAATTTTTCGAAATTTAACAAATATTTTTTCTCGTTTTTATATGCACCTCTCTCACGCCTTCTGTTTAAAAAAATGTTTTTTCTGTAAATCAAAGGCTTTATAACGAGTGAGAGGCTCGCATTTGTAAAGACGTTTGACTATTAATGTATCTGCTTGTTAAGGAATTCAGTCGTAAAGGTGTTCGATCGTTGGCTGCTCGGTAGTTTGGTGCTCGGTCGTAAGTCGTTCGTTCGTAAAGGCGTTCTGTTAAATGTGGAGATTGTTCCACACACTTTTTCAGTAATAAAACACCCTCAACTAAAGTCCATTATGACAAGGTTTTACATTTGACCGATTATTCTTTATCGATTATTCTTTAATGTGACAAGTCAGCGTTTAACTGCATATTATGCTTACAGAGATCCTGAAAATAAAAAAGGAAAATAAAAATTCCGCCGTCAATGGCAGAGGTGAATAATTTGAACAGTGAAATTAAAATTGCGGTAATTGGCGGAGATGAAAGACAGCTAATCACTGCGAATGAGCTATCGGATGTTGGTTTTGAAGTTGCCGTGTACGGCTTTGGCTCTTATATATTTGAGAGAAGCAATATTACACGATGTGTGGATTTAGAAGGCGCTGTCCGCAACTCTGCGGCTGTTGTTTTGCCTATTCCATTATCTAAAGACAACCGTCACCTTTACTGTCCTTTAGGCACTGAAGATCAGCAAAATAAACTTTTTGAGGATCTTTTTACATTGATTAATCCGTCTCAGCTTGTCATAGGAGGAGGTATAGGAGAATCTTTTATTTCAGCTGCCGATCATCACGGTATTAAGCTTTTTGACTGCCTTAAAAGAGATGAGGTAGCTATATTAAATGCCGTGCCTACAGCGGAAGGTGCTCTTGAGATCGCATTTCACGAGCTTCCCGTAACGCTATACGGCTCAAAAGTACATGTTCTCGGATTTGGCAGAATCGGCAAAGTTCTTGCAAAATCCTCTAACTCTCTCGGTGCAGATGTAACAGTGCATTCCCGTAACGCATCAGATATGGCTTGGACAAAAATTTTCGGTTACCACAGCTCCGATATAAGACAGCTCGGCAGCAATCCGCGTCCATTCGAAGATGCCGCCGTCGTCTTCAATACAGTACCAAAAATTATTGTTACCGCTCCCGTTCTTAAAAAAATGTCAAAGAAAACATTAATTATAGACGTCGCATCATTGCCCGGCGGAGTAGATAAAGCCGCTGCGGAAAAAGAAGGAATAAAAATAATTCATGCTCTTGCGCTGCCCGGAAAGACAGCACCTGTTTCATCCGGAAAAATAATAAGTGACGGTATTTTCGGCATTCTACAGGAAAAAGGTATTACACCATAAAAATTTATATCACCTATGAATTAATTTACAACAGTCTTGCAACTATGACAACAGCTGATTAGATGTTAATCTCTATAGGCGGTTACGCTTATATTTTCTGCGGCGTTACAAATGGCCGCCTATAGAGATTTTCTCCTTGTAAGCATCATCACTGTACACGCTGTTCCAAGACCGCAAAGAAACAAATTCGGATTTTCTGTTTTTCAGGTGTCATTCTGTTTTATATCACAGCTGTTTTCCACCTTAAATATTTTCCATTTTAAATACTATTACATAATTTCTTTACCGTAAAAATTCAATTAAAATGCCAGTAAACCCGATGATATTAAATCTCCAGTATTACCGGGCAGACGGCAAAAGGAGAGAATATATATGGACAAAACATACATTAAAAAAAAGCCGCGTCTCGGCTATGCTTTCTGCGGTTCTTTCTGTACAGTTAAAAAATCAATTGCCGAGCTTGAGAAATTATCTCACGCAGGCTGGGATATTATTCCTATAGTTAATGAGAGCGTATACACTACCGATACACGATTCGGAAGTGCCGCCGAAACAACAGAAAAAATTGAAAAAATATGCGGAAATCAGATTATCCACACGGTAAGGGACGCGGAACCTCTGGGACCGGCAAATCCTCTTGATCTGCTTGTTATCTCTCCGTGCACAGGAAATACTCTTGCAAAAATTGCAAATGGAATAACCGATTCGGCCGTTACAATGTCTGCTAAGGCTCATATGAGAGGAAACAGGCCGCTTGTAATTGCTCTGGCAACAAACGATGCCCTGTCTGCAAATCTTCACTCAATCGCTTCTGTCAGTATGCGAAAAAACGTATTTTTTGTGCCGCTTGGACAGGATGATCCTGAACATAAGCCTTATTCCCTCGTTGCAGATTTCAACAAGCTTCAGGCAACTATGTTGTCCGCGCTTTCAGGAATTCAAATTCAGCCGGTCATTACGATTTTGAAATAAAAAACACCAAAAGGTATTGACTATTCAGTCTCTCTGACATATAATTTCTTTAACAATACTTATATCTGTCTACAATAAGCAAAGCTTGAGGAGAAATTATATGTCAACAGTATATTCTGTTAAACTTCAGCAAATCATCGATGAATTCCAGCTCGAAAAAATTTTTCTGCCCGATGACGAAAATATTATTGTTACGCGTTCAGACTTAAATCGCCCCGGCCTGGCGCTATCGGGTTTTTTCGGTCACTTTGAGCCTGCACGGATACAGCTTATAGGAAATTGTGAACACACATACCTCAATTCTTTTCCTGAATCGACTTTACCGGATCATATAGATTCATTTATGTCAAAAAAACCAGTGGCAGTAATTTTTACAACCTCGCTTGCTATTTTTCCTATTTTTATTGAAAAGGCAAAGAAATATTCTGTTCCCCTTCTGCGTACAGAACAGCACACATCTGAATTTATGGCAAGCTTAATATCATATTTAAACGTAGCTCTTGCACCGCGAATAACTCGCCACGGCGTTTTGGTTGAAGTATATAGTGAAGGTATGCTTCTTCTCGGAGACAGCGGAATCGGAAAAAGTGAAACGGCAATTGAACTTGTTAAACGCGGACATCGCTTGATCGCTGACGACGCCGTCGAAATAAAAAAAGTTTCTTCAAAAACACTTGTCGGAAGCGCACCGGAAATGATCCGTCATTATATTGAACTGCGCGGAATTGGCGTCGTTGATGTAAGAAGGCTGTTCGGTGTCGGGGCTGTCAAAGACACAGAAAAAATTGATCTTGTAATCAAGCTTGAACCTTGGGTACATGGAAAAATGTATGACCGTCTTGGAATAAAAAATGAATTTACAGATATTATGGGAATTCAGATTCCAACTACAACAATACCTGTAAAGCCGGGACGCAATCTTGCAATCATCCTTGAAATTGCAGCAATGAACAGTAGACAAAAAAAGATGGGATATAATACCGCTCTGGAACTCGAAAATAATCTTCTTAAAGCGATGACCGGAGAATCTCCCGAAGACACTTCAAATATTAAATTTTAAATATCTGTGATAACTTAATTTTGATCTTATCATTAATAACATCTGCTCTGCAAATTTTACTAACGAATAGTTTTCTTTCGTTTAAAAAATTGCAGAGCAGATGCTTTATTTTATTTTACCCTTTATAACGCAGTCTACAAACAAAGAACCGCCTATTAAAATAACCGTTGTCAATAATGCATAATCAAGCATGGCTCTGCATCTCAGCGTTATGTAAAGTATTCCCTCCGATGAATTCACTGCTGTGTCAAGTAAAAAACCGATATATAAAATCAATGCAAAAACTACCATTAGTCCGATATTGAGTAAAAACCGTGACGCTTTACATAGCTTATACCTATCATTTATCACAAAAATCGACCTCTTTCTTATTCTTATTGTTTACGAATATTCATAATGCTAAATATAAAAAAGATTTTTTGCATAAATATACATTTTTATATTATCCCTTGTCACCCATACAGTAATTTTTACCTCTTACTAAAAACACAGTATTTATAAGAATCAACAAGCTTATATTAACATAATAACATCTTTTTGTCATTATAAAAATATTGTATATTATGCATTATTTTTTCATATTATGTTTTTTTATCCAATATTCGACATTAAATTCGTCTTTATAAACTATCTGATAAAAAATTTTCGTTCGAGTTTTTTCGCACAATTAACAATCGCTTTATTTAAATATATTCTTTTAAATCCAAATAACGAAAAATTACCGTAAATTACCTGCATAATTTTGTCGAAATATGTAGACTTGTTCCTGTTTACAAATTTACAGTTTTTTGGTATTATATAAATACAGACAAAAAATATAAAAATAAAAACTTTCAATTATTTCCAATAGATTTTATAAAATTATATTTTTAATATAACTAATGGATTCATCGCGCAAAAAAGGAGTACAAAATGCCAGCAGTAACAAAAAATCGTATTAGAGAAAAAACAGAGCGAAAAACCTTTATAACAGAAAGAACACGTGAATATGATTCTATCATTAAACACGATAAATCAAGAAGCGGCATTATACTTCAATACAAACTGATTGTTACAACTGATGAATCCGGACTTGGAGATACAGAATATGGTTTGTACAATAAAGTTTACTCACTGTTAATTAGTAAAACCTTATATGATACCTGCGGTTCATTTGATGAAACTGTTTTTATCTATGATATTACAAGAAGTGAAGACGCTGCCGAGAAGCTGCTTCATCTTTTAAGTGAAAACTTCGTAACACCGGAAGAAGCAAAAGATATAATCGATGACATTCTTTAATATATTTTTTTCTATACATATATATGACTAAAATCGGGGCAAAATTTGCTCAGAGCAAGTCAGCTTTAAACTTTAAATAAATAAGAATTTAAAAACATGCTTTTTTCAGGTACTAAGCGATAGCATATGCCGGCTCTGATGAGTGTAAACTCTTATAAGGGCGGCGCTGTACTTTTGATTTTTCTCTGTGAAATGTTTTTTCATTCGTACAAGCGTTATTTACAAGTTTATCTCACAAAATAGCGGTAATTAATTAGAAGTTATATGATTTAAAAATTTTTGTTTACTGTCATTTTTATAATCAATTCCCGGTTATCATCATCAGCCGCTTTATTTCTTTTTATTTCTCCGCAGACCGTACATTTATGTGTAATAATAAATCCCTTTTTTGGATCGGGCTCTGCAAATACAGGCTCAAGCGCCGCTCCACATTTTGCCGACCGATCTCCAGGATTTTTATCAACATGAAGTGACCAGAGACAATATGGACAATGGTTTCTTGAAGTATATCCTAAAGGGTCTACTTTTTTTCCACAGTGAACACAAATAAATCCACTGTCATTTTTTATAAATTTTTTCTTTTCCATTTTTATGATAATTCCTTTCATTCATCTAACAGGTTGTTCTCTAATACACAGACAGATAATTATAGCTTTAAGTACATGATTTTTACTGTTTGTTAATATTATAGATAGCATTATGTTATATTTTTTTGCTAATATTAATCTTATATATAGTATTGATCATATGTTATGTTTATTTATTTTTAACGTTTAATCAGAAGGGAATTTTTCATGTCGATTTTTAAATCAAACTCTAAAATAATTGCTGCATTTACAGCACTTTTTATGATAGCATCATTAACTTTATCTATTAATGCAGAAACAGATGTAAATACTTCAGAAAATCAAACTTCCGTTTCTTCGAGTAATGAGGAAATAACGGATACTGACACTGCAAATTCTGAAAGCTCCTCATCTGAAGATACAAATGAAACTGATAACGTGTCAGAAAGCGCGGCAAACAATGATATAACCACCGGCAATGATACAGAGACAGACGAAACAAGTAAAAAGGATGAAAGCACTTCCTCTGACTCTTCAGAAGATACAACAGATACAACGGCTGATTCTGCTAACAAAGAAACATCCAAGGTTTCCAATATAATTGGTATTATCGTTGCAATTGTATTTCCTATAGCGGCAATAATTCTAATTATCGCGTTGATTCCTAAGAAAAATTCTAAAAACGGAAAGAGAAAATAAATTATACTTTAAATTTATATTTTCAGTTTTCAATAAAAAGCACTATAAAAGTGCTTTTTATTTTTTATTTTCCTACACAAAAACGCGAAAATATATTCGCTACAATATCTTCCGTTACTGTTCTTCCGTCTGTTTGACCAAGGCTAGCTAACGCGAGTTCCATATCGGTTCCGCAAATATCTACTTCTATACCTTCCTCTATCGCCTTATATGCGTCCCTCAGCTTCCTCACAGCATTGCAAAGAGATGCATATTGTCTGGCATTAAATGCAATTGCATCCGTGTGAATATCTATTGACCCATCTATATACAATGACTCTGCCTTTTTAAGTATTTCTTCTCTTCCGACTTTATTTGCGGCTGATATAATAACCTTATCTTCAAAAACAGATGAATATCTGTCTAATGCTTCTTTATTTACATTTAAATCAGATTTATTTAGTATACCTATTGCTTTTCCACCTTTATCAAGATAAGATTTAAGTTCATCAATAAATTTTTCGTCTTCTCCATCTGGTCTTGAAGAAATATCAAAAACTGCAAGAACAAGTTCTGCTTCTTTAATTTTTTCAACAGTCTTTTCAACACCGATCTTTTCTGCTTCATTTTCTGCCTTTCTTATTCCCGCAGTATCTGATATACGCAGAAGCACACATCCTGCTTCTACTGTTTCTTCTATTATATCACGGGTAGTTCCGGCTTCTGATGTTACAATTGCTCTTTCCTTTCCCAAAAGCATATTCATAAGAGAAGATTTCCCTGTATTTGGCTTTCCGCAAATCACTACCGATACGCCATGCGCAACAGCTCGCCCTGTCTGGTATGTACCGGACAGCTTTTCTATATCATTTATCAAAAATAAAAGTTCTTCCAATATATCTGCTTTATCAAACTCAACAAGATCTTCTCCCGGGTAATCAATATCAACATATATTTTCGCCACAAGTTGTGACAGTCTGTTATACAATTCTGTTATTGCACATGATAAAACTCCGTGTGAATTAGACGAAGCCAGCGTAAGCTGCCCTTCACTTTGCGCGTCGATAAGCTCTGCGATTGCTTCTGCTTCTGTTAATGAAATATTTCCAGACAAAAAAGCTCTTTTTGTAAATTCTCCCGGAGATGCTTGTTCAGCACCGCATAAAAACGCACTTTCAAGAACTTTGTTTGCAAGAAGTATTCCTCCATGGCAATTAATTTCTACAGTATCTTCTCCTGTATAAGAATGCGGCGAAAAGAAAACAGATGCAAGTCCGTCGTCAATAGCTATCCCGTTATATAATATATCTCCGTAAATCATCTTTGCGCTATCCAGTTCAGACAGTTTCTTTCCGTTTTTTGGTTTAAACATCCTGTCGCCAATTGCTATCGCATCACTGCCGCTTATACGTATAACCGCTATACCGCCTTTTCCCGGAGGTGTTGATATTGCCGCAATTGTTTTATCATTCACTTTTTTCATTCCTCTTTTTCATATTCATTATATTAAAAAATATATCCCCTGACTATTTAATAACTCCGCTATGCGGAATTTATACTGCCAGAGGATATTTTATCTTTAATTATTTTTTATTCATTTCTTCTATTTCTGCGCTTTCCTTCTCGTTTTCAGCGTAAATATTCTTTTTGTCGTTTTTTTCTTTATTGTTTCGTCCTCTATAGTTCTGCGTTCTATATCTGTTCTTTGAATTTTTATAGTAATTTATTCCCTCATCTTCGTTGTAAATTATTATTCTTCTTTCATCATCTATTCCGACAGAAGTTGTCGTTATACCAGGAATTTTTTGTATCTCCGAATGTATTATTCTGCGCTCATATGGATTCATCGGCTCAAGGGTCACACTGTTTTTATATTTTTGTACTTTTGCCGCCATTCTTCTTGCAAGCATACGCAGTGTCTCTTCCCTTTTTGCACGATAGTCCTCTACGTCCAATAATACACGCATATAGCCTTTTTCTTTTTTTCCGCCGATTTCGGTTATCTGAGTTTTTAGTCCGGAATTATATTCTTCCGTTTCATTCTCCTCAGAATTTTCATTCTCTTCGTTATTATTTTCTTCACCGCTGTTATTTTTTTTATTAGCTACAAGATTAACAAGATATTGCAGGGCATCCAGCGTTGCACCGTGATGTCCGATAAGCAATCCAGAATCTTTACCTGTAATCTTTATTAATTTTGCGTTTTCGCCGTCAGACATTTCAGCTTCCGCGTTAATATCCATATCATTTATAATAGTTTTTATAAATGACAGTGCATTATTTTCGTTATCAGAATCGTAAGTTATCCGTACCTTTGCCGGAATTTCTCCAAAACCAAGAAATCCTTTTTTCGGCATTTCAAGTATTTCATAAGTTATATATTCTCTGTCAACACCAAGCTGAGACGCTCCGTCCGAAATTGCCGCCTCTACTGTCTTTCCAAAAACCTCAATAACCTGTTTCAAATAAAACACTCCTTTAAACTGTCTTTTTACAACAGTGTCAGATAAACATTGATTTTATTTTGCAAAAGCAAAAACAAGCCGATCTTTCTGCTGTTTGTTCTGCCATTTTATGTTTTTCTTTTTAATGATTTTTAATTTGTTATTTATTTGATCAAAATGATAATTACTTTTTATTTACTTATTTATTTTCACGTTAGCTTTTTTCTCAGGTAATACTATTTTTTCCTATAAATTCCTGCTAAAAAATTACATTTTTTCTTTCTGTATTACTTGAAAAATTAATAGTCTTTATCGTCATCATCTATATGATGCAGAGATCTTACCTTCTTCGTCTTCGTATCATCCTTTAACTCAGGTGATTTTCCGTTTCTATCTTCTTTAAGTGGCGGCGCATCGTTCTTTTTTTCACTTCTTTTCTCATCGGTTTTATCAGTCTCTCCCTCTTCATCGTCATCATTGTGGAGAGATTTTACTTTTGCTTTATTTTTTGCTTTATTTCCTTTCAGACTACCGTTAAGTTCCTTTTCAGCTTTCTTATAATCTTCATCTGTAAAAACAGGTATTTTATATATCTTTGATAAGATAAACTGCTGAACTGTTCCGAGAATATTCTGATATATCCAATAAAGACCTACAATTGCCGGTACTGTAAATGTAATCCACACAGAGAGAAGCGGCATAGTAAAATCCATAATTTTCATTGATGCAGCCGCGTTTCCACTAAGATCACTCTGCGGCGCTTGATATGACAATTTTCGTGTTAGCTTCATACTGAAATAAGCAACTACAAAAGTTATCACCGGAATAAGTAAAAGCCAGCTTTTATCAGAAAGACTGGGCGTCTGTGACAAGTCAAATATCTTAAACGCAGTAAAAGAAGGAAGATCGTTCTCTGTAAATCCTTCAGGAAATAATCCTTTGTATGCCGCAAAATCCGCATGAAGATATTGAAACATATCAATTTCCGCTAAAATTTTTGCATCCGCATTGAGTTCTAATATTTTTTCCTTTATCGGAGCCACATAATCTCCGAGCCTCATTAAATATGTCAGAGGATTACGTATTACATTATAAAGAGCGATAATTATCGGAAACTGTATCAGCGTTGGCAGGCAGCCGCCGAACATGCTGTAATTTTCTTTTTGATACAGCTCCATTATATCCTGCTGCATCTTCTGCTGTGTCACTTTATCAGTCCGTCCGGCGTATCTCTTTCTGATTGCCATTTCTTTCGGTCTGAGAGATGCCTGTTTCTGCATATTTTTTTGTTGTTTGATTCCAAGCGGGAAAAAAATTATTTTTATTATAAGTGCAAACAACAAAATTGCTATCGCATAATTCGGAATTATCATATAACAGAATCTCATCAGATAACCGAACGCGCTGTATAAATATTTCATGTCAGTTTGTTTCCTCTTTTTTTACTTTTTTTATTCTCAATTTTTTCTTAACAAAAATCCAGCATTTTTCCGGTATAAGCTCACCGTATTCAGGTACCGGATCGTTTCCATAACCACCGAACGGATTACATTTTAATATTCTTCTAAATGCTAAAAATCCACCGAAAACAATTCCGTGCTTCATGACAGCGTCATATGCATAAACCGAACAGCTCGGATAATAACGACAGCATCTCGGCTTTACCGGAGAGATAAATTTTCTGTAAAAAATTATCGGCAAGACCGCTGTCCGTCTTATTAAATAACGAACTTTATTTGCTTTTGTCATTTTTACGCCTTTATCATTTCAAGTCTGTTTGCTGCATAAAAAAAATCTTTATATATATCATCTGTTTTTGCATTTACTGCTGCGCTTCTCGCCACAATTATTATTATAAAACCTTTTTTTAGCTGCACAGAACAATCCACTTTTCTATACGCTTCCCGAATTATTCTTTTTGTCCTATTTCTTTCTACCGCTCCGCCTAATTTTTTCGATACAGTTATCCCTATTCTGTTAATTATTTTTCTGTCCGGTCTTGAACATCTTAACTTTTCCGCCTCATAATCCCTCAAAACATATACTACAATATGTTTTGTTACCTGTTTTTTTCCCTTTGAATATGCTTTAGAATAAAGATGATTTTCCTTTACCGAGTTATATTTCATACACTATAAATTACCCATTTACTTAATCCGCACAAATCACATGTATTATATCAATGTGTTATGTTTTTCACCATAAATAAATGTAACATTTTTATAAATTTTACATATTTTACTTTTTGTATTTTCGACTGTTTTTTACAAAGAAAAAATTAAATATAAAACCGAAGACTTGTCCGCAACACGGAAAACCTTCGGCTTTAATCTGTAAGGACCATAAAAAACAATTTTTGAATAATTTTCATAATCAATATGTCAATCTATTTCTGCCCTTAGCACGTCTTCTTTTAAGAACCTTTCTTCCATCGGCAGTTCTCATTCTTTTTCTGAAACCATGCTCCTTTTTTCTCTGTCTCTTCTTCGGCTGATATGTTCTAAGCATTTTGCGGCACCTCCGTTCTATATATTCAATTAAATTTTCATATAAAGTTATTATTCATGGCCGCTTTTCTTGTTCTCTACACGTAAAAAAATAAAAAGACGGCATGATTTATATTATAATCATAAAATTACCTTTTTGTCAATAGCTTTTATTAAATTCTTTACTTTTGTTTTTATATTTTTCTCTTCTTTTTTCGATTACAAAAATTATTATCATATTTCTTCAGCTTTATTTTCTCCATACTTCAACTATATTTCTACCTTTTCTTATTTGAATTAAAATCATATTAATTTTATTAATTGCTTAACAAAAAGATATATAAACATAAAAGTCAGCATTTTTTTTCGTTATTTTTTTCAGACTTTTTCTTTACTTATCATCACACTCTTTCTTATCATACCACTGTGAATAAATACTTTTATTTTTGCATATACATCAAGCATTATATGTTTTGTTTAAATTATTTTTTTACATTAATATATATTGTTTAAATACTTGAAAAAATAACTTACTTATGATATAATATAAAAGAGTTATAAAATTTTCAGGAAGGATAAAATTATGCAGTTTCTTTTGGATGTCTGGTCCGCAGTTCTTGCGGAAATGAAAAAAGATTATTCAGAAAATTTAATGGAATTGTGGTTTAACGAGCTCAAGCTTGTACAGCTTACCGATGATACTGCAATTATTGCAACAAAACAAAAATTTAAACGTGACTTTTTAGAATCACGATATTCCAAAACTATTGAAAGTTACCTTGAAAAAGTTCTTGGTTTTTCTGTAAATGTTATTTTCCTTTCGACCGAGGATAAATCTCTTAGCGAGCAGCTTTCGACTATGAATCTTTTTCCAGAACAGAAAAATGATGATATGGTCTCATCATCAGAATCTCCTTCTTCTGATAATCAAAACTTTGAACATCAAAACATAATCAGCAATAAAATTAATTCTTCCGAACATTCAGATAAAACTGTATCTATAACACATGACTTTCTCGAAACCGACTTTAAAGCCGGCATAAATAATCTTTCTGATATTTATTCTTCTGTTTGCTCTTCCAATAACACATCTTCGGATAATATAAAAGAAACTTTATCAGAAAACGAAAACAGACAGTTTTCTAATAAATCCGATCCCGGATATTCATTCAGTAATTTTATCGTAGGCGACTCTAATAAGTTTGCACATGCGGCATGCCTTGCAGTAGCCAACAGCTTTTCAGAAAATGAAAAAAAGCAGGAAAATGGATATTTTCAAAAACAGTATAATCCTCTTTTTATTCATGGTCCAAGCGGCCTCGGAAAAACTCACTTGCTATATTCCGTTATGAATCATATAAACAAAATTAATCCGAATGCAAAGATCGTTTACGTAAAAGGAGAGGATTTTACAAATCAGCTTATCGATTCTATCAGTCACAATACAAACGAGCAATTCAGAAACAAATACCGCAAGGCTGATGTTCTCCTTATAGACGATATTCAGTTTATAGCAGGTAAGGTTTCTACTCAGGAAGAATTTTTTCACACCTTTAATGCACTATACGAAAAAAATAAACAGATAATTCTCACATCAGACTGTCCTCCTCGCGACATAAAAACACTTGAAGACAGACTGAAAACTCGATTTGAATGGGGACTTATTGCAGATATACAGCCTCCCGGTTTTGAACTGAGAATTGCTATTATGAAAAGTAAAGCCGAAGCACTCGGAATTGAGCTTCCGGCTGATGTTCTTGAATTCCTTGCGGAAAATTTAAAAAACAATGTAAGACAGCTTGAAGGTGCTGTTAAAAAATTAGGAGCAAGAAGTTTTCTCACTGGTGCAAAAATTACTGTTGACCTTGCCGTCTCGTGTGTCGCTGATTTATTGACCGGAAGCGAGCCTGTCAGTGTCACTGTTGATCGTATATTTGAAAAAGTTTCAAAAAAATACGGAATCTCTATAGAAGATATAAAAAGCAGAAAACGTACAAAGGGAATTGCCTCTGCAAGACATATTACAATATACATAATACGTAAAATGACCGACTTGTCGCTTCCCGCAATAGGACGTCTTCTCGGACGAGATCATACTACAATTATGTCATCAATTGAAACGATAGAAAATGAAATGATGCAAAATACACTTTTTGAAATAGAGATAAATGAATTAATGAAAGAAATAAAAGAATAATACGTTAAGCTGTGGACAGTTGTGCATTATTTTTGCTGGTTTTGCACATCACTGTGCAAAACCTATTTTTATCGGATAATTTTTCACAATATACTATATAATTACTCTACAGGAAATTTTTTTATCAACTGTAAAAAAATAAGCCTGACAGGCATATTTTTCTTTTTTCAACAGTTTTAACATGTCCTACTCTTACTATTACTTATATTTCTTATCTCTCTATCTCTATTTCTCTTGTCTATTAGAAATATTAATATAAAACGTACCATGAAAGGATGAAATTATAAATTGAAAATTATATTTGAAAAAAATAAATTGTTGTCTGCAATTGCTCCTATGCTCGGAGTCGTCTCTTCAAAAAATACGATAGCAGCAATTGAAGGAATAAAAATATCTACAAAAGGAAGCTTCTGTGAACTTGCCGCATTTGATAATGAAAAAGGAATTAAAAATACTGTCGAAGCAAAAATTGAAGAGGAGGGCAGTTACATTATAAATGCAGGAAAGCTATATCAGATTGTTCGCGTATTACCGGACGGAGAAGTAACAATAACGGTCAATGACAGAAATATAACAGAGATAAGCAGCGGTCTGTCGTGTTTTGAGCTTCATGCGCTTCCGGGAGACGATTTTCCGGTTTTGCCGGAGCTGAGCGGTGAAACAGGATTCACGGTAGGTCAGGCAGAGCTTCATGAAATGATAAATAAAGTTATGTTTGCAGTTGCCGTAAATGATCCGAAACCAATGCTTAACGGTGTATATTTTAAAATTAACGGATCAAAAATTACAGCTGTTTCATGTGATGGACAAAGACTTGCTCTGAGGGAAAAAATATGCGATATTGATAATATTGTTGAATCATCTGAGCTTCAAATGGAATTTATTCTGCCGGGAAAATCTTTAAGCGAACTTACAAAGCTTCTATCTGATGATGAAGAGAAGAAAGTAAAAATAATCCTTGGTAGAAAACATGTGATCTTTTTAATAGAAGACCTTATTTTCTTTACAAGGATGATTGACAGCAATTATATTGAGTATGAAAGATTTATACCTAAAACAAACAGAATTTTTGTTAAGGCAGAAAGCGAATCTATTATAAAATGTCTCGAAAGAGCTATGCTTGTAACAGAAGAAAAAACTATGGGACAGATGAAGAGTCACCTGAAATGTAGTTTTTCAGATAAAAAACTTGCTTTTTCATCAGTGTCAGTAAGCGGAAAATTTTATGATGAAATAAGTATTGAAAAAGACGGCGATGATATTGAAATAGGTTTTAACTGTAAATATTTTATGGATGCAATGAGGTGTGTAGATACAGATTATATTAAGCTCTCTATGTCTACACCGCTTATGAGTATGTTAATTGAACCTGCAGAAAAGAAACCGGATGACACATTTATTTATTTGGTTCTTCCTGTAAGAATGTAAAAGTGGATAAGCGGTTTAATGATTTGTAAGAGTATAGAATATTTCAATTTTAGAAATATAGAATCAGCCCGAATAGAACCGTCGCCCGGAGTAAATGTGCTTTTTGGAAATAACGCAGAAGGAAAAACAAATGCTGTAGAAGGAATATATCTTTTTTCATGCGGGAGAAGCTTTCGGGCGCATGCGGACAGTGAAATGATAAGGTTTGGAGAGAAGAAATGTTTTGTAAAGCTTATTTACTGCGATTCTACGGGGGAAAAAAAACTTGATTTCAGTTTGCTTGCCAACGGAAAAAGAAGCTGCCGGAAAAATGGAATTCAGCTTTCGCGCTTGTCTGAATTTGTAGGAAATTTTCATGCGGTTCTTTTTTGTCCGGAGCACCTTTCATTAGTTAAGGAGGGGCCTTCTGTACGAAGATCATTTCTCGATATGGCGATTTCTCAGCTTAGCCCTGTTTATCTTGGAACGCTTCAAAGATACTATTCAGTATTAAGACAGAGAAACGGATTATTGAAACAGAGGTTATTTTCCGGAAAAGAAGTGGACAGAGAATTTAGGGATATGATTGAGATTTGGTCTGATCAGCTTGCAAAAGAAGCGGAATATATATCGAAAGCCAGATATGAGTATGTAATGAAGCTTGAAGAAAAGACCAAAGTTATTTTATCGGATATGACGCAGAAAAAAGACAACATTGAAATCACTTATCCTGACCCTGTTGAAAAAGCCGTATTTTTTGAAAGGTTTACTTCATTTTTGGAAAGAGAACTGAAGGCAGGGGGGACGTTATACGGAATTCACCGAGACGATATGACGATTAAGGTAAATGAAAAAGAGGCAAGAAGCTTTTCATCACAGGGGCAGCAAAGATCTGCAGCTCTTGCAATGAAGCTGTCGGAGGGAGAAATTGTACGGGATAATATAGGGGAGTATCCTGTATTTCTTCTTGATGATATTCTGAGTGAACTTGATGACAACAGAAAGAGATATATACTTGACGGTCTTTTGGAAAGACAGGTTATTATTACATCTTGCGGAAAAGATATCGGCGGAGAAAAGCGTTTTTATGTAAACGCCGGGAGCTATAATTTGACAGAATAAAAGCGAATGAAAGGCAAAGAAAAAATGTATCTTCATGTTGGAACAGGAAAGATTGTAAGAAAGAAAGAGATAATAGGTATATTTGATCTTGACAAAACAACGATTTCACCTATAACAAAAAATTTTTTGTCACAGTCAGAAAAAAATGGAAAGGTTTGTTCGGTAAATAATGATATACCTCGTTCTTTTGTTCTGACAGAAAACGGAATGATTTATATATCTCAGATTTCTTCACAGGCAATTACAGCGAGAGCAGAAAAGAGATAGAGGTTGCAACAGGAAAATCATTTTTTTATTGAAAGGCGAAGATCGTTCAATCAAAGATACGGTGGAGGAATGAAGTACCACCGGTAAAAGTGAGTGGAAACCGCCTCATATAAAGCGGGGAATATCTTGCTTTTAGTTATAAAAGAGAAAAATGTATAACTTGAGAGGGTAGTTTAAATGTCAGAAAATCAGAATGAGCAGAACAATACCGTGTATGATGAAGATCAGATACAGATACTTGAGGGATTGGAAGCAGTAAGAAAACGTCCGGGAATGTACATCGGATCAACATCTCAGAAAGGACTGCATCATCTAATATATGAAATTGTTGATAATTCTATAGATGAAGCTCTTGCCGGATTTTGCGATAAAGTTACTATTATTCTTCATGCGGACGGAAGCGTTTCTGTTCAGGACAATGGAAGAGGAATACCGTCGGCGATACATCATAAAGCCGGAATTCCGACGCCGGAGGTGGTATTTACAGTCCTTCATGCAGGGGGAAAATTCGGAGGAGAAGGATATAAAATATCCGGAGGTCTGCACGGTGTAGGTGCGTCGGTCGTTAATGCATTGTCAGAATGGCTGTATTATGAAAATATAAACGGCGGAAAAATTTACAGGGAAAGCTTTGAACGCGGAAAGGTAAAAGAAGCATATAAATGCATAGGAGATGCCGGAGAGCGTAAAGGTCTTTATGTAAGATTTATGCCTGATTTTGAAATTTTTGAAAAGCTTGATTATGATTATGATATTATTTTAAACCGAATGAGAGAGCAGGCATTCCTTAACGCTGGAGTAACGATTGTTTTGAGGGATGAAAGATGCAAAAAACAGCGTGATGCGGGAATAGCTGAAGCTGCGGCGATGGCGTATAATGACGATGAAGAGGAACCTTCAGAAGATGTAACAGAAGAAAAAGATGACATTACGGATAACGAAGAAGAATGCAGGATACAGGAAGATATACTCTGTTATGAAGGAGGAATAAAGTCATTCGTAGAGTATCTTAACGAGCATAAGCATTCGGAACCTGTACATGACGATGTTGTATATATGTGTGAAACTAACGGATATACAACAGCTGAGGTAGCACTCCAGTACAATACAAGTTATAATGAAACAATACTGTCCTTTGCGAATAATGTTGTTACGCCAGACGGAGGAACACATGAAACAGGATTTAAGTCGGCTCTGACAAAGGTAATTAACGATTATGCGAGAAAGACTGGTGTACTTAAAGAATCAGATACCAAGCTTACAGGAGAAGATGTAAGAGAAGGAATCTGCGCTGTTATATCCGTGAAATTGACAGAAGCGCAGTTTGAAGGACAGACTAAAGGAAAGCTTGGAAATTCTGAAATTCGTACATTTGTAGATAATTTGGTAAGTCGTAAGTTTGAAGAATATCTTGAAGAAAATCCTAATTCCGGGCGTGCAATTCTGGATAAAGCATTACAGGCATGCAGAGCGCGCGAGGCGGCAAAAAAGGCGAGAGATCTGACAAGAAGAAAAAATGTTCTTGAAGGAACGACACTGCCCGGAAAGCTTGCCGATTGTCAGGAAAAGAGAGTGGATGTAACCGAGCTCTATCTTGTTGAGGGAGATTCCGCAGGAGGATCTGCAAAGGGAGGAAGAGACAGTAAATATCAGGCTATTCTTCCACTGCGCGGAAAAGTTCTTAATGTTGAAAAAAGCCGACTTGACAAGATTTATTCAAATACGTCTATTATACCGATTATTCAGGCTCTTGGATGCGGAATAGGAGAAGAATTTGATATTGAAAAGCTGCGTTACGGAAAAATAATAATTATGGCGGATGCCGATGTAGACGGGTCTCATATCAGAATACTTTTACTTACTTTCTTTTTCAGACATATGAAAAAACTTATTGAGGATGGACATATATATCTTGCGCAGCCTCCTCTTTACCGTGTGTTTAAAGGAAAAACAACAAAGTATGCATTTTCTGACGAGGAGAGAGATCAGTTTATCAGAGAGCTTGGCGGAGAACGAAAAGAAAAGGTAGAAGCCGAGAGATATAAAGGTCTCGGTGAAATGGATCCGGAACAGCTTTGGGAAACAACAATGAACCCTGAGACAAGAACGCTTCTTAAGGTTACTATAGACGACGCAATTGAATGTGACAGAATTTTTTCCACATTAATGGGAGAAAAAGTGGAGCCGAGACGGGATTTTATAGAACAAAATGCTCAGTATGCAACGGAGCTCGATATATAAAGGTATCGTCATAAGTATGATATAGTTTTCCACAGGCTGTTATAATAAATGTGTAAAACATATATCACAAAGGAATGGATGAATAAATGGAAGAAAATTTGGATTTAGAGTTTAAAAATCAAAAAATATTGGATGTACATATGGAGAAAGAAGTCAAAACTTCTTTTATTCAGTATGCAATGAGCGTTATTGTATCAAGAGCGTTGCCGGATGTAAGGGACGGATTAAAACCGGTACACAGGCGTATAATTTATGCAATGTATGAAGATAAAATCACTCATGACAAAGCGTTTTATAAATCTGCGACAACGGTCGGAAATGTACTCGGACGTTATCATCCGCACGGAGATTCTGCGGTTTATGAGTCTATGGTACGTCTTGCTCAGCCTTTTTCTCTGAGATATCCGCTTATAGAAGGCCACGGAAACTTTGGTAATATAGATGGAGATAAAGCTGCAGCTTATCGTTATACAGAAGCACGTCTTGCGCGTCTTGCAGATGAAATGACACGCGATATAGAAAAAGATGTTGTTGATTTTTGTAATAACTTTGATAATAAAAGAAAAGAACCGACCGTACTTCCTTCAAGAATTCCGAATCTTCTTGTAAACGGATCGATGGGAATAGCGGTTGGTATGGCTACAAATATACCGCCGCATAATTTGTGTGAAGTAATCGACGGAACAATATTTCTAATGGAAAATCCAAATGCAACGGTTTCCGATTTGATGAATTATATTAAAGGTCCAGATTTTCCGACAGGAGCAATTATTTGCGGAACGGCAGGAATATACGAGGCTTATCAGACAGGACGCGGAAAGGTTACAGTAAGAGCGCGAGTAGAAGTTGACGATGAAAAGAGAAGAATAATTGTAACCGAGATACCATACGGCGTGAATAAAAGCAATCTTGTGGAAAGTATTGCAGATTGCGTAAAGGATAAAAAAATAGAAGGTATAACTGCAATTCGCGATGAAAGCGGACGGGCAGGGTTACGCATAGTAATAGAATTCAAAAGGGATGCAAACGGTCAGGTAATTCTCAATAAGCTTTATAAATATACTCAGCTGCAGGATACATGTGCAATAAATATGCTTGCAATAGCTGATAACGTTCCGAAGCTTCTTGGCTTAAAAGAGATATTAAATTATTACATAGCACACCAGGAAAATGTAATAACAAGAAGATTTAACTTTGAACTTGACAAAGCTCTGAAAGAACTTCATCTGAACGAAGGCTATAAAATTGCAGCGGACAATATTGATGAAGTGATAAAAATTATAAGAGGCAGTGAATCCATTCAGAATTCAAAGGAAAATCTGATTGAAAGATTCGGACTTTCCGATGCTCAGGCGCAGGCAATTGTTGAGATGACACTCGGACGCTTGTCAGGGCTTGAACGGCAAAAAGTATTGGATAAAATTGCTAAGTTGAGCGAACAGGTTGCGGAAATCAGAGGAATACTTTCGAGTGAAAACGGAATTAAAAATGTAATAAAAGAAGAGCTTCTCCAGATAAAGCAGAAATTCGGAGATGCAAGAAAAACAGAGCTTGCACCTGTGGAAAATGAAATAATAATGGAGGATCTGATTGAACGTCATACATGTATTATAACCATGACAAACAGCGGTTATATAAAAAGACAGCCGTCCGATGTTTATTCTGCACAGCACAGAGGCGGAAAGGGAATAATCGGAATGACGGCAAAAGAGGAGGATTTTGTAGAACAGGTAAGTGCAGTAAATTCTCATTCATATTTGCTTATGTTTACTAATAGGGGAAGAGTAAACGTAAGAAAAGCGTATACTATACCGGAATCAGGAAGAACAACAAAAGGAACTAATATTGTCAACATAATAGAGCTTGAAGAAAATGAAAAGGTAACCGCTCTTGTTTCATCGGAAGATTTTTCAGATAAAAAATATCTTACCATGGTTACTAAACGCGGTGTAATAAAAAGAACAAGGCTTTCTGAATTTGAAATGAGACGAAAAGGCGGAAAAATTGCTATTTCTCTCGATGATAATGATGATCTTATATACGTAGGTCTGACAGATGAGGAGAGCAGGATTGTTCTTGCTACAAAGAACGGATTTGCTGTTAAATTCCGGCTCGGTGATATAAGAGAGCTTGGACGAACAGCCCGCGGAGTAAGGGCTATAAAACTTTCAGACGATGATGAGGTAGCAGGCGCAGCGGTCGAAGAGGACGATAAATATCTTCTTACAATAACTGAAAATGGTTACGGAAAAAGAACAGAATTCGGGGAATATAATCTTCATAACCGTGGCGGAAAGGGCGTGCATTGTCATAATACGGTCAGAACAGGAAAAATTGCGGGTATTGCTGCCGTTACAGCGGATGAAGATGTTATGATTATAACTAACGTAGGAACAATTATTCGTGTACCGGTAACTGATATTCCCGTTTATGGAAGAGCAGCCGGCGGTGTTATAATTATGAGACAGACCGGGGAAAGTAAAATCGTTAATTTTACCTGCATAGCTGAAAATAAAGAAAAGGAAAATACAGACGATAACGAAATAGAAAATAAAAAATCAGATTCTGATTATAAAGATGAATTTTCCGATGATGATACGGACGATGGTAAAAATTTTCCGGACATGGAGGACGGTGAAATTTAATGCATAAAACAGATAAGAAAAAAAAGACGGAATTAAGGGTATTTTTTTCTTCAATTATAGCTGTGATATGCTGTACGTTTATTTTTCCGTTTGCTTTTTCATCCTGCGCAAGCAGGATGACGGATGAAGAAGCGCAGAAGATTCTTATGGAGCTTGTACCTAAATCTGAGGAATTGAATAAAATATTTTGGGGAGAAGGGCTGCCTGTAGAAGATGAAACAAACGAAGCGTTAAATTCTGTCACGTCGGCGCAATATCGTGCCGTTGCGCAGGACAGTGAATATAAAAGCATTGAGGATATTAAGAAAGCCGCCGAAAGTGTTTTTTCTTCGGATTATTTGAATCAAATTTATGCGGCGGCGTTCGGAGAATATGAAGAGCAGACACAAAAGACCGAAGACGAGGAAACCGGCACAGTAAATGCGGATGATCTTGGTCTTAATACCTTAAATGCAAGATATATAGAAGAAAAAGGAGTACTCTATAAAGATATAACATACAGTGAATATACACTGTCAACGGAAATTGACGAGACAAGCGCTAAGGTTGTGAAAAGTGGAATGGGAATTATTATTTGCCGCGTTGACTGTACGGTAGCCGGAGAAAAAAAGACAATGGAAATTGCATTGAGGAATGAAAATGACATATGGCTTATTGACAGTCCGACATATTAAAGAATTTATAAGAAAAAGAAAACAGTGAAAATTTATCAGAAGCCGAGAACAGAATATCAGAGTAATGACAATTAGAAAACAGAAGAAATTCTAAACTGAAAAATGTTTAAAATCTAATTAAACAAAAAACTGAAATAGAAAAAAGACAGCGCGTCAAAAATAAAGAACTTTGCAAAACAAAGCGAACTTTTTAATGAGAGTAGGTCTTATTAACTTGTTAATTAGGTGGAAAGGAAATAAAAAATGGCACAGACAAAAATAAAAAAAGTATCTGCAACAACGCAGTTTGAAGATGAAGAACAAAAGAAAAAGGCGCTTGATACGGCAATTGGCCAAATAACGAAAAATTTTGGACAGGGATCGATTATAAGATTAGGAGAAAATCCGTCTATAAATGTCAGTGCTATTTCTACCGGATCGCTAACACTTGATCTTGCGCTTGGAATCGGAGGTGTTCCGCGCGGAAGAATTATTGAGATTTTCGGACCCGAATCTTCCGGTAAAACAACATTGGCGCTTCATGTCGTAGCGGAGGCACAAAAAATCGGCGGAACAGCGGCTTTTATTGACGCGGAGCATGCGTTAGATCCTGTTTATGCTAAAAAACTTGGTGTAAAGATAGGAGATCTCCTTGTATCGCAGCCGGACAGCGGTGAACAGGCTCTTGAAATTACAGAAGCTCTCGTTCGTTCCGGAGCCGTTGATATAGTAGTAGTGGACTCTGTTGCTGCGCTTGTGCCTCAGCAGGAAATAGACGGAGAGATGGGAACGGCTCATGTCGGTCTTCAGGCAAGACTTATGTCACAGGCTCTTCGTAAGCTTTCAGGCGCGATATCTAAATCAAATGCTATTGTAATATTTATTAATCAGCTTCGTGAAAAAGTCGGAGTTGTTTATGGGAATCCCGAAACTACGCCGGGAGGACGCGCACTGAAGTTTTATGCGTCTGTCAGAATTGATATAAGACGTACTGAAGCCCTGAAAAACGGAAGTGAGCAATACGGCTCACGTGTTAAATGCAAAGTAGTAAAAAATAAGGTTGCTCCACCTTTCAGAGTTGCCGAGTTTGATCTTTTGTACGGAAAAGGTATATCTAAATCGGGAGAACTAATAGATATCGGGGTTGAGCTTGATATTGTTGATAAAAGCGGATCATGGTTTTCCTTTGACGGAGTACGACTTGGTCAGGGAAAGGAAAATGCACGCAAATTTATAGAAGAAAATCCTGAATACTTGGAAAAAATCGAGCAGAGAATTAAACAGCAGGGAGACAAGCTTGACCTTACGATGACAGGATCTGATTTAGAAGGTGTTTCTTCTGATGATGAATCTGAGGCTTACAATATTGATATACCGATTGCAGAAGAAGACTGAAATATAAAACTGAAATAAATTTCACAATGATTGCAGAAAATGGTGAACGACTTGAGTTTTGAAAACGATGAAGGGATTGTAAAGAAAAACGGAGCAGAAGCATGCCGTTCTGATAATGATGATTACAGTGATTTGGAAAAAGCCTGTATAAATAGCGCGTTGAATATACTTGTATATGCAAATAACACAGAAAAAAAACTGCGTGAAAAGTTATATCGGAAAGGATATAGTAACACGGCAATTGATGCAGCGATAGATTATGTTAAAAGCAAGGGCTATATTGATGAAAACGCGCAGATTCTTGATGCGGCGGAATTACTTGCAACAGCGAAGCTCTACGGAAAAAAAAGAATTGCTGTCGAGCTTTACAAAAAGGGGTTTAAACGCGATGCAATTGCGTCGATAGATTACACAGAATTGGGAATCGACTTTGTCGCCGGATGTGCTGCAATGATTTGCAGGACATACAAACTGAGAGAAGACGAGGAAAAGCGCCGTTTCGTACCGGATGACAAGCAGATCGGAGCGCTTATAAGGTATGGTTATTCTATTGGCGAAATCAAGGAAGCAGTTAAACTTTTGCACGAAAGTTGAACAGGCTGGATGAAATATTAAAGAAAGTTTCCACATAGTCAGAAAAAAACTGATAATTTTGTTTGAATGCGGCCGTTATGTCTTTACGTATTGAAGAAACGCAATCTTATGTGATGAAAGAAGAACTGATATACATCATAGAATAACTAAAAACGAGATATCTGCGCTTATGAGATATCCGACTTAAAATATGTCTATGTGTGACGGCAATCATGTAAAAAGGCAATCGTATAAAATTGTGTTCGCGTGAAAAGGCTTTCGCATGAAAAAGCGTTCGTCTCTATAGGCAGGGGATTACACTAACCTTTTCCGGTACCGGTGGTTAAACTCTATCGGTTGCTTTATCACAGAGTCATGCTTTTTATTGAACCAAAGTTTGGATATTCGCGTATTTGCAGTTTATGGACGCCGTTTATTTTTTATGCGAAAAATATGACTTCTGCCGGAATACTTTATAATTATAATGGGTTGAAAACCCTAACTTAAAACTTGTTTATAAGAATGGAAATAAGATAAAATGAGGAAAACAAGGATAGGATTTGTTTCACTTGGCTGTCCCAAAAACCAAATAGATACAGAGGTAATGCTTCATGAGCTTATACAGGAAGGTTATGAAATCGTTGCCGAGGATATAAAGGCAGATATTATTATTATAAATACGTGCGCTTTTATAACAAGTGCAAAAAAAGAAGCGATAGATAATATTCTTGATATTGCCTGGCTGAAGAAAAAAAGACTGCGCGGGATAATTGTAACCGGATGTCTTGCAGAGCGGTACCGTGAGCAGCTTTTGTCTGAAATGCCTGAAATAGACGCTGTTCTCGGAACAGGAAGTCTGCATGATATTGTCGGTGCGGTACGGCATGTAGATGAAAAAACAAAGAAAAACAGGACCGGCTCGGACGGAATCGTTGACGGTGAGGCTGATTTAAAAGAGGAAAACGAAAGATACCGTTTGGCAGCTGAGAGTGAAGAAACTGAAGAAGAGATAAAGGCGGAGAAAGAGATAGAGTTTATCAGTACATCAAAAAGGGACAAATTTTTATCCTTTCGTGATAAAAACACGCTTTCGCTCGGCGGGGACAGAGCTATAACAACTCCGGAATACTTTGCATATATGAAAATTGCAGAGGGCTGTGATAACTGCTGTACTTATTGTATCATACCAAAACTGCGTGGTAAATTTCGGAGCAGACCCATTGATGAGCTTGTATCGGAAGCAAAAACACTTGAGGGACTTGGTGTAAAAGAACTTGTGCTTGTTGCTCAGGATACATCACGATATGGAGAAGATTTGTACGGAGAGTATAGTCTTGCAAAGCTTATCCGTGCTGTTACTGATAATACAGAAATACCGTGGATAAGAATTTTGTATTGTTATCCTGACAAAATAACCGATGAGCTGATTGAGGAATTTAAAAACAATAGCCGTCTTGTCAATTATATTGATATACCGATTCAGCATATATCCGATTCGGTACTTAAACGCATGAACCGGCATGGGGGAAGCGCGGTAATACGGGATGCTGTTGGCAGACTGAGAAAAAATGTGCCCGGAATTGTTATACGAACAACGGCAATTGTCGGTTTTCCGGGAGAAACCGAAGAAGAGTTTTCTGAACTGTGCGAATACATAAAAGAAGCTCAGTTTGACCGCTTCGGAGCATTTACATATTCAAGAGAAGAGGACACGCCGGCGTATAATTTTGAAAATCAGATAGATGAACAGATAAAACAAGATCGCTATGATATTATTATGAAACAGCAGATGAAGATATCCGATCGGCAGAACAAAAGAAAATTAGGAAAAACCTTACAGGTTATATGTGAGGGATATGATCCTGTGTCTGAGGCTTATTATGGGCGAAGCTATGCCGATGCACCTGAAATAGACGGAAAAATTTATTTTTCTTCCGGGAGAAAGCTTTTGGAAGGAGAATTTGTCAATGTAAAAATTAATGATGTACTTGATTATGATCTGATCGGAAAGGTTGTGGAAAAATGAAACTTAATCTTCCGACAAAGCTGACCGTTTTGCGGCTGATACTTATACCATTTTGTATGATTTCAATCATATATACAATTTTTCCCGGAGATGTCATTTGGCGGATAACCGCGGTGCTGCTGTTTGCGGTTACATCATTTACCGATATGCTGGACGGAAAAATTGCAAGAAAATACAATCTTGTAACAGACCTTGGAAAATTTCTTGATCCGCTTGCCGATAAAATGCTGGTGATAGGCGTATTGATAGCTGTAATTATAAGATATGCAGAGTTTGATATGCGGTTTTGCCGAATTCTTGGCTGGGCGCTGTTTGTTATAATCTTACGTGAAATGTCTGTAACTTTGCTGAGGATGATAGCATCAAACAAGGAGGGCGTTGTAATTTCCGCTGCATGGCTCGGAAAAGTGAAAACTACCGTGCAGATGACAGCAATTATCGTAATGCTGTTAGAACCGTTGCTGCCGAAGACTAAAATGATTTTTTCATATATAATGGTAACGGCAATGCTTGTACTTACAATTTGGTCCGGAATAAGTTATTTTAAGGCTTATCTTCCTATTCTTAAATCAGAAAAATAAATGGATATACATTTTAATTTTTAATTGTGATAAATAAACATAACAAAAAACCTTTCTTCAAATGTTTTGAAGAAAGGTTTTTTATGTGAAACAGCTTATTGCAAAAAGTAATTAATATTATATGTTATCGCATATTTTTACTGTTTAGAAGCCGAACTCTGTTTAGAAGCCAAGCTTTAAAAGCCATTTTTGCAGCAACCCGGCCCATTGAGAGGTTTCCGGAATAGACTCGGCCAAACCGAGCCCGTGATCCCCCTCGGGAAATATGTGCATTTCAAAAGGAATCTTTTTTTTGCTCAGAGAAACGGCCATATTCAGAGAGTTTTCAACCGGTACGCAACTGTCTTTCGCGGTATGCCACATAAAAACAGGAGGCGTATCGTTCCGGACGCTGACTTCTCCTGAAAGCTTTTCGGCTAAAAGCTGATCGTAGTTTTTCCCAATAAGAGCTTCGCGGCTTCCTTCATTGACAAAGCTGATCATTGAAATTACTGCGTAACACAATATGCCTGCATCCGGACGGCTGCTTACCTTGTCGATTTTATCGCCGTCGTCTTTGCCGTAATCAAAATGTTCAATTCCCATAGTACACAGATGACCGCCTGCGGAAAAGCCGAGAATACCGATTTTATTTTTGTCAATTCCAAATTTATCTGCATGATAACGCACGTATCGTACCGCACGGTTTATGTCATATAACTGAATCGGATATTTATAAGGCGCGACGCGGTAATTCAAAACAAAGGAATGTATTCCCACAGTATTCAGCATTTTTGAAATCGGTTCTCCCTCATGAAAAGCACGACCGGAATATCCGCCGCCGGGCGCGACAATAACGCAGCCTCTTTTTTTTCCGTCTGAATTGTCAGATAGAAAAGGCGTGAGCGACGGAGCCGGCTGACCGTATTCTTCGTTAAAGCCGGGGGTATTTTTTTCCCAGAGTAAGTATTCCATATGAAACTCCATTTCTTTTATAATTTGTCTTTATAACTCAGAATTATTTTAAATTATAAAGATATAAATTGACTGAGATAGGGAATAATTATAAAATATTTTATTATGTCAATATTTTTATTATATCATGCCCAGTAAAAAAAGTAAATAATTTTTTAAAAGAGATTTTGAAAGTCAGAATAAAAAATCCTGCGATAATATATTGCATAAAAAGTAAAACCATGATATAATAAAAAATATATTATAATTCATAAGGAAAACAAAAGCGTCAATATATAGGACTATACAATATAATAATAATGCAAGTGCAAAAACACTGTTTATATAAATATTTTTTTTGCAGGTGGTATGCAGGATAACAAACAAAGAAATTGCAGATTGAGAAATCATGACCGAACGGGAGGAGTAAAGATATATATGGAAAGAATCACAATTAAAGAACTGTATAAAAAACCGGAGGAGTTTGACGGAAAAAATATAACCGTTGCCGGTTGGTGCCGGTCGCTGCGCGCAAGCAATGCGTTTGGTTTTGTTTCAATAAATGACGGAAGCTGTTTTGATTGCCTGCAGGTTGTAATTGAGGCCGAGAAGATGGCGAATTATGATGAAATTGCGGGTCAGAATATAGGCGCTTCATTTATAGCAAAAGGTGAATTTGTTCTGACCCCGTCGGCAAAACAGCCTTTTGAGCTGAAAGCGACAGAAATGACAGTAGAGGGTACCTCTACTCCTGATTATCCTTTGCAAAACAAACGCCATTCAATGGAATTTTTACGTACAATTGCGCATCTTCGTCCGAGGTCTAACACCTTTAATGCTGTTTTTCGTGTTCGCTCCGAGGCAGCATTTGCAATTCATAGTTTTTTCCATGAACGCGGTTTTGTGTATGTGCATACTCCTATAATAACGGCAAGCGACTGCGAAGGAGCAGGCGAGATGTTCAGAATTACAACGCTTGACTTGGACAATCCGCCGAGACTTGAAAACGGTTCGGTTGATTACAGCAAGGATTTTTTCGGACGGTCGGCAAATCTTACCGTGTCAGGGCAGCTCAATGCGGAAACTTATGCTATGGCGTATGCAAACGTTTATACATTTGGTCCTACTTTTCGGGCAGAGAATTCAAATACACCGCGTCATGCGGCTGAGTTTTGGATGATGGAGCCGGAGATTGCGTTTGCGGATTTAAATGATGATATGGCTCTTGCCGAAGACATGTTAAAATATATTATAAGCTATCTTATGGAACACTGTGCTTCCGAACTCGAATTTTTTAATACAAGAATAGACAAGACTTTGTTTGATAGATTAAACAATATATTAAATAATGATTTTGGCCGTGTAACATATTCAGATGCTGTCGATATTCTGAAAAAAAGCGGTGAAAAATTCGAGTATCCGGTTGAATGGGGAATGGATCTGCAAACAGAACACGAGCGTTATCTTACAGAAAAGGTATTTGAACGCCCCGTCTTTGTGACAGACTGGCCGCGGGAGATAAAAGCATTTTATATGCGTCTCAACGATGACGGCAAAACAGTTGCGGCTATGGATTTGCTTGTTCCGGGAGTAGGCGAGCTTATAGGCGGATCGCAGAGAGAGGAACGTCTTGATTATCTGCTTGATGCCTTTGAGCGTTTCGGGCTTAAAGAGGAGGATTATTGGTGGTATCTTGAACTGCGAAAGTACGGAGGAACAAGGCACGCGGGATTCGGATTAGGATTTGAGAGGCTTATTATGTATGTGACCGGTATTTCAAATATTCGGGATGTTGAGTCTTATCCGAGAACGGCCGGAAATGCAGAATTTTAAAATTTTTTATTTCTGCTTCAATTTGAGTTACAGCATAAATTGAACAGTTAGACTGAAAGGGAATGAACAGAGAAATGTTATATAAAGAAATGACGGAAGCTCAGCGTGCGGACGAATACAAATTACTTTGCGAAAAACTTGACGAATATAAAAGAATGAATCTCAAGCTTGATATGTCGAGGGGGAAACCGAGCGCAGAACAGCTCGAATTGTCGCAGGGGATGCTTGGAGTTATCAACAGTCCGGAGGACTGTTTTACCGAGGGGGGATTTGACTGCAGAAACTACGGTGTTCTTGACGGAATACCGGAGGCAAAGCAGATTTTTTCAGAAATTCTCGATGTTCCTTCAAAAAATATAATAGTAGCGGGAAACTCCTCGCTCAATATTATGTATGATGAAATTGCGCGCCTTATGCTGTATGGTGCTGCGGGAGTAGAGGAACCGTGGGCAAAACAGGAGAGAATTAAATTTCTTTGTCCTGTTCCCGGATACGACAGGCATTTTGGTATTTGTGAGTCTCTTGGGATCGAAATGATTAATGTAGATATGACACCGAACGGCCCGGATATGAATCAGGTGGAGGAACTGGTTCGTGATCCATCCGTAAAGGGTATATGGTGTGTTCCGAAGTATTCAAATCCTGAGGGAATTACATATTCAGACGAAACGGTACAGCGGTTTGCGGCTCTGAAACCGGCCGCTCCGGATTTCCGTATTTTCTGGGATAACGCTTATATTATTCATACCTTCAGTGATAGCGATACCCGTCTTTTGAATATATTTGATGAAGCAAAGAAATATGGAAACGAGGATATTGTACTTATATTTATGTCTACATCGAAAATAAGTTTTCCCGGTTCCGGCGTGGCGGTAATGGCTGCCTCAGATGCAAATATTGCGCACACGAAAAGCAAAATGGCGATTCAGACAATTGGGTATGATAAGCTTAATATGATGAGGCATGTTAAATTCTTTGGTTCGGTTGACGGGCTTATGGATCACATGAAGAAACATGCAGATATTATAAAGCCGAAATTTGATGCGGTTCTTTCAACTTTTGAAAATATGCTTGCTCCGTATGGGGTGGCAAATTGGACAAAACCGATAGGCGGATACTTTTTAAGTCTTAACGTCCGGCAGGGATGCGCAAAAAGAGTTTATGAGCTTGCAAAAGAGGCGGGCGTAACTCTTACGGAGGCGGGAGCAACCTTTCCTTATAAGCATGATCCGAGGGACTGTAATCTTCGTATTGCCCCTACATATCCGACTGTTGAGGAAATGGAAACAGCATCAGCAATTCTCTGTTTGTGTGTAAGGGCGGCGGCACTTGAAAAAATGATTGAAGATGCGGCCGGCTGAATAGTGAAATATATACGAAAGGCAAGGTAATAATCTTGGAAAATATGCATGGGTATATTCTGTCTTTGTGTCAATCGGCGAAGAGAGCGTCCAATTCAATATCAGAGGCGGGTGGAAAGCAGAAGAATGACGCACTTTTGGCTATAGCTGAAAAACTTACAGAAAACAAAGATTTAATTATTTCTGCCAATAAGATTGATACGGATTCGGCAGAGTCGAACGGCATATCAAAAGCAATGATAGACAGACTCATGATTAATTCCGACCGAATTGACGGAATAGTATCTTCACTGCATGAGTTGTGCGGCCTTACTGATCCCGTTGGATCCGGAGAGCGGTGGAATCGTCCTAACGGTCTTGAAATATCAAAGGTTCGTGTACCGCTCGGAGTAATTGCGATAATTTATGAGTCAAGACCGAATGTTACGGTCGACGCGGCAGCACTTTGTCTTAAAACCGGTAATGCAGTTATTCTTCGCGGAGGAAAAGAAGCAATAAATACAAACCGTGTTCTTGTAAGAACGATGAGAGAAGCGGTTTCTTCAGTCGGATTAATGGAGGATATAGTTCAGCTTATTGACGATACTTCACGTGAGGGAACGGCTGAATTGCTTGGTATGAGGGGTTATATAGACGCGCTTATTCCTCGCGGAGGACGCGGATTAATCCGTTCGGTTGTAGAGAATGCAAAGGTACCTGTTATTGAAACCGGAGCCGGTAACTGCCATATGTATGTAGATTCAAGTGCAGATATTGAAATGGCGGTAAAAATTTCTGTAAATGCCAAGACATCACGGCCGTCTGTTTGCAATGCTATTGAAACTCTTCTTGTACATCGCGAAATAGCAGAAAGTTTTTTGCCGGAATTTGCAGACGCGGTCAAACCTTTTAACCTTGAGATACGCGGAGATAAAGAGGTTTGCGGTATTATAGAATGCGCTTCTGAAGCGACAGAGGAAGATTATGCAACAGAATTTGATGATTATATAATTGCGGTTCATATTGTAGGATCCACCGACGAGGCTATAAATCATATCGAGAGATATTCGACCGGTCACAGCGAAGCTATTATAACAAGATCGCTTAAAGATGCAGAGCTTTTCAAGCGCAGGGTTAATTCTGCGGCCGTCTATGTGAATGCTTCAACCAGATTTACGGACGGAGGAGAGTTTGGTTTTGGCGCCGAAATCGGAATTTCCACTCAAAAACTGCATGCGAGAGGTCCAATGGGACTGCCGGAGCTGACTACTGTCAAATATATTATAGATGGTGACGGACAGATAAGATAAACAATATTAAAAGTACTAATAAATAATAAATAACCTTTAAAAAAATAAAGCAGGCTGAATTAATGAATAATTCTGAAATCAGCCTGCTTTTATTATGTTTAGAAGAGTAATTTTATTTTTCTTCGTATTTAATTTCAAACCAGAATGTAGAACCGTACCCCAGTGACGAAGAAACACCGTACGAACCGCCGAGTAAATCCATAGTACTGCGGACGATTGAAAGACCGAGTCCGGTGCCGACTGCGGCTCTTTTATGAACTTTATCTACTTTGTAATAACGATCCCAGATAAGGTGAAGCTTATCCGGAGCAATGCCGTCGCCAGTATCCGTAACAGAAATGCGGACGCGTTTGCTCTCCTCGCTGACTGATTGAGATACGTAGATTTGCTTGTCAGCTCCAGTATAGGTAAGGGCATTATTTACGAGATTATAAAAAACCTGCATAAGTAATGTTTTATCCGTATTGACAGTTATATTATTTTGTGAATTAAAAGTGATTATATATCCCTTTTGTTCCATCAGCTTATTATACCGAAGAAGCGCTGTTTTTATTGCATCCGTCAAACTGAAGTATGATGGTGTTACTGTACGTACGCCGGCTTCAAGCTTTGATATATCGAGAACATCATTTACAAGTGACGTAAGTCTATTTGATTCATCAATTATAATCTGAAGATTTTCCGGAGAATTTTCATCAGGAATATCCCTCATGATTTCAGCGTATCCCGAAATCATTGTTAGAGGGGTGCGCAGATCATGGGAAATATTTGCAATAAGTTCCCGCCGCAGAGCGTCTACCTTTGAAAGTTCGTGCTCAGCGTAATCGAGAGCTCGTGCAAGTTCGCCGATTTCACGATAACCGGATGCGGTAAAATCAACATTGTAGTTGCCGGTTGCAAGCTGTTTCGCGCCGCTGCTCAGATTAACAATCGGTTTGGCAATTTTTCTTGATATAAGAAGTGACATTATAAGCGCAAGAAGGACAAGAACGACCGATATTACGGAAAGAAGACGGTTGAGTGTACTTACAGTTGCATTTACGGGCGATATTACCGAGTTCAGTAAAATAAGAATAGTGTTTCCGTCACCGTCTGTTGTAATTTCAGAGTAAATTATACTTTCGTTATCTGCGGGAAGCAGCTCATAAAGAGCGCTTTCGCTGCTGATGTAGCTTCTTCTTTCGCTGCTGTATCTGAAATGCTGAATACTTGAGCCTCCAGAATTTTTGGCGGAATCGTAAAAAACGAATATACTGTTTTTTTCCGCATTGTGTATAAGGCAGCTGCGAAGTGCTTCAACCGAAAAAATTTCAATTGCTTCTTTATCATTCGTCATCCGGAGAATTAAAAGACATATATCATTTTTTAGTCCGACCGTTTCAGCAAGTGTGTCAAAATCCGAATCGTCTATTGAGTTTTTGAGAAGAGATGCTGTGCGTGTGATCTCTTTTGTTTTTATATTTTTATATATTGCATCAAGAAATACAACCTGACAAAGCCAGAGGATAATAAGAACAATTGCGGTGAAAAGAGAAAACCACAAAAATATATGCCATTTAATTTTTACACCTTTGTGAAGCTGTTTTTTTCCTGGTGTATCAGGCTCTCTTTTCTTGGTGGCCGTATCATCAAGCTCTTTTTTCTGAAGGAAGGCTTTCTTTTTTTCTGTAAAATTAATTATCCGTTTCAAAGCGGTATCCGACTCCCCGTAAAGTAACAATAAATTTTGCGTATTTTCCGAGCGAACGGCGAAGAAGCTTGACATGTGTGTCAAGAGTACGGTCATCGCCGTAGAAGTCGTAGCCCCAAACATTAGTTATAAGTTTTTCTCTGGAAAGAGCAATGTTTTTGTTTTTTATAAAATAGAAAAGAAGTTCATATTCTTTTGGTGACATCTGAATTCTTTTTTCATCTATGTAAACAATACGCGCAGTAAAATCTACGGTTAAGCCTTCAGCGGAAAAAATATCCTTTTTCCGGTTTGGATCTTCCTTTTCTGCCGTAGGAGATGACCTTCGCAGAATGGCGTTTATCCTGAGCATCAGTTCTTTAGGTGAAAACGGTTTTACTACATAGTCATCAATGCCAAGTTCAAATCCGTTAATTTTGTCATATTCTTCCCCTCGCGCGGAAAGCATGATAATCGGTGTATCTGCGGTTTTGCGAATTTCTCTGCATGCTGAAAATCCGTCTAATTCGGGCATCATAATATCCATTATTATTAAATCATATTTGTTATTTCTGCAGAGCATCACGGCTTCCATTCCATCGCTTGCCTCTGTTACCTTGTGACCTTCAAATTCCGCATATTTACGTATTAAATTGCGAATCATTTCTTCATCGTCTGCAATGAGAAGGTTATACATGAGAATGAAACTCCTTTAATAAAAATTTTTTAATTGCGCAGATATAGTGTTTTTAGATATAGAACTTAATTAATTAAATCTTTAATATATAAATCTAATTTAAACCGTGTTGTTACGTTAAGGACTTTGACGCTCTGAAAAAGTTATTCCATAATGGATTAAATGTGGCAATGATTAACGCCGTTAAGGAACGGAGTGCTCCGTTCCTTAACGTGCAGTATATGAAATTAATTATTTGCCGCGGCTTCAATCAGAGTAATCGTAACATCCAGCATATTACTTCTTCCTGATTGAGAATCACTGATCCTTGAAACGGTAACTGTTGCCGTATCCCCTATTTTGTATTCGGAAAGAAGGGATTTTAAATCTGCCTGATTAGATACGGTAACTCCGTCGATAGCTACGATACGGTCACCAAACTGTAAATCTCCTGTTTGCCCGTCGGTATACTTTAAGAAATAAACACCGTAATTATTTACGTAGTTAAGAAGAGCTTTGTAGTCGGAATTTCTAAGACCGTAAAGAGCCGTGTCATCCGAGACGTCATAGACATAAATTCCGAATGCCGGTCTTCCGGATACGTATCCATTCGATTTAAGCTGTTCAACAACCTCCATGGCATCATTTATCGGTATTGCAAAACCAAGTCCTTCAATTGCCGTTCCTGACTCTTTTGCATTTACGATACCTATAAGATTACCATTGTTGTCAAAAAGTGCTCCACCGGAATTACCGGGATTTATTGCAGCATTTGTCTGAAGAAGTTTATATGTCGTGCCGTCAATTGTTACCTCACGTTCAAGCGCGCTGATAATGCCGCTTGTTGTTGTACCGCCGAGCTCACCAAGCGGGTTTCCGATTGCAATCGCGGGCTCGCCGACGACCAGCGTATCGGAGTCTCCGATTACTGCACTTGTAAGGCCTGTTGCCTCGATTTTGATGAGAGCTATATCAGTTTGAGTATCGGATCCGACTACGGTCGCATCATATGATGTACCGTCGGTGAGGGTAACTTTGACCGTCGTTGCTCCTTCAATTACGTGCGCGCAGGTGACGATATAGCCGTCTTCAGTTAAAATTACTCCGCTTCCCGCACCTGTACTGATATACTGACCGAAGATTGAATTTGTAGACACCTGTTCAGTAACAATTTCAACAACTGTATCTGCAACGGCCTGAACTACATTTGCTACATTGTAATTTGTATCTCCAAGATTTTCTTTTGAATTTACATTCTGATAAATGATAGAAGAGTCTGTATTGGACGTTGATTCTGTTGAGTTGTTATCAAGATAACGATTTGCTACGATTGTACCGCCGACCCCGGCGGCTCCGGAAACTAAAATACATACGGCAATTAACGCAGCAATTCCGCCTTTTGACATACCGCCCCGTTTCTGCTTTTTAAAACCGCGGTTTTTTGTCGGATCAGACTGATAAGATGTATATTGGTTCTGAGGTGTACTGAAATTTTGCATATTCTGATTTTCATTTGGAGCGGAATGAATATTATACGGTTGAGTCTGCGGCTTATATGAGTATTCATTTCCGTTCCAGGACGGAGTGGAATTTTGATTATTTTGCGTTTCCCGTTGGTTATCTCCGTACGGGTGCTGCCATGGCGCGCCGCCTGCATAATTAGGGGTTGAATTGTTAAAATTCTGATTGTAGCTTGCTTTTTCCTCATTTTGAATACCCGAATAAGAGGAGGAGCTGTCAGAGGCTTGATTTATTTGATTTTCCTGTTCTCCTGAAAATTTGTCTGACTGAGTATTTGATTCAAAAGTTTCTGATGCGGAATTTATATTTTCGTTTTTATCCCCGGACATGCTGTTATCATGTTCGCTGTCAGGATAATTTCTGTTGTTATCGTTTTCGTTATACATAGTTCTGCCATCCTTTCATTTCTTCTTATCTGAGCGGATCGCTCTTTCTTTTGTGATTTTATTATAAGCGGCTTATGTGATGAAAAAATGATGAAAATAAAAATTATTGCTGAAATAACACTGACGTACGGTTGACCATTTATTAAAATATTTTAACGGTAATATTGTTGACACAATATCAAAAAGTTATAAAGCCATAATAACTATTTTTAACATTAAAATTATATCATTTATTTGCTTCAGCTCTATTAACAAACAGTTAAATTGTTTGTTAGTTAATTTTTTATTCAAACTTTTATCAACTATGTAATGTATACTCAAATATTAAACTATAGATTTATGAGGATATGCGGATATGACCAGCGAAAAAGACCTTCAAAACTTATTGGAGGAATACAAATTTAAAATAGAAATGCATTGCCATTCCAATCCCGCGAGTCCGTGTGCAGATTTTTCGCCCGAAGAGGTCGTACATATTTATTCTGAAATCGGCTATGATGCGATTGTTTTGACAAATCATCTTAATTTTGGACTAATGAAGGACGGAGAATCTGCAAAAGACTATGTAGACCGGTATATGGAAGATTATTACCGCGCGGCTGAAGAGGCAGAGAGAACAGGGCTTACTTTAATTTACGGAATTGAAGCTCGTTTTACTGAAAACAGCAACGATTATCTTGTATATGGAGTAGACGGTCAGGAGACAAGAAATTTGTTTCCGAATCTTGCAACCGGACTTTCGGATTTCAGAAAAAAATATCATAATGACAATATGATATTTATTCAGGCGCATCCTTGCCGTCATGGGTGTCTGAGAATGGAGCCGTCGTTATTGGACGGAGTAGAGGTTATAAATCTTCATCCGCATCATAACAGTATGTTGGGATTTGCGGCAAAATATGCAAAAGAAGTCGGCGGGATCATTGTTTCAGGAAGTGATTTTCATCATCCGGGGACTGCCGGCCTCGGCGGAATTTATACTAAAACGCTTCCCGGAAACACATTTGAGCTTGCAGATATACTTCGTTCCGGAGATTATCTGCTGAATCTCGGAGGATTGCCGGTGATACCTCGGTATATGCGAAAATAGTTTTAAAAAAATTCAAAAATTCTTTGCCGCGGTACTATGCATATATGCATATCTGATTTTGCTCGATGTGAGTTCTTTAATATTTGCAATAGGCAATAAAATGAAGGAAAAACAAAATGAATGAAATAATACTGTGCAAATACGGTGAAATTGTCCTTAAGGGACTTAATAAAAAGCAATTTGAAACTGTTATGCTGAAGCAAATCAAACATCGAATAGAACCGTTCGGCCGTTTCAGTGTTACAAGCGCACAGAGCATTGCTTATATAAAGCCCGAAGCTTGTGACGGTGATTTTGAAGAAGAGACGGATATCGAAGGAGCGTTTGACGCGGTTCGGAAAGTTTTTGGAATTGTCACGGTCGCAAAGGCTGCCGTTACAGAAAAGAATATGAACGCAATTTTTTCTGCGGTGCTCGGTTATATTCTTCCGGAGATTAACAGAAGGGAGTACAGGACTTTTAAGGTTGAGGGAAAACGCGGGGATAAGACGTTTTCACTGACATCGCCTGAAATATCGGCGGAGGTGGGCGCGCTGATTTTAAAAAATGCTTCCCGGCTCCGTGTAGATGTAAAAAATCCGGATGTTGTCGTACGTGTTGAAATAAGAGCTCAAAATGCATATGTGTATATTGATTCGGTAAAAGGTGCCGGCGGACTTCCTGTTGGTTCGGGCGGAAGGGGGCTTTTGTTGCTGTCCGGAGGAATTGACAGTCCTGTGGCAGGCTGGATGATGGCGAAAAGAGGAGTAGCAATCGACGCGCTTCATTTTGAAAGCTTTCCGTATACAAGCGAAAGAGCAAGGGAAAAAGTGTTTGAGCTTGCACGCATAATGAGCGAATGGTGCGGACCGATTCATATGCATGTTATTTCGCTTACGAAAATTCAGGAGGAACTTCGTAAATCCTGCGCAGAGGAATATTTTACATTGCTTCTGCGCCGTTTTATGATGCGCCTGTCATGCCGCGCCGCCGGTCGCTTTAAATGCGGCGCGTTAATTACCGGAGAAAGTCTGGGACAGGTTGCAAGCCAGACAATGGATGCTTTTGCTGTGACAAACAGTGTTTGTGACCGCGTTGTTTTTCGGCCGTGCATAGGACTTGATAAAGAAGAGATTGTCGAGGTTGCAAGAAAGATAGGAACTTTTGAAACTTCGATTTTGCCTTATGAGGACTGCTGTACGGTATTTACACCTAAACACCCTAAGACAAAACCGGAGCTTTATAAGGTGATTGAACAGGAAAATAAGCTTGACTTTAAGAGACTTGAGCAGGAAGCTTTCTCCGGAATGAGTACAATTTTAATAAAATAAAGAACTGTCTATTGTTAATTTTTTTCTTCCTTATTAGTTTACTTAAAAATAACACTTGACAAGCACAGCGGATTGTATTACAATATTAATGGTATGATGCTTGTGTTGTAAAGGCTTTAACCTTAATCACAGTTGATTTTTATAGATTATTATATAGGGCGATGTCACAAAAGTGAATATTCGCGCGCTTTTTCGCTGTCGCATATTGAGAATACGGCGGTTTTTGCATAGATTTATACAAAATTTTTACTATATATATCAGGTTTTTAACCGAAAAAAGAGATAATAAGATTGAAAAACAATTACTGCGGAATGTTTTTGTTATCTGTTTTGTGTAAGAAAATTGTAAAATTTTTATTGTAGTCTTAAGAGGAGAACCGAAGAGGTATCAAGAGATAATCTTAATACAGACTTGCTTCAGCGATTTATAATCATATTCTATATTTTTACTGCTGTACTGCGGCTGTAAAAGAATCACGTCATATCGTGACGCATTCTTTTTACATGCGGCAGTATTTTTAATTATTTAATCAGAAAACGGAAAGGCTTTGTGTCTTATTATTTATAATGCCCTGCTTGCTTTCCGTACTACAGAATCTAATTTGATTTTGCGGATTTTACAATTATTATTGACATTAAGAATTTAAAAAAAGTTTAAGGAGGTGCTCTATGAATCCCATATTAGGTGCAGTATTTACGGTTATTGCTTTGATAGTCGGCTTGGGGGTCGGTGTATTCGCCGGAATTACATACCGCAAAAAAGTTGCCGAAGCTGAAATCGGCTCGGCAGAGATTCAGGCGAAAAAAATTATTGACGAAGGTATCAAACAGGCAGAAACTAAAAAGAAGGAGCTTTTGCTTGAAGCAAAAGAGGATATTATCCGCGCGAAGAATGATAATGAGCGGGATATGAAAGAGAGAAGGACTGAGCTTAACCAGCTTGAAAAAAGGCTTGTATCTAAGGAAGAGTCTCTTGACAAAAAAATGGAAAGTCTTGAACATAGGTCAGAAACTCTGAACCGTAAAATTAAAGAAAACTCTGATTTGCAGGAAGAAATTAAGAAAATAAGAGATTCCGAGCTTTCAAGGCTCGAACATGTTGCAGGACTTACTGCAGCAGAAGCAAAGGAGGAAATGCTTTCGAAAATAGAAAGTGAAGTTCGCCATGAAACGGCAATGCGCATTATTGAAATTGAGAGTGAAATGCGCGAAAATGCGGAGATGAAAGCGAAGGAGATTATTTCGCTTGCAATCCAACGGTGCGCGGCTGACTATTCTTCCGAGGCAACGGTTTCTGTTGTACCGCTTCCCAGCGACGATATGAAGGGGCGCATTATAGGCCGTGAAGGAAGAAATATCCGGACTATAGAAACCCTTACGGGTGTTGATCTCATAATTGATGACACGCCGGAGGCAATTACACTTTCAAGCTTTGATCCGGTCAGACGCGAGGTTGCGAGAATTGCTCTTGAAAAACTGATTACCGACGGACGAATTCATCCTTCAAGAATTGAAGAGATGGTAGAAAAAGCAAAGCGAGAGGTAGACTTGTCAATAAAACAGGCGGGAGAACGCGCAACCTTTGAAACGGGAATACACGGAATAAACAATGAGCTTATTAAAATTTTGGGAAGACTTAAATTCCGTACAAGCTACGGACAGAATGTTTTAGTGCATTCGATTGAGGTAGCGCATCTTTCAGGAATTATTGCCGATGAACTTGGAGTAGATAATACCTTGGCAAAGCGCGCAGGGCTTCTTCATGATATTGGTAAGGCACTGACGCAGGAGGTTGAGGGATCACACGTTCAGCTGGGTGTTGATATTGCCAGAAAATATAAGGAAAATAAAGATGTTATTCATGCGATTGAGGCACATCACAACGATGTTGAGCCGCGTACGATAATAGCTATGATTGTACAGGCGGCAGACGCAATTTCCGCTGCGCGCCCCGGCGCACGTCGGGAAGATTTGGACAATTATATCAAGCGTTTGCAGAAGCTTGAAGAAATATCCGAAAGCTTTGACGGCGTTGAGAAAGCATACGCAATTCAGGCGGGCCGTGAAATACGTATTATGGTTAAGCCTGAAGAAGTCAATGACGAACAGATGGTGCTTGTTGCCCGTGATATCGTAAAGAAAATCGAGGCAGAGCTCGAATATCCCGGACAGATAAAAATAAATGTAATCCGCGAGAGCAGGGCGATAGATTTCGCTAAGTAATTAAGTAATATATAAGTAATAATAAAAGAATATGCTCCTTTTTATAATGTCGCTCTTTGAAGGTAATATTTTTCTTTGGGATGACCGGTTTATGAAAAGGAGCAGTTTTTTACAGACAATTTTATATTTGTAAGATCGTCTGTATATACAATTATGGTCATTCTTTTGTATATACTTAAAGCTTTATCCGCTGAAAGGATATAAACTCTGATGAAAAAGAACACTCTTAGAATTCTTGCGCTGGGGGATATTGTAAGTCCCGGCGCTGTGTCTGAAATTTCTGCCCGGCTGTGGAAATTCAGAGAGGACAATGATATTGATTTTGTTATTGCAAACGGAGAAAATGCATGTGTCGGCAACGGACTTGATCCTGCAAGCGCCAAGAAATTACTGACGTCCGGAGTTGACACAATAACATCCGGAAATCATATCTGGAGAAAAAAGGAGATGCATTCATGGCTTGATGAAGGGCATCCGGTTCTTCGTCCGGCAAACTATCATGCTACAGCTCCGGGAGAAGGTCACATAATAACGGATGTATGCGGATACCGTTTATTGATTATAAATGTTCTTGGTGTAATTTATATGGAACCTCTTGAGAATCCAATAAGATGTATTTCCAGAATACTTGACTATTATAAAGGGCGCTATGATTTTGCGGCGCTTGATGTACATGCGGAAGCTACTTCCGAAAAAATTGCAATCGGAAGATGCTTTGACGGGAAAATTTCAATTGTATACGGCACGCATACGCATGTACAGACTGCTGATGAATGTATTTTGCCGAACGGAACAGGATATATAACTGATCTCGGAATGTGCGGTCCTGACAATTCTGTGCTCGGAGTCCGCACAGAGAAAATAATAGAGCGGCTTACGACGTCAATGCCGGTGAGGTTTGAATTCGCTGAGGAGCATATAACAATGCACGGCGCGGTATTTGATATAGATATTTCGGATTTTAAATGCACACGGGTAGAGAGAGCTGTATTCTGAGTATTATCATATTGCCAGAGAATACCTGAACAGATGGGCTCGGATTATTTTTAATATTCTTAAACTTTAAGGAAGCCTTTGTTTTAAAGGCGTGGTAGTTATATGAAAACCTCTTTTTTAAGATGGGCAATCGAACGCGGAGAGTTTGACGATCGATTTTCAATGCTTTACGGAAATAAAACGCTTATGCGCCAGAAAAGCAGATATATATCTGCGCTTGATAGATTTTCGGTTAAATACGGGGATGGAAAGGTTGACAATGACGTTCATATTTTTTCTGTTCCCGGACGCAGTGAAATATGCGGAAATCACACCGATCATAACGGTGGATTGGTAATTGGCTGCGCGGTAGATGTTGACCTGATTTTGGTTGCTTCTCCTATAGCTGAAAGAAAAATCAATATAATGAGCGAAGGCTTTGGATTTGTATCTTTTGATATAGACGAAGCTATGAAGACGCCTCCGGAAAAGTTTACAACAGCGGCTTTGGCCGCCGGCGTTTGCGCTGGGTTTACGGACCGCGGATGCAGCGTCGGAGGCTTTAACGCATATATAACAAGCAATGTAAAACGCGGGTCTGGCTTATCATCTTCCGCAGCCTTCGAAGCTGCCGTCGGAACAGCGCTGAATTTCTATTACAATGAGAACAGATTGGACGCCGTAGAAATCGCGAAAATATCGCAGTATGCGGAGATAGAATATTTCGGGAAAACATGCGGACTTATGGATCAGGCTATTTGTTCTATAGGCGGATTGGTAATGATTGATTTTAAAAATGAGGCGGCTCCGAAGATTGAAAAGCTTGACGTCGATTTTTCCGAATTAGGTATCAGCATGTGTATAACGGATACCGGAGGTGATCATTCCGATTTAAGTGATGATTACAGCGCAATTCCTTCTGAGATGAAAAATGTTGCGGCGCATTTCGGACAAAGGATTTTGAGGTCTGTAGATTCAGATGCTCTGGTTGCGGCAATTCCTGAGCTTCGCAGGGAGACTGGCGATCGGGCAATACTCCGTGCGCTTCATTTTGCTGACGAAAATATTCGTGTTGAAGAGCTTAAAGCGGCAATGCTGAAGCATGATGCGGCAAAGTTTTTAAGAATAATTTTGGAGTCCGGGGAATCGTCTGAACGTCTTTTGCAGAATATATATTCACCGAAGCAAATAGAACATCAGGGAATCGCGCTTGCTCTTGAGATGTCGGCACGACTTTTAAAGGGCAAAAATGCCGCATGGAGAGTTCATGGAGGCGGTTTTGCCGGAACTGTACAGGCGTTTGTACCTAATGAGTTTGTAGAAGAATTCCGTGTGGGAATGGAGAAATTATTCGGCCAGGGCTCGTGTACGGTGATGCAGGTACGGAGCAGTGGCGCTGTTATGGTCTTTTAACCTTTATTTTTGTGTTGTATGGAGTAATCAGAAGCAGACATCAGAAAAAAGAGGTTTTTAAATTATTTTCCGGAATTTTTGTGTGATAAATTTCAGGTAGAGGAATTGCGAAATCAAAATGAGATACAAAAAGATTGTCCCTGCTGAAAAAGCTTCGGATTTTGAAAAGAGGAAAAAGAATATAAAAACATTAATATATTTTATAATTTCTTTTTCTGTAATATTTGGTTTATTTGAGGGATTGGTTGCGATTGAATTCAAGCCGGTATATCCGATATATCTTATAATTCTTACCATATTACTCGTACTTTTTCTCTTTTTCAATAAGGGATTTTCTTCCGCGCTGCCGGAACGCGACATGCTGCCCGAACAGTGGAGCGAGGAGAAAAAGGACGGTTTTTATATGCGCTGGGAACATGACAAGAAGATTGCCCGTATCATATTAATTTTTCTGATTCCGTTTTTGCTTACTTTTTTGATAGACTATATAGTATTGTTTTTACCGGAGTGGCTTTCGTGATATGTCAGATTTATCAGTTATAACTTTATATTCCGGCTCGAAAGGGAACAGTATTTTTGTAAAAGCCGGAAATACGTGTATGTTGTTCGATGCCGGACTGACATGCAGTGCGCTTTGCAGTTCTCTGAAAGAAATTAATATTGCCCCGGAAGAGATTGACGCGGTATTTATAACTCATGAACACAGTGACCATATATCTGCGCTTAATGTTTTTTCAAAAAGATATGATGTTCCGATACATATAACCGAACCTTCCGCCGCAGGGCTGAGATGTGACGAGAAAAAGCTGGTAATCCATGATCCGCTTTACAGTGTATCTCTTAACGATTGTGAGATTTCATCCTTTATAACACCGCATGACAGTCATATGAGTGTAGGTTACGTGGTGAGAACAGATTACGGAAATGTAGGAATTGCTACCGACCTTGGATTTGTACCTGATGAGATTACAGAGACGCTTTCATACTGTGACAGCGTAGTGCTTGAATCAAACCATGATGTTGAAATGCTGAAAAGGGGTCCTTATCCGCCTGCGCTGAAACGTCGGATTTTATCTAAATACGGTCATTTATCGAATGTATGCTGTGCAGAGACTGCCGCGTATCTTGTGACCTGCGGAGTAAAAAATATTATGCTTGCACACATCAGCGAGCATAATAACACCCCCGAATTTGCTTATACTGAAACGAGGCGGCGGCTTGATTCTATCGGATACTCTTTTGTTAATCTTCAGGTAGCAAGCGCAGGGCGAATTACAAAATTGATATAACTATAAGCGAGATCTCTGTGTTTGCGAATCTGGTCGTTTTTAAAGCTGGCTCCTATAAAAGGCTTTACTTCTGCAAATCCGATTGTTTGCAAAGCTGGTCATTTGAATAATCATTTATAAATTCGTTTGCTGCTATTGTGGGCGTGTTCTGTTCGCTTTTTCGGGCGATGGTAAAATCCAACGCTGAAGCGTTTTATATAAGGTCTTTGACCATTTATTGAATAATCAGCTGAGCAGGGAACAGAGTTTTTTTATTCCGTGCCTGATTTTGTTCATTGATGAAATGTTCTGAAGAAATGCGGGCGGAAGTCTGGAAACTGTATGTGTTACAGAAAGCGTGGTTAAATTATGCTTGGGATTACCATAATATGTGTAGACAAGCTTCGGGAAGCATATCTTCGTGAAGCGGCTGCGGAATATGAGAAAAGAATGTCTTCGTATTGCAGGCTGAAAACAATAGAGGTTACGGGAGATTCGGAAATTGTTTCCGTGCTGCCGTTGCGCGCTTATAAAATTGCATTGTGCATAGAGGGCAGGCAGCTTTCGTCTGAGGAATTTGCGGAAAAAATCGAAGATATTAAAATCAGAGGATATTCGGAAATTGCCGTTATAATCGGAGGGACTGACGGAATGAGTGAGGCCGTCAAATCAAAATGCAATCTCAGACTTTCTTTTTCAAGAATGACGTTTCCGCATCCGCTGATGCGTGTAATACTTCTCGAACAGTTATACCGTGCGCTTAATATCGGTGCAGGCGGAAAATACCACCATTGATTTATTCGGCTAAATACTACGGTATGAAAGGATGATGGAATAATGTCTGAAAAAAATTCAGATAAAAAGCGTATAAAAAATATTCGTCAAAAAAATGTTGTCATTACGCTTGTATCTGCGGCGGCTCTTTGTGCTGTATCTGCGGCGGCGATTATTTTTCAGGTAAATCATTTAACTGTGCCGGGTACCGAAGAGGAAACCACGCAGGATACAGAGAAGATAACTGTTCCGCAGACAGAGCCTATCATGGAAACCGAGTCTCCTGCTGAAACGGAATCGCCGGGAAAATTCGATTCTATGGAATATTATAGCGCAACGGCGGGAATTCAAACGGTCTCGGAGCTTGCTCAGGCAGGGTATGTTTTTTCCTCGCAGGACTATGTTCCGGGCAGCTTTACAGTTGGCATAGTAGAAACATCATTTTCCCTTCCGGACTATTTCAGTTACAGGTCAGAATTTAATCCTGTAAATTACAATTATAAAAGTATACCTGCGATGCGTGCATATATGGACTATCTTCTGTGCGATGACGGAAGGAGTATAAACGTACTTGACAGTGCGGGGAATATTGTCGCGGAAGGTATCGACGAGCTTACGCTTGTCTATCAAAGAGACAGAAACGGAAATCCTCTTTTTTCTAAAGACGGAAAGTATTATTATATAATCGAGGGTACAGGAACACTTGCGGAGATCAATTTTGATCCTGATTTCGGTACGGCGCTGAGCTATTCATATTCAAAATCCGACATGGAAAATCCGGCAAAGCTTTACCGGTTTTATGTTGATAAAGAAGAAATTCGTCTGTTCTCGCTTCTTGACGGAACTGATGTTACAAACTTTGTCAACCGCGTTATAGAATTCAAAGGAGAGGAGCAGCTGACTGTTGAGAGTGAGCGCGTACCGCCTTACGAAAAGAGGGTCTGCGATGTTCGCCTTTGGGGTTATATGGATGCGTCAGGAAATGAAGTAATTCAGGCTCAGTATTATTTTGCATCTGAATTTAATGCGGCCGGCTATGCTTTTGTAACGCTTCAGGACGGCCACATGCAGATGATTGACCGTACGGGAGAGGTAGTTCTTGATCCCTACGGACGTAAATTTAACCAGGAGACCAATATTGACAATCTTGTTATAGACGGAATTTATCTTCCTGAAACTTTCGGAGAGGAGTCAATCGGAATGTTTCGGTTTGATCACGGCCTTATGCGAGTCGTGCGAGGTCTTTACGATTATTATTCGCTTGGAATCCGTGTAAGAGAAGAGGATACTCTTATCTATGAAAACGGGCAGTATTTTGCTATTCCAACCGGATATAAACTTTGCGCTTATTCAGACGGAGTGCTGCTTCTTGAAAGGAACGGGCTGTACGGATATATGGACTATACCGGCAAATGGATTACCGATCCGATTTTTATATCCGCGAAACCGTTTTATGAAGGGCTTGCGGTTGTCGGAAACAGCAGCGGACAGTATTGTGTAATCGATACGAACGGAGACATTGTTTTACCGATGGCTTATGAGTATGTGACCGAATGTGTGAACGGCACTTTTGCGGCGTTCAGTATAAACGACGGATGGATTTTGTTTAATAAAATGACTGTTGCCGGATAAGCAGAGTCTTTTGATAGAAAAGGTAGATGTCATGAAAAAGAAACCGGAATTACTTGCTCCGGCCGGGAATTATGAAAAATTTGAAACAGCGGTGAGATACGGAGCGGATGCTGTTTATCTCGCCGGTCAGATGTTCGGAATGCGCGCGGCCGCCGATAATTTTACGTATGCCGAGATTGAAAGAGCGGCTAAATATGCGCATGACCGAGGTGTAAAAGTCTATGTTACTGTGAATACAATGCCTCATGTATTGGAGTACCCTGCCCTTGCGGATTATCTTAAAGAACTCGGAAAAACCGGAATTGACGCTTTGATTGTAGCGGATTTGGGTGTTGCGGCGCTTGCAAGAGAGCTTGTTCCGAATGTTCAGATGCATATTTCGACTCAGGCCGGCTCCGTTAGCCATGCGGACTGTATAGCGTGGCATAAGCTCGGAGCGTCGCGAATCGTGCTTGCAAGAGAGCTGACATTAAATGAGATAAAAGAAATCAGGAGACGGGTGCCGGAGGAGATTGAACTTGAAGTTTTTGTTCACGGTTCGATGTGCGTATCATGGAGCGGAAGATGTCTTTTGTCAGCGTCGATTATCGGACGTGATGCAAACCGCGGAATGTGCGCTCAACCGTGCCGATGGAATTACAAACTTTACAGCGGAAACAATGTAAAAAACGAAAATAAAAACGTAAATAATGAAAACAACAAAAACAGCGGAACCTTACAAAAAGGTGCAGCTTTTGAGAACGGCCGATTTTATGAAATCGAAGAGGAATCGAGACCAGGACAGCGGTATCCTGTAGAGGAGGATGAGCTTGGAACTTTTATTATGAGCTCCAAGGATTTATGTATGATTGAGCATGTCGGAGAGCTTTGTGAGGCCGGAATAAATTCCTTTAAGATTGAGGGACGTATGAAAAGTGCATATTATACCGCTGTTGCTTCAAATGCGTACAGAATGGCAATCGACAGTTGGAGCAGCGGTGTAGATTTAGAAACGGGGCGGCTTCTTGAAGAACTCGAAAGCGTAAGTCACCGTGAATACGGAACGGGATTTTTTTATGACGATTGTGACAGAGCGCCGCAGCTTATAAGCGACGTTAGCCGTGGATATATAAGGGAAAAAGCTTATTTGGCGATTGCAGAATCGTATGATGCAGAAACAGGTCTTGCAGGTTTTATTCAGCGAAATAAATTTAAAGCGGGTGATGCGGTCAAAATTATTTCACCTGGAAGGCTGTCGCGGGAATTTATTGCCGAGGAGCTTTATGATGACAGGGGAGAGTCGATTCCGGCAGTACCGCACCCGTATATGAAATTTAAGGTAAGAGTACCGTTTGAGATAAAACCGGGAGATATTATGCGCGGTGCGTAGTCGTAGTCATAGTAGAATATGCACAGATAAAATAAAAGACAGAGCCGGCAGGTATAGACGTGCGGTTCTGTCTTAAAAATTTTTTCCCGTAAATCAGTAACGAAATTTTTTGAAAGTCATAATATGTTATCAGGAAGCAAAAACGGAAAAGGTTGATGCTTCCGACACTAATGTTATTTCCGGAATATATTTGTGTAAAATAAAAAAACAAAAACGTTTAATATTATGGGAGGCTTTCAAATGAATTGTCTTTGCAACCTTTTTAATGATGATTGTCTGTGGATTATAATTCTTATTATCCTTGTTCTTATGCTTGCTTGCGGAAACTGCTCATGCGGCGGTTCCAGCCGTAATAGTGGATGCGGCTGCTAAGTTTTAGCCTGCAAACGGATATATAAAATAAATAGAAAATTAAAGGACCGCGGCAAGGCGTAAAAGCTTTGCCGCGGTCGCCGCATTGATAACTAACAAAAATTACTCAGTTTCCGCAGATGTTTCGGTTTCAAGATTTGCCGGAAGAGGGTATTGTTCAGCCAGAGAATTCAATTCTTCGGTTGCTGCCTTCCACTTGGTAATGAATTCGTCGAGACCTGCTTCATCGTATTCACTGTAATTTCTTGTAGTGGTTTTGGCTTCTTTAAGAAGTGCTGACCATTCGGAAAATTTAGGGGACAGCTCATCGGAATCATATACGTTGTTGAATGAACAGTTTTTTACAGCATTATAAAACGCGTCTCCGAATTCGGTATACGCAGTATTCATTTCCTCAACCTTTTTTTCAAGCGGATCGGTGCAGGCAGACATAGCCGCCGCGGAGAAAAGCATCAATAATGCAAGAACGAGAACAGATAATTTCTTCATAAAAATCATTACCTCCGTATCAGGGAAACAGAAACTCGCGGTCAAAGCGAATAATTACGTCTGTAAAGACAGACGGCGGATATATACAGCGTCAGCGCGTAAAAGAAACCTTGTACAGGTTAATTTTTAGCTTCGACTTTAATATTTCTCTTTTGTAAATTTCAATACAACTTTATTGTACCATAAAAAATAATGTTTGTCAAGAAATTATATTATTCATATCTTTAAATACTTAAAGTTCATTTTCAAGCTGAGAGATTACATTTTCCAGTACATTGAGGCGTGCATATCTTTTATCGTTGCCCGGTATGATTATCCATGGAGAGTAATCGGTATTTGTGTATCTCAGCATGTCGTTCACGGCGGTTTCGTATTGAGTCCATTTTTCCCGATTTCTCCAGTCCTCCTCAGTAATTTTCCAGTTTTTTTCTGGATTTTCCAGTCTTTTGTTAAATCGTTTCAATTGTTCTTCGGGACTGATATGAAGCCAAAACTTAATTTGTATAGTACCTCTTTCGTAAAGTTCGCGCTCAAAGTAATTAATTTCTTCATACGCTCGTTTCCATTGCTGTTCAGAACAGAACCCTTCAATGCGTTCTACCATAACTCTGCCGTACCATGAGCGGTCGAATATGGCGATGTGTCCGTTTTTGGGAAGCGATGACCAGAAGCGCCACAGATAATGCTTATTGCGTTCCTCTTCGTTAGGTGCGCTGATTGGAATAACTTCATACCCTCTCGGATCGAGTCCTCCGACAAGGCGTTTTATGGCTCCGCCCTTTCCTGCCGCGTCCCAGCCCTCAAAGACAATTATAAGAGGTCGGCGGTGAAGGTATATTTCATTATGAAGCTCGAAAAGACGTCTTTGAAGCTTTTTAAGTTTTTCCTTGTACAGTTTGTTTTCCATCGTTGGTGAAAGATCGACTTCGCCGAGGGAAAAAATCGGATTTTTTTTAATATCAGCGCCTGTTCTGACGGAAAATTCCGATGTTTTGTTTTCCACGTGAATATCTTCGTCACACTGTATTTCGTCAAGCTTATTTTTGAGAATTTTGCAGAGTTCGGATAAGGCCTTATATACGGTACTGCGCGAATTGTTCGCGTCGATAACAAGCCATGGCGCATTCTGGGTATTGGTATTTTTTATCATACTTTGAAAAGCGGATTTGTAGGCATCGAACATTCTGTTGTGCCGCCAGTCATTCGAAGTGACGCGCCATTCGGTGCTCTTGTTTTTCTCAAGTTCCGAAAAGCGTTTTTTTTGTTCCTTTCTTGTTATGTTAAGAAAAATTTTTATTATTAAATAGCCGTCGTCGGTGAGCATTTTTTCCATTACGGATATATCGCGCAGGCGATGATTCACTTCATTTTCGGAAAGACCGTCCTCAACCGCGGAAATTGAAACGTCGCGGTACCATGAGCGGTCAAAAATTGAAATATTTCCGTAAAGAGGAATTTTTGTCCAGAAACGTCGCAGCAGTGGAAACTTTTTCTCTTCTTCATTTGATTCGCCTGTCGTATATACCTTAAACCCCCGCGGATCAAGCTCTTTTATAATGCCGGAAATCACGTTTCCTTTTCCAGATGCACCCCAGCCCTCAAGGATAATAATTATTGGTATTTTATTCTTTTTTATGCTTTGTTGATAAACCGCAAGCTTTTTCTGTAAGTCGGCAAGCTTGGCTTTTTCGTCGGCTGTTGTATCTTTTTCCATGGTATTGATATTTCCTCTCTTTTGCTTTGTTATGCTTTGATTCAGTAAACTGTTTTTTTAAATGTATAATATTTTATAATAAAATATTCGGCGGACAATGAAAAGAAACTATTAAAAGAAACTATTTTTAATAGTATAACACAAAAGCCGCTTTACAATTAATATATTGTAAAATATTAATACTAACAAATTTTTATATTTTCTAAAAGCGTCTGTATGTTGAAAAAGAATCTAATTGCGGAACTGGTATTGCGCATTTGTGAGAATCGGTTTAAAATTCGGGAGTTTTTTGTTATGTCAGAAAAACTGTATTCTCGCAGTTTTTTCGGCGTTTTTTATGTGAAGACGTGTATTATATTATCAAACTTATATTTACAAAAACGAGATTTCATGGTATAACATTTCAAAGAAAGCGGGAAACCCTTGATTTTTCGGGGGTTTCCCGCTTTTTCTGTTACTAACCTGATACTTGTTCAATTCAATAAACAGATGGCATCCATCAATTCTTGAACAGTTTTATGTGTGTAAACCCTTTCACCAACTTCCTTTGACTTATGCCCCATCATCAAATCAATGCACACCTTGTTTGCCCCGGCTGAATCAAGTCTTGACCGGAATGTGTGTCTGCATTCATGCGGTGTGTGGTGGGTGTGAAGTTGTTCCATGATGTCATTCCAAAATACATAGTATTGTGAAGGTGACATCTTCTTTCCCTTGTAGGAAAACAAGAACCGATTGCCTTCTTCTTTATGCCGCTGAACAAACGCCTTGATTTTCGGATGAATCGGAACAAGACGGTCTTTTCCGGCTTTGGTCTTGATGCCGCCCTTCATTACCATTTGGTCAAGGTCAACATTGCAGTTTTCAAGGGTCAGCATTTCACTGATTCTGAATCCGGTATAAAGCAGAAACAGGACTGAATCAACCCATTCATTTTCAGAGATTGCCCACAACGCTTGAATTTCTTCTTCCGTAAAGGGGACTTTGCTTGAAGGTGGTATTGGTGCAGCAGAAATCAACGCTGAATTCATTTTGACAATGACATCCAATTCCATTGCATACCGGTCAAGCTGACCGAACAAGTTTTTGATTGCACCTTGGGTTGAATAACCGCATCCGCAGTGGTCAATGATTTCCTGCATTTGATATGCTTTGATGTTCTTGTATCTGATAAAAATGAAGTGTTACCCTGTTACCTGTTACCTTTAATTACTTGAACAAGTTTCTTTATACACCAATACAAACCATAAAAGACTGCATACACCATCCAAAAAGACAGCAGAATCATATACCACATCAATTGGAACATCCAAACGAACATCAGGATGATGCACATATAGGCGGCATTCTTTTTGGTAATGCGGAAAGCTGCACCAAGACGGAATTTCCCAAACTTTGCAAAGGTAGTTGACAACCCTACAAACACAATTATTCACCTTTCCTTTCAAGATATTTTTCAATGGCGGTTAAATCTTCAAGATTTTCAATCGCCTTTTGTTTTCCATTTTCGTTCAAAGAAGTGAACAAGTGAAGCATTTTGACCGCCGCTTTTCCATACTGCTTTTGGATGTATTCAATCAAGATAACTTCATTCTTCAATTGTTCATGGGCATTGAATTTGGCATCCCAAAGTTGTTTTTGTTCATCTGATGCCGGTTCATATCCGAGAAGTACGCAAGGGGACACATTAAAGATTTTTGCAAATTCCATCAGCTTTGATTGTGGAAGGTCGGCTTTTCCCATTTCAATTTTGTTGATAGATGATTTGTGGGAATACCCCATCAATTCGGCAAGATGTTCTTGGGTCATACCCCTTTCTTCCCGAAGCATTTTAATGATTTGTCCTGTTGTCAAAACGAAATACCATCCTTTCTTACAATGAGATTCTACCCTATTATAGCACATAATAGAATGAATTTCAACTTTTTCAGAAAAATTTTCTAAAAAGGGGTTGACATTCATTCTACCGTGTGTTATACTATTGGCAGCGGGTAGAAAGAAAAGCAACCCGCAAGAACAAATCATCACCCAAACAGTGAAAGGACTGGTGAAGAAAATGATTAAATTCTACAAGGTAAAGGACACGGAAATCAGGAAGGTCGCAGAAATTGACGAACAGGGACAGGTCATCGGTATCAAAGCAATCCTTGGCAGGGTTGCCGAATTGCTTGAAAAACAAATCATCTTCCCGGATAACACAACAGGTAATGAAGAAAAATGGCTTGTCATTTGTGAGAATGGAAACGACATCACTGAATTTGAATCCCTTGAAGAAGCAAAGCAATCATGCAAAGGAAGGTGGAACAAATGAAAAGAAGAATCAACCGAAGAAGAAAAACCGTGTGGGCATATCTTGATGGCAAGAAACTTGTTGATGTTGTCAAAGCTGCCCTTGACAACAACATGATGGTGGATGACTTGAAACAAGTCTTGATTAAAGAAAACCCCGGTCATGTAGTCACATTCAGATGTGAATGAAAGGAATGTAATATTATGAAATGGACTTCTTATTTACCTTCTGATATTGAAAACCGGCTTTGCAATTGCAAGACCTTGAAAAAGGACATCATGTATTTAGTCAATGCAAAATGGCTTGCAATGAAAGATGCCAGAAAGGACAAGCAAGGATTCACCAAAGAAGATGCCTTGGTCAGTGTTTTGGAACTGCTTGAATGCAATGGTCAAGATTTTCCGTTGACCGAAGAAGAATATCAAGAACTTATTAACTGAATTCAACGATGAAAACACGAACCCGGAAGGGGTGTTGCAGCACCCCTTCCACAAAAGGAAAGGTGAAAACATGAAGATGATTAAAAACAAAACCAAGATAGAGGAAGTCAAAGCCGCTTTACAGGCGTTTGGTTATCCGAAAACAGATTTGATTGAACTTGAAGCTATTGATGAAATCAGATGCAAAGTGATTTACAGCGGGCATTTCATCATGGGGATTTATGATTTCAACCGTCACACATTTGTTGATTGAGGGGTGAACAACATGACTAAAAGAAAGTATTTTTATTACATAGGTGTTCAAACACAAGGTGGGTTGTCTTTGGTCACTTCCATTGACAATGAAAACAAAATGTGTTTTTGGGATATAGACAAGAAGCCTTTGCCGATGTCAAAAGAAGTTGCAAGCGATTATGCGGAAGGATTGTGCATGAATCTTCATACCGCAGTGGTAATCAAGTCTTTTTGGGAATTGACCACACATTTTGTTTCCAATGAAGAACACGCCAATAATCTGAAAGGGGGCGAACAAGAATGACGAACAGTTTGAAGTTAAGGGCGGCAATCCTTGAAAGAGGGTTCACGCAAGAACAGCTTGCAGAGCAGCTTGGAATGACCATTGCAACATTCAACTATAAGGTCAACAACAAGCGTGAATTCAAGGCAAGCGAAATCAAGAAGTTGGCAGAATCCTTGTGTCTGACAACTGATGAAGTCAATGCAATTTTTTTTGCGAACGAAGTAGAATGATATTCTACCAAAGGGTTAAAATCAAATTCAAAGATGAAAGGATGAATCAGAATGAATGTGTTTGCACAGCGAATGAAAAAGGCAATGGATGAAAGGCGGGTCACACAATCTGACCTTGCATCCATGACCGGTTTGGGAAGGTCATCAATCAGTCAGTACCTTTCCGGCAAAAACGAACCAAAGGTCAAAACCATTATGACCATTGCCGATGCCTTGAATGTGTCGGTTGAGTGGTTGACAGGACAGATTGAAGAAACCGCAGATGAAAGTGTTTCCGGCAACACCATAAACCTTCCGGTCAGTGAAGCGGCAAAGTTGATGGGTGTTGGTAAACAGTTCATCAGAAAGGGATTGCAGGACGGGAAATTTCCTTTCGGATATGCAATCAAAATCACGGGCAATAGGTTCACCTATTATATCAGCCCGAAAAAGTTTACAGAATACACAGGAATTGAGGTGTGAATAATGCCAAAAGAAAATTGTTTGGAACACATGGCAAGAATTGATGGGCAAAGAAAAATTGCTGATTTCATTGTCAAGCAAAAGCAGGACTATTGGTTCAAAGTCAAATATGCGGAAATTCGTGCAAGGGAATTTGCAAGAGAATGTGACAAGCGTGAATTAAATTATCATGTTTCAGTCGGCGGTCTTGATTCCATCACTTTGTTCCTGTTCTTGAAGTCAATTGGCATCTATGCACCGGGAATCAGTGTTTCATATTTGGAAGATGCAAGCATTCAGAAAGTACATAAAGAACTTGGAATTGAACGCTTGCAATCATCCGTTCGGTATGTTGATGATGCAGGAAAAGAACACCGGTGGACTAAACCCGACATCATTCAAGAATTTGGATTTCCGGTTCTTTCCAAAGAACTTGCAGCAAAGATTGAAACCCTTGCAAATCCGACAGAAAACAATAAAACGGTTCGCCATGCGATTGTTACAGGTGAAACAGGTGCTTATGGCGGTTATCAGAAAAACAGCAGAATGAAGATGTCAAAAAAGTGGCTTGAAAAATTCGGTGGTTATGCGAATGAAGAAGAAGGAACAGATTATCAAATTCCGAATTTCAAAGTTTCTTCAAAATGCTGTTATTACCTGAAAGAAAAGCCGTGTGACGATTGGGCGAAAGAACATAACAGTGTTCCATATTTGGGACTTATGGCATCCGAAGGCGGTAGAAGGGCAAAGTCTTTGATGTTGAATGGCTGCAACTATTTTGGAAAGTCAACCATTCGGTCAGCACCATTTGCCATATTCACCCGGCAAGACCTTTTGCAACTTGCACTTGATTTGAATGTTCCTGTTCCTGAAATTTACGGAAAGATTGAACGCCGTGAAGATGGAACGCTATACACGACAAAAGCCCAAAGAACAGGATGTTCAATGTGTGGGTTCGGATTGCATCTTGAAAAGCGTCCGCATCGGTTTGACCAACTGAAAGAGCGCAACCCCAAAGAATGGGAATATTGGATGTTCAAATGCTGCACTGACCCGGACACCGGTGAAAAGTATGGATGGGCAAGGGTTTTGGATTATATCGGTGTTGGATATTGAAAGCAAGGTGAATCCCTATGAAAACATCATCCTGATTTCCCATGAGGACACAAGCAAAGACATCACCAAAAAGGGCGGCGATAAAATCACGGCAATCAAGCCGAATATGCAGGACAAGGTTGCATTGAAGGTCGCAGGAATGGTTGACATCGTTGCAAGGATTGTTGCAGACGGTGATGACCGCACCTTCAACTTCAAGTCCAATGAAGTCATTTTCGGCGGTGGCAGACTGAAAACCGATGCCAAAGACATTCCGCTTGATGTCAATGAACTGTTCCGAGTTTATGACGAAGCGAACAGAAACGCCGTCAGGAAGGCACAGACGGCAGTTTCAGAGCCGGTCAAGGAACAAGTTGCCCCGGATGCAGAACAGCCGTCAGACGGCAAGGAAACGGTCAGAACAAGCCGCAGAAGAAAGGTTGCTGAACCCGTTGAAGATGTCGGCGATGATTCCCCTTCTGCTGCCACATGGGAACCGGGCGGTGGCGCATCCGTTGAAGAACCAATTCCGGTAGAATCGGAAAAAGAACCCGTTCAGGAAGAAAAACCGAGGGTTCGCAAATCAAGAAGAACAACCACAAACGAATAACAAAAGAAAGGTTAAAAGGTGAATTAAAATGGCAGAAATGAATATTTGGGATAAGTTTGACAAGGCGATTGATACCGCTTCCCTTGCAGAAGATGTGAAGGACGTTCAGGAAAATGGAACTTCATACAGAGATGTTCCGCATGGTGACTATGAAGTTGCCATTGACAAGTTGGAATTGACCGAATCCAAAGCGCATGACCCGATGGTGACCGTTTGGTTCAAGGTTGTGGAAGGTGAATTCAAAGGTTCAAGAATCTTCATGAATCAGGTCATCACACAGGGATTCCAAATCCACATCATCAATGAATTCTTGCGGTCGCTTGATACGGGCGTTGCAATCGAATTTGTTACATATCGGCAGTATGGCAATCTGCTTATGGATGTCATGGAAGCGATTGACACGCAGCATCTTGAATTTGCCCTTTCCTACAAAGAAGGAAAGAAGGGGTTCAGCACTTACGAAATAACCGAAGTGTTTGAAGCAGAATAAAGAGCCGTTCAAAAGGGGGATGTTTCCCCGCATCCCCCTTTTGATAACTTTATGAAAGGATGGTGAATGCAGTGCTTTTCTATGACTTTGAGGTTTTCGCCTATGATTGGCTTGTGGTCATTATTGATATGACAAAGAAATCTGAAACAGTCATCCACAATGACCCTGACAAGCTGCAAAAAATCTATGATGAAAACATCAATGACATTTGGGTTGGATTCAATTCAAGACATTATGACCAATACATCTTGAAAGGCATTCTTTGTGGCTTTGAACCAAAGAAAATCAATGACCATATCATTATCAAAGGTCTGCCGGGGTGGAAATTCAGCAGCTTATTCAAGAACATTCCCTTGATAAATTATGATGTGATGCAGAATGTTGACCGTGGCTTGAAATCTTTTGAAGGATTCATGGGGAATAGCATCAAAGAAACTTCTGTTCCGTTCGACATTGACAGACCGCTGACCAAAGAAGAAGTTGCCGAAACCATCAAGTATTGCAGACATGATGTGCAGCAGACCATTGAAGTTTTCATTCAACGAAAAGAGGATTTTGAAGCGCAGTTTGGCTTACTGAAAATGTTTCATCTTCCCCTTTCGGGAATTTCAAAGACGAAGGTGCAGTTGTCGGCTGACATCCTTGGTGCAAGAAAACGGGATTGGGATGATGAATTTGATATTGACTTCCCGCCGACATTGCAAATCAAAAAATATACACAGGTGTTGGATTGGTATAAAAACCCAGCAAATAGAAAATACCGGGTTGACCCGACAAATCCAAAGTCAGAAAAGATGCAATGTCAAATCATTGTTGCCGGTGTTCCCCATGTGTTCGCTTGGGGCGGTGTTCATGGGGCAATAGAGCAGTACAGCGGCACAGGTTATTTTCTGAATATGGATGTTAGTTCACTATACCCAACTTTGATGTGCGTTTATAACTTGATGTCACGGTCAGTCCCGGAAGATGGTTTTGAACGATTCAAGGAAATCAGAAATTACCGCTTGGAACTGAAACATCAGGGAAAGAAAAAAGAACAAGCCCCTTTGAAAATCGTTCTGAATGGTACATACGGGGCGATGAAAGACATCAATAATGCCCTGTATGACCCAAGACAGGCAAACCGGGTGTGCGTATATGGTCAATTGCTTCTGCTTGACTTGATTGAAAAGTTAGAGCCTTACGCACAAATCATTCAGTCCAACACGGACGGCATTTTGATAAAGATGCCAACCGGAAAGGATGAAGGCGAATGGTTCAATCTGATTGATGATATTTGCTATGAATGGGAAACAAGAACCGGTCTTGACCTTGAATTTGACGAATACCGAAAGGTTTTTCAGAAGGATGTCAACAACTATATCATTGTTGATAAAAAAGGCGGGTTCAAATCCAAAGGGGCTTATGTCAAGAAACTTGGGTCTTTGGATTATGACCTTCCGATTCTGAACAAAGCCTTGGTTGATTATATGATTCATGGTGTTCCGATAGAAGAAACTATCATGCAGTGTGATGACCTGAAAGAATTTCAGCTTGTATCCAAAATCAGCGGCAAATACGAACAGATTTGGCATGGCGGCACATTCAGCGATGTTCAGACAATGACCAAAACCGGCAAAAAGCGCAAAATCAAAAAATACAATTTTGACGGTGTTCCGGTCAAAGAAAAGTGTGTTCGGCTGTTTGCATCCAAGAATCAGAGTGATGGCACATTCTATAAAAAACACGCACAAACCGGTTCATTTGAAAAGCTGCAAAACAGTCCGGAACATTGCTTCATGTTCAATGATGAAGTAAACGATGTGAAAGTTCCTGCAAAGCTGGATAAACAATGGTACATTGATTTTGCTTTGCGTAGGTTGAAAGATTTTGGGGTGGTGTGATGGAAAAGTTCAGAATTGAGTGGCACGACAGAACAGATGGATATTTGGAACTGATTGTTGACCGTTTCTTCCCTTGTATTGCTGAAAAGTCCAAGAAGGTTTTCAAACTTGTGGCAATGTATTGTTCCGATGAAGCGATTGACGAATTACAAGCCTATTTGGAACAAAAAAAAGCAGATGCAGAATGGAAGGGAAAAGAATTGGTTTCAAAATACTATGATTCCCCGAATCCTTCTATTCGGAAAAAGCGTTTGGCAGAAGTCAGGAAGCAAGAAACTTTGTTCAAAAGGTATGAAGCAAATTTGAAAATGCTGAAAAAATGCACAGGAAGGAAGTGATTGAACCGTGTTTTTCAAAGGGTATTATGACGGCAAGAAAGCTGTCCCGGCATGGGTCAGAAAGAAACAGTGGATTGTTTTGCAAGTTAAAGGTGACCGGGCGGTTATTGACAAGAGTGTTGACGGTGAAAACAGCATCGAAAGCCCCATCAGCACCAAATATCTGACGGTTGTGAAAAGCACCACCACAACGCCGCAGAAAGCCTTTGAACCTTACCTTGTGAAAATCAACACTGCCGCTTTGAACATTCGGAAAGGTGCAGGAACAAACTATGATGTTGTTGGCTGCATCCGTGACCGGGGTGTTTACACCATCGTTGACGAAAGCACCGGTTCAGGGGCTAAAAAGTGGGGCAAGCTGAAATCAGGTGCAGGTTGGATTTCTCTTGATTATTGTATCAAAAGATGATTCTAACCTGTCACTAACCTGATACTAACCGGAGCAATTTTCGGGGGTTTTATAGGTGTTCAAAATCCTGAAAAGCACTGAAAACAAAGCACTTTCAACCCCTTGAAAATTGAACAGATTTATGGTATAATATACATAAAGCTTTAATTTTTCCCTTTGCGTAATTAAATTATTGAAATTTGAATGACTGCAAAAATGACGTTTGAATAACTATAATAAAAAAATGGCTATATTATATTGACCATATCTAATGATAAATAATGACTTATTCAAAGATATTGTATACGTATGCCGATTCCGGCGCGTAAACGGGAATGAGTTTACACGAAAGGAATTTCAGAAATGGATGGAAAGGAAAACGATGTGCAGGTAGTGGCCGAAAAGCATAAATTTAAAGGCGTTCCTGTATTTACAGTGATAATTCTGATTTTAATCGCTTTGCTCTCTTGTGCTGCACTAAATGGAGGACCGTACGGCGGGTGGTTTATTTATGTTGCCGCGACTGGTCTTGTCGCTTATCTTGATGTTTTGACAGATTCGCGGCTGGTATATATAATTCCTTTTGCGGCAGTAATTTTAAGTTATGTAATTTTTCATCCTGCTTTTTCCGTCTGGGCATTTGCCGTTGTGCCGTCTGCATTTTTTACGGCGAGCGCGGCGCGCGGCAAAATAAATAAAAACACGGCTCTTATCTGTTCTGCTGTGTTTATACTTGCTTTTGCAGTACTTCATTTTGCTCTTCAGGCTGCCATTGGAGGAGACTTTTCTATTCAGGGTATAACGAACGAAATACTTTTGCCGTATCGTGAAATGAAAGAAATATTTGTCGAGAATAGTCAGAGTTTTGCCGAGGCGGGAATAAAGCTTGACAGCAGTACCATAAAAATGCTTAAGGACGAGCTTATTAAAATTATGCCCGCGGTGGTTATTTGCTGCGGTTTGGTTATCGCATGGCTTTCGATGTGGCTGGCTTCATGCCTTTCAAAGTTTTTTTCGTATGAAGGCGTTCCGATTAGCTGCGGTATACAGATGAGTTTGATTTCCGCGTATGTTTTTACCGCGGCTTATCTGATAACACTTCTGTTTGGATCTCTTTATGGGAATACGGCGATAATTGTTGCGGCGGAAAATATATCGATAATACTTATTCCGGGCTTTTTTGTCTGCGGTCTGTGGACTTCTGCGGGAAATATCAGACGAAAATCCGGAGGCGGCATGCCCTTTGTTATGTACTGCGCGGCCGTGTTGTTTTTGATGACGGTAAGCTTCGGCATGTTTTCTGTGATTTTTGTTTTTTATGGTGTAATTCATACATTTTATAAAAGATATTCAAGGAAAAACAAGGACGTCTAATTTTAATGTGGTATATTCTGCGGAAATTTTGTGACGGTTGTTATGCGGAGGAAATTATCTGTGTTGAAAAAAATCGGCAAACGGTTGAGGGGATATAGACAACAAAGACTTCTTTTTGCTGTTGCAATTTCATATATATTTATCCTTATTTTATCGCTTTCTGTGTTTTTCGGCGGAGAAAACAGCAAGCTTTCAGCTATTTGCATTGCGGCAATTGTTCTGTATATACCCGCCGTATTATTGAGTGAGCTTCTTGTCCGCGTTATAAGGGCGCGCTCTATTTCTCTGAAAAATTTTGAATATCCCGTCTCGGATAATTCTGCGCTTGATGTGTTGACGCGAATACAGACGCCAGTGCTGATTTTTGATGACAGCGGCTCAATTGTCTGGTTTAACAGGAGTTTTTCTGCTTGCTGCGGTGTCGGCGATTCTCTTTACGGACGGAGTTTTGAAAAGGTATGCGGAATCCAGACGGAGGACGTTATTACTCCGGAATCTGACAGTGGTTTTGAGTGTACCGCGTTCGGGAGGCAATGGGAAATCAAGGGTCATCGGACTGGAACAGGCAGTAAGAACTATACAATGACATTTTGGAATGACCGCAGTGAAATTGTATCAGTTTACAGACAGCTTAACGATGAAACAGCGGTTGTAGCGTACATCATGATTGACAATCTCGACGAGCTAATGCAGTATGTGCAAGAGCAGTACCGTACTGTTGTCGGTCAGGTTGAAAGCGTTTTAAAGAAATGGGCGGAATCCGTAGGCGGTATATTTAAAGAGTATGAACGCGAGCGGTATATTTTTATTTTTGAGGCCGCCCATGTGCGCGAGTTTATTGAGAATAAATTTGACATTCTTGATCGTGTGAGAAATATAAAAATCGGAGAGGGGAATATGCCTGTTACGATTTCAATCGGTATTTCCAGCTCTTTCGGCGGTCTTGCCGACAAAGACCGCGCCGCAAGAAACGCGCTTGACATGGCGTTGCAAAGAGGCGGAGATCAGGTTGTTGTCAGAGCCGATTCCGGACTGGAGTTTTACGGCGGACGGAGCAAGGGAGTTTCAAAGCGTACAAAGGTACGTGCTCGCGTTGTGGCAAATGCGTTGGCTGTTGCAATCTCAAAGAGTTCAAATGTAATTATTATGGGTCATAAAAACGCTGATTTTGATTCTCTCGGTTCATGCGTCGGAGTTGCAAGGCTTGCAATGTTCTGTGGAGTGAAAGTCAATATAGTTATCAACGAAAAGGATCCAAATTTGAAAAAAGCGCTTTCCAGACTTCGGTCTAATCCGGAATACCTCAGTATTTTTTCAAATGCGGCTGACGCTCAGGACATGATAACGTCGGAGACGCTGCTTGTGGTATGTGACGTCAATAACCGTGAAAAATTTGAATCTCCTGAAATTGCTGACAATATTTTTAATATGGTTGTTATCGACCATCACAGAAAAACGGCGGAATATGCACGCAATCCGATTATTACGTATATTGAGCCGTCAGCGTCATCTGCGTGTGAGCTTGTAGTTGAAATACTTGAGCAGTCAATTCCCGCAGGAACGCTGCCCAAGGACGAGGCAGATATAATGTTTGCCGGAATTCTTCTTGACACTAAGCAATTTTCACGCAACACTCATACGAGAACGTTCAGTGCCGCTCTGTATCTTCGCGGAGAGGGAGCTGAACCGGCTGATATTGAGCAGCTGTTTAAAACCGATCTTGACGATTTTATCAGAGAAGCAAAGTTTGAAACTGATGTTGAAATATACCGTTCTGTAATAGCTATTTCAATGAATGTAAACAATGAAAATTCTCCTTTTGACAGGGTTGCTGCCGCAAAAGCGGCCGATAAGCTTCTGTCCGTCGAAGGAGTAGAGGCATCCTTTGCTGTGTGCTGTGTGGATGACTATGTTCATATAAGCGCAAGGTCGGAGGGATCGGTGAATGTTCAGCTTATCGTGGAAAAAATCGGAGGCGGAGGGCGCTTTGATGTCGCCGCTACCCAGCTTTACGGGGTTACTCCGCAGCAGGCGCGAAAGATGCTTACAGACGCAATTGACTCTTATCTTGACGGTGAATAGATAATTGCTTAAGGCGGCGAATTTAAGATAAATTATAATGTATGCATAATGTTGCAGAAAGGAATTTTGCATGAAAGTAATTCTTACTCAGGACGTAAAGGCGCAGGGAAAAAAAGGACAGCTTATTAATGTTTCGGACGGTTATGCAAGAAATTTTCTTTTGCCGAAAGGCCTTGCCGTTGAGGCAAACAGTCAGGCGCTGAATGATTTAAAGAACAAGGAAAAGGCGGCTCAGTACAAAACCGAGCTTGAACGGCAGAAGGCAAACGAGATTAAAGAAAGACTTGAGGGCTGCAGCGTCAAAATTAATGTGGCATGCGGAGCCGACGGACACTTGTACGGCTCGGTTACCTCGAAGGATTTGCAGGAGGAGCTTGAGAAACAATGCGGCATAAAAATAGATCGCCGCAAAATAGATATGAATACAGTTAAAGCTTACGGAAGTTATGCGTTTGATGTAAAGCTTTATCCCGGAATAGTTGGAAAAATTAATTTAATTGTAGCTGAAAAGTAATATAATTTGATAAAGACGCGGCCTTGTCATAGAGCGTAAGACTTGGTATTGTCTGAATTAAAATGCAATAATTTACTTTTGGATTTCCCATATATATTCAATAAGGAGCATAGCTCCGTAATAAGTCGTTCCGGCAACGTATCAAACCTCTGCCGGAAAAAGTGAGTGGTACCTGTCTGCAGAAGCCGTATTTACATGTAAATGTTTTTATGAGCAAATGCTTTTACAAGACGGTGGACATCTCGGCTTTTAGTTATATATATTACGGAGAAAAAAACTATTATGGAATTTCATGAGACGCAGAGACAGCTTCCGGTTTCTATTGAAGCGGAGCAGTCGGTTCTCGGTTCTATTCTTATTGATCCTGACAGCCTAAATCAGGTTGCCGATATTTTAACGGCGGAATCATTTTCTACCGAGGATCACCGTGAAATCTGGCTCGCGATAAAGGAGCTGTATCTTCATGATAAAAATATAGACGTCGTTACGCTGATCGACATGCTTGTAAAGCGCGGCGTTTATAAGAATGATGAGCAGGGACGTACTTATATAAAGGTTCTTGCAGAAATTGTTCCCACATCCGCCAATATCAAGGATTATGCCGCGATTGTGAGAGATAAAAGCTTGCTTCGTCAGCTTATCGGAGCATGCGAAGAGATTTCCGAGAATGCATATACTGCACAGGACGATGTTGGTACTATTTTGGAACAGGCCGAACAGCAGATATTTCAAATCGTGCAGGGAAACGGAAATAAAAATTTTGTTCATATTAAGGATGTTCTTGTAAGCGTTTACGATTACTTGCGTAAGCTTAATATAGATCCGGAATCTATGAAGGGTATTCCGACGGGATTTACCGATCTTGACAAGGTTTTAATCGGGTTCGGAGATTCTGATCTTGTGCTCGTCGGAGCACGCCCCGGAATGGGTAAAACCTCGTTTGCTCTCAACATTGCAGCTTCAGCCGCGCGGACGACAAAAAAGGCAGTCGCTGTTTTTTCGCTTGAAATGTCATGCGAACAGCTTGTTCAGAGAATGCTTTCGAGCGAGGCTTTGATTGATACTTATGTAATGAGAAACGGCAATCTTTCGGGCGAGGACTGGAAAAACCTCGCACATGCGGCTTCCCTTCTTTCAGAGTGCGACATCTGGATAGACGATACTACGGGAATTACGGTAACCGGAATGAAAGCAAAGCTTCGCCGCCTCAGAAATCTTGGGATGGTAGTTATAGATTATCTCCAGCTGATGGCGGCTGACCGTAAAACCGATAATAGGGTTCAGGAGGTTGCGGATATTTCAAGAAATCTGAAGCTTCTTGCCAAAGAGCTTCACGTTCCCGTAATTTGCTGTGCGCAGCTTTCGCGTGCAACCGAACAGCGGACAGAAAAGATTCCTATGCTTTCCGATCTTCGCGATTCCGGCGCAATTGAGCAGGACGCGGATATTGTAATGTTTCTTTACAGACCGGAATATTACGGCGATTCGAAGGAATCAAAAGGCGGAAGCGTTGAGATTCCGCAGAATATTGCTCAGGTTATTATAGCTAAAAATCGTCACGGATCAACCGGAAAAGTCGATATGGGTTGGTTCGGGCAGTATACAAAGTTTACCTCTCTTTCAAATATGAGTGATCAGAAAAATTAGTAGAAATTTCTTAGTAATTGTTGGATGGAAGCTTGCTGTGGGTAACAAAAATTTTTGCGAGTGCTTTGAGGACGCAGTAAGAGCGTCAATTGACAAATACAATATGATTGCGGACGGGGACCGATTGCTTGTCGCTTATAGCGGCGGAGTAGATTCCGCCGTGCTTCTCTATGTTCTTTACAGCCTGGCAGAACGTTGCGGTATCAGTCTTGCCGCTTTTCATCTTAATCACGGAATCCGCGGAGCCGAGGCTGATAGGGACGAGGCTCACTGTAAAAAGATTTGTCTTCAATTGGGAGTTGAATATTTTTCCGAATCGGTGAACGTACCCGAATATGCAAAAGAACACGGCTTGGGAACTGAGGAGGCGGCGAGAGAGCTTCGATATAAGCTTCTTGCTGATTGCTGCAGAAAAAATGGATATGACGGTATAGCAATGGCGCATCATTCCGACGACAATCTTGAAACTGTTATTTTCAGATTGACAAGAGGGACGGGAATGCGCGGCCTTTGCGGAATTCCCCCTGTTCGGTACGAGCATGAAATTAAGGTTATACGTCCGCTTATTGAATCCGTCAGGGATGATATTATAAAATATGCCGAAAATCGCAAAATTTCATTTGTTACCGACAGTTCAAACTGCGATGAAAAATATTCGAGAAACCGTATTCGCAAGTTTGTTATACCGGAGCTTAAGAAAATCAATCCCGCGGTGGTCTCTTCTGTTACAAAAATGTCGCGCTGCTTTTCGGAAAATTGCGAAGCTCTTAAAATGCTTGCCGAGTTGCCTGATTCTGTTTACGGTGCGGAGAAACTACCGGATGCAGTAATTCGTGAACGGATGGTAAATGAATATTGGCGCAGTTTTCAAAATAAGGAGGCTGCGATGCTGGAAGCTGTCCATATTGATGCGCTTCTTAGTCTTTACAAAACAGGAAAGCTATGGGACAGAGTATCTCTTCCTGGCAGAGTTACGGCATTAAAGACAAGAAACGGAATCGAATTTTCCTATGACTCAGATTTAAGTTCCGAAAATGTGTTTGCATCCGACCGGAAAATAAAAATTCTGCCGGGTATGACATTTCTTTCGGATGACGAACACATAGGTGGAGCGATGTTTTTAAAGCTGCCGTCTGAGGAAAACGAGAACTGTGACTTTTCCGATTTTCCTGACTTTTCTGAATTTTCGGCGGAAGATTTCGGCAGCGATATAAATATAAAAAAAGGCCGCATAAATATTTACAAATTATCAATACACATTTATGTAAATTCTGATAAACTAAAAAAGAATATTTATGTTCGCGGAAGAGCAGACGGAGACTGTATTTTTACCGGCGGAATGAATAAACGTCTGAAAAAACTTTATCAGCAGAAAAAGATACCTCCCGCTGAAAGGAATACGATCCCGCTTTTATGCGACGATGACGGGATTATATGGGCGCCGGGCATTGCCGTTCGGGACGGTCTTTGCACCGGGAGTTCGGATAATTGTTCACGGGCAGAATTTTTTTATCTTCCTCCGGATGCTTGCTGTAGTATTGTTTGTGAAAAAAATCAGAGCAGACATTTTCAGGTGAAAGGAAAATACCTTTTATGGCAATAATAAATGGTGACATTGACAGAGTGCTCGTGAGTGAGCAGAAAATAGACGGTATTGTGAGAAGAATCGCGGCTGAAATTGACGACGACTATAAGGATGATGAAGCGAAGCTCGTACTGCTCGGAATACTTAAAGGCTCTGTTGTATTTATGGGAGAGCTGATGAAGCGTATTACGTTGCCGGTTGAGATTGATTTCATGAAGGTTTCTTCATATGGAAAAAACACTAAAACATCCGGAAGAGTTAATATTATTCTGGATATTCATCGCGCCGATTTATCCGATTGTAATATTCTGATAGTTGAGGATATTATTGACAGCGGAAAAACTCTCTCTTATCTTACCGAATATTTGAAACTAAAAGGCGCAAAAAGCGTGAGAACTTGTACACTTCTTGATAAGCCGGAGAGGCGGGAAGTTGATTTTGAGCCGGACTATGTCGGAGAAAAAATTCCCGATGAGTTTGTTGTAGGTTACGGGCTTGATTATGATGAAAAATACCGTGCTCTTCCGTATATTGGGATTTTAAAAGAATCGGTTTATGAAAAGTAAAAAACTGCGGGACTTAAAATAACCTGATAACTGCATTATGAAGGTTCTGTCCGTGTTAGGAAGAAAACTTTTTAATAGGGGGTCATATGAAAAAAAATTACAGCGCCCTGATATTTTGGGTTTTGCTTACAGCTGTGATATTGATTGCCGCTTCGGTTTTGCTGAAGGATATGGATACAGAGACAATCTCATACAGCAATGTTGTAGAGCTTTTTAGAAATGAAGAAGTCAAAGAATTTGAGATCGACGAAAATAATAATATGACGATTCTCAAAAATGACGATACAATGGTAAGCTATAAGCTTCGCAGTCTTGAGCTTTATTATCTTGATCTGAACGATATGGTGCTTGATCAGGCGGAACGCGGAATTATTCAGAGATATGATCTTCCTGCTCCGATTGATATTCCGTGGTGGGTAAGCTTTTTGCCGTATATAGTAATGATCGTCCTGTTTATAGTTCTTTGGGTTTTTGTAATGAATCAGGCGTCTGGACGAGGCGGAAAGTTTAATAACTTCGGTAAAGCGCGGGCGAAAATAGGAAGTGATGAAAAGAAAAAGGTCTACTTCCGAGATGTTGCGGGTGCGGACGAGGAAAAGGCAGAGCTTGTTGAAATCGTAGATTTTCTGAAAGATCCGTCACATTTCAGCAAGCTTGGAGCTAAAATACCTCACGGCGTTCTTCTTGTCGGACCTCCCGGTACAGGTAAAACATTGCTCGCCAAGGCTGTTGCCGGAGAGGCAGGAGTGCCGTTTTTCTCAATTTCCGGTTCTGATTTCGTTGAGATGTATGTAGGTGTAGGTGCTTCGCGTGTACGAGATTTATTTGATACGGCTAAAAAGCATCCTGCGGCAATCATATTTATAGATGAAATTGATGCTGTCGGAAGACATAGAGGAGCGGGTCTCGGCGGCGGACACGACGAGCGTGAACAGACGTTGAACCAGCTGCTTGTTGAGATGGACGGCTTTGGATCCAATGACGGAGTAATTGTAATGGCGGCTACTAACCGCCCTGATATACTTGATCCTGCGCTCTTGCGTCCCGGACGTTTTGACCGCCAGATTACAGTAAACTATCCGGATATTCAGGGACGAAAAGATATTCTTGATGTTCACGCAAAAGGCAAGCCTTTTGAACGTGATGTTGATTTTTATACAATTGCGCGGAGTACTACAGGATTTACAGGCGCGGATCTTGCTAACCTTTTAAATGAGGCGGCGCTTCTTGCTGCCCGTAGGGGAAAATCTCTTATCGGAATGAACGATATTGAAGATGCAATGATTAAAGTAATGGTCGGTCCGTCTAAAAAATCAAAGGTGGTAAATGAACACGATCGTAAGCTTACAGCGTATCATGAGGCGGGTCATGCTGTAGTAACATTTGCTATTCAGCCGGAAACCCCGGTACACCAGATTTCGATTATACCGAGCGGCCGCGGCGCAGGAGGATATACTTTATCCATTCCGAAAGAGGATCGTTCTTACATGTCAAAAAACGATATGCAGAATGAGATTGTTACGTTATTGGCAGGACGGATGGCGGAAAAGCTTATTATGGGCGATATTTCAACTGGTGCGTCCAATGATATTCAGCGTGCAACCGGAATTGCCCGTAATATGGTTACAAGATATGGTATGAGCGACGACTTGGGACCGATTGTATATGGCAGCGAACATTCGAGTGATGAAGTTTTTCTTGGCAGAGATTTTTCTTCCGGAAGAAATTACTCCGAAGAAACTGCATCGTTAATTGATAACGAAATAAAGAGAATTATTGGAGACGCATATAAAAAAGCTGAGGATATTCTTCGTGAAAGGATAGATAAACTGCATTTTGTTGCTCAATTTCTGATAAAAGATGAGATTATGGATGAAGAGCAGTTTAAGGCTGCGATGACCGGAGATCCTACAGTTGAAGAGCTTGAAGAAATGCTTTCCGAACGCAGGCGCAGAAGTAACCGGGAAAATGAAGAAAAGGCAAAGCGCGACGAGGAGGAGCGCCGTCGGCGAGAGGAAGAAGATAGAAAACGCTTTGAAGCTGAATCGCAGAATTTATATGGGATTTATCGTCCCGACAGTATTAAACAGGATTACGAGGAAAGCGGCAGAGAGAAAAATAATGACTCTGAAAATGACACGCTTTCTGAAAACGTAAAGTCTGAAAACGGAGAAAAGGCTGATAATTCGGAAGATAATTCTGAGAGTAATTCAGAAGAAAATTCAGGAAGTAATTCAGAAAAAAATAATTCTTCTGATTCTGGGAGCGGTTCGGAAAAAGACAATGAAAAGCATGACGGGGAGTAACATTTTATTATATATTATAAATCATAATCACTTTAATTTTGTCTGGAAGTTTTGTCTTTCAGACAAAATTTTTGTGTAGCGCTATATCTAAGTTTTTATGAAAGGAATTGCAAAATTATGGAACAGGAAAAATTAAACGGTTATTATGATAACATTTTAGCCGAATGCGTCCAGATGTTTGAAAATAAAACTAAAGATTACGGTGCGACATGGCTCTTTTTTCGAATGGAATCATTTATTGATCAGCTGTGGATTAAGGCGAGACGAATAAGAACACTTGAGGAAAATGGAGATGTCTCGCTGGTGAGAGAGGGCCGCGAGGATGAGTATATCGGAATTATAAATTACGGTGTTATTCTTCTCATGAAGATGAGTAATCCTGATTTATTTCCGAAATCCGATGAAGTTGTAGAAGATACGGATTTGTATCGACATGCAGATACTGTGGAGATGACGAAATTATATAAAAAAACTTTTGAGAATGTAAAAGAGCTTATGGAGCGTAAAAATCACGACTACGGTGCGGCCTGGACAGAAATGCATATTCATTCTATTACAGATCAGATTATAGTAAAGATTTTTCGTATTAAAAATATTATATTAAATAATGGACGGCTCATTGCTTCTGAAGGAATAGACGCTCAGATTTCGGATATTATAAATTATTCTATATTCGGACTGCTTAAGCTTCGCGGTTTTTAATGGTATATGTTACATTTAAGTTCTGATCAGAATTATCCCGACAGCATTAATTAATAGAATTGTCTAAATTTGAATTATTTTACGTGCATCTCTCTATATATTCATAGATATTCTTTAAAGCAGATTAATAAGCACTTGTTTGTTTTACATTTTGTGCTTGATTTTCAAAATCATTTAAAAGGCAGGTTTGTCACTTGATACAAACCTGCCTTTTATCATAAGTATTTTTGCATGTAGATTTCTTTCAAATATGTACCGTCCTTAAGCTTAAAGGCGTTAGGTTTTTCGGAAGTAATGCGGAAACCAAATTTCTCATACAAGTGTTTTGCACGTTCATTGCCTTCGACAAACTCAAGCTCTATGATCTCAGTTCCTCGTTTTTGTGCTGCGGCAACGAGTTCCTCAAGCATTGAAGAACCGATGCCAAGATTCCAGTAATCCTTGAGTATTGCAATTGCGACAATTGCCCGGTGTGAAGTTTTTATTCCTTCTTTGAAATTAATCTCGCAGTTGCCGGCAACTTCATTGTCAACATAACAAGTGATTCCTAAGGTGTTGGGTGCAGAACGCATCCGGGTTACCCACGATTCTTCCTGTTCAACCGTAATGTTCCATTCTTCGGGGTATCGCGCGAGAAAATCAGTTTCACCACAAGCTTTCTTTATGTAGTTCAACATCTTTTCCGCGTCCGCTATACATGGGCTTTTCAGGACAGCCGTTTTGCCGTTTTTTAAGGTGATTTTCTTTTCTTCAAATATCATTGTAATACTCCTCTTTTCACACGGAATTAATTAGTCAGATAAAATATTATAATTAATAACCGTATTCAATCAGCCAACTCAAAGTGTCTGCGCTGCGCATAGAAATATTGGTAATATTAAGTATAAATCCAAAATTATTGATTTTTGTTTTTGTAATTCCTATAAAAAATTTCGTATATTATATTACATTACTTTTTCACGTTTGTCAATACAGTTTCACAAAATTTCAAGAAACTACTGAAAATAAATCAGAATCGAATTTTAATCTGTACTTCTGATAAATAATTATAAATAGAAATTTTATGTCTCTGTCCTGATCTTTGGCGAATTCAGTTATAATGTTAAAGACTATAGGATTATGGTTTACTCTGATACAGTAAGCGTAAATTTGTTGTCCGCATAACAGTCTGTACCGATGAAAATTTCAAATTCACCCGGCTCAACAACGAATTCCTTTTCACCATTATAAAAAGCAAGTTCATCATAACCGATTTCAAGCTTGCTCACAGAAGTTTTTCCCTTTTCTACGAATATTTTTTCAAAAGCCTTCAGCTCACGAAGCGGACGTGTCATAGATGCTATTTTGTCATGTATATAAAGTTGAACAACCTCTTTTCCGTCATATTTTCCGATGTTCTCGACGGTAACGGAAACTGTAATTCTTTTTCCGTTTTTTAGTTCGGATATTGATACGGCTGAATTAGAAACAGCAATGTCTTTAAGTTTAAATTCAGTGTAACTTATACCGTAACCAAATGGATACATCGGGGTTCCCTGGCAGTCAAGGTAATTTCCTTCTTCTCCGTAGTATCCGTTAACAGTTCTGCCGCTTGACGGTGCATTGTAATAAATCGGAATCTGACCTGTACAGCGAGGCATTGTCATAGGAAGCTTTCCGCTGGGATTTACATCTCCGAATAGTACATCTGCAATTGCATTGCCTGCCTGCGTACCCGGATGCCACGCATAGACGATCGCGTCGCAATAAGGCTCAAGCTCCGTCATTGCAACAGGACGTCCGAAACACATAACTGCGATAACCGGTTTTCCGTAAACTTTTGCGCGCTTTGCAAGAGCTATCTGTTCTTCGGGTACTTCAATTTTTGCAACTGAATTTGCTTCACCTGTTGCTCGGCTGCTTTCTCCGAGGCAGAGCACGATTGTATCAGCCTGTGAAATATAAGTAAGCTGATCTCCCTGAATTGCTGTATCCGGACAAATAAGCTTTCCGTTTTCATTCAGATGCGCAAGAAAAGCGTCCGGAATCTTTACAACGTCGTCGGGATTTCCGTCAAGTGTCCAAGTACCAAGAAGCGTTCGGTTTTCATTTACAAGAGGTCCGAGCAAAGCGACTTTAGAGCTGCGGCTGAGGGGAAGAACATTCTTTTCATTCTTAAGAAGAACAAGTGTTTCTCCGGCTAAAACACGTGCATTTTCAGCATGTTTTTTAAGGTCAATTTTGAACCTTGGTACATAAGGATTTTCGAATAGACCAAGTCGTAATTTTACCCTTAGAATTCTTCTGACGGACTCGTCTATGACTTCCATGTTGATTTTTCCTTCTTTGACAAGATCGACACCATAGTCTGTGTAACAGTTATCAACCATGTCCATATCAAGCCCGGCGTTTATTGCAAGTCTTGCGGCGTCCTTTCTGTCCTCGGCTACGCCTTGTTCTATAAGCTGACTGACAGCGTTCCAGTCACTTATTACATACCCGTCAAAACCAAGCTCATCTCTAAGCACTTCTGTCAGCAAATAGTGACTTGATGCGGTCGGCTGGCCTCCTATTTCGTTAAATGAATTCATAACAGTCTGGACACCGCTGTCTACAGCGGACTTGAAAGCTTTAAGGTAATAGTTTCTAAGAGTATAATCGGAAATTTCTGCTTTATGATAATCCCGTCCGCCTTCAGAAGCTCCGTATCCTATATAATGTTTGCAGCATGCGGCAATACAATCCGGTTTTGAAAGATCATCTCCCTGGAAGCCTTTGACAACTGCCTCAGCCATTTTCATCCCGACATAAGGATCTTCTCCGGGACTTTCAACACATCTGCCCCATCGGGGATCACGTGAAAGATCAAGCATAGGAGAAAATGACCAGTGAACACCTTCTCTTGCGGCTTCAGCGGCAACATCACGATAACACAGACGTACCTGTTCCGGATTAAACGCAGCTGCCATTGCCAAGGGGAGCGGAAGCACCGTGTGATGTCCGTGAATTACATCACGCCCGAAAATGACCGGAATACCGAGTCTGCTTTCATTTACAGCTTTTTGCTGAAGCTTTGCAAAAATATCGTCCGGAATAATTTCTGTGTCGTCATTGCCTGCTGTTGCCGTTGCGGCCATTATAAATGATCCGATTTCACCACGTTTCAATTTTTCGTAAAGCTCTTTTGTATCTTCTCTCTCTTCAGGAGGCATACCGGCTTGGTTCATTTGTCCGATTTTTTCTTCAAGTGTCATTTGGGAGAGCAGTTCTTCAACTCTCTTTTCAATTTCTGCGTTTGTCATAATTATTAATTTTCCTTTCAAACATACTTATAGTTTTACTATATTTATACTAATTTTGTTGCTTTTCCATAGTAAAGGCAGACATGCTTTGTTTATGTATTAATTAAAATTATTGTGTTTCTCTTAGTTTGTTCATGCAGGAATGTAATGAGACTGAAAAAATAGTTCTTTAATTTCAATTTTTTTATTTTGACGCTCGCTCTAACTTCTGAGTTTTATTGAGCGGTAATCTGTTCCGCAGAACTGCAGCGGACGAAATTCTCCAAGAATCCGGGACGTAATCCGATCGGCATACCTGCCGCGAAGCTCCTTAAGAGAAAGATTAGTGTTAATAATCATTGCTTTTTTCCTGTTTAATCTTGTGTTTATAAGATTAAATAATATCATTGTCGTAAACTGATTTGTTAATTCTGTTCCGAGGTCATCGATTATCAGAACATCACAGTCAAAATACAACCCGGACTTTTTATTTTCATTATATCTTTCAGTGCCAAACCGTTCACTTTCAAAGTTTGAAAATATATCGAGGGCAGTATCATATACTACATCATATCCGCGGTCTATAAGACCTTTTGCTATTGCTGCGGAAAGGTGTGTTTTCCCGAGACCTGTTGCTCCTGTCATTATAAGATTTGGAGAACCTCCGCATACAAGGGCGGAATCGGTTGTAAATTCACGCGTGTAGCTTTTGCATATTGAATACACGGTTTTCATATTTTCATACAGACTGTCATTTGATTTAAAATGGGATAAATCAAAATTTTCAAATGAGCAGTTATTTATCAAATTGCCCATACCGGAGCTTTCATACCCTGCCATTATCAATGCTTTTTTCATGCATGAACACATATTAAAGCCAACCGTTCCACGGTCTTCGCAAATCGGGCAGTCGTAGTGCGGGAGAAGATAATCTTCACTATATCCGTGTTCTTTAAGAAAGCTTTTCTGTTTAATCTGATATTTTTCATTTTCTTCTTTTATTTTATCTAAGCTTTCTCTCTCATTTACAAATAATGCTCCATATATTTTCATGGCCGTGAGGCGCAAAGCTGCGTCAATTTCCGCAAGTTCGGGATACTTACTTTCAAGCAGAAATTTTCTTTCATCTGCCGCATTGACTTTATCACGGTGTTTTTGTGAAAACTCCTCTTTAATTCTGACATAATTGTTTTTATTATATGCCATAGTATCTTCCCTTCTGTGAGGATATTAGCATTAGCTTATTTATCGGATGTATTTTGTTTTGCCGCGCTGTCATAACTTCGTTTAAGGGCAAGTGCGACAAATTCATCGGTGTCAAAACTGCCGTTGCTGTCGCTTTGTGTTTCTTTTTCTTTTTCAGAATGAAATTTATTTTCTGCTTCGGTTATTTTCTGAATAGTCGTAAGTCCCGCAAGGTACCAGCTTTCAAGGACTTTTGACATGTAAGCGAGATTATATTTTCCGGTTTTTATGACCGTTTCCTCGTATCCGCGCCTGATAATTTCCGGAGTAAGCTTCCATTCGTCCTGCCATTTTTTAAAGGCTTCCCGTTCTTTCTGAACGAGAGAACGCCCGGAGATACCGAGAAGAGCCTTTTGCTCGGTTTCTTTCGACTCCAGCTCTTCTTTATGCTTTATGTATTCTTCCAACTTTTCCGCGCTGTCGATTCCTTCATCATACAAGTTGTAAGCTGTTTTTTCAATATAGCTTATGGATTTCTTTCCGCGCCGAACACAATATGTAAACAGTGACAGTATATGTTCAAGATCAAGGCCGAGATAATCAACCATACCTATAATTTTAGATGTTTCAGACGGAGTAAAAATTTTTTCGGTAATGCGCTGACATTCATCAATAAGCATCCGTACGGTACCGCCGTCACGTGACGCAATTGCCGCGATTTCTGCGCTGTCATATGTTGGTTTGTTTTCAAAACGCGTTTTCTTTTCCGGATCTTTTTTTTCCTGTTCATGGGATTGACCTGTCTCCGCTGTGATTTTTTCTTCGTCAGATCCGTTTTCAACACGTTCAAAAACACCGCATTCAATCCAGAAATCGATTGCAGATTCGGTTTTTTTTACTGTACATCCGATTTTTTTTGCCAGAGCAGGTATATCCTCAGCCATTGACGGGCATGCCGATAAATTAAGCAGGACAAGAAGATCGGTTCTCTCGGCGCCTTTTTCAGAAACTGCCCGGAGAGGTATTGTACATACTTCTGTTCCGTAGTGTATTTTTAGCTTCATAACGCTAAATCCCTTTTAAAAAATTAATACCATGATTTTATGCTCAAACAGAAACCATATTGAATTAGGACTAAAATTGTAAAAACACCGTTATTGTTGGGTAAATGAAACTTTCAGCTGTAAAGCTTTTAACTGTATAATATGTATTTATTTTATAAAACGCAATGCTGCAGGAATTTGTTTAATAATATATACATTATCTATGTTCAAACTAAACTTGCAGCTGAATTCTTTTTAACAGTTTATTTGGCCGTTCCTGGTATATTTTTATTTGTAATTTCACAACACAAACCGAGTAGAATATCCGGCATATTCATATCGGTAATACATATATTTTTTTTTGAAGTTTCAATTTCTTTACCTGAAAAATTCCAGATTCCCTTTATATCAGCGTCGGCAAGACATATGGCTGCGGCATCAGTTTCTGATTTATCGCACGCAAGTACAGCGATGTCTATTCTATTTTCCCGGCAGTAATTTGCCGCTCTTAAATAGGCAGGATCGTTATTTGCTGTACTTCGTTCTGCTATATTTGGCAGCTTGTATTTATCAGGATCCGGCGGAGTAAAATCACCGGAATCGTCGGTAAAAATTTTTTTGAGGTTGACGCCGCGTGTTGAGAAGCATTGATCTGAAGCAAGAGCAAGTGCAAAGCCCGCTCTTCTGCAAATTATTACCGCGCTGTAATTATTGGGAATTCCTATAACGTTTCCGATTGCGCTGTACAGGTCTTTGACGTTGTAACCGTAGCCCTGATTGCCAATTCCGCCCAGATATGAAAAGTCCTGTCTTACCTGTGACGGAGTAATTTTCATAAACCGGGCAAGATCAGCAGAGCGCGTCCGTAAAATATCGTCTCCTATAAGAGTCCGGAGCGTCCGATAATACTTAGGGAGTCTTTCCTTAACTGCCGTAGGAAGAGCCTTATACAGATTCTCGTTGTCAGAATTTATTTTCTCCATTTTCAATCACCCAAGGCAAATTTAGAATGCTAAGGCACGATATTGTGTGTGCAATTTTATTTTTGAGCTATATTATAAAGATTCTTTTATATAATTGACAAATTCTTCGCAGGTAGCACCGTCTTCATGACCGGTTACAACAATTTTACGTTCTGTAAGCATGCACTTATCAAGTGCTTTTTCCAGCCTGTCGGCTTCTGCCTGTCTGCCAATGTGTGAGAGAAGCATAACCGTTGCGCGAAGCATCGAACAAGGATCGGCATATTTTCCGCGTCCTTCCTGAATCATTCTTGGAGCGGAGCCGTGAATTGCTTCAAACATAGCGTATTTGCTTCCTATATTTGCGGAACCTGCAGTTCCGACACCGCCCTGAAATTCTGCGGCTTCATCTGTAATAATATCTCCGTAGAGATTCGGAAGCACAAAAACCTTGAAGGATGTACGGCGTTTTTCGTCGATAAGCTTAGCGGTCATGATGTCTATGTACCATTCATCTACCGTAATTTCTGGATAATCCTTAGCGATGTCCCGGCATATGTTCAGAAACTTTCCGTCCGTCGTTTTTATAATATTAGCTTTAGTTACAACCGATACTCTGTCTTTTCCGTTTGCTCTTGCATACTCAAAGGCGCGGCGCGCGATACGGCGGGAGCCTTCTGTTGTAGTTATGCAAAAGTCAACTGCGAGATCATCTGTTACATTTACGCCGTAAGAACCGACCGCATAGCTTCCCTCAGTGTTTTCACGAAAGAAAGTCCAGTCGATACCCTTTTCCGGAACACGTACCGGTCGTACGTTAGCATAAAGATCAAGGGCCTTACGCATGGCAACGTTTGCGCTTTCGATATTCGGCATACCGTCTCCGGCATTCGGCGTTGTTGTCGGTCCTTTCAAAATTACATGGCAGGCTTTCAGCTCAGCAAGAGTATCGTCCGGTATTGCTTTACCGCAGGCAATTCTATTTTCAATTGTAAGTCCCTCGATGTCTCGCAGCTCAATTTTTCCGTTTTTAATTTCCGGTTCGAGAAGATCTGCAAGGATGTCTCGTGAAGCTTTGCAGATTATCGGTCCTATTCCGTCTCCTCCGCAAACTCCTATAACGATTTTATCAAGAGTTTTATAGTCTGTTTCTTCTTTTGACGCGTTAATTCGGTCAACCCTTTCAAGCTGACCCCGGAGCAGCTCTTCATATTTTGCTGATGCTTCTTTAATTTTAGATTCATAGTTATTGTTCATGTTATTACCTCTATATACTTAAAATTTTTAAACAAATATTTATCCACAGACATATATTGTCTGTATAAATTAGAAAGTTACGGCAAGATTATCCACAAGATTATTTTATAGTATATTGCATATATCGTAATGTCGGTATGAAAATTCTAATATTACCTGTGTATTTATTGTAAACTACCGCGCTTTATCAACATAGAAATCAACAGGTTGTGGAAAACGCGCCTGGGTTTTCCGCAAATCTTATTTAACACAAAATGCTCAGTCTTGATAAAAAACTGTCTGATTTGTGAGATGAATTTTGAGAATTCTTATAGTTTGCTTACAGACTTCTAAAAAAGTTTTTTTGTGAAAATGAACTTATCTATTCAATTGTTGCGCGGGCATTTAATGTTATGCCGTCTTTTTTACCCGACAGATATTCAAAATATGCTTGAGCGCCAATCATTGCGGCATTGTCTCCGCATAGCTTTAAATCAGGCATATACAGCTTCCACTGATTTTTTTTGCAAAGAAATGCAATTTCTTCTCGCAGATGAGAATTTGCGGCAACGCCGCCCGCAAGGACAATTTTATCTCTTTTGCAGTATTTTGCAGCAGACTCAATTCGACTTGATATTGACGTAACGATGGTTTTTGTAAAGGATGCCGCAATATCCGCGGCATTTACATCGCCGTATTTTTGTTTTGTGCTGTTTATATAGTTTATTGCGGCTGTTTTAAGCCCGCTAAATGAAAAATCAAAGGTTTCGCCTTGTATGGCGGCCGACGGAAAGCTTACAGCGTCCGAATTTCCAGACGACGCAAGTCTGTCGAGCTCTGCTCCGCCCGGATATGGAATTCCCAGAACACGTGCAACCTTATCAAAAGCTTCTCCGGCAGCGTCATCACGCGTTCTTCCGATTAAATTGAATTCTGTATAGGAAGTCACGTCGGAAATTGATGTGTGTCCTCCTGAGGCGGTCAATGCTATATACGGCGGTTTTAACTCCGGATATGTAAAATACGCAGCAGCAGCATGTGCATGCGTATGATTTACGGCAACGAGCGGAATATTGTTTGCATATGCGAGGCTTTTGGCAAAGTTTACTCCGACAAGCAGAGCGCCTATAAGTCCCGGATATGCAGTAACACCGATCAGATCAATATCGGAGACAGAAATGCCCGATTCTTCTATTGCGCTGTATGTTAAGTTTGAAATAGCTTCGATATGGGCACGGCTTGCAATTTCGGGTACAACACCGCCGTATAGCTTGTGTGTATCTATTTGCGAAGCTGTAAAATTAGACAAAATCTGTCTTTCAGTATCCGTCATTTTTACAACTGCCGCTGATGTCTCATCACAGGATGATTCAATGGATAAAATAAGCATATTATTTAAATTTGCTTTCATATAAGATAATTTAGTTATTGAGGAGAGATTGTCCTTCAGTCCTTCATGAGCGGAAAATATGCCGGACAAGAGCATATTTGCAGAGTTTACGGCCTTTAATAATTATGATTTTCAGAGATAAACAATAAACTTTTAATAAGATTAATATTAGAATTAGAATGACAATAAATATAACTAAAAGTGAAATATCGCGTCTGCCGGACGTTCAGATATAAAGACAAAAATATTTGCTTAAAGATAAAGGCATACGCTTGAAGACAAAGACATTTGACTTCGCGGGCGGCGGATTCCGCTCTATCTTTTCATATCTGATGGCAGTACAATCAATCCGCCGCTGAAGCTCTTTATGACAGAGCTATGCTCTTTATTGAAAATGAAGGAAAAATTAAATCTTGGAAATATTCATTATTCCGCATCATTAATTTTTAATAACATTAAAAGTGCATCCTCTTTGGGGAAAGAGTAATAATTTTTTCTTTTGCTGATGCATTTAAATCCGAAGGATTTATAAAGTGATATGGCTGCCAGGTTTGATTCTCTTACTTCAAGAAAAAAACTGCGTACACCGTTTTTTTCTGCATCGTTTATCGCCGTCTTTAACAAAGACCGTGCCGCTCCCTTTTTACGGTGCTCCGGATATACGGCAATATTCAGAATTTCACATTCATCGACGATGCAAGTGTAAGCGCAGAAGCCGATTATTGCACCGCTTTGTTTATGTTCTGCGGTAAGAAATCTTGTATTTACGTTACCGAGAGAATTCTTAATGGAGTCAAGACTCCAGGGAGAGGAAAAACAGGCTTTTTCAATAGATTCAATCTCACTTACAGTATTTTCGCTGTTATACAATCGGCTGATATAAAAACAATTTTCCGTCAAGAGAAAAACTCCGTAATTCCATCTTTGATTTTTTCAAGGCATTTCTTATATTCGTCAATATCTCCGCCGTATGGATCTGGTATATCTTTAGGCATTGAACATATTTTTTCTGAAAATTCGGGAAATTCTGATATTAATGCGAGAGTGTGACTTCCCGAAATGCCGATAATAAGATCGCATTTTTTCATAAGTTCGGCATTAACTTTTTCAGCGCGGTGTTCTCTCCAGGGGTTTTCTTCATTTGATTCGACACCTGCGTCATACAGCGCGATTGCAGCATTTTCGGATATCGGCGCTCCGGGAAGCGGTGAAAGTCCGGCTGAAATTGCTTTACGCTTTTTTAATTCCTTTCCGCCCGCCGCCTTATCAAATCTTTCGGCTTCCGCGTGATTAAACCAAGCTGCTGCCATAGGGCTACGGCAGGTATTCCCTGTACATACAAAGCAGATAAGAAAAGATTTGCTGTTCCTCTCTTTTTCATCAGATTCCTTTATAAGCTCTGCGGCGGCTTCAAGCATTGTACTGTCTGATTTTACATCGTCGGTTAATGTCGCCGTACATTCCGCGCAGCCGCCTGATTTGGCTGTGATATTTTCCTTTTCATTAACATTATCTGATTCATTAATATTATCTGATTTCAATTTGTATCGTCTCCGTGTCTTTTTTTACGATTCTTTTTGAGCAGTATTTATGACGGTAGAATAAGGGAGATAACCGTTAAGGAGCTCTCCGACGCAGACGGTTTTTTTCTCGTCTCGGTCATATATATAGGAAATATATTCCTCTTTATCGAAAATACAGCCGATAACATAATAAATACCTGTATATTCTTCTCCAAAAGAGAATTTCAAATAATACGTTTCGCAGTCATGCCCGGGAAGTACGGCGGCGGAGCCATTTTCAAGAGCATCTGCAATGGCGCTTATTATATCCGTGCTGTTATTTTTTGAAAAATATGTGTCAGATTCATCCGAATAAAATACAGAAAATTCAATGCCGTCGTAGCTTTCCCAGTCAAATATGGACGGCATGCTGACAGAAGAATACAATGTTTGCTTTCCGTCATTTGAGGATGTAAGAAAACGTGTCGGATCGGCTTCGGGAATGTTGTATAATTTTATCGTTGAGCCGTTTTCATCCGTGATTTTTGCGTATTCTTTTCCGACGGAAGCAGGAACATATCCTCTCTTATCTATCCGAAAATAAACTGTTCCGTTTTTACTGTCGGTATAGTACGCTTCACCGGAATCCACATCATACTGTAATTGGAAATTACGGATTCCTCCGCATCCCGAAAGGAGAAAAACAAGCGAAGTTATGTATAAAATGCATATCGTTATTTTTTTACGCATGTACAGGTCTCCTCTCGCGGCAATTTTCAGTATTGTTTTTCTTATTTTTTTGTTTTACTATATTCCGACGGAAGACTGTCGTCGTCTGTAATCCAGTCCCTTACGTTTATTACCCGGTATTCTTCCTTTGTATCGCGAATTATAACGGTTTCAATGCCCGCGTTTAGAATCATCCTCCTGCACATCATACAGTTGTTTGTTCCCGAAACGATTTCTCCGCTTTCTGGATCGGTGCATGCCATATACAGAACGGCTCCGTCCATTTCCTCGCGCGAGGCTGAAATAATCGCATTTGACTCCGCATGAATTGAGCGGCACAGCTCATACCGTTCTCCGTGCGGAATGTTCATTTTCTCACGAATGCAGAAGTTTATATCGCAGCAGTTTTCTCTTCCGCGGGGAGCTCCGTTATATCCGGTGGACACAATTGAATCTTTTTTTACTATAATTGCTCCGTACCGGCGGCGCAGACAGGTACATCTTTCCGATACCGTCTGAGCTATATCAAGATAGTAGTTTATTTTACTGACTCTCATAGTTTTTTGGCGAGCTCCTTAATATATGTTTTGAATTCAGGACCTAATTCCGGATCTTTGAGCGCGGTCTCTACATTTGCAAAAAGAAAACCGAGCTTTGATCCCATATCGTATCGGGTTCCTTCAAAATCAACCGCAGTCATTCCCTTGGATTGGGCGAGATCGCGCATAGCGTCTGTAAGCTGAATTTCTCCGCCTGCTCCTGGTTTTGTAGATGAGAGTATATCAAAGATATCCGGAGTCAGAAGAACACGGCCGAGAATTGAAAGTCTTGTAATAACCTCTTCGGGTTTCGGCTTTTCTATCATGTCTGTCACATGATAGAAGTTAGATTCTCCGGAAATTGGTTTTGCGTCGAGCGAGGAGTATTTCAGAATCTGTTCTGCAGTGACTTCTTTTACTCCGGCTACCGCAAGATTGTATTTGTCATACGCTTCCGCAAGCTGAAGGCAGACCGGCTTTTCGGACATGATTATATCGTCGCCGTAGAGAACGTAAAAAGGTTCACTGCCGATAAAGCTTTTGGCGCGGAGAACCGCATCTCCGAGACCGCGCGCCTCTTTCTGGCGTATAAAATATATATTTGCGCGGTTTGCGGCGCTTCTGAGCGAATCGATTATATCATTTTTTCCCTTTTTACGGAGTGTTTCTTCATATTCCGGAGAATAATCAAAATAATCTTCAATTGCATATTTTCCGCGGTTTGTGATAATAAGTATATCTGTGACTCCGCTGCTGATAGCCTCATCGACAAGGTATGAAATTGCAGGCTTGTCTACTATCGGAAGAATTTCTTTCGGAACAGTACGGGCAATAGGAAGCATTCTTGTGCCGAGACCCGCGGCGGGAATTACGGCTTTAGTGATTTTTTTCATGCTAATTAGATCCTTTCTGATGACTGAATTCTGCGATCGAATAAATGCGGCATATGAAATTTCTTTTAGTCAGCTTTTCACGATAAATTTCTTCTGAATATTTAATATATATTTAGGCCGTCCTTAACAGGCCGAAGAAACAATTTATTTATTTTGTATCTAAACTGTCCGAAGAAACAATTGTGGCTGATCCCAAGATAAAATTTTGTTCTGTCAGGGTATCGTAGATTTCTTCTTTTTTAACTTCAAGCGTATCTGAATATTCCGTTAGAGTTTCGTTGAAGCGCCGTGCAAGATATGCGCTGCGAAGATCATCGAAATGGCTGTTTATATAATCCTCGGTTATATCGGTGCGCATTACAATATGATAACCGACTTCTGTCTCGACGACTTCGGAATAAATCTCTCCCGAAGAGATGGAAGAGACGGCGTTTTCAAATTCTTCAAGAAGCTGTCCCGCCGTAAAGCAATAATCTCCTCCCGTTGTATCCTCGCTGTATTCTTCAATCAATGTATCAAAATTTTCACCGGACAAAGCGTCGCTTAATATTTTATTTGCAAGTTCAAGATTTTGAGTCTTGCTTTTACCGTTATCGTTCTTAATTAAAACCTGTTTTGCTCGGTAAAAATTTTTGTATACATCATTTTCGATTGTAGCGTCGTCTGCTGCAAGTTCACCTGTAGCTTCTGAAGTCATATATGACCGTAGCTTTGTTTCAAGCTGCTGAAGTTCCAGTGCGTACCTGAAAAAATCTTCAGTAGAGTAAGCCTCGCGCAGTGCATTCTGAAATTCTTCTTCCGATCCGTAATCACTTATAGTCTCATTTACAAGCTCGTCAATATAAGCCGAGTCGTCGCTTGTGAGTGAAATTTTCTTGTTTTTGGCCAGTTCGGATATAGACGCATAATGCTTAAGTGATTTCATTACGGTATCGCGTATCTGCGTATCGAGCTCTTCCGCTGTATAATCGTTTTCGGACGAAAGAAGCTCGTCTCTAATGTTCATATACAGATAGCGGTAATGTTCAAAGGATACGTCAAATCCTCCGATTTTCATTACAGTGTCTTTTTTATTTGAACATGAGCATATTAAAGAAACCGACAGCATTGCCGCGACTAAAAAAAGCACGCTGCGGCAAAAAGTTTTTCTGCGCTTTGTCATTTTAAAACCCGACCTTTCAGTCTGACATTAATATATCGGATCAGGCTGCAGGATACAAAGCTTTGCAGCCGATTTGTATTTTTACATACTCTATACTATTTTATCTCAAATCTTACTCTTTGTCAATAAAAATTAAGTTAAAAAGGCGACAATTAAACAATTATCAAATTAACACAGAGAATTTTAAAATAGGTTATGTTTTTTCTTTACATTTTTATCATGACATGTTATAATTAGGAAGTCCGATATTGAGTGCGGCGGCGAATGTATACGCGGACCCGATGCGCTCATGCTCGCTTGAAAAGTGACGGTGAGGAGAACGGGCGGTTACGGCGTGAGGTTTTTGGCGTAAAAATGTCAGAGAAGTATTATGAGACAATCAAAAAAAGAGAAGACGCAAACCTCTGAACACCTTTTTCTACGTTTGAAAGGCATGTTGATTAATATGATTATACAGTTTTCAAAAGGCGATATAATTCAGATGAAAAAGGCGCATCCATGCGGCAGCGCGATGTTTCGCGTACTGCGGACGGGCTCTGATATAAGAATCAGATGCGAGGGATGCGGCAGAGACCTTACAATTCCACGAATTAAATTAGAAAAAAACGTCAAAAAAATTCAGACAAACACAAAAACGGAGGCCTGAGAGAATAATGCAGAGTTTAAATGAAAACAAAATCAAGGAGAAGAAGAGCGGCGGCGTAAAAAATATTTTTACGGATTACCTCGACGCTGTTCATACAAGAAAAAATTTATTCTTGCTGTGGGCGTTTTTGCTGCCGATGGGAATTTTGCTACTTTTGTATGTTTCGCTTAAGGTTTATCCCTTTGGAGACGGATCTGTTCTGGTTTTGGATTTGAACGGACAGTATGTATATTTTTTTGAGGAGCTGAGGTCGAAAATTTTGTCGGGCGGGAGTCTGCTTTACTCATGGAGCCGGTCGCTTGGCGGAGAATTTCTCGGCATATTTGCGTATTATCTTGCAAGTCCTTTTTCTATATTGGTTTGTCTGTTTCCGAAAGCTCATATTACGGAAGCATTATTGCTGATCCTTCTTTTAAAAGCGGGGTCGTGCGGATTTACAATGTCGCTTTACCTTAAAAATTCGTATCCGGCAAGAAAATCAAGTATGGTGGCATTTTCAACAATGTACGCGCTGTGTTCCTTTGCAGTTGTTCAGGCGCACAATACTATGTGGATTGACGAGCTGATTTTCCTTCCGCTTGTTGTATTGGGAATTGAAAGACTTATTAAGAAAAAGGATTTTGTCCTGTACACCGTTTCTCTTGCGTTTTGCGCAATGTCGAATTTTTATATAGGCTATATGGTCTGTATATTCACATTTTTTTATTTTTTCTATTACTATTTTGCAGGGAGCGGAAGCGGAAAGAACAATCCGCTCGGTGAAAAGCGTCATTTTCTGCGCTCTCTTTTGAGAATGATTGTTTTTTCGGTAATTGCTCTTGAAATTGCAATGGTTGTGCTGTATCCGGCGTATATCTCTCTGACCTTCGGAAAGACCGGATTTTCCGATCCGAGCTATGAGCTGAAGCAGAAATTTGATTTTCTCGATTTTATTGCCAAGCTGTTTCCGGCATCGTATGACACTGTACGCCCTGAAGGACTTCCGTTTGTATATTGCGGAACGCTTACTCTTATAATGCTTCCGATGTTTTTCCTTTCAAAAAAAATCGGAGCAAGGGAAAAAATCGCCGGAGGCGCGCTGATTTCTCTGTTTATATTCAGTTTTATGGGGTCAACGTTGGACCTTGTATGGCATGGATTTCAGGTTCCGAACTGGCTTAACTACAGATACAGCTTCATGCTTGTTTTTGTCATGATAGTTTTTGCATACAGAGCGATTTCTGAAATCAGAAGCATTGATTACAGACATATTGTCGGTATATGCGGCGTGCTGGCTCTATTGCTCATAATAATTCAGAAACAGGATTACGAGTGGTACAGTGATATTTACGGAATCTGGATTTCTATGGCCTTTATTGGTATCAATTTGATTGTTCTTTATATTTACCGCAAGGGCTGGCTGAAATACGGAGCTGCAATTCTTCTTGTCGGGACAGTCTGTTTTGAAATGATGATTTCGGGCTTTACTGATGAATATCACCTTGATAAAGACGTTGTTTACAGTTCGAGAACATCATATCAAAGCTATCTTAATAAACTCAGTCCTATTGTCAATTATCTGAAAGAGTATGATTCGGAGAATTTCGGATCGGAATTTTACCGTATGGAAAAAACCTCTCACAGAAAAACAAACGACGCAATGGCGCTTGGTATGTACGGAATTTCCAACTCCACGTCTACGCTTAACGCTTCGGTTATAGATTTACTTCAGAAGCTTGGATTTTCTTCAAAATCGCATTGGAGCAAATATCTCGGAGGAACGCCGGTAAGCGATTCTCTTCTCGGCATAAAATATATCATAAACACTGATTATTACGACACGGATATATATGAGCTTATCAAGCCTGATTCGACTAATAAGCTTTACGGATATTACAATCCTAATGCATTGTCTCTTTGCTATGGAGTAAACAGCGGAGTTTCCGAGATAGATTTTAATGACGGTACTATACTCGCCACGCCGTTCGAGCGTATGAACGCCCTTGTCAGCGCTATGCTTGGAGAAGAGGATATAGAGCTTTTCAAGGAAATCGAGTATACCGAAGCAAAAACCAATCTTGATGTAGCCCATACAAAGTCTACAGATACGTCTCAAAGACATATCAAATACTCTCCTAAGATTGCGGATACGGAAGCTAAGGTCACATATTCTTTTGTCGGAGTCGGCGGCAATAATGAAATATATTGCTATTTTCCCTCTGATTATAAGCGCGACAGCTCTCTTTATCTTAACGGAACCAAGATAAGCACATATTTTGAAAACGAAACCTATAGAATTGTATCCCTCGGTGCTTTCGATGAAGGTTATTCAATGACTGTTGACCTGCGCCTTGACGATACTACACTGTATATTCAGGAGGATGTCGGGTATTTCTACTATCTGGATACCGAAGTGTTCGAAGCGGTTATGCCTCGGCTTGCCGAATGCAGTCTTGACATTACTTCTTTCAGCGATACGAATATTAAGGGTACTGTAAATATTACCGGAGAAAATAATCTTATGTTTACGTCAATCCCGTATGATTCGGGCTGGGTTGTTAAAATTGACGGAAAAAGAGTAGAGACAGATAAAACGCTGAATGCTCTTCTTGCGTTTGAAATATCATCCGGCGAGCATGAAGTGGAATTGAAATACAGTCCGACAAGCTTTACCTACGGATTGATAATTACCGTATGCGGACTTATTACCTTTGCTGCGGCTATTATCATTGTCAAGCCGGAGAGCGTTATGAATATTGCCGCTTCTCTCAAGAAAAGGCGCAAAAATAAGAAAGCTGCCGTGCGTGTTCATGACGGTGCAGCCGATAAATTTACCGATTCTGCCGCAGCCGATGAATTTGTCGAACCTTCCGAAGCCGATGAGTTTACCGAAGCTGCCTCAGACGGGTTTACCAAATCTGCAGCAGACGGCAAGCCGCCGGCTCAGAAGCCCGGAGGCGAAGCTGCCGAAGACGGCAAATAAAAATTACAGAGACCTAAAACGGATGATCAAAACAGAAGATCAAAACAGAGGGCAGAGCAGAGGACCAAGACAGGGGGCAAAAATGAGAATCAAAACAGAAGATCAAGACAGAGGGACAAAACAGAGGGTTAGAATATAGGATGAAAACAGAGTACTAAAATAGAGGTAAAAATCGGACAGATTGTGCGTGCTGTTTACGAAAGCTGAAAATCCGAATATTCTATGCATAAAAGAAAAAGCATTGTACTGTAAAATTTTTTACAGTACAATGCTTTTCTGCTTTTTCTGAAATCAAAAACGGCATTGGACTTATTTAGCTTGACTAATCTGCTTGTTGTTAAAAAGCGGAGTGATAATAATATCCGTGTTGTATACCAGAAGCGCAATCCGACATAGCCCGAATTATTCCTTTAATCTTTTACCCCGATTTTACATGACTTATCTTTTAGGTTTTACATGAGGGCTGTATGATTGTAAGTGTAAACAGAAAATAAAAAAGCAAACATTAAAGAGGAAATAAAGGAGTACATATTATGAGAAAAAAATTAAAAATTGCTGCTTCTATACTTTGTCTTACACTTGCCGGATCTGTACTGGCCGGCTGCGGTAAAGAGGAAAAAACAGTGTCAACCGACGGTTCAACTTCTATGGAAAAGGTTATCGGAGCTCTCGGAGAACAGTTTGAGGCTGATAATGAAGGAGTAAAGTTTACATATAATCCGACAGGCTCCGGAACAGGAATTACCGCGGTATCAGATGGTATCTGCGACATCGGACTTTCAAGCCGGGCGCTTAAGGATGAGGAAAAGTCAAAAGGACTTAAAGAGACAATTCTTGCATATGACGGCATTGCGGTAATTATAAATAACGAGAATACAATTGACGACCTGAGCCTTGACGACATTGCAAAGATCTATACCGGAGAAATTAAAAACTGGAGCGAGCTTGGCGGCGCGGACGCGGAAATCGTTGTCATCGGCAGGGAAGCCGGAAGCGGAACGAGAGACGGATTTGAATCAATAACAAAAACCGAGAAAAAATGCGTTTACCGTCAGGAGCTTACTTCAACGGGCGACGTAATTACTACAGTATCGTCGAATCCCGACGCGATCGGATATGCTTCGCTTGCCTCTGTAAAGGAAACGGTTAAAGCCGTATCTGTAGACGGTGTAACTCCGTCAGAAGAAACGGTTAAAGACGGAAGCTACAAAATTCAGCGTCCGTTTGTCCTTGTGACAAAAGAGGGAACCAAGCTTTCCGAAACGGCGCAAAAGTTTTTCGATTACGCAACCTCGTCGGCTGCTGGCGCCATAATTTCAAAGGCGGGAGCTGTTCCTGCAAACTGACCGTTCTTACAAACTGGTCATTCCTGCAAACTGACCGGGAATATGACTGCGCGGACGAATAATTTGTCGGGAGATAAACTCACATGAAAAAAAAGAAAAAGAGTATTGAAGCGGTCTTCTATGGGATATTTCTTATCTGCGGACTGATTACAATTGCCGCGGTGCTTCTGATAACCGTATATCTTATAATATCGGGAATCCCTGCGATAAGAAAAATTGGGCTTGTAGATTTTTTGACCGGTGAAACATGGGATTCGACCGGCTCGGAACCGCAATTCGGAATACTTCCCTTTATCCTGACGAGCGTGTACGGCACAGCCGGGGCGATAGTGATAGGAGCGCCGATCGGTTTCTTCACAGCGGTTTATCTTTCTAAGCTTGCTCCTAAAAAAATAAAAACCGCCGTCGAAACGGCTGTCAGTCTGTTGGCGGGAATTCCTTCGGTTGTATACGGACTTGTCGGAATGCTTGTACTTGTTCCTGCGATCCGGAATATCTTCGGAGTTCCCGACGGCGCCGGACTTCTTGCCGCGGTTATTGTGCTTGCGGTTATGTCGCTGCCTTCGATTATTAAAGTTTCGCTTAACGCGCTTGACGCTGTGCCTAAAGAATATGAGGAAGCTTCTATGGCTCTCGGAGCTACTTCTGTTGAAACGTATTTTAAAGTATCAGTTCCGGCGGCGCGCAGCGGAATCGCGGCGGCTGTCGTACTTGGAGTCGGGAGAGCAATCGGAGAGACTATGGCGGTTATGATGGTTTCCGGAAACGCCGCGAATATGCCTTCCGTTTTTCAGAGCGTCAGATTTTTGACGACCGCTGTTGCAAGCGAAATGTCATATGCTTCCGGACTTCAGCGTCAGGCTTTATTTTCAATCGCGCTTGTTCTTTTCCTGTTTATTATGCTGATTAACGCGGTGCTTAATTTCTTTCTTAAAAGAGATAAATCGAAGGGGTAATTCTCAATGAAAAACGATCAGAAAATTTCAGGCGTAAGGAAAATACATATTGCTTTAATGCGAATCATCATGGCTGTTTCGGTTTTGATAACCTGCGCGCTTGTTCTGTTTATAATAGTTTATGTGCTTTACAAGGGACTGCCCAATATCACCGCCCAATTACTTTTTACGTCACCGAGTTATGTATCTGAAAGCATTGGAATTTTACCTGATATTCTCAACACGGTATATATAATAATCGCGGCTCTTGTAATTACTTTGCCGCTTGGCGTCGGTGCGGCGGTTTATCTGAACGAGTATGCGAAGAACAGAAAATTTGTCGCGTTGATTGAGTATGCCACAGAAACCTTGTCCGGAATACCGTCCATTATTTACGGACTGGTGGGAATGCTTTTCTTCTGTCAGTTTTTAAATCTGAAAAAATCGCTTCTTGCCGGCGCTCTGACGCTTGTGATAATGAATTTGCCGACAATTATGCGGACGACGCAGGAAAGCCTTAAAACCGTTCCGCAAAGCTATCGTGAAGGGGCTTTCGGTTTGGGAGCCGGAAAATGGAGAGTAATAAGGACTGTAGTGCTTCCCGGATGTATAGACGGTATATTAACCGGATGTATTCTTTCGGTCGGAAGAATATTGGGCGAATCGGCGGCGCTTCTTTTTACAGCCGGTTTTGCTCACTCTTTGAGCGGCTTTTTCTCCGGGCTTGCCGGCTCAGGAGCAACTTTAACTGTCGCGCTGTATTTCTACGCGAAGGAACAGGGCGAATTTGAGGTTGCTTTTGCGATAGCCGCGATTCTGATGATTATGGCGCTTCTTATAAATCTTTCCGCAAGCTTTGTTTCCAAAGCATTCAAAGATAAGGACAAACCGAAAGGCGCGCGGGAGAGAGGTTTTGGAAAAATATCTTCCGCAGTCTTTCGTCAAAACCGCCGGGCTTCCTGTAAAACAGCTGCTGAAAAGGATATTCAAAGCACGAAAAGGGGACTGAGTAAATTATGAGCAGTGTTATTTCCGCAAAAGATCTTTGCCTGTGGTACGGAAGTACGCAGGCTCTCAAGAATATAAATATTGAAATCGAGGAAAAGAGTATTACTGCGCTGATTGGCCCTTCAGGATGCGGAAAATCGACTTTTTTGAAGACGATTAACCGTATGAACGACCTTGTGCCCGGAGTGAAAATTAAAGGAAGCGTGACGTATAACGGAGAGAATATTTTCGCTCCCTCTGTCGACGTAAATATTTTGCGCCGTAATATTGGAATGGTGTTTCAGAAGCCGAACCCGTTTCCGATGAGTATTTATGATAACGTTGCTTACGGCCCCCGTACTCACGGAGTCAAAAACAAAGCCAAACTTGACGCGATAGTCGAGTCGTCGCTGAAGGATGCGGCAATCTGGGAGGAGGTCAGGGATAGACTGAAAAAGTCTGCGCTCGGACTTTCGGGCGGACAGCAGCAGCGTCTTTGTATTGCGAGAGCGCTCGCGGTGGAGCCGAAGGTGCTGTTAATGGATGAACCGACAAGTGCGCTTGATCCGATTTCGACCGCGAAAATCGAAGAGCTTGCGACCGTGCTGAAAAGCCGCTATACGGTTGTTATGGTCACGCATAATATGCAGCAGGCGATGCGGATTTCCGACACAACGGCGTTTTTTCTTCTCGGTGACCTTATTGAATACGGAAGCACAAAGGAGATTTTTACTGCGCCGAAGGATAAACGGACAGAGGACTATATTCGCGGAAGGTTCGGATAAATTCCGGGTAAAAGAAAAATCGCAGTGAGGGTGAAAAGGGGCTTATCTTTTCACACCTCGAACTTAGGAGATGAACAAGTCAACACCAAGTTACTTCTGCGATGTTTTCAGTTTAACACATTTTTCGTTGCTTGTCAACAGAATTTACGCTAATTTTCCGCACAGTTTGAATTTTTTCTGTTGATTTTTACAAAAAATGCCGAAAAGCTGTTTAAAAAACAGTTTTCCGACAGAACGTAAAAAACGCCGGCAGAAAATTTGAATGCGGTCTTTCCGGCGGGACAAAAAAACGCCGGTAGAAAAACTGAATGCGATCTTTCCGGCGAGACAAAAAAAACGCCGGCAGATCTGCTGAGATAAGGAGCTCAGCATTTCCTGATATTTATGCGAACGGAGCACATAAACAGAGCAGCCGGATAAATCCGTGCAGACTAGTACAGCCAGATAAATCCGATACCGACGTACTTGTATTATAGCATATTTTATGCAAAAATACAAGTATTTTTTATTTTTTAAAAAAAATTCCAAAAACCTATTGACGTATAATTTTTAAAGTGGTATAATAATGTCAGCAAAATTATAATGAAAAACTGAAGACAGTCTATCCGGCGGGACATAAAAAAGCGCCGGCAGATATGTTGAGTTGGACCCTCAGCATTTCCTGATATTTATGCGAGCATTCCACATAAACAGAGCAGCCGGACGGATCCGGTACCGACGTGAGAACTATTATAGCATATTTTTCGCTGTATTTCAAGGGGGTACGAAAACAAAACTTCACAATTTTTATCGATTTTCTGAGCTTATTTTATATATCACCTATTATACACCTATTTTGTACACCTTTATATAATTCTTTCAGATTATCGTCCTGATTTTGAAGTTTTTGGATTCTTAAACCTTTTTTCAAAAAGGTTTAAGCTGCCGGAGGCTATAACTTTCGATTTTATATACGCTTGCAGTCAGCCCACGCATGTGAGTTGCCTATGCATAGTGTTTGTTGACCGGAGGTATGTGTTTGCGCGCATGCCTCCGGTTTTTTTATATTCTTGCTGAACTAATTTAAGGATGTGATTTTCATTGTCAGGTCCAAGCGGAAGCGGCTCTGTCTCAGACGGCAGTATCGTCAGAAACGGCAGTTGTTTTTACAGGCGAAGGCATAAGCGGACGCGCAGATGCGGGTATGATTACATACGACGGCGTCATATGCCCGATTTCAACCGAACAAACAGAACATACAACCGAATAACAAATTGACTGTAAGCTTTCCGCGGAAATAACTCTTTTCGGACCGCTCCGTCCCGATTTACTTCAGACTGTCAGGAACAGACGCTTTTATCATCATATCGGGGTTTACCGGAGCTACTAACCAACGGAGTTAATCTTCCGGGTAAAAGATGAGTCGCAGCGAGAGTGAGAAGGCGCTATCTTCTCACACTCGAACTTAGGAGTTGAGCATTCAACACCAAGTTACTTCTGCGACACTTTCAGTTTAACACATTTTTCGTTATTTGTCAACGGATTCACGCTCATTTTCCACACTGTTTGAATTTTTTCATTGACTTTTACGAAAAAATAATGAGACAGCCGAAGCTGAAACGGAATGCTTCGGCGGAGTTAATCTCCTTAGGTATTTGCCTTTAGTCAGGCCGTCAGGCTCTGCTTTTGAAGTGCTTTCCAAAGCGCAGAGCCGAAAACTTAAACTGCAAGTGCCGCAGAAGTACGCTGACTGCTTCTGCTTTCAGTCAATACGCGGCGTATCGCCGCAGATAAATGTTGGGGGTTACGTACATTGGACAGCTATAATTAGCTTTGTACTCCGCGTAAGATGAAACTGTGCGAACGGTTTCGCTTACAGTTCACCAGACAGCCTGTTCCGACGGACAGAGGTCATCAATATGCCGTATCTCTGCCGGAGGAACTGGGTTGAAAGTTGAATATGCGGATAGCCCGCGATTCCAAGGTTCAAGCTACGATTTCGGACTTTGTCCGGAAGTTAACTTATCCAGTATGTGCCGTTGCCGGCCATCTCTTTGCACAAAGAATTACAATTGTATTCGAGTGCTTCAACCGCAGACAATGGCTTCAAGCGCTTAAACCGATTCCGAGAGGCTGTAAATTATTTTGCCCCGGCGGCATGCTTAGCCTATGCGCATGTCAACAATTGACAGTTATACCCGTATGGTGCGCGGCACATTTCAACTGGATTATATATATGACCGAGGTTTTAACTACTCCCTTCGGTCTGCGGAAAACGGATTTTCCGTTTTTTCGTATCTTTCTTTTTGGCGGATTAAGCTGTTTTATCGAGACAGCTTAATCCGTTTGTTATTTTGTCGTTTTATACTAATATTTGTTAAAATCGAGAAAATGACATCTAATAATCACATGGTACTTAGGAGGTACAAATTAAATGCTTGCAAGAAAAATCGACTCTTTGGGAAGGATAACAATTCCTGCGGGAATATTGTCATTGGCTGATATAAGCAAATTGGAATATGTTCGCTTAACAATCGAGGACAACAAAATTTTGATTAAAAATGTAAACGCCAGATGCACCTTCTGCGGCGCGGAAGATAATCTGCATACTTTTAAAAATCGTTTTGTCTGCGCTGAATGCATGCGCGAACTCGGCAAACTGAAAACAAATACAAACAATATTCACCGATGCGTAATAATGCTGCCGCCTCTTTGAAATTTTGGGGGCTTTATCTTCGCCGTATTACAGCTTTTCAGGTTAAGGCTTTGCCGTATTTTCAGAAACCCGCTTTTGTTTTTTCAAAAGCGGTTTCCCTTTTTTTCTGCCGGGAATAAAAATTAATGATTTAATCTAAGTTTGCTTATACGGTAATACAAGACATGAAAAGCTCATATAAATTTAATCAGTATCAAAAACAATCTGCCGGAGACGGTAATTCTTATAGAGGGGAATTCCATGAAGCACTATTTGGAAAGCGTCAAGGACGTTTTAAAGGAAACCGACAGCCGCACATCGGGACTTGACAGCAAAGAAGCGGAGCGCAGACTTGCACAATACGGCAGGGGAAGACTTTTGCAGGCAAAAAAGGAGTCTCTGTTTTCCAGATTTGCTGATCAGCTGACAGATCCGATGGTTCTTGTTTTGATTGCTGCCGCGGTTATTTCGTCGGTGACGGCCGCGCTTGCCGGAGAATCATTCGCGGATGTATTCATAATACTTTCAGTAGTAATTTTAAATGCCGTTCTCGGAGTGATTCAGGAAAGTAAAGCAGAATCAGCGATAGAAGCTCTAAAGGATATGACGGCTTCGGAATCTACTGTGTTGCGTGACGGAGCCGCCGTGCGTATTCCGTCGGATGAGATTGTTCCCGGTGATATTGTGATTTTAAATGCCGGCGATGCTGTGCCGGCGGACGGCAGGCTGATTGAATGCAAATCTTTAAAGGTAGACGAATCAGCTCTGACTGGAGAATCAGTGCCTGCGGAGAAAACTGATTCTGTTATACGAACTTCCTTCGGAAGAAGGGCGCCGAGAAGACGCGCACGGAACGCCGGCAATTCGCAGGAAGAGGCGCCGGAGGAGGATATAGCTCTCGGAGACCGTCGCAATATGGTGTATATGGGAAGCTGTGTTGTCTACGGCAGGGGCGCCGCTGTAATAACGGAAACCGGAATGAATACCGAAATGGGAAAAATAGCAGGAGCCATTACCGGCGCCGAAAAGACGATGACTCCGCTTCAGATAAGGCTTAATAAGCTATCCGGAGTTCTTACAAAGCTTGTACTTGCCATATGCGTTTTTATGTTTGCTTTCTCACTGATTCAAAAGTATACTGCTGGAGAAATTACGGGCTTTGACAAGGCCGCCGTACTCCATACCTTTATGTTATCGGTGAGCCTTGCCGTCGCAGCTATCCCCGAAGGCTTAGCGGCTGTCGTTACGGTAGTTCTTTCTCTCGGCGTTACGAGAATGTCAAAGAAAAACGCGGTAATCAGAAAGCTGACTGCGGTAGAAACGCTTGGCTGTACGCAGGTAATATGCTCTGACAAAACCGGAACGCTCACAAAAAATAAAATGACGGTTGTCAAATCATCGGGAGAAGAGGCTGACAGACTGGCCGCGGCGCTTGCTCTGTGTTCTGACGCTGTTGTAAAGGACGGCGAGGCTGTGGGCGATCCTACGCAGTGCGCCGTCGTCAATTACGCGCAGTCGATTGGACTTGAAAAGGACGCTCTCGAAAAAGAATATCCGAGGCTTGCCGAGATACCTTTTGACTCTGAACGGAAAATGATGACGACCGTGCATTCCGCACCGCACGGAAATATTCAGTATACTACCGGCGCTCCCGACGTAATAATTGCAAGATGCAGCAGTTGCATCCGCGGCGGCAGAGTTGTGCCTATGAGCGAGCGGATGAAGCAGGAAGCGCTTGACGAAAACCGCCGTCTTGCCGGAATGGCGCTCAGGGTAATTGCAGCAGCCTGCCGGGAATACCGTGAGCCGGTTAAACAGGGGGCGGCGCTGTCTCCGAAAATTGAAAGCGGAATGATTTATCTCGGACTTGTGGGAATGGAAGATCCGATTAGGGACGAGGTTCCCGATGCGCTGCAAAAATGCAGAAGCGCCGGTATTCTCACGGTTATGATTACAGGAGATCATCTGGACACGGCCGCGGCGATTGCCGGAAAGCTTGGGGTAATTACCGATCGTTCTCAGGCGATTACGGGCGCTGAGCTTGACCGCCTTGATGATGAGGCTTTGAGCGAACGTATTACAAATCTGCGCGTGTATGCGCGCGTTAAACCTGAACATAAAACAAGAATAGTAAATGCATGGCGCAGGGCAGGATATGTGACGGCGATGACCGGAGACGGTGTAAACGACGCGCCGTCTCTAAAGAGCGCGGATATCGGTATCGGTATGGGAGTCTCCGGAACAGACGTTGTTAAAAATGTGGCGGATCTTATTCTCGCGGACGATAATTTTGCAACGATAACTTATGCGGTGGCTGAGGGCAGAAGAATTTATGACAACATCTGCAAGGCGGTTCAGTTTCTTTTATCTTCAAATCTCAGTGAGGTTATTTCGATTTTTGCTGCTACGGTCCTCGGTTTTACAATTCTTAGTCCGGTTCAGATCCTTTGGATAAATTTAATAACCGATTCACTTCCGGCGCTTGCTCTCGGTCTTGAAAAAGCGGAGCCTGATTTGATGGAACGTCAGCCGAGAAGTGCGTCGGAAGGGATTTTCGACGGAGGAGTCGGCATAGAAATCGCGCTTCAGGGAGCCCTTGTTTCGCTTCTCACCTTGTCGGCATATTTTATCGGCGGATATATGGAGACCGGCGTCTTTTCACTGGGTGAAAGTGCAGACGGCATGACAATGGCATTTCTTACGATGGCGATGGCTGAAATTTTTCATTCATGCAATATGCGGTCGCGGCATAGCTCCATTTTCAGGCTTCACACCGGAAACCCGGCTTTGTTTGGCGCAGTGATCGCTTCGCTTGCCCTTACAGCGTGTGTTATTTTTGTTCGTCCGGCAGCAATGCTTTTTGGTTTTGAATCAATTTCGATATATGAATATATAGTATCTCTTGCTCTTGCCGCGGCGGTAATTCCATTTGTTGAAATCGGAAAGCTGATAAGACGGTTATTTATGAGAAATATGAGAAAAAGGTTTCCGATTATTAAGCGTGACAAGAGAAGATACCGCACCGGTGATGGAAATGAAGCTGTAATATAATTAACAAAAAATATAAAAAACACTATTGAAATTGCATAGGTATTATGCTATACTTTGTTAATAAATTCTGATGATCGTGCATCGTGCATCGTGCAACCATGCAACCATGCAATCATGCAATCATGCAATCATGCAATCATGCAATCATGTAATCGTGTGATTGTAAAAATGATCGTAGAAATGATCGTTCAAACTTTGGTTTTGAGCTCTTTAGCGGTTGAGCGGTTTTCAGAAGAAATTTCATTTTGAAAGGCAGAAATCTGTGATGCTTAATCCGGAAAAACCGGGCAATAAAGCGATTTTAAATGATCTTGGCGTCAAGGCTCTTGCTTATCTTGGGGATGCCGTTTTCGAGCTTATTGTCCGTGAGCATCTCGTTGTAAGTACCGGAGTGTCCGATCCCGGAAAACTTAACAAGCTTGCTGCCTCATATGTAAAGGCTACGGAGCAGAGCCGGGCTGTGTCAAGAATAGAAGAATTTCTTACGGAGGAAGAAAGCGCGGTTTACAGACGTGGAAGAAATATAAACGGCGTTTCTGTTCCTCATAGCGCGTCGGCTGTAGAATACCGTCGCTCAACAGGGCTTGAAACACTTTTTGCATATCTTTATCTGTCGGGAAAAAACGAGAGAATAAGAGAACTTTTTTACAGGGCGTTTCCCGACGGTACATTTGAAGATAAAGCGTGACGGGCTAAAGATTTTAAATAATTATTGACTTTATAATCTTCACCGTGACTGCAAAAACTTGCATATGGTGAAAATATAAATATTATAAATATAATATAAATATAAAGATTTTATTGGCACAAGGACTGTTTGATTATTCATTCAAATGGCA
>CAJLCI010000001.1 GCA_905205065.1 uncultured Eubacteriales bacterium | reverse complement strand
GCATCATTATATCGAGCAGAACAAGGTCGGGTTCATACATTTTAAAATATGTTACGCCTTCGGCGCCGTCACCCGCAGTTTTAACTTCATAGCCGTCATTTTCAAGGTAAAGGCGAAGCATGTCGCAGATATTTTCGTCATCGTCTACTACAAGTATTTTTGTTCCTATCATAATACACCTCTCAAATACATCTAAAGTTTTTTACCTCTGATAATTTATAAATTTTCAATATTCGCTCTTTTTTATTAATTTTGTTATTTTTTTCACCAAATTCATTATAGCAGAAAAATATTCCACGTTGTTTAATTTTTTGTTAATAATATTTTAAATTATTTTTCGAGAGTGATTCTTTTATTTTTATATTGATAAATTTAACCTTTTATATTATAATGGGATATAATAAATATTTTATAAAATGAAAAATTTATTCTGTTTTGAATATACATAAAGAAAGGCATGGTCTTATTTAATGAAACTCGGAATCGTAGGTCTTCCTAATGTAGGCAAAAGCACTCTGTTTAATGCAATCACAAATGCCGGTGCGGAAAGTGCAAATTACCCATTTTGTACAATTGAACCAAATGTCGGCGTTGTTGCCGTTCCTGATACACGCTTGGACAAGCTCGCAGAAATCTATAAACCGGAGAAATATACGCCTGCGATTGTTGAATTTGTAGATATTGCCGGACTTGTTAAGGGAGCATCTCAGGGAGAGGGCCTTGGAAACAAATTTCTTTCTCATATAAGAGAGGTTGACGCCATAGTTCACGTTGTCCGGTGCTTTGAAAGTACGGATATAATACATGTGGACGGATCTGTAAATCCAGTGCGTGATCTTGAAACAATTAATATGGAACTTATTTTTTCAGACCTTGAAATAATCGAAAGACGGATTGCCCATTTGAAAAAGATGGTGAAGGGCGACAAAACGCTTGAACGGGAAATTAATTTGTTAGAGCGTGTTACGAATGAACTTAATGAAGGCAAGACAGCGAGGTCGCTGACGTTTACCGACGAGGAAAACGACCTTATACAAGCGATACCGCTTTTAACTCTCAAGCCTGTAATATATGTGGCTAACATATCTGAGGATGAAATCGGAACGGACATGTCTCAGAATGACGGTTATCAGAGGCTATGCAGACATGCGGAAAAAGAAGGAGCGGAGGTGCTTCCGATATGTGCCCAAATAGAAGCTGAAATCGCGGCACTTGAGCCCGAAGAAAAAAGTGAGTTTCTTGAAGAATTAGGACTTAAAGAAAGCGGACTTGACCGACTGATCAGGGCGAGTTATGCACTTCTCGGACTTATAAGCTTTCTTACCGCGGGGCCGACAGAGGTAAGAGCATGGACAATATCAAAAGGAACAAAGGCTCCGCAGGCTGCCGGAAAGATTCATTCTGATTTTGAGCGGGGATTTATACGTGCAGAAGTTATATCATTTGAGAAGCTGATCGAATGTGGAGGTATAGCGGCAGCAAAGGAAAAAGGGCTTGTGCGCAGTGAGGGAAAAGACTATGTTATAAATGACGGAGATGTTGTACTTTTCCGTTTCAATGTCTGAAAATAATTATTACGGTATGAGTGAGAGTATTGCGGATAGCTTTGAAATAGCACATTTATTTTATAGTATAATTTATAAGCTAATATTCCCGCATGTAAAGACGTTTTCCTGAAAAGATGCTTGTTCTGTGGGAGATGCGTTTCATTCACTTTTTTGGTGATGACTGTACTGTCGCCGGAACTCATCATTGAACGGGGCTTTACCTCTTATTGAAGATGATGAATATATTTATGGTGCATTACTGCGAATTCTGATAAAATTTATAGATTTTGATTCGGTATCTGCATACTTTATTTTGAGATCGGATTTGTTTTGTTTTTCGTTATCTGGAAAGCTGTCTGTCGAAAAGTCCTCAGACAGCCTTGCGTGTGATATTATTGTAATCTTTAGATTAATAACTAAATGAGCCTGCTACATATGAAATCAGACCTCTTTATCATATTTTGAGAACTGTTTCACATGCAGCAGACTCATTTAATTTTGTTATCCGGCAATGCATTTTATACGCTGAATAGGTGTAAACTTATCCGGTGATGCTATCCGCGAAGCATTTCCAGAATATCTTCTTTTGGTTTTGCTCCGACAGACTGTCCTGTTACCTTTCCGTCTCTGATAACAACTAAGGTAGGTATACTTACAACGCCGAATTTTTGTGCAAGTTCAGGTTCTTCGTCAACGTTAACTTTGCATATTTTAAATTCACTGTGTTCTTCGGCTATCTCGTCAACTATCGGAGACACCATACGGCACGGACCGCACCATGTTGCGAAAAAGTCTATTAATACAGGCTTATCAGCGTTCATTACCTCATTCTCTAACATTTCATCTTTAAGAATAATTACCGACATTTGTATCTTTCCTTTCTGTCATGTTTTTAAACATTTATGTGTACAGGCTTTAATCGCTTGTATGTTTGTCTTTTTTCTTATAGTAGAGCATGCAATGGCAAAACCCCTCGAATTCAGGATCTGCAATCTGTTCTCTAAACTCACGGCATATGCATTTGTAATCTTCTGTTTTTTCTGTTCTGCACGGGCAATAGCCTCCGCGCTTTTTAAGTCCCTCTTTGACGGCCTTTACTATTTCCTTATTTTCATTAAAGAGTATGCTCATTTGCTCACCTCATTATACTTGTAATACCGAATGGTATTTATAATTTGTTCCTTCTATATAATAATATATAATTCTAATAGAATTATGAACATTTCCCGTTCTGTAAAATACCAATATATACGAGCAGCGCGAGATTCTTATACCAAGTATTCTTTAGTTTTAGTATAACTGAAAGTGATATGCTCTCATCTGTAAATACGTCCGGCTGTAAATACGTTCAGCTGTAAATGCGTCTGACTGTGAATACATAAAATTTACCGTCGAAGCCCCTTATAGCGTGATTTTGCTACATATTAAAAATTAAAAATCAGCCTTGATAAAATTGAGACAGGTTTTTTGCTGAGATGCAAACTGATTTTTTTCTATGATATCATAATTTGGGGAATATTTCCGTGACTTTATCACGAATATATAAATTTTTATTTAATCGGAAATCTTGTTAAAAGTTATCTTGACATCATGAGAAATTAAAGCTATAATAAGCGTGTAAATAAAAATAATATATTACATTTAAAGATAACAAAATGTAAAACAGGTATATTCTTAATAGCTTCGAGCTGATACGGTCCTGTAATCTGAAAAAAATTAAGAAAGGAAGATATTTATTCATGAAGCTCAGTGTACTCGCAAATCTTTATGGCGCGCTTCCTCTTGAAGAGGCGCTGAAAAAACTGTCCGCGCTCGGAATTGATACTATAGAGATAGGAGGCGGAGGATATCCCGGTAAGGATCATTGTGATCCCGCGGTTTTGCTCAGCGATGAATCCGCTTATCAGAACTTTATTGAAACACTGAAAAAATATAGTATGACTGTATGCGCAATCGCAGCTCACGGCAATAATGTTCATCCCGACAAAGAAATTGCCGCGGCATATGACAGCGATTTTCGGAATGCTGTTTTGCTCGCTGAAAAGATGGGTGTTGATACGGTAATTACTTTTTCGGGATGCCCGGGCGACCATCCCGGCGCAAAGTATCCTAACTGGGTTACTTGTCCGTGGCCGGACGATTTTCTTAAAATTCTTGACTACCAGTGGAATGAGGTTTTAATTCCGTATTGGAAGGAAGCTGGCGCTTTTGCAAAAGCTCATCATGTTCGTGTCGCATTTGAGATGCATCCCGGATTTTGTGTATATAACCCGGCAACCATGCTCCGTCTGCGCGACGCTGTCGGTGATGTTCTCGGCGCGAATTTTGATCCATCTCACCTCATATGGCAGGGAATCGAGCCTGCCGCAGCAATTCGCAAACTTGGCGGAGCAATTTATCACGTGCATGCTAAAGATACAAAGCTTGATAAGTATAATATCGCGGCTGACGGTGTTTTGGATACAAAACATTACGGAGATGAAATTCATCGCAGCTGGGTATTCCGTTCTGTGGGATACGGCAATAACGAGCAGTATTGGAGAGATCTCATCTCCAATTTGCGCCTTGTAGGATATGATAGGGTTCTTTCGATTGAACATGAGGACAGTTTGATGAGCATTGACGAGGGATTAAAGAAAGCCATTGATTTCCTTCGCCCGTCCGTAATAAATGATCCGAAGCCTACAACCATGAGCTGGGCTTAATTATTTGTTTTAATTAATCTATAGCTTTTCACATTGATAGAAAAATCCGGCCGTGCCGTGTCAAACTTGAGTGCAGTACAAAACTGCATCGTTTGCCGGCAAGACCGGATAAGTTAATTTCAAGGGTATTTTTCCACTCCGGTTTCCCGGAACGTGAAAAGCCTGAAACCGTGGTCTATCGCAATACAAAACACGCACGGTCCTTACTATTAAAGCTTTTTATAGTAAAACGTATTTTGCGGAGGTAACCGCTCACGTGGTTTCTTTTACACGGTGTGCAGAACATCTCATGCTTCGCTGCGGCTTTTTTTGCCTGGAAGATTAACTCTGAAGGAAATTAAAATTCCGGTTCAAAACTGACAGTCAATTCTATTCAATTTTAACCAGAATTAGACAGCTCTGTCTGCGGCAGATGCTTCCGCTCGGCCCTGACAAAATAAATCACGTCCTTTTCTTTTGAATGATTTAAAAAAAGAGAAAACAAAAAACCGGGGCATGTGCGCAAACACAACGCCCCGGTTTTACATACTGCAGATCGAAGAATATATCCTCCGGAGGCTTAAACCTTTTTTCAAAAAGGTTTAAGAATCTAAAAACTTTAAAATGAGGAGGCATGAGGCTTTATAACTTCAACGACTAAAGATAGTATAGCATTTGAGAGCCAAAACCGTTTATCCTCTAATTCGAGTTTTTTCGGCAATCTTCTTGAGATATAAAATAAGATATGTTATATATAATATATCTCACGTCGGTGCCGGGATTCCGGTGGGTATTTATGTGTTCCTATCACATGAATATCAAGAGATGCGGAGCGTCAACTCTGCAAATCTGCCGGCGTTTTTTAACGTCCTGTCGGTTCAGATTGTATTCAATTTAAAACTTCAAAAACTCTAATTACTAAATAATAACTTAAATTATATAAATGTATCATAGATTAATTATCTTGTCAAGTACCAATGTCAAAAAAAATCTAAAAAAATCGAATAAATTGAATAACTGACTTTTACTCCTTATTAAACTTAGTTTTGTTTTTTGTCAAATTAGTAGAAAAAAATTAAAATATATGATATAATATATACAGAAACCCTTGCGCTGCAAGACTATGCGGTAATTGCCGCTGTGCATGGGTGTGGCTGTGAAATTGACATCTTAGCAAAAGTGTATTTATAAGCAAATCCATTTTGCGTCATGTTATAATGTTAAACTCGGGATAAAACAGGTAATTCAATGACAAAAATATTATTAGTTGAAGATGACAAGAGTATAATTTCAAATCTAACGCAGTTTCTTGCCGCTGAAGGTTATGAGGTCAAAAGCGCATCCGGTCAGACAAAGGCTCTTAGTATGATGGAGAAAGAAAGGTTTGACCTTGTGCTTTTAGATATATCTTTGTCAGAAGGCAATGGCTTTGCAGTATGCAAAGCCGTAAAATCAAATTACAGGATTCCGGTGATTTTTCTTACCGCATTGGGAGATGAATACAGTACGGTAACCGGTTTTGAACTCGGTGCAGACGATTATATAGCTAAGCCTTTCCGTCCGCGTGAGCTTTCCTCTCGTATTCGTAATATTCTTCGGCTGACAGGAGGAACGGGTACAGTTATAAGTCTCGGAACAATTACAGTTGATACAGTAAAGGGAATTGCGAGTAAAAACGGAAAGGATTTGTATTTATCCGCTCTTGAATACCGTTTGCTGCTTGTTTTTCTTAATAACCGCGGCAGAATACTTTCAAGGACTCAGCTTCTTGAAGCAATCTGGGATATCGCCGGAGAATTTGTCAACGACAATACGTTAACCGTGTATATAAAGAGACTGCGCGAAAAGATTGAAGATGACCCGCAAAATCCGGATATTATAAAAACTGTCCGGGGACTTGGCTATAAGGTAGAGATATAATGAATTTTTTCAGGAATCCGGAAATCATAAGAACGCTGTTGGTTTACAGCATTCTGTCAGTGGCGGCGATTTTGTCATTTTATGTAATCGAGAAAAAATACTGTGTATTTGTTTTGATATTATGTATTCTTTTTATTATTATTTATCTGTTAACTACATACAGACGGTACAGGCGAATATGCGGTTTGTCCTCAGATATTGACAGAATACTGCATGGAAACAATCATTTGTCTCTTGAATCCTATTCTGAGGGAGAGCTTGGCGTTCTGCAGAGTGAAATATATAAAATGACGGTGCGCCTGAGAGAGCAGCAGCAAAAGCTGCAGGAGGACAAAATATATCTTGCGTCGTCAATAGCGGATATTTCTCATCAGATACGTACTCCCCTGACTTCGGTCAATCTTCTTGTATCCTTTCTTTCGAGGGCGGATATACAGGATATTGAACGCCGGAAAATTTCACGGGAATTATATGACCAGCTTTCGCGTATAGACTGGCTTATTACAGCTTTGCTCAAAATTTCGAGACTTGACGCCGGAATAGTACAGTTTAACAGGGAAATTGTGTCTTTTTCGGATCTTTTAAAGCGAGCGGCGGCCCCGCTTTTGATTCCTATAGAGCTTAGGGAACAAACGCTTTCGGTAGAAACTGACGGAACTTTTTTGGGAGATATATCTTGGACATGCGAAGCGCTGACCAACATTATAAAAAATTGTATGGAACATACCCCAAACGGGGGTGAGATAATAATCAGGGCACTGGAAAATGCTCTTTTTTCTGAGGTTGTAATTTCAGACAATGGCTGTGGAATTGACAAGGAGGATCTTCCTCATATTTTTGAACGATTTTATAAAGGAAAGGATTCAGATGATAAAAGTGTAGGAATCGGACTTGCGCTCGCAAAGATGATAATAACAAAGCAAAACGGAACTATTAAAGCGGAAAATAAACCTGATGGCGGGGCGATGTTTACTATACGCTTTTACAAAGGCATTGTCTGAATTTGGCGGTTCCTTATGCAATTGTCTCCCGTGTGTCTGCAGCATGAAAGTGACGTTTTTGTTATTTTAAAGTCACCGATGTGTCACTTATGCAAAGTAAAATAAACTTGAATAAACGTAAAGGAGAGTTTTATATGGAGATACTGAGAGTTGAAAATCTTTGCAAAGTGTACGGAAAAAGTGAAAATGAGGTCAGGGCGCTTGATAATGTGTCTTTTTCGGTGAACAAGGGAGAGTTTATAGCTATAATCGGACCGTCGGGTTCAGGGAAATCTACCTTGCTTCACATATTAGGCGGCGTAGATAAGCCTTCCGGCGGAAAGGTATTTATGGACGGAAATGATGTTTATGCGCAAAACGATGAACAGCTTGCTATATTCCGCCGCCGTCAGGTCGGACTTATCTATCAATTTTATAACCTTATTCCGGTTTTAAATGTAATTGAAAATATGACGCTTCCTGTTCTTATGGACGGGCAAAAGGTAAACAATGACAGACTGAATGAACTTCTTAATACTCTCAAGCTTAAAGGACGAGAAAATCATCTTCCGAATCAGCTTTCAGGAGGTCAGCAGCAGCGTGTTTCTATAGGCAGAGCCCTGATGAACGCGCCGGCCGTCGTACTCGCAGATGAACCTACAGGAAATCTCGACAGTAAAAACAGCCAGGAAATTATGGAGCTCTTGAAGATGTCGAATCAGAAATATAATCAGACGCTGGTGATCATAACTCACGATGAAAACATTGCTTTGCAGGCCGATCGGATTATCTCAATCGAGGACGGAAAAGTCAAGCGAGACGAGGTGATCCGCAAATGAATATATTAAATAAAGTTACACTGAAATCACTTAAAAAAAATAAAACCCGAACAGTTGTAACTGTAATCGGAATTGTTTTGTCGGCAGCTATGATATGTGCGGTAACTACGTTTGCGGCCAGTTTACAGGATTATATATTAAGAGATTCGTTATACCGAGAGGGAGACTGGTACGGGAGCTCACAGAATACAGATTATGCAACGTATGAAAAAATTAAGGCTTCAGAAGAAATCTTATCGGCGGTATATACCCAGAATCTTGGATATGCGGTCGCGAAAGGCTGCAAAAACGAATATAAGCCGTATATATATTTGCTCGGCGCATCGGAAAATGCCGAGAATACTCTTCCTGTACACATCACGTCAGGACGTTATCCGGTTTCATCAGACGAGATTTTAATTCCGGAACATCTTTCGTCAAACGGCGGAGTAAAATATAATATTGGTGATGTTTTGACCCTCGATCTTGGTGTTCGTATATCTGAGGGATACGCTCTCAATCAGAGCAATCCGTTTTCTATGAATAAAGAAGGCGAAATGACTGTAGTGAACGAGGAACTGCAGGTAAGAGAAACACGTACATATACCGTGTGCGGCTTTTATGAGCGTCTTCCGCGTGTTCTTGAAAATACCTCAGCTCCCGGCTATACCGCATTTACACTTGCTGACGTTCCATCCGATGAATATATGTATGATGTCTATTTTAAGACAAAAAGTCCGGGCGGTGTCTATGACTTCATCGAGAAAAATTCGCTTGACGGCGCTGTAAACAACGACGTTTTAATGTGTTACGGAGTAACTGGTTTTAACAGCTTCAATACGGTGATTTTAAGCTTGGCCGTTATTGTTATATGTCTTATAATGTTCGGCTCGGTATCGCTTATTTATAATGCTTTCTCCATTTCGGTATCCGAACGTACAAAGCAGTTTGGGCTATTGTCATCTATCGGAGCAACGAAGAAGCAGCTGCGTAAAACAGTATTTTTTGAGGCCGTGGCAGTCAGCATTGTCGGCATTCCCATTGGTATTATTGCCGGCACAGCGGGAATCAGCATTACGATTATGCTGATCGGACAAAAATTTATCGCGCTGGGATTTAATTCGGAAATGAGACCCGTTATTTCGCTTGCATCGATGATACTGGCCGCAGTTATTGCCCTTATTACCGTTTTAATATCCGCATGGATCCCGTCAAAAAGGGCTACGCGGGTTTCTGCAGTGGAAGCTATACGTCAAAATCTTGACATTAATGCAAAAGGGAAGGCGGTAAAAACATCAAAGCTGACATATAAGCTGTTTGGACTTCCCGGCATGCTTGCAAGTAAGTACTACAAGCGCAGCAGGAAGAAATACAGAGCGACAATTTTAAGCCTGTTCATGAGCATAGTTTTATTTGTTTCCGCTTCGTCATTTACTAATTATCTTATGGATTCCGCATCGTCTGGGCTGTCAAAAGACGATTATGATATTGTATTTCGGGCTGATGAAGACGATTTTTCAGATATTTCAGCTGAGGATCTGCTTGCGGTCCTTACAGACAATAAAAATATTACTGAAGGTGCGTATATGCAATATCTGTCACTTGGCGGAACAGCTGATAAAAAATATTTCAGCAAGGAATATTTAAAATATGCCGAGGCGCATGACGCGGAAACAGACGCACAGGATTTATCGGTAGTCTTAAGCGTCCTTTTTGTAAATGATGACGAATTCAAAAAATTATTGAGTACCTACGGTTTGAATGAAGAGCTTTATATGAATCCTGACGCGCCTTTAGCTGTTACTTTGGATGGAAATACATTCTTTAATACTGATACTGAAAGATATGAAAAAATGAACTATCTGAGCGCAAATGAATTTGAAGTTCTATTCGAAAGACCTAAGTCTATAGACGGCTATTTTTATTATGACAGATATGAAAATGATAATGGTGATATTATTTTTCAATATATGAATAACACGACCGGAGAACTTCTTGAAGTTTCCAAAGATGAATTATGTGTTGAATATACACTGAAGTCAGGAAGAACAATATATGATAAGCAGTTTTACTTTAATAATAACGGAGTGGGTATAGCAATGATATATCCTCAAAGCTTAAAATCATCAGTATTTTCTGAAGAAAATTTCAATGAACAAAGAATAAGCTTCTTTTTCAAATCAAGCGATCATGTTCTTAGCTGCAAGGAAATAGAGAAAGTACTCGAGGATAAAGGGCTTGAAGACATAAGTGTGATAGACTATGCGGAGACTGCTGAACAATCAAGAAATCTTGTTGTAATTATAAAAGTGTTCTCTTATGGCTTTATTGTCCTTATATCTCTTATTGCAGCCGCTAACGTGTTTAATACAATTTCTACTAATATCAGTCTTCGGCGGCGAGAGTTTGCGATGCTTAAATCTGTAGGTATGACATCACGCGGCTTCAACAGAATGATGAATTATGAATGTGTCCTGTACGGTTCAAGAGCTTTGTTTTTGGGACTTCCGGTTTCTATAGGAATTACTTTTCTTATCTACCTCTCGGTTGAAAAGGGTTTCGATACGTCTTTTCAGCTGCCTTGGGCTGCAATAGCCATATCGGTACTCAGTGTTTTTGCAGTGGTTTTTTCAACAATGATGTATTCTATGAATAAGATAAAGAAAGACAATCCAATTGACGCATTGAAAAATGAAAATCTATAATTTACCGACAGCATAAAAATTTTGCTGTCGATTATACAGAAAGGCGGCGGCTTTTATGAAAAAAAGAAAATTGAGGATTATACCTATAATTTGCTCGCTTCTACTGCTCCTTTTTCTTGGGATGGGAGCCATATTTGGAATTGATTTTTATATAAAAAAATCAGCGGCAAAAAATATAATTACCGCAGAAATAGCGGCCGCGGTTTCTGACGCAGACTGTATACTTGTTCTCGGCTGTCAGGTAAACCCTGACGGTTCTCCGAGTGATATGCTGGCGGACAGACTAAAGATGGGAGTAGAACTGTACAATCTCGGAGCGGCGCCTAAGCTTCTGATGAGCGGAGATCATGGACATGAAGAATACAATGAAGTTGAGACGATGAAACGATATGCGGTTGACTCCGGAATCTCCTCCTCGGATGTTTTTATGGATCATGCAGGCTTTTCAACTTATGAAAGTATATACAGGGCAAAGGAAATTTTTGAGGCTGATAAAATAATAATCGTAACTCAAAAATATCATTTGTACCGCGCGCTGTATATTGCGGAAAAACTTGGTATTGACGCGTACGGTGTAGCCTCGGATTACCACACTTATTTGGGACAGTCAAAAAGAGAATTACGTGAAGTTCTCGCAAGAAACAAGGATTTTGTAATTTCAGAAATAAAGCCGAAGCCGACGTATCTGGGAGATGCTATACCTGTCAGCGGAAACGGAGATATAACTAACGACCGAAAGGGGTAGTTTTAGTGCGCAAACTATGTGCTCGATGTGCTGTTTTTGCTGCGGCCGCAGCTTTGTTACTTGCCGCCGTATTCATTTTGATTTACTTTGATCCGTTTGGCGAAAAAGTTTATACTTCCGAAGACTTCGGTATAAACACGGTGCACAGCGCGGTGGATTTTAACGGAAACGGTATAGATGATTATACCGATTTATTGCTTGGCGCAAGGGCTGACGCTGAAAACCATCCGGAATATGATCCGGCCTATTATGAGAGCGGATATCCGCCTGATAACATCGGAGTATGCGCCGATGTTATATGGAGAGCTTTTAAACAGGCAGGGTATTCGCTGCGCGATATGGTAGATAACGATATAATAAACCGTCCGGAGGCGTACCCGAACGTGGTGAAGCGAGATAATAATATAGACTTTCGGCGTGTTCGGAATTTAAGAATATTTTTTGAAAAGTATGCGGTATCTCTGAGTACGGATATAGAGCATACCGAGGAATGGCAGGCAGGCGATATTGTAATTTTCGGAGATGATAAGCATATCGGTATTGTATCTGATAAAAGAAATCGTAACGGTCAACCGTATATTATACATAACGGAGGTCAAAAGAAAAGGGAAGAGAATTATCTGAAGAATGCCGACGTAACTGGGCATTATAGATTTGACGCTTCGCTGATTGACTCAAAATTTTTGATAGAATGGGTGGGCTAAGCCGTTTTTATATGATACAATATCTCAAATCTCAACGCTTGAATCGGTATGTTAAACACGATAAAAAGCAATAACCGGTATGATGAACATAATAAAAAGCAATAATTGGTATGTTAAACATAATAAAAAGAAATAACCGGTATATTAAACACAATGAAAAACAATAACCGGAAGATTTTTAAATCTTCCGGTTATGTTTTTCTGTATTTATCTGTTTGCTCGACAGAAAATACAGGCTTTACTGCTTGTGTAAAAATCAGACAATCTGTTCTTTTACTTTAGAACGCTTGCCGACACGATCACGCAGATAGTAAAGCTTAGCGCGGCGCACTTTACCGTGACGAACGGTCTCCACTTTTTCAACATGCGGTGAATGAATAGGAAAAGTTTTCTCGACGCCTACACCGTAGGAAACACGGCGAACAGTAAATGTTTCGCTGATTCCGCCGCCTCTTTTTGCGATAACTGTGCCTTCAAAAATCTGAATTCTTTCGCGGTTTCCCTCTTTTATCTTGTCATAAACCTTTACGGTATCTCCGACTTTGACTTCAGGTACTTCCTTTTTTAACTGCTCGCTTACAAAAGCCTGTAACTTATCCATTTATTTTGGCTTCCTCCTTGATAATATCGGACATTCATGCGGAGCTTCACAGAGGACTGTCCGTTTTTTTACTATGTTGTTAAAACACAATATTATTTATTATTATATCATACTTTTACTTGTTTTGCAACATCTATACGAAACTTTTATTATTTTTTTAGAACCAATTTACATTACTTTTTATTTTTACAATCTTTAATAAATTACTTGACAATTATTCTGCGTTGTGATATAATAACAAAAGATTTTTGATTAAACATAGATTTCGGGGTGTGGCTCAGTTTGGTAGAGCGCTTGGTTCGGGACCAAGAGGTCGGGTGTTCGAGTCACCTCACTCCGACCAGACGAGAGCTCCGAAACGCAAATTACGTTCGGAGTTTTTATTATGTAGATATTGAGATGCCGTTCCAAACGGCATCTTTTTTACGGCAATTTTCCAAATGCGGCAAATGTTATTTTTTAATTGGAGACTGGTTTTTCTGGTAGTCAGAATTATTATTAGTTGAGCTTACTCTTACTCTGGTAGCACAGCCTGCCTCAGGGTCACCTTACGAGGGATTCGCTCTTATCGAAAAAAGCTTACCGTCCAAACGGATGGCAAGCTTTTTGTTTATCAACACCGCGCAAATAAAATGAACTTTTTCTCAATTTGTTCTTTTAATTTGAAAATATGTTTGCTTAAAAATACGTCTGAATATTTCTCAGCTATTACTTTTAATAAAATTCTTATTATAATAATCTGAATGCTTTGCAAGTTCTTTGTTAAGGTCTTCTAATCCGTATTTTTCGGCGAGAGTTTCAAGGCTTGAAAATAAGTTTGTTCCGAGTCCGAGACGATTTCCATCTATCTGACAGCCAATAGCAGCCAAAGCAGTTGGAAACATATCCATTGGCGTTATTATACGGTTCTTTGTATCTTCGGTTTCTACCGATGAGTTGATAATACAGTTGTAGACATGCCTTTCATATTCGGAATCTATATTTCTGGAAAAGTATTCGGCATCCATGCTGAGATGATCTCCGCAAATTATAATTGCAGTATCCTCATAAAAATCCTGCTCTTTAATCCAGTCGATAAAAGCTGCGGTCTGTTTGCTGGAACAGGCGATAACGTTTTCATAATTTTCTGTATACTCATTTTCGCACAGATCGCATTTGTATCCTCCTATATGATGTGTGTCTACTGTTAGCATCGTAAAAGCAAACGGCTGATCGGATTCTGACATTTCGGTCAGCTTTAGTTTTGCGTATTCGAACAGATGCTTATCTTCCATCCCCCACCAGACGCGATAATTTGAAGGGACGATACCGTCCTTTTTGGCTGAACTCAGATCGTAAACATCATCTGTTCCGTGCTGCAGATAGTATTCATCTCTTCCTGCGAATCCTGCATCAGATCCTACCATCAATGCCTGCAGGTATCCTGCGTCATGTAATATATCCTGAATTGTACAGAGCCCGGGAAGTATAGTTTTATAATTACCAAGTGTATTACCGTTGACAGGAACGGACAGCGGTACACCGGATGTTTGCGCAACCATGGATGCCATTGTCCAGGTTGTGTTTTGTGTAACTCCCCATCCTCCGACTCCGCTGCCGTGGGAAAAGTTTATGTTTTCCTCCGCAAGCTGATAAAGTTCAGGAATAAGATTATACGGCTCCGCTCCTCCCAAAGCTTCTGAAAGATATGAAGTTTCCATAGATTCCAACAAAATATAAATCAAATTTCGTTTTTTGTCCGGAAATGATATTTCTGTATTTTGAGGGTCTACATATTCATTTTCATAAATGGAGGATTTTCTGATAATGCTGCTTGCCCATTCCGGTATTCCTACAGAAAAGCAGCTGATTGTTATTAGAATCAAAAACAGTATTGCTGAAATTGCAGTGCTTGCTTTATCTGAAAACGGATATATCTTTAACTTTTTATCGCCGCTTTTTGTCTTGATTTTTACAGACAAGGTATGTTCGAAACTAAGTAGAAGGATAACTATTACAATTGCCGATAGCATGAGTGCAGGACGCAGAGAGTTTAACAAATAGTCGTTAATTAAGTTTGAAGATGTTCCGTTCAATCCCGCAGTCAATGTATATAGGATAGATGCAAAGCCGATATTTCCGTATTTCTTTATAAACCATCTCGCTGCAAAAAAGGCTGTAAAGCCTGCTATCACAAGAACTGCGCATATTATGTTCAGCAATATATTTATTTTTTTAACTTTTTTACTCAACTTGTTCTTTCCTTTGATAAATAATAAAGGCAGGATTTTTAAGAATGCATAGGCATGCGGTTTTGAAGTAAAACCGATTACATTAAATCAGTGAAATATAAATTTGGCGATTTTCCAGCCATTTTCTCCCCCGGTGGTATTGACAAAAAATAACTGCCAGTCTTTTACGTTTTCTTCTTCATATGCTCCTGAGTTGGGATTATAGTATTTAATCATGAAATCCACATTGCATGAAAAACAATTGTCTCCCCATCTTATATAATCATGGGAAGATATGTTTTTTTCGCTTACCGTACTTTTTTCACGCCATGCGAGAGAGTCGAAAACTATACTGAGATATTTGTAAGCCTCGGAATCCGGCTGAATATACGGAAGAATAAGATTTTCAAAATTTTCTTCAATATAAATTCTTCCGTCTGTGTAATATTTTATATAGTTGTCGGTAAATTGTTCTACATAGGCCTTGTGTGCTTCCATCAATTCATCCGAGGATTCACGGTCAAAGCTGTATATCATATTTTCTGCGGCTGTAACTGTAAGTTTTTTTCCGCTCTTATCGGTTATTTCGATTTTAGGTTCGGAATACAAACCGCCGACACGGTAAACACAGACGCGTTCGGGATTTGTTATAAGCTGTCCGATACTTTCAATTTCGTTTGGAACCGCTCCGTTCCCAATAAGCTCGCTTGCAGTAAGTTCGACAGAATTAAGTGTAACCGATGAACCTTCCGGCGCATATATTTCTGCGGTTCTCAGAAGCTCGGACGGATATTCATATTCGTAAATGCCCGATTCTTCATCGGATGATACGGGAGTAAGAACTGTTCCGTCATATGCGCTGACGCTGAATTCTATACCGACGGTAACAAGCCCGTCGAGAAAGTATTTTACTCTGTATGGAGCGGAATCAGAGTCTATGTTCCATTTATCGGCGGAGGGGGAAGGTATGTATGGAGCGGAATCAGAGTCTGCGTTCCATTTATCGGCGGATGGGTAAGGAAGGTTGGATTCCGTTATGAAATCAGATGTTACTGTTTTACCATTTACCGTAACAATGGCATCGGACGGAACAATGAATGTAAGACTGTGCAGTCTGGACGGAGGAAAGGAATACGATATTGTTTTTATTCCTGTTTCTTCATCTATTGAAGCCGACATTACCTGAAGCTGATTATCTCCCGAAAAAACTACTATATTGGGGTCTCCGTAACCTTCTCCGGCATTGTATACCTCGCAGATCGGAAGCTTGACCGGTTTTTCATATTCTGAAGACGGGCCGCTGTATTTTTCTGTTCTTTCAATATAAGAGGAGGTGAGTCTGTTTCCCTCAAATGTAACCGATGCTCCTCCTGGGACCTTTATATAAAGTGCGTCGTAGTGCAGGTCGGAAAAGTCCGCTTCATATTCAAGCTCTGCTTCTCCCCATTTGTTAAAACCGAAGAGAGTTTTTCCTTCAGGTGTGAAGCTTATCCGTGCAATTTTTCTTTCGCCGGCGATAAGTGTATAAACAGGCTGATCGTCGCTGTATTCTCCTACTCTTTTTTCATATCTTATACTGTTTTTCAGTGTCGGCATGATAACTTCGCTTACCACCTGATCTACAGTAGAAAAGTTGCCTGTATTTTCCGGAAAGTTATTTATGATATATTCCGCAAGACCGTCTTCGCCGAGGCTGTCTATATAGTTTGAGATTAAAGTTTCGGGACGGGAATTTTCATACTGACTCATATACAGAGCGAATAAAGATGCTCCCACGATTATCAAAGCCAAAGCGCATGAGACCGATATTATAAATACGCGCCAGAACAATGGAAGCTGCTTTTCCTTTTTTTTCAGTTTCATTTGGAATTCCTTTCTGCGGCCGCACAGAGGTTTATTATAAGGAAGGCGCGGAGAAAAAACACGCCGGTGGAAGATATGTAATTCCTTTATATAAACGTTGGATACAGTATGCGAGCCGCAAAATTTTTATTTAATTAAAAATGCTGTCGGAAGGTCTCGTTCTCCAATCATTGAGGCAGGTTGGTTTAGTATATTTCCGTTGTATATCATCAGTGACGAGGATCCTCCGTCGAGATTTGCGGCGTTTACGGCACCGTATTCAAGCATAAGCTGCGTTACATCATCATAGGTTGCGCCGAGACTGACAAGGCTTCTGCCGTTGATTGCTGCCATGAGGACAGTGCCGTCTGCGCACTGTCCTATTGCGGTTCTTGGATTCATTCCTCCGCCGCGGCTTCCGCACGGTATTCCGTTTACGATTAGCGTGGGACCGAAGCTGCAGGCGTATTTAATGTTTGCGTCAAGCGCCGTCTGAGCGGTCATGCTGCCGACGTGAAGAATCCCGTTTTCGTCAAATCCGATCACATTGTAGGTACTGCCCGATTCTCCCCACAGCAGTTCACCGTCGCTTATTACAAGACCGTCGGGAATGCCTCCCGTTCCGCTTCCGTTAGGATCGTAAAAGCCGCCGCCGTTTATGCCTCCGACTGCGCCGAATTTTGCAATCATCTGGCTAAGAGAAAGCCCTGCAGCGTTTTCTCCGTATGAGTCGGGAATACCCAGTGTAATCCTTGTAGGATCTGATACTTTAATAATAACTCCGTTATATGTACTCTTTTTTATTTCTATGATTTCGATTCCATCGTCTGGGCTTACTGTATTGCTCTCAGGAGCGAAGGTGTCAGCAGGCTTATAAGTTTCGGGTGTAGACTGCGTATCGTTCTGTTCGAATGCTGTATCGTCTCCGGATAAAGATTCACTTTTTTCCGGTATATTGATTAGAGACGTGTCTGTATGTTCGCCTGAATCCGATGCCGCTTCTTTTTGCGCGTTTAAAATATCTTCAATCTCGCTGTCCGATAGGAAAATATCAGCGAGAAATCCCGCAGCGCTTGTTTCCTTTACAGAAAGAACAAACAGTTTTCGGGCGGTCGGAGACGGCCCTCTTTCAAGTATAAATATGACGCTGAGAAGAGACAGAACTGTAAGGGTTATAATTGCGAGAATAACACATAGACATCGAGTAATTATTGTTCCCGCCTTTAATTTTTCTGTTTGCTTTTCGTGCTGAGCCTTTTCGAAACCGCCGCATGCTTTAGTTTGTTCGGACGAACCGTAGTTTTCCGGCATGTCCGAGTCTGAATTCTCTGTTTCTGCAGTTATTTTCTGCAAATCAGAGCTGTTTTCGGAGACGGCGGAGCAGAACTCATTGTCTGTTTTTTCTGACGGCGATTCGTTATTAGGATTGTTTTGCTGCGTATCTTCCGATTCTTTAAGCGAAGTATTGTTATCGCTTTCTTTATCAAAAATACTGTTGTCAGTATATTGATTGTATTTATTTTTCATGATGGTTCCCCATGCTGTTTGTGCAGTATATTATTGTAAACGCCGAAAATAAAAATTTGTGTCTGAAATTTTGTGTTTGATAATTTGTGTTTAAAAATTATGCCGGAAAAATTTGTGCCGGAAAAATTATGCTGGAAAATCTATGTCGGGAAAATTCAGTTCTATAAGAAGCGTTTTTCAGTTTTCCTCTTCGGTTTCGTAATACGGATCTATCATTATTTCTTTGATTTTCGGGAAAGCGGCATATACATAAATATACCATACGGTGCCGATAGATATAAATAGTATAAGACTTATGCCGACCGGTATAAAAACCATAACGAGCATGTAGTTAATAAAAATTAAAAGGGAAGCGCCGATAAATGCCGGAATATTTCTTTTTGCACCGATAATCGCGAAGATGAGCGCATTTTTAAAAAGCTTAAAAATACTGAGATCGAAGGTGACTAACATGATATAAAGATAAGGACGCATCAGAATATATAAGAACATGAGCAGTATATTTGCAAACATTACGGTTTCTGTCAGAAACGTTCCCATATTAAAATAGGAAAGTACAATATTATATGTTAAAATCGTAAATATGAGGCAGTCAATTATTCCAAGTATGAGTGACTGACGTAAATTTCTTTTTATGGCATGCTTAAAGTCCGCAAAGAAGAAAAGCGGTTCTCCTTTGAGAAGATTTCTGAAAAGATATGTACAGCCCGTTGTTATCGGCCCCATGGTAAATATAATAAGGGCGGTCAATGAAAAAACAATAGTTGTGGCCGTCGTAAGAGCGGAAAGTTCTCCCTGTACCCCGTGAACACCAAACAGCGCCATTGTCGAGGGAGATATTCCGCTGCCCTGAGTATGGAGCATAGCGCCGTGAAGTTGAGGAAATATCGGTGAAATCGGCGATGTTGAAACACGGTTCAGATTTCCCGTTAGCGCGTAAATAGCAAAAAAAATCGGGAAATTGCCGAACAGAAGAATAAGATTCACCTTGAAAATATCGTTTAGGTGCATCTTAAAATATTTAAAGAATCCTGTAAAATTCTGAGGAGCTTTCGGTCCCTTTTCGACACCCTTGCCTTCACGCTGTGTATCGAACAGCTTTTTCATGGCGTCATGATATTTTGACATTTATAAATTCCTTTCTTTTCAGGCGCTTTCAGAAATATGGAATTACCGCATAATATACGGCAATGAGAAAGGCGAGCTTAAAAGCGGCGATTCCGGTTAAACGAAATAATTCCCTTACCTCCGGCAGGGAAGTCAGCAAACGGGCGGACGGCGGAGAGCGTCTTGCAAGCTCACGCCCCAGATATGCGGAATATACACAAAGCTCTGAAAGCGTTATCAGTATGGACGAACAGATAACGGCAAAAATCAGATAGGAGATTTCTTTTTCGGCAAGTTTAGTACAAAGCGCGCCGAACGTAAAAGCCGAATATGCAGAAGCTGTAAAGGCAACCGCGGGAGCGTATACTGTAAATCCGCAGAGAAAAACAAGAATCAGGCATAGCGCCGGCCGGCATAATCCGCGCAGAACCGCAAGAAGGAAGTCGGTAAATACGGCGCAGGATTCAAAACCGGAGCTGTCCTTAAAATTCCATATGAAATTGCCGAGATAATCCGAGACATGCATGTCCGTCTTTTTCAGGTAAAATTCAGTGATTATTCCGGCGATAAAAAACAGCGCGGCGGCGGCCGTAAATACTGTATGTATTCTCCTGTATCTTTCTTCTCCTGCCATCATGGTACATCTTTTTCCTTTCGGTATTTTTGTAACGTTGATATACCATATATATTCGGCGGAATTATTTTCTATGCAGTTTTTATCTTCCCAGTTCGTCGGCTCTCTGAACGCACGCTCTCATTGCCTCGGCTATAATTTCGGGCATACCGCGCTCCTTCAGAACCTTTACTGCGGGTTCGGTAGTACCTCCGGGCGTTGTAACACGTTTTATCAGCGCATCCGGTGAGTCATCAGAATTCATCATAAGCTCTGCAGAACCTATAACCATGCGGCAGATAACGTTTTTCATATCTTTCTCGCTGAGCTCAATTCCTTCTGCTTTTGCCGCGTCCATAATTGACTTGATAAACAGATAAACATATGCCGGTGCGCTCGACGTTGCGCTTATAACCGCGTTCATTTTGTCCTCTGTGAGAGTCAGAATTTCACCTATACGAGAAAACATCCTGCATACTACCGCAAAGCTTTTATCGTTTACCAGGCTGTTTCTTGTAAGCGCTGTTACGCCCTTGCCTATTCTAAGCGGGGCATTTGGCATTGTACGTATTACCGCCGCGTCATGTCCGAGCAGATTGCAAATTTTTTCTATTGAAATTCCTGCCGCTATTGACACAAAACATTTTCCGTCTGTATTCATACCTCGTATATTTTCAAAAAGCTGAGCGAAATTTTGCGGCTGAACTGCCAATACGATAAAATCAGCAAAATTAATTGCTTCCTCGGCTGATTCAGCGGAACGGAAGCCCTTTTCTGCAAAGTCCGAAATTTTACTCTTTTCCTTATCGAATAGAATAGTATCGGACGGATCTGTTCCGTCGAGCATAAGTCCTTTTATAATCGCCGACGCCATATTGCCGACCCCTAAAAATGCATATTTAGTTTTCATTATATTAAATACCGACCTTTCTTTTTAAGCCGTCTTTCAGACTGAATTTCGTGCTAAACTGCGGTATACGAAGGCGCTAAGCTGTGATTAGATTAGCCGCGGCGTAAAAAATGTAGTTAATCAGAAAATTATCATATACTTATTCAATTATTATAACACGTTTTTTAAAACTCTGTATGAATAAATTATCAAACATATATTGACAGAAAATGAGTCTATAGAAAATAGCATGAAAAGTGTAGAATTTATCTTTCATCCGTCGATGTGGGAGCAAAAAAGGCAGCCGCTGTTTTCAAAACACACGGCTGCCGTAAGAGACATGACGGAGCTTATGCAAGCTCTGCGAAATATTTGATTGTGCGAACCATCTGGCTGGTGTATGAGTTTTCGTTATCATACCATGCAACAACCTGTACTTGGTATGTGTCGTCGTCGATCTTTGCAACCATGGTCTGGGTTGCGTCGAAGATAGATCCTGCTGTTGAACCGATAATGTCGGATGAAACGATCTGATCCTCATTGTATTCAAAAGATTCTGTAGCTGCTGCTTTCATAGCGGCATTGATAGCGTCTGCGGTTATGTCCTTACCTTTTACTACAGCGACGAGGATTGTGGTCGAACCTGTGGGTGTCGGAACACGCTGAGCCGAACCGATAAGCTTGCCGTTGAGCTCAGGAATTACAAGACCGATAGCCTTTGCAGCGCCTGTGGAGTTAGGAACGATATTGATAGCAGCTGCGCGCGAACGGCGGAGATCGCCTTTTCTCTGCGGTCCGTCAAGAGGCATCTGGTCGCCTGTGTAAGCGTGAACCGTTGTCATTATACCGCTCTGTACAGGAGCGAAATCGTTGAGAGCTTTTGCCATCGGCGCGAGGCAGTTTGTTGTACAGGAAGCTGCTGAAATGACAGTATCCGATGCCTTAAGAGTGTTTTGGTTTACATTGTAAACGATTGTAGGAAGATCATTTCCCGCGGGCGCGGAAATTACAACTTTTTTAGCGCCAGCCTGAATGTGAGCGGAAGCCTTTTCCTTTGATGTATAGAAACCTGTGCATTCAAGAACAACATCGACATCGAGCTTACCCCAGGGAAGATCTGCCGCATTCTTTTCTGCATAGATCTTAATTTCCTTACCTGCGACAATGATAGAATCCTCTGTAGCCTCTACAGATTTATTGTATCTGCCGTGTGTTGAATCGTATTTAAGAAGATGTGCGAGCATTTTCGGACTTGTAAGGTCGTTGATTGCGACTACATCATATCCTTCTGCCTCAAACATCTGTCTGAAAGCAAGGCGGCCGATACGACCGAAACCGTTAATGGCAACTTTAACTGACATATTATAGTTCCTCCAGGATTAAATATTTATATTTACATATACAAGTATTTTAACTCATTTTCAATTGTTTTACAAGGGAAAAGATAAAATTTTTAAAAATTGTAACAATTAACCTTATTTGTATATATCAAGAATTAAATATTCATGCTATTTGAAAAAGATTGTATTGTGTTTATTGAAAAAATGACTGGTTTATGGTAAAATGCTTTAAAGCTTTATGCTCTAAGATGCAGGTTTAGTTTCGATGAAAGAGAGATCTTGCAAATCAGACAGCAAAAGATTGCGGTTTTTCTGGTTTTACTGATACTAAAAGCGAAATGTCGCCGTTTGTAAGATGGTGCGTGAAAAGACTTTCGGCTGTATAGACTTTCGGCTGCAAAGGTGTTCGACTGTAAAGACGTTTTGCTGCAAAGATGTTCAGCTGCAAAGATGTTCGGCTGTAAAGATGTTCGGCTGTAAAGATGTTTGACTTTACCGGTGATGCTTACACTCGCTTTTTGCGGTGTCGGCGTCAGCTGCAGTAACGCCTTATATCGGGTATATACCACTTATTAAGTGTGTTGCTTTTTATGCTGCTTAACACAAAATTAAAAGACGGAGAAAAACAAAAATGAATTTGGATTTAACAGCAACGCCGATAATTGTTGCGGACGGCGGCGGAAGACTGATTTACAAAAATGCGGCAGCGAAGAAGCTGCTTCCGGGATGCCGCAAAGGAACCCCGCTTATACGTTATCTTTCTGCAGTCGGATATGATTCTTATTTGCAGATGAGATGCGATACGATAGAAAGATATGACATAATTGTATTTGATAATACGTATTCAATGTGTCGTAATTCGCTTGCCGGATGCTATAATTATAACGGGGAGCGCAGAACTGCATTTATATTCCTAAATATACTGCAAAGGAATGTCAGCGACGCTCTTCTTGAGTACGCAAGATCTGTTTCGCTTTGCGCGGGAAGCCGTTTGACTGAATTTGTTGTCTCGCAGGGAGAGCTTAACGACATACAGGCGCCTGCGGCGGCATGGAATTATACTCGACGGAATACAATGCTTTATGATGTGAGCGAGGGATTTAACGGAAAACTTGAAAAGCGAGCTGTTCCTGCCGCGTTTTTTATTGACTGCATGCGAGACATTTTGATTAAACGGGTCAGAATTCTCGGTTACAGGCTTTCTGTAGAGCTTATTAATACGATGTCGGGGCGTGTTGCGGTTTGGGAGCTTGCGCGTTTTATTTACACTTTTGTTCCTGCGGTAATGCTTATGCTTAAATGCTCGGACGGAGACTGTCATGCTGAAATCTTATGTGAGGACGGAGAAATATCCGCGTCCTTGCATGCTGAGATTGACAGAATCGGAAGAGTGACAAAAGGCGCAGTATCAATGACTGAGCTTGCTTCTGCCCTTGAATATGACGATATACCGAGTGCCGTTGTTTCCGATGTGATTCTTGAAAGCTGCGGCATGCCTCTGCAATGTATTCCGTCCGGAAGATCAATGAAAAGCTCCGGAAATCTTGAGCTGAAAATGCATATTCCGGTTTCCGAGATCAGAGAAGAAGCTCTTTTTTCTCCGGAAGCAGAAAGAAAATTTGCGGAATCTATTATGTCTGCATTTTACGATTTTGTTGATATATCAGCTACGGATGTTTCGGAAACCGAAAGCGGTGAATAAAAAATCCGGTCAGACCGCGCCAGACGAACACAGTCAGAAGACTGTGCCGAATGAACGGCATGACCGGATAAGTTAATTTCAAGGACAAACAATTTTCTGTACAGAACAGAAAAAACTTGATATTGCGGGCTAACGCAACACAAAATACGCGCGGCCTTTGCTTTTAAAGCTTTAAAAACAGACGTACTTTGCGGAAGTGTAACCGCTCGCGCGGTTTCTTTTACACGATGTGCAGAACGTCTCACTGCGTTTGACGAATGTCTCACTGCGTTTAGCATCGCTTTAACGCCGCTTTAACTTCGTTCGGCGTATGTTTCACTGCGCCGGACATCGCTTCAGCTGCGTTCAGTGTCGTTTCAGCGTCTTTCAACTGTATCCCGACGATGCTTCAATTTCGTTTGACATGTTAACGCTGTGAAAACGTTAAGCCTAAATCCACATTCGCCCCGGCGCCGTATCATGGCGGAAGACCTTCCGCATGCATGACTTGCATTCATGACTGCAAGCGCGCTCCGAAAGACAGGAGCGGCTTGAGCGCCGCTTGCACAACCCCAAGTATATAAATGAGATACAAAAGCCGAACATTCAATTTGATGTAAGCTTAATTTTTTGGCGCATAGCTTTTATATCAGCTTTAAGCTTTTGAGTGCGTTTTTTGACTTTTGCATTCTCTGCGATTCCGTTTATCCGAGAAGATTAACTCCGAAAGAAAGTAACATTTCTCGGCGATTCAAAAAGCATTATGCAGAAAAATACCTGAGAAATGTTTATTATAATTCGGCTGTGCCGCGCATGTTACCTGCCGCAATGCAGAAATTACGGCAGAGACCAATAGAGCGGACTGCAAACCAACATCAAAAATTGATGTCATAAACAGACAGTAAAAAACATTGGCACAAATCAACGGCACAGACCGGATAAGTCAACCTCCGGGAAAAATACCGGCAGGCGTAAAACTCGGAATTGTGGAATATCGCAACGCGTAGACTTCCAATTACGTTTACCTTTTACGTTTAACTTTTTGAGTAAACAGGTAAACAGTTTCTGCGACAGACGCCGCTTGCGCGGCTTCTTTTACGCGACGTGTTATAGCATGTGGTACACGCTATGGGAAAAAACACTTTTCCTCAACACTTTATCAATGCTGACAAGCTTTGCAATGTGATACTTTCGGCTGCATTGGTAGCCGCGGCTCGCGCCGCATGCAGCTAAAATCACGCTGAATCAAACTGAATCTATTGAATCAGACTAAATCTATTGAATCAGATTAAATCTATTGAATCAGACCGAATCTATTGAATCAAACTGAATCAAATTAAATCATTCTGAAACATATTGAATTATCCTAAATCAAATTGTATCGCTCTGAATTACACTGCAAACTTTTCGTATTAAATACTGAAAGCTAAAGCTGACAGCGCACTTCTGGTTTTTATTTCACGGCACTAAAGTCCGACACAATTCAGTTGGCCCGGTTTTACCAAATTAAAAACGACTTGAAACGACTTGAAACAACTTAAGACAGCTTGAGATTGTTATCGTTAAAAGGTGTTGACAAAACGCAAAGAATGTGTTAAACTATCAGTTACCGCAGAAGTGACTTGGGCGTTGGTTCGGCAACTCCGAGTTCGGACATGGGAGGCGGGAACCTCTCATGCTCCGCTGCGGCTTTTTTGCCCGGAAGATTAACTCCGAAGGAAATTAATTTCCGGTTCAAAACTGACAGTCAATTCTATTCAATTTTAACCGGACTGAGACAGCTCTGCCTGCGGCAGATGCTTCCGCTTGGCTCTGACAAAATAAATCACGTCCTTTTCTTTTGAATGATTTAAAAAAGAGAAAACAAAAAAATCGGGGCATGTGCACAAACACAACGCCCCGATTTTGTATAATACAAATCGAAGAATAATCCTGCGGAGGCTTAAACCTTTTTGAAAAAAGGTTTAAGAATCCAAAAACTTGAAAATGAGGGAAAAGGCTTTAAAACTTCAACGACCAAAGACGGTACATAGGTTGAGAGTCAAAACCGTTTGTCCTCTAATTCGGTTTTTTTCGGCAAACCTCTTGAAATATAAAATAAAGTATGTTATAATATATCTCACGTCGGCGCCGGGATTCCGGTGGGTATTTATGTGTGTTCGGCACATGAATATCAGGAGATGTTGGACGGGAATCCAACAAATCTGCCGGCGTTCTTTTATGTCCTGCCGGTTCAGACGGTATTTAATTAAAAAGCAAAAGCTAAATGGATAATATTTCTATCTATTAATAATTATATCACACGATTAAAGGTTTGTCAAGCATTTTGTCAAAAAAAATCGAAAAAAAGATAAAGCATTATACGTACCAGAGATCGAAGTACGCTCTGACTATTTTTTTCATTTCCTCAAAGACTATCTGCTGGCGCGCTTCGGTGGTGAAGTATTTCAGCGAAGCGGATTCTCCTGTTTTACAGCGGTTTCCGAGATAACCTTCCTCTATCAGTTTGTCTACTGCTGCGGCTCCGCCTATAAGCGACGCGTTTTCCGCCATCCAGCGGAGAAGCACAGGAGAAGAATCGCGTTCGACCGCTGTCCAGATATTTACCTTGCATACGCCGTCGGCAAAAAGAGTTTTAATCTGATCGGCCGTTACCGATGAGGTGCCGTGAAGGACTATTTTTTCTCCTATAGCGTCGCGGATTTTGCGTGCGGCGTCTCCGTAATATTTTAAATCTTTTCCTGACGCGCGGTGTTCTGTTCCGAGATTGCATACAATCAAATCAACTCGGGTTTCGTCTATAAAGCGTTTTGCGTCCTCCGCTGTTGTGATTGAATTGTGAGTCGATCCGCCCGCGTCGTATATTTCGTCGCATGCTCCCTCTATGAGGATTTTGTCGTTCATCCTATCTACAAAATCCGAAGTCATTTTTATATTTTGCTCAAAGGGAAAGGCTGAAGCGTCATACATTATCGAAGCGTAGCCCGAAAGATCGCTGTTAAGCAGGTCACTGTCGTCAATCGGCTGAACATGGTCTAAGTGAAGCATAGCCGTAACGTGGGGATATACCTCCGAAAGTATTTCGGCGTCCGCGCGGAAGCAGCGGAGACCGATGTCAGCGCGGCGGCTGTGTGTATAGTATGTAGCTTGCGGGCGGTGGCTGTATTTTACCGTCATTGCAATTGTAACCGGAACGGAATCGAGTTCGTGCGAGACGGCAAAGTCCTCCGCCGCTGAAAAGATTGCTTCGGTTGTAGTGAGATTTTCGGAACAGATGCAGGGAATTACCCATCCTTTTTCCGCGGCCTTTTGGTATATTTCTTTAACTTTTTTGTAATCTGATACAACAGACATTTTTATACTCCTATCTGATATGAAATGATTTTGTTGACATACTTCATTTTTATTATTATAATATTAAAAGGATAGATAGTCAATATTATAAGGAACACATTTTTTATTTTGATGTGAAAAAAAATTGCCGGTGCCGCCGGCTTTTAAGAACAGAAATGGAGAACGGTTATGATTTTTTTAGGTCTTGACGCAGGGAGTACCGGAATTAAATGTGTCGCATTTTCCGAAAACGGTGTTCAGCTGTCGCTTGCGTATTCGGAATATCCTACATCTGCCGGAGCCGGTGATATGAATGCCGATACTATTTTTGATGCTGCTAAGGATGTTATTGCGCGCTGTGTCAGCGGAGGCAAGGTAGAAAGATCTGATGTCGCTGCAATTTCAGTAACGTCTTTCGGAGAGGCGTGCGTGCCAGTAGACCGCGAGGGAAACTGTCTTTGCGATATGATAATGTATACCGACAGGCGTGGAGTGTCTGAAAATGATAGACTGATTGAAAAACTGGGGCGAAAATATATTTCTTCTGTTACATGTGCAAATCCGGCTCCAATGTATTCACTGCCGAAAATCATGTGGATGTCGGAAAATATTTCGGCGGTTCGTGAGAGTGCGTTCAGATTTCTTCAGGCGGCCGACTTTATCTGTTATCGTCTGTCCGGAGAATTTACGACGACGTATACTCAGGCGTGCAGAACGGATGCTTTCGATGTTGAGCGTCTGCGGTGGTCACCGGAGCTTTTGGAGGCAGCAGGGATTCGCATGGAACAGATGCCGGATCCCGTACCAAACGGGACTGTAATCGGATTACTGCGAAGAGAACTTGCAGCGGAGCTCGGACTTTCCGATACTGTTAAGATTGTCGCTGGTTCTCAGGACCAGATTGCTGCCGCTACAGGCGCTGGGGTTCTTTCTGCGGGGCAAGCGGTTGACGGCACCGGATCTGTTGAATGTATAACGCCTGTTTTTGACAGAATTATAAAGTCGGAGGGGTTTACGTCAAATAATTATGTATGTGTTCCGCATTCTGTCGGTGGGCTTTATGCTACATATGCTTTTAATTTTTCCGGAGGAGTTCTTTTAAAGTGGTTTCGAGATACCTTCGCTCTGCCGATGAAAGCAGAGGCTGCGAAACGCGGAGTCAGTGTTTACCGTATGCTTGATGAGCTTTGTCCAGAGAAGCCTTCCGATATTCTTGTTGTTCCCCATTTTCTCGGTGCGGGCGGGACGCCCGATATTGTTCCGGACGCTAAGGGAAGCATAATTGGTATGACAATGGAAACAGGACTTGCGGATATATACCGCGCGGTCATGGAGGGACTTACTTTTGAAATGGCGTATAATCTTGAAAAGCTTTCCGAACAGGGAATATCTGTAAGACAGCTTATGGCGACGGGTGGAGGAGCTTCTTCTTCGGTTTGGCTCGGAATCAAGGCTGATATTTTCGGTTCTCTTTGCGGAATTGAATCTATAGCTCCGCTTGCGGCCGATGAAGCCGGAGCGGCAGGCTGCGCGATGATGGCGGGCTGTGCTCTTGGACGCTTTAACTCGCTGAGGGAAGCTGCGGAAATTTTTGTTGAGTATAAGCGTCCTGCATATCCTGATTTTAAATATAAAGAAGTATATCTTGAAAAATACGAAAAATACAAGACCATAAGAAATTGTACTCTCGATTTGTTCTGATGACCATAATAAAAAAACCTTTGCGCGGCTGTATTTTAATTGACTTTTGCCGTGCAAAGGTTTTTTTGTTTGATTTGACTGTTTGATTTAAGTGATTTATTTAAGAGATTGTATGATTTAAAAGATTGGTGTAATTATTATTCTCCGTAGTAAGCTGCGGCTGCTTCCGCGTTATATGGCAGATATTCAAGCGGATCGACAAATTCTCCGTTTACCGTCATTTCAAAGTGCAAATGGGCAGGCTGCGAAACTTCAAACAATGCTCCGTCGTCTATTGTGCCTATAACCGTTCCTGCTTCGACTGACGCTCCGGCTACAATTCCTTCCGGAAGCTCGTCGCTGAGTCCGCGATAACATGATACATATCCGCTTCCGTGGTCGATTGATATACATGTTGCGCAGAGATCATCATTATATATATTGGATATAATTCCGCTCGCGCAGCTTTTGACATAACTTCCCTCTGCGGCCTCAATGTCTATTCCCGCGTGAACTCTGTAGTCATTCATTGTAATTGAAAATACGGGAATATTTCCTGAAAATTCTTTTGTTACAATACCGTCAAACGGCATAAAAAATGTCGGTTTTGTTACGCTCGGAGTTTTTGTCTCTTCGTCTGACGGCTCAGCGTTTACTGCCGCGTCGTCCGGAGATGTTACAGGGTTGGCATCAACTATGGATGAATTTTCGGTTCCCGGAATTACAGACGGAAGCGTATCGTTGGTACGGTCGGATGTGTCCGCTGTCGGGGTGGTATCCTCCGGCAAGGTATTCTCTCTTCGTGAAGAAATTGCGGTAAAGAAGGTTATACACATAATCGCCGCCAGCATTAGCGCAAGGATTATGTATATAACGCCGCTGAGTCTTGCTCGTTTTGCGTTATAATTCATACATCTTTGTCCTTTCATATTATATTAAGCTTGCGTGCCTGCCGTAAAAATCAACAGAATCCGAATTTTGCAGGCATCGGACCTTTTTGCTTGCAATAGTATTTTTGACCGTCAAAATCAAATTATACAGAAAGGACTTATTTTTAAATATTTTGATTGATTTAAGTACCTCGATGCATTTAATTATTTGTATAAAAAATTCACGGCGGGAAAAAATCCCGCCGTGAATTACCAATGAAACATATTGAATTATTATAATTATTATAACTGAAAGAAAATTTTACAAATAATAATTAAACTGACAGCTTTTACTGAACAATGGAACGCTTGATAGCTGAAATACAATCGGCGCATACAAGTTTTCCACGGAATACTGTTACATAATCGGAATTCCCGCAGAAAATGCATGACGGCTGATATTTCTTGAGAACGATTTTATCATCGTCAACAAATATTTCGATTGAATCTTTGGGTTTAATATCAAGAGTGTTCCTTATTTCAATTGGCAGTACGATTCTTCCGAGCTCGTCGATTTTCCTAACAATTCCAGTCGACTTCATATGAGTTATCCCCCTATAATTTTAGATTTTTTTGAAGTTTTGAACTGAATTTTCCGGATATAATATTCGGATATGATTTATTTAAGCGTACTCCGTATGATTTCAGTATAAATTTTCATCATTATGGAGTGTTTGCTTTAACTTGACAATATAATACCATAAATGTATAAAATTGTCAATAGTATTTTGACGAATTAAGTTACAAAATATAAGGCTGAAAAGTCATTACTTTTTGAAACTTTTCACCAAAGCATTAATTGATGGTTAAAATATGAACAAAATGTAAAAAATTAAAAAAACAAAAAAATGTTTGGAAAACTATTGCATTCGGCTCTTTTTTAGTGTATAATTTAAAAGCTTGATGTGCGATGAGGCGAAAGGTGGCTGAGGCGGCTGAAATGGCTGTGCGCAGGGAATTTTCGCAGAGTATGTCCGAGTTTACAAACCGGGCGGCAATCGTATCGAAACAGTGTTTTTCCGGATAGAAATTACGGCGCCGTCGCTGCCGTAAGGCATGCGGCGAATCCGTTATTTTTAATGTCGGTCTTTGAAACACCCGGCAGGGTGTGCAATGCGGCGGCGATCGGATTAAGGTAGTATCGGCCTTTGACAGCGTATGCCTGATTTTCAGTCTGTCAGCTTAAGATGAAGCAGAGGATGGAGCAGAAGAAAAGCAGGATACCGGCGGAAACTGACTGAACACTGACAGAATGATTTTCGGTGCGTATTCCCCCTTATAAAAGACTATGAAGGAGGAAAAACAAGTGGCAGCTATTAAGGAAAAGCTCAGAATCAGACTGAAGAGTTACGACCATACTCTTATCGACATGGCTGCGGAAAAGATTGTCGAGACCGCAAAGCGCAACGGCGCAACGGTTTCAGGTCCCGTTCCGCTTCCTACGGATAAAGAGATTGTAACTATTCTCCGTGCAGTTCACAAATATAAGGACAGCCGCGAACAGTTTGAAATGAGAACTCACAAAAGACTTATCGATGTTATAAAGCCTTCGCAGAAGACTGTTGAGGCTATGATGAGTCTTGAGCTTCCTGCCGGTGTTGAAATCGAGATTAAGCTCTGATTTTTTCGGGAAGTGTCTTTGTATATCGGTTTTCTACATTATTATATATTTATTATATATTTCTAATTTCTATATGTGTAAATTATATTGATATAAAAGTATATGGATATAGGAAAATACTATATGGAAGATATTATGGAAAATATATAGAAAATATACGGAAAATTATATACAAAAAGCCCTCGGCCAGCCGGTGCCGAAGGCGCGATGGCCGCGCTGCATTTATGCAGCCTACGGTATGTCATGTTGACGCGTTGCGTCAACCAATAACATGTGCACTGTTGAAGTGCTGGAAAGGAAAAGATACTAATGAAGAAAGGTATCATTGGAAAGAAGCTGGGGATGACCCAGATTTTTGACGAGGCGGGAAATGTTATTCCTGTAACTGTTCTTGAAGCGGGGCCTTGTGTTGTCGCTCAGAAGAAAACAGTTGAAAAAGACGGCTATGAAGCTGTTCAGCTCGGATTTGAAGATATTGCCGAGCGTAAGCTTACCAAGCCGGAATTGGGACATTTTAAGGCAGCTGGAGTTACAAATAAAAAGCACCTGAAGGAATTCAGACTTGATGATTGTTCCGGACTCAATGTAGGCGATACCGTCACTGCCGGTGATTTTGCCGAGGGTGAAAAGGTCGACGTAACCGGAATCACAAGAGGACGCGGATTCACAGGCGTTGTTAAAAGATGGAACGCTCACATACTTAAAATGACACACGGTACAGGTCCTATTCACCGTCAGCCCGGTTCTATGGGTTCGACTTCCACACCCTCCCGTATATTCAAAAACAAGATTATGCCGGGACAGTATGGAAATGAGCAGGTGACTGTATTGAATCTTGAAATTGCAAAGATTGACGCGGATGCAAACCTTATCGCCGTTAAGGGAGCTGTTCCCGGAGCTAAAGGCGGAATTGTGTTTATCCGTGACACAGTCAAAAATGCGTAATCGGAAGGAGGAATTTACATGCCGGTTTTAAAAATAGTCAATATGGCGGGTAAAGAAACAGGCGAGATTACCCTCTCCGATGCAGTTTTCGGCGCCGAGGTAAACGCCACTGTTCTTCATACAGCGGTCAAAGCGTATCTTGCAAATCAGAGACAGGGTACACAGTCAACCCTTACACGTACTGAGGTTTCAGGCGGCGGCAGAAAGCCGTGGCGCCAGAAAGGAACCGGCCGTGCGAGACAGGGATCCACAAGATCTCCTCAATGGACACACGGTGGGGTTGCGCTTGGACCGAAACCCAGAAAATACAAGATGTCTGTCAATAAGAAAGTTAGAAAAATCGCTATTTGCAGTGCGCTCAGCGACAAGGTTGCCGGTGGAAATATGATCGTTGTTGATTCTATCACCGCAGATTCATATAAGACCAAAACCATGGTTAATATGCTTTCCGCAATCGGTGCGGGAAAGAAGAGTCTGATTGTACTTGCTGATAACGATAATAAGGTTGTCAAGTCCTGCGCCAATATTGAGGGCGTAAAGACAGCTCCTTACAATACAGTCAATGTATACGACATACTCAACGCCGATACATTTGTTGTTGCAAAGGAAGCGGCGGAAAAGCTCGAGGAGGTGTTTGCATAAATGAAAAACATTTATGACATCATAATCGCTCCTGTTATTACAGAGGATTCCATGGCGATGGGCGCTGACAAAAAATATGCGTTCAGAGTTATGTCTGATGCTACAAAGCCTGAAATTGCGCAGGCGGTAGAAACAATATTTAAAGTTGACGTAAAATGCGTCAATACAATCAATGTTAAAAAGCAGCCGAGACGCGTAGGTGTGCACAGTGGTTATAAATCCGGTTGGAAAAAAGCTATTGTGACTCTTACGGAGGATTCGAAACCGATCGAGTTCTTTGAAGGCTTGAACTGAGGAGGGTGAGCAGAAATGGCAGTAATTAAATACAAACCTACTACCAATGGCCGCCGTAATATGTCGGTGCCGTCCTTCGAAGAGATTACCAAGTCGACTCCCGAAAAGAGCCTTGTGAAGACTCTCAAGAAGAACTCCGGGCGCAATAGCTATGGCCGCATTACCGTTCGTCATCACGGCGGCGGAAACAAGAAAAAATACCGTATTATTGATTTCAAGCGTAAGACAGAAGGCGCTGCAACTGTCGTCGGAATCGAATACGATCCTAACCGTACGGCATATATCGCGCTTCTCTCTGATGCCGAGAACCGCAAGAGCTATATAATTGCTCCGGAAGGACTTACAGCCGGAGATACAGTATACACCGGTCCCGAATCTGATATAAAGGTCGGAAATACCCTTCCGATTGCCAATATTCCGGTCGGTACAATTATAAACAGCGTCGAGCTCTATCCGGGAAAAGGCGCTCAGATGGTTCGCTCCGCCGGCGCTGCGGCTCAGCTTATGGCTAAGGAAAACGGAATGGCTCAGATAAGACTTCCTTCTGGAGAGGTCAGACTTGTAAGTCTTTCCTGCAAGGCAACGATCGGTGTTGTCGGCAATGTTGAACACGACACTGTCAAAATCGGTAAAGCCGGCAAGAGCCGTCACCGCGGAATCAGACCTACAGTACGCGGTTCTGCAATGAACCCGTGTGATCACCCTCATGGAGGCGGTGAAGGTAAATCTCCTATCGGACGTCCTTCGCCTGTAACACCTTGGGGTAAACCTACGAATGGTTATAAGACTCGTAACAAGAAGGCGAGAACAGATAAGTTCATCGTCAGACGCAGAAACGGTAAATAAGGAGGAGGCATTAAACAATGAGCAGAAGCCTTAAAAAAGGACCGTTTGTCGAAGCTAAGCTTTACAGCCGTATTGTGGCTATGAACGATGCTAAAGAAAAAAAGGTTCTTAAAACATGGTCGAGAGCTTCCACAATTTACCCTGAGTTTGTCGGCCACACGATTGCGGTTCATGACGGAAAAAAGCATGTACCGGTTTACATTACCGAGGATATGGTTGGTCATAAACTCGGTGAATTCGCGCCCACGAGAGTTTTCCGCGGACATTCCGGTTCGAAAACCTCTAATACCGCGAAATGACGGGAGGTACGATAAATGGAAGCTTACGCTAAAACAAAATATGTCAGAATCTCGCCCCGCAAGGTAAAGGTTGTTCTTGACCTTATTCGCGGCAAGGACGCGGGTACGGCAATGGCGATTCTGAAGCATACACCTAAGGCAGCAAGCGAAAGCCTTATTAAGCTTTTAAAGTCAGCTTGCGCAAATGCAGAACACAATTTCGATATGGATTCTCATAATCTTGTTGTTTCAAAATGCTGGGTAACACCCGGACCTACTCTCAAGCGTATGATGCCGAGGGCAAAGGGAAGAGGAGACCGTATTTTGAAGAGAACAAGCCATATAACAATTTGTGTTGCTGAGAAAGAATAATCGGGAGGAGGAAACGAAAAATGGGTCAGAAAGTTAATCCGCACGGCCTCAGAGTCGGCGTTATAAAAGACTGGGACTCCAGATGGTTCACAAAGGACGAGGAGTTCGGCGACACGCTCGTTTCGGACTATAAAGTCAGAGAGTATCTGAAAAAAACTCTCTTCCTCGCAGGAGTTCCGAAAATTGAGATTGAGCGTGATAATCTCCGCATAAGAGTGTTTATTCACTGCGCTAAGCCCGGTATGGTCATCGGACGCGGCGGCTCTGAAATCGACAAGCTTCGCGTAGCTATCGAGAAAATTGTTAATAAGCCGGTTGTAATAAACGTTGTTGAGATTCGTCAGCCTGATCTGAATGCTCAGCTTGTCGCAGAAAGCATTGCAAGTCAGCTTGAAAGACGTATTTCTTTCCGCCGTGCGATGAAGTCGGCTATCGGAAGAACAATGAAGCTCGGTGCCAAGGGTATTAAAGTATCTGTCGGCGGACGTCTCGGCGGCGCTGAAATTGCACGTACTGAGCACTATCATGAAGGAACTATTCCGCTGCAGACTATTCGTGCAGACATTGATTACGGTTTCTGGGAAGCCAACACCACATACGGTAAAATCGGTGTAAAGGTATGGATTTACAACGGTGAAGTCCTTATGGATTCAAAGAACAAAGCAAAGCGCGCTTTCCCGGATTCCAAACCGGCAGATCAGCGTGACGGACGGAGCGGAGGCCGCAGAAACAACGGCGGACGCAACGGTGGCCGAGGAAACTTTGCAGGCCGCGGCGGCGCCGGAGGTCGCGGTAATTTTGCAGGAAGAGGCGGTGCCGGAGGCGGCCGTGGTAATTTTGCAGGAAAAGGCGGCGCCGGAGGAAGATCCAACAAAGAAGGGGGCGCAAACTGATGTTAATGCCTAAAAGAGTTAAGTACAGACGCGTTCACCGCGGCAGAATGAAAGGCAAGGCGACACGCGGAAATACATTGACATACGGAGATTTCGGTCTTGTAGCAGTTGAACCCGCGTGGATTACAAGCAACCAAATCGAGGCGGCACGTATCGCGATGACTCGTTATATACGTCGTGGCGGACAGGTATGGATTAAGATTTTTCCGGATAAGCCGGTTACCGAGAAGCCTGCGGAAACTCGTATGGGTTCCGGTAAAGGTTCTCCCGAATACTGGGTATCTGTTGTAAAGCCGGGACGGGTAATGTTCGAGATGAGCGGTGTTCCGCTTGAAACGGCTAAAGAAGCAATGCGTCTTGCATCTCACAAGCTTCCTATTAAATGCAAATTTATAGCGAGAGCCGATGAGACTGAGACGGCTGAGTAAGGAGGAACAGGCAGTGAAAGCTAAAGAAATGCAGAATATGTCGTCGGAAGAGCTTACAAAAAAGCTCGGAGATCTTAAGGAAGAACTGTTTAACCTTCGTTTTCAGCACGCAATCAATCAGCTTGACAATCCCCACCGGATCGATGATGTAAAAAAAGATATCGCCCGTGTGATGACAGTCATGCGCCAGAAAAACGTGTAACTGTCATAGGAGGTAGAGATGAGTAACGAAATGAACGAAGTTAAGGAAACTGTGCGCAATCTGAGAAAAACCCGTGTAGGCCATGTTGTAAGCACAGCTATGGATAAGACCGCTGTGGTTTCGATTGACGATAATGTAAAACATGCTAAATACGGCAAGGTTGTAAAACACTCCATAAAGATCCATGTGCACGACGAAAACAATGAGTGCTCCGTCGGAGATAGAGTTGAGGTTATGGAAACCCGTCCTCTTTCTAAGACAAAGAGATGGAGACTTGTTGAAATTATTGAAAAGGCAAAATAATTAATCGGATGAATTCTGTGCTGGAAATCCGGCGCGGATTTATCTCCGGAAAATCCCGGAGTATAAATCACCGGCTGTAATTCAGCTGACTTTTGCTGAAAGTATATCGGTGATAATACGTCCGCGTAAGCTGTAATGCGCGGGCGGCTGAATCTTCATAAGGAGGAAAAAAACAGTGATTCAACAGCAAAGCTATATGAAGGTTGCTGACAACACCGGAGCAAAGGAAATCATGTGTATCCGCGTTCTTGGCGGAACAGGAAGACGTTATGCAAGAATCGGTGATGTCGTTGTAGCAACTGTAAAAAAAGCAGCGCCTGGAGGACAGTGCAAAAAAGGCGACGTTGTCAAGGCAGTCGTAGTTCGTACAGTCAAAGGCGTAAAAAGAGCTGACGGTTCATGCGTTCGTTTTGATGACAACGCGGCCGTTATTATCAGAGAAGACAAAAACCCGAGAGGAACCCGTATTTTTGGGCCGATTGCAAGAGAGCTCCGTGAAAAGGATTATTTGAAAATTCTTTCACTTGCTCCGGAAGTACTTTGAGCGGAGGTAAGTTACAGTGAATACACTTCATGTAAAAAAGGATGACGAAGTCATTGTTATCTCCGGCAATGATAAGGGAAAGCGCGGAAAAGTTATCAGCGTTTCCCCCAGCGAAAGAAAAGTGCTGGTAAGCGGAGTACACATCGTTAAGAAACACCAGAAGCCGCGCCGTCAGGGTGAGACCGGGCAGATTCTTGAGGTTGAGGGCGCTATTTATGCAGATAAAGTTGCTCTCTATTGCCCTGAATGCAAGGCAGGCCGCCGTTCTAAGGTTAGCGTCGGCAAAGACGGAAAGAAAATCAGAGTTTGCGCTAAATGCGGCGCGAAGCTTTGAGACGGGAGGTAACAGATTATGTCAGCAAGACTTAAAGATATGTATAAGAATGAAGTTGCTCCCGCGCTTATGAAAAAGTATAATTATTCGAGTCCCATGCAGATTCCGCGTTTTGAGAAGATTGTAATAAACGTAGGTACCGGCGACGCAAAGGATAATTCAAAGGTCATCGAAAATGTTATAAATGATATTACGACGATTACCGGACAGCACGCAGTTCCGACTGTGGCTAAAAAATCGGTTGCAAACTTTAAGCTTCGTGAGGGTATGAAAATCGGAGTTAAAGTTACGCTTCGCGGAGAGAGAATGTTCGAATTTATGGACAGACTTTTCAATTTTGCGCTCCCGCGCGTACGTGATTTTAAGGGAATCGGAAAAGACTCTTTTGACGGCAGAGGAAATTATTCTCTCGGTCTTAAGGAACAGCTTATATTTCCCGAAATCGAGTATGATAAAGTTGAGAAGATCCGTGGAATGAATATTGCATTTGTAACGACGGCGCAGACGGACGACGAGGCTCGTGAGCTTCTCAGCCTGATGGGCGCTCCGTTCGAAAAATAAGGAGAACGTAAGATGGCAAAAAAATCGATGATACTGAAACAGCAGAAAGCACAGAAGTACTCAACACGTGAGTACAACCGCTGCAAGATTTGCGGCCGTCCTCACGCGTATCTCCGTAAATACGGTATTTGCCGTATATGCTTCCGTGAGCTTGCTTACAAGGGCGCTATACCCGGTGTACGCAAGGCAAGCTGGTAATAATTATTTTTCAGCTGGTAATAATTATTTTTCAGCAGTGAAAATTGCTCTGCAGGATTGACGGAAAGTATTCCGTCAGGAGTCGGAGCAGAGAAAACATAAAAGTTTTCCCGCCGCCGGCGGAAATAAAATGTACAAAATACAGCTTAATATTTATCGGCTATATTTTAGACAAAGCTCCAAAGCTTAATCGGAAGGAGAGCGAAGGTCTCGCTTTAACCGCCGATACTAAGCCGGCTATGCCGGCATTGCATTAAGGAGGAAAAACAATGCAAATGTCAGATGTAATTGCGGATATGCTTACAAGAATCCGCAATGCTAACAATGCAAAGCATGAAACAGTGGATGTTCCGGCGTCAAATATGAAAAAATCTATCGCCGACATTCTTGTTAAGGAAGGTTATATTAAAAGCTATCAGGTAATTGAGGACGGCAAACAGGGGATTATCAGAATCACTCTGAAATACAACGGTAAGCAGAAGACAATTCAGGGACTTCGCCGTGTATCAAAGCCTGGACTTCGCATTTACTCAAGCTGCGAGGATATGCCTAAGGTTATGAATGGTCTCGGCGTAGCTATTATTTCTACGTCTAAAGGAATAATGACAGATAAGCAGGCCCGCTCCGAAAACGTCGGCGGCGAAGTTCTTGCTTTCGTTTGGTAATCGGTAAGGGAGGAAGGTATAATGTCAAGAATAGGTAGAAAGCCTGTTGCAATTCCTGCCGGAACCGATGTCAGTATCGCAGACGGAAATGTGGTTACTGTTAAGGGCAAGCTTGGAACTCTTACACAGGCTCTTAGTTCAAGAATGATTATTAAAAAGGACGGAGATGTGATTAATGTATCCCGTCCGAGTGACGAAAAAGAAGACCGCGCTCTTCACGGTCTCACAAGGACGCTTATCAATAATATGGTTATCGGTGTAACCGAGGGATATTCCAAGAAGCTGGAAATTGTCGGCGTTGGTTACAGAGCTCAGAAGAGCGGAAAAACTTTGACGCTCAATCTCGGATATTCTCATCCGATAACGTTTGAAGAGAAAGACGGAATTACGTTTGAGACTCCTGACACCAATACGGTAATCGTACGCGGAACAGACAAACAGCTTGTCGGTCAGATCTCAGCTCAGATTCGTGAATGCCGTCCGCCTGAGCCATACCTTGGCAAGGGAGTTAAATATGAGGGTGAAGTTATCCGCCGCAAGGCCGGTAAGTCAGCCAAATAAATGAAAGGAGTGGTCGGGAAATGATAACGAAAAAAGATAAAAATATTGGACGTATCATGAGACACAAGAGAATCAGAGGAAAAATTTCCGGCACGCCGGAGCGTCCCCGTCTTGCTGTTTACCGCTCCAATAGCAATATTTATGCTCAGATAATCGACGATGCCGCAGGAAAGACGCTTGTTTCTGCAAACAGCATCGAGAAGGATTTTGAAGGCAGCGGCGGAAATAAGGCGGCTGCCCGCAAGGTCGGAAATCTCATTGCAAAACGTGCAATTGAGAATGGTATTGAGGAAGTTGTATTCGATCGCGGCGGTTATATTTACCACGGACGTGTACAAGAGCTTGCAGAAGGCGCCCGTGAAGGCGGACTCAAATTCTAACGGAGGGTAACAGAAATGATAAAAAAGATAGATGCATCCACGATGGAACTTGAGGAAAAGCTTGTTGCTCTCAACCGTGTATCCAAAACTGTAAAGGGCGGACGTATTCAGCGTTTCACGGCTATTATGGTTGTCGGTGACAAAAACGGACATGTCGGATACGGTTTGGGCAAAGCGGCAGAGGTTCCGGATGCTATTCGCAAGGGAATTGAAGATGCTAAGAAAAATCTTATCGAAGTGTCTCTTAAGGGTACTACAATACCTCATGAAATTATTGGTGTATTCGGATCAGGAAAGGTTTTGCTTAAGCCGGCTGCGGAAGGTACCGGAGTTATTGCAGGCGGAACAGTCCGTGATGTTCTGGAGATGGCCGGAATCAAAAACATCCGTGCAAAGTGTCTCCGTTCAAACAATCCGACAAATGTTGTAAAAGCGACTTTTGAGGGTTTGAAAGCTCTGCGTACGGCTGAAGAGGTCGCAAGAATCCGCGGAATCTCTGTTGAATCGCTTAAGAAATAAGGAGGAGCCGAAATGAGTAAGGTAAAAATCACACTCGCAAAGAGCCTCATCGGCGCAAAGCCTAATCAAAAGCTTACTGCTGAGTCTCTCGGTCTTCGTAAGATTGGCGACAGTATTGTTCACGAGTCAGGAAGCGTTATTGACGGCAAAATCGTAAAAATAGCCCACCTTGTTAAAGTAGAGGCTGCCGAGTAATTTATTCGGAAACTTGTTCTAAAAAATAAGGAGAGATTATTCGGTGGCATCAGGCATCGAAAAACGAGCAGAATTTTGCTATGAGTCTTAACGTAACTGTTCGTACTCCGATAAAGAAAGGAATGTTCATACAGATGAAACTCCATGAACTTTCACCTGCGGAAGGCTCGGTAAAAGCTTCCTTCCGCGTAGGAAGAGGTCCTGGTTCCGGAAACGGAAAAACCTCTGGAAAAGGTCATAAAGGTCAGAATGCGCGTTCGGGCGGCGGCGTACGTCCTGGTTTTGAAGGCGGACAAATTCCGCTTTACAGAAGACTTCCGAAAAGGGGCTTCAAGAACCGTTTTGCAGTGAACTATGCAATTGCAAATGTTGCGCAGCTCAATGTTTTTGAAGATGGTGATGTTGTGGATATGGCGGCACTTAAGTCTCGCCGTATTATAACTAATCCGCTTGACGGCCTGAAGATTCTCGGTAACGGGGAAATTACAAAGAAGCTTACTGTAAAAGCTTCCTGCTTCAGCACCTCCGCAAAAGAAAAAATAGAGGCCGCAGGCGGAAAGGCTGAGGTGGTATAACGTGTTCAAGACGATAGTCAACGCTTTCAAGATCCCGGATCTTAGAAGAAAAATGTTGTTCGTACTTATGATTATTCTGCTCTACAGACTGGGAGCTGTAATGCCTGTTCCGTTTGTAGATGCGAATGTACTTGCGGAGAACTTTTCTGCAAGCAACGGATCCTTTTTCCAGTACCTGAATATTATGTCAGGCGAGGCATTCTCGCGTGCGACATTGTTTGCATTGTCTATTCAACCGTATATCACTGCACAAATTGTAATGCAGCTCCTTACTATCGCAATTCCTGCACTTGAAAGAATGCAGAAGGACGGCGAAGAAGGAAGAAAAAAAATAAATACGATTACACGTTATGCGACAGTCGGACTTGGGCTTATAACCGCATATGGTTATTATGCTTATATGAAGGCCAACGACGCAATTGTTTCATTTTCAAATACAGGCGCAAATGTACTCGTGGGCTTTGTTATCGTAGCATGCTATGCTGCCGGTTCGGCTCTCGTAATGTGGCTTGCTGAAAGGATTAACGAGTTCGGTATAGGGAACGGTATTTCACTGATACTTTTTGCCAATATCGTATCAAGCGGTCCGACGATCGTTTCTATGCTCATATCCTTCTTCATGAGCGGTCCGTGGTATATTGTAGCCGCTGAAGCAATAATCTTTATAGCATTGGCTGTAATTGTATTTGTTGTATTTGTTACAAACAGTGAAAGGCGTATTCCGGTGCAGTATGCCAAGAAGGTTGTCGGTAGGAAAATGTACGGAGGTCAGTCCTCGTTCCTTCCGATTAAACTCAATATGTCCGGAGTTATGCCTATCATCTTTGCAAGCTCAATTGTTTCTCTTCCCACGACAATTGCGATGCTTTTCCCGACGCCTGAAGAAGGAACCTTCTGGCATGGATTTCTGCAGTTCTTTTCATATTCATCATGGTTTTATCCGGCTCTGATGTTTATATTGATTATCGCATTTGCATATTTCTATGTTGAAATTTCTTTCAATCCTGTTGAAATTGCAAATAATCTCCAGAAAAACGGAGGCATGATCAAGGGAATACGTTCCGGAAGACCTACGGTAGAGTATATCAGAAAGGTACGCGGAAGAATCACGCTTATAGGAGCTCTGTTCCTTGATATTATCGCGGTATTTCCGCTTATCGTCAATATCTGCACCGGAAGCTCGCTCGGAAGCATTGCATTCGGAGGTTCTTCGCTTCTGATTGTAGTAGGTGTTGCACTTGAAACCGTAACGGAGCTGGAGGCGCAGATGACTATGAGACATTACAAGGGATTCCTTGAATAATGTCGGTAAGGAATGGCACAAAATTATGAAAATAATATTTTTAGGGGCTCCCGGTGCCGGCAAAGGCACTCAGGCTGAAATTGTCAGCAAAACTTATGGAATTCCTGCAATATCTACAGGAGCGATTATTAGGGAAGCTATTAAGACAGGAACTGAGATGGGAAAGGCCGCAATGTCTTATACAGAGGCAGGCAAGCTTGTTCCCGATGATGTGGTTATCGGTATAATCAAAGAAAGACTCGCAAAGGATGACTGTGCTAAAGGATTTATTTTAGACGGTTTTCCTCGGACTGTTGTTCAGGCTGAAGCGCTTGATGAAATGGGTGTTGAAATTGACCGTGTAATCAGTATAGAGGTTTCTGACAATGATATTGTAGAAAGGATGAGCGGACGCAGAGTTTGTCCCGTTTGCGGCGCGTCTTTCCATGTTGAATGGAATAAGCCGAAGCATGAGGGCATTTGTGACAAATGCGGAGCTGATCTTATAATACGCAAGGATGACGATCCTGCTGTTGTTATTGACAGACTTAAGGTTTATCATGAGCAGACAGAACCGCTTAAGAACTACTATGAAAAAAAGAATAAGCTTAGGACCGTTATCGGGCAGGTTGAGGTAGCTGATACAACAAAGCTTACTTTAGAAGCTTTAAACGGCTGAGCGGTAATTTTTTCTGAGGGAGCGATTTCATGATAACGCTTAAAACCAAGGAACAGATTTCTGTCATGCGGGATGCCGGCAAAATTACCGGCGAGGCATTACTGATGGGGGGAGAGGCTGTTCGGGAGGGAGTCTCTACCCTGCATATAGATACTGTCGTTCGCAGACATATTGAGAAATATGGTGCAAAGCCTTCATTTCTTGGATATGGCGGATTTCCGGGCAGCGCATGTATCAGTATTAACGATGAAGTAATTCACGGAATACCTTCGGGGCAAAGGTTGCTTCAGGAGGGGGACATTGTCAAAATAGATGTCGGAGCTTTTTACAAGGGCTTTCATGGAGACAGCGCCTGTACATTTGCGGTGGGACAGATTTCGGATAAGGCTAAAAAGCTGATAGAGGTAACAAGAAATTCATTTTGGCGCGGTATTTCCGCCGCTGATATTAACGGCGGCAGAATCGGAGATATTGGAGCCGCTGTTGATTCATATGTTACTGAAAACGGTTTTTCATCTGTCCGCCGATATGTAGGCCACGGCGTAGGCCATGAGCTTCACGAGCAGCCCGATGTGCCGAATTACGGACGTTCCGGAAGAGGTCCGAGGCTTCTTAAAGGCATGACAATTGCAGTGGAGCCGATGGTCTGTACAGGAACATATGAGGTACAGGAACTTTCCGACGGCTGGACAGTTAAAACGGCCGACGGGGGACTTTCTGCCCATTACGAGCATTCGATTGCATTCACCGAGGAGGGAATCATGATTCTCACAGCCGTGAATGTACCGGATTTTATTCCGTACGGCGCAGATCCTGTTGTGCTCTGATGTGACATATATTTTGGTATCGTATGAAAGATAATGAAAATACGGTTATGACTCAGAAGCTTGAAAAAGGATGCTATGCTTTGTCGCTTTCGGGGCGCGATTCGGGGCGAATACATGTTGTATTGCGCTGCACAGAAGACGGATATGCCTATATTGCCGACGGCAGATGCAGAACTGTTTCAAAACCGAAGAAAAAGAAGTTCAGACATCTGCGGCGGATCGGATTATCGTCTTATGAGGGCGCTTTTACAGATTCTGCTATAGCTGCGGCTGTTAAGGCTGCGGCAGATGTTCCCGATCTTTGACGCTTGAATGTGGATTAGATAAAAATACTGAAACAACTATTCTGAATAAGAAAGCGGAGGGATTATTCTGGCAAAGGATGATATTCTTGAATTTGAAGGCACTGTAATCGAAGCAATGCCAAACGCAACCTTTAAGGTTCAGCTGCCGAACGGACATATCGTGACCGCGCGTATTTCCGGAAAGCTGAGAATGAATTATATTTGGATACTGCCCGGTGATAAGGTTACGGTAGAGGTCTCTGTATATGATCTCACCAAAGGACGAATTACATGGCGTACCAAGGCAGAAAGGAATGGTAATTAAAATGAAAGTAAAACCTTCCATTAAGAAAATATGTGATAAGTGTAAGATTATCCGCCGCCATGGTAAAATCATGGTTATATGCGAAAATCCGAAACACAAACAGAGACAGGGCTGATTTCCTGTCGGGCTAAAAGGAGTGAAAAAAAGAGATGGCACGTATTGCAGGAGTAGATATTCCAAATGCAAAGCGCATCGAGATTGCTCTTACCTATATTTACGGCATAGGTCGCAGCACATCGAATAAGATACTTGCAAAAACAGGCATCAATCCCGATACTCGCGCGCAGGAGCTTACAGAGGAACAGATTGCGAAGCTTCGTGAAGAGATTGAGGCAAATCATAAGGTTGAGGGTGACCTTCGCCGTGATATTGCACTTGACATCAAGCGCATGATTGAAATAAACTGCTATCGTGGTATTCGTCACCGCAAGGGACTTCCGGTAAGGGGACAGCGTACCAAAACAAACGCAAGGACAAGAAAAGGTCCGGCTAAGACGATAGCTAATAAGAAGAAGTAAAGGAGTGAATGAGTACAGATGGCAAAGGTAACAAAAAAAGTAATCAAAAAACGCCGTGAGAAAAAGAATATTGAACGCGGCGCAGCGCATATCAGTGCTACATTCAACAATACAATCGTTACAATTACAGATATTCACGGAAACGCTGTATCGTGGGCGTCTGCCGGTGAAATGGGCTTTAAGGGTTCACGTAAGTCTACACCTTTTGCGGCTCAGAGCGCATCGGAAGCGGCTGCAAAGAAAGCGATTGATCACGGAATGAAGACTGTTGAGGTTTATGTGAAGGGACCTGGATCGGGACGCGAGTCTGCGATTCGCGCGCTTCAGACTACGGGACTTGAAATCAGTTTGATTAAGGATGTAACACCTATTCCGCACAATGGCTGCAGGCCCCCTAAAAGAAGACGCGTTTAATTTCTTTTTACGTTCGGTTTCGGATGGGAAAGACCGCTTGAATGCGGTTACGTGATTTATAAATTCGCATGTTTCACAATTGTTGAACAGGAGGAATAAAAACTAAAATGGCAAGATATACAGGACCTGCTTGCAGACTTTGCCGCAGGGAAGGTAAGAAACTCTTTCTGAAGGGCGATCGCTGCCTTACAGGTAAGTGCTCAATTGACCGTCGTCCTACAGCACCCGGTCAGCATGGCGCTGCCAGAAAAAAAGAAGGAGAATACGGCATGCAGCTTCGTGAGAAGCAGAGGGCAAAAAGATATTACGGAGTTCAGGAAAAGCAGTTCAAGTCTTATTTTTTGAAGGCTGACCGCGCTGAAGGCGTTACCGGTGAAAATCTTCTTACGCTTCTTGAACGCCGTTTTGACAATGTAATTTACAGAATGGGCTTTGCAGGAAGCCGCCGCGAATGCCGTCAGCTTGTGTTGCATGGACATTTTCTTCTTAATGGCAAAAAGGCAAATATACCGTCGATTATTCTTAAGGTTGGAGATGTTATCACACTTAAGGAAGACAGCCGCAAAAGTGTTCGTATCAAAGAGCTGATTGACAGATGCGCTTCCTCTACCTCTCCGAAATGGCTTGAAGTAGACAGAGAGGCTGTAAAGGCAACGGTTAAAGAACTTCCCAAGAGAGAAGACGTTGACTTTCCGTTTGAAGAACATCTCATCGTCGAGCTTTATTCTAAATAAGATTTTCCGGATGCTTGCGCGAGTGTCTGGAATCTGTCTCGCGTCAAGCTGATCTCAAGTTTAATTGTTCTGAATGAGAGATAATACAGGAGGGAAAATAATGATAGAAATAGAGAAGCCAAACATTTCAACGGTAAATATGAGCGAGGATGGAAAATTCGGCAAGTTTATTGTTGAACCGCTTGAAAGAGGCTATGGTACAACTCTCGGAAACTCTCTGAGGCGCGTACTTCTCAGCTCACTTCCCGGCGTTGCTGTTACCAGTATAAAAATTGAGGGCGTACTTCATGAAATTTCCACGATTCCGGGAGTTAAGGAAGACGTCACTGAAATTGTACTGAATGTAAAAGGAATTACGGCAAAGCTGTATTCCGACGAGCCCAAAACAGTTATAATTGACTGCAGTGGCGAGCGTGAAGTAACAGCAGGAGATATTAAACAAGATTCTGACATTGAAATACTGAATCCTGAGCATCACATTGCGACGCTGAGTGAGGGTTCGCGCCTTTATATGGAGCTGACCTTTGATCATGGCCGCGGCTATGTTTCTCAGGAGAAGAATAAGCAGCTTAGTCAGCCGGCAATCGGCGTAATATTTACCGATTCAATATATACACCGGTATATAATGTAAGCTATAAGATAGAAAATACGCGTGTCGGAAGTAATACCGATTACGATAAGCTCACGCTCGAGGTTTTGACGAACGGAACGATTTCCGCTAAGGAAGCCATTTCGCTCGGAGCCAAGATACTCAATGAGCATCTCAACTTGTTTGTCGATTTATCAGATGAGGCAAAGAAGGCAGAGATTATGGTTGAACGTGAGGAAACGATTAAAGAAAAAGTCCTTGAGATGACCATTGAGGAGCTTGACATGTCCGTAAGAAGCTTCAATTGTCTGAAGCGTGCTGGAATTGATACGGTAGAGGATTTAACAAATCGTACTGAAGCGGATATGATTAAAGTCAGAAATCTTGGAAAAAAATCGCTTGAAGAAGTTATCTTTAAGCTGCATTCTTTAGGTCTTGATCTAAAGAAAGAAGAGGAATAAAAAGGAGGAATCCATAATGCCAGGTACAAGGAAACTCGGAAGACCTACCGCGCATCGCAATTCAATGCTTCGCGGGATGGTTACGTATCTTCTTGAAAATGGTACGATTGAAACTACCGTTTATAGAGCAAAAGAAGTACGCAGCATGACCGAGAAGATGATAACACTCGGCAAAAAGAACACATTGGCAAGTCGCCGTGCTGCTCTTTCATATATAACTAAAAAAGAAGTAGTAAAGAAGCTGTTTGATCAGATCGCACCCGAATATGCTGATCGTAACGGTGGATATACAAGCGTTTATAAGCTTGGACCGCGTCGTGGAGACGGTGCCGAAATGGCGATTATACGTTTAGTCGGTTTTGAAGACAAAAAGAATGAAAAGACCGAAGATAAGGCTGCCAAAACGGATAAAGCTGATAAAGCGAATAAGAAAGCCAAAGCCGGCAAGGCGGCGGATAAAGCTGAAAAGGCCGATAAAAAAGAAAAAAAGACCGAGGAAGCAAAATCCGAGGAAGTAAAGACAGAAAAGGCAGATGCCGCAGAAGCAAAGACCGAAGAAGTAAAAACTGAAGAGGTAAAGACTGAAGAAACAAATACTGAGGAAGTAAAAGCTGATTAATTGTCCGTATTTTTCGGCGAAGTTTTTCTTTTGTGTCTTTACGAAAACCGTTTCCAGATCATTGTAGGGTGAAGGGGCCGTTTTCGTTTTCCGTTCGGGATGTGATTTCCTGCCGGAATGCTTTATAACAGGAATTATTTCTGATCGAAAATCTGAGCTGTTCCATTTTCGTACATAGATATAAGTACGGGATTGGAACGGCTTACTTTTTTATTTTGCAGCATAAAACATAAAATTATGCTATAGTATTTGTAAAATGCGGATTTACTTTATCAAAGATGAATTAATTAATTTTGTCTTGCATTTGTAAGCTTCGTGATGTATAATAATGATAATACAGGTTTGTGTGAATTTATATAGTTTTAGTGTAAAGTGTTTTATCGGAGGTTTTTGCCGCATTTGAAGATTGGAAATATAATATTTAAAAATGGTCTTGCACTAGCTCCAATGGCGGGTGTTACAGACAGCGTCTTCAGGCGGATTTGCAAGAGCTTTGGTGCTGAATATATGGTTTCTGAGATGATTTCTGCTAAGGCGATTGTATATCGTGACAGCAAAACTCCGGAGTTGGCAAAAATGAGAAGCGAAGAACGCCCCATGGCGCTTCAGATTTTCGGAAGCGATTCTTCTGTTATGGCGGAAGCGGCGTCATGGCTTTACAATAATTTTCATCCTGATGTCATTGATATAAATATGGGATGTCCTGTAAGGAAAATAGTCGGCAATGGTGATGGCTCGGCTCTGATGAAGTCGCCTGAAAAAGCAAAGAAAATTGTTTCGTCTGTTGTCGGCGCTGTAGGAGCTGAAATACCGGTAACCGTTAAAATACGCACTGGTTTTGATAGCGATACTTTAAACGCTGTTTCATTTGCGGTTATGCTTGAGCAGGCCGGAGTATCTGCGATTTGTATTCACGGACGTACTCGCGAGCAGATGTATGCTCCCCCTATAGATTTGAATACAATAGCTGATGTGAAAAAGGCAGTTTCTGTACCGGTTATCGGAAACGGCGGAATATATTCCGGAGCAGACGCGCGCAGGATGTTTGAATACACAGGCTGTGATGCTGTTATGATTGGACAAGGGGCATGCGGGAATCCTTGGATTTTTGAAGAAATAACTTCATATATTGAGGGCAGGAGTTATATTGCTCCGCAAGTTCATGACAGGATAAATCTTGCAAAAAAGCACACTGAAATGCTTATTGCCGACAAGGGCCTGCATATCGGTATTTGTGAATCGAGAAAGCATATTTCTTGGTATATAAAAGGAATTCCAGGTTCTGCAAGGATTCGTGATTTAATAAATCGTTCTGAATCGAAGGAAAACGTTTTCTCATTGCTTGATGAGCTTGAAAGAGATGCCAGGATTAAGAGAGAATCTTTTTCGGATGACCTAATTGTCTGATTTCGATTTATCTTGATGCACATATTTATGTGGAGTTTTGGGATGCGCATATGATAATAAGAAAGGTTTGGTGATTTATACGAAAAACGCCGCTTTTTATAATGGAAGAGTTACAACTATTGAAGATATGACAGTCCCGCTTAATGACCGGGCTGTTTATTTCGGCGACGGAGTATATGACGTTGCGTTTTGTCATAACGGAAAACCGTTTCTGATAGACGAGCATTTTGATCGCTTTTATAATAGCTGCAGATTGATAAAAATTGATTTTCAGTACAGCAGAGAAGAACTTCGGACAATTATTGATGATCTTATTTCACGCCTCGACGATACATCAGATGTTATTATATACTGGCAGGCGAGCAGAGGGACGGCTCCGCGGAATCATCCGTTTCCCGGAGAGAATGTAAAACCTAATCTTCTTATGTATGTCAAGCCAAAAAAGATTACAAATCTTGATAAGCGCATGAAGCTTGTTACATGGGACGATATACGTTACAAGATGTGTAATGTCAAAACAATTAATCTTGTGCCAAACATTCTTGCTGCGGAGCATGCAGTTTCATTGGGCTGTGATGAAGCGGTTCAAATACGCGATATGCTTGTGACCGAGAACGGAGAAATTTTAAGAGATGCAGTTACAGAGGGAGCGCATACAAATATCTTTATTGTTAAGAACGGAAAGCTCGTAACGGCTCCTCTTGGCTCCTATATACTTCCGGGCATTGCGAGAAAGCATGTTATTGAGTTATGCAGTGAGCACGGAATTGATACTGAAGAACGGTATATTACTCGGAGCGAACTTTTTGAGGCTGATGAAATACTGATAACAAGCACTACAACACTTGTCAGGGCAGCATGTGAACTTGACGGCAGGCCGGTTGGATGCCGGGATCAGAAACTTGTCGACAATCTTCAGGCTTGGTATCTTGAAAAGCTTGAGAATGAGACAAAATAATACAAAATACGGTGCATGTCTGTTTTTTTCAGATTTGCACCTGTTTTTACAGCTATATTATAACTTGCAAGGATGTCCTACGCCTTTACAGGCGGCGGCTTCCGCTTATTTTTTAGGCGGCACAGTACACTATAGGAATGCATAATGACAGAGTCATGCCTTTTATTGAAAAGAATTATTATGACTGTTAGAACAGATAATGTTTGTCTCGGCATTATAATTATACTTATCGGTATTGACTCCGTATGCAACTGTAATTACTTTGATATATATACATACGGCTTTATTATCGACGATAGTGCGAAATCTGATGTTTAAGTTAAGTGTTTTGTAATGTTTATCCGCTTTGTTATGGATGTCGGGATAAATGAATGGTTCGGATTTTATGTATCCGTTTAAGAGATAAAGTCTCTTATTGCTATGTAGACTGTTTCTGTAAATATTGTTAGAATTTAAGCACAGAATATATATCCAGTGGATTCTTTAAATGCATTGAAAGACGTTGCCTGAAATATAGAAAAAGGAGAGGAAGCCTTTATATAGATAAAGGCGAGAATATTAACGTGAAAAGTAAGTAATCTGTAATTTAAAGTATACTTTTTTCATGTCTCTTATGTATATGCAGGTGCAAATGAAAAGAAAGGAATGGTGTTTTTTATGGCTACAATCGGAGAAAGAATTGCAGAGCTTCGCAAACAAAAATCAATGACACAGGAGGAGTTTGCAGCTATAGTAGGTGTTTCAGCGAAATCGGTTTCTAAATGGGAAAATAATACTAATATGCCTGATATAATGCTGCTTCCGATAATTGCCGACACTTTTGGTGTAACTGTCGATATGCTTTACGGAAGGCGCAGCTCTCCGTGTAGCGCCACATCTTCAGATGCTGTTTTTGATGCCGCTTATCGTTCTGTATGTCAAGTAATACTTTCGGCTTGTGGTGGTGCAGATAATTTTAATGAGCCTTTTTTAGAAATTGAAAAACTGGATAATTATGTTGAAAGAATGAAGTCAAACAAAAAATTAAGAAGCACCGTAATCCATCCGCACGGTGTAGTTTATTTACGTGACGAAATCGGAGAAATCGCTTTAAAAAGACCTGAAAAAGGGTGGAGCAGTCTTCTTACCGATGCCGGGGCGGAGGAAATTCTGAATATGCTTATTGACCGCGATTTTCGTAATGCTCTGCAGACTGTTATAAAAAATAATATGACGTCTTTTACATTATCATCTCTGTGCACCATGTGTGGAATTTCCGATTCTGATGCTCTTGAGGAAAATTTTATAAAAAGTAAATTATTTTTAGTAAAGCAGGTAAACATTGATGGTGAAAATGTCAAGGTTTATGAACTGTTTGGAGTGCAAAGGGTGATTTTGCTTTTTGCCATTTTGACATATGCAAAAGAATATTCTGATTATGAAGATTGTTATTGGATATATTACGGAGATTCAAGGTTTTGCAGCGGAGATTGAAAATTTGTGCATAACTCCTGACCGTGTAACAACTATATAATTGAATGATATATGTCCTCCGAAATTAAAGGAGGCATTCGCCGCTGTAGGCGGCGGGATCAGCGCACTTTTTTCGGAGGTAGTACAATCTGTCACCGAAACACCCTATGACGGGGCTATGCATCTTATTGAATAAAACTACAAAACACAGCCGGTAAATTTACTTATGCAAATTACCGGCTGTGATATTATATTACCCTTTTATGGTATGAATAATTGGGCAAATGATGATTATTTTTTAGTTTTTTTCGAATCATAAGAGAAGCTGATGAGGATATAATGAAAATACAGATGATTGGAATAGTAAGGTCAAAAGTTCCCGGAGCAGGCGAACTTTTTGCATTGTATTCGATTACGTTTTCGATAAGAGTCAGTATTCCTCCGTAATGTTCAACATTAAATCCAAGGCCTGAACCGGTAGTAAAGTTACCGGAACTGCCTGGTCTGTCAAGGTAACAGAGCATAAATCCAAAAGATAATCCATTTTCGGGAATCAGTGTGCTTGCCGATGAAAAATTGGGATCTGACAGCGCTTCGCATATAGGATTCTGGCTGTTAATTCCGACGGTGTTTACCTGATTCCATGCAAGGAAACACTCAAATTGCCATCCGTTCGAAACTTTTTGTCCGGTCGCTTTATAGCATTTTTCGTCTATCAGTTCTCCTCCTGCCGAGCTTCCGATTCCGTTATAATCAGCGTAGTTTTGTCTGATGATGTACAGCGGCGACGGAGAATTTTTCTTTGCGTCGGCAGGTAAAGAAAAAGTGAAAAACTCTCCTGGATGACCTCCGGTAATCAACATTCCCGGATTTAGACCGAGTTGAAGTGCATCTCCCGACAAAACGCTTTCCGGACTTTTTTCAGATGAATATGCTTCTGTCAAATCCGTTATTTTGGCAGCAATATATAATCCGTCTTCATCCCAGAGAAAATATACGTCTGCCGAGCTTTCGATACTTCCGCTCCAGGGAGAGGCTGTGCAGGTATTTTCATTCATAACAATTTTGTTTGACTCGGACCATTCTCCCCGCTCTATTATACCGTTTATATCAGGAGAACCTGACGGAACTTCTCTTATAAGTTTTTCTGTTTGTCCTGCGGGAACTCCGTCTGCCGCTGAAATAATCACAGCTGTAATACAAACTGAGAAGGCTATCGCCGCGATCCTCGATATTTGATTTTTGAGAAGATTTATGTTCATTTCATTCTCCGATATTGTCAAAAACTTATTAAATTAACTTATCGGCTGTGTATTGTTCTTAAATATTTATATTAGCCTATTATTATTATGCTCAAATTAAATAACATAAATATTCTGAAATCTAATTATTTTCAGGATATTTTGAGGAATTTACCCGCAATTTTCTTTTTTCTGAAAATTGAGTACACAAGATGACTATTATAATCATTATACAAATGCCGCATAGTCCGCCGCAAAAGTCGAGAATTATATCCGTGACGCTTGAGGTCCTCTCGTGATAAAGCTGAATCGTTTCATCGATTACGGCGCTCATGAGTACAAGAAACGGAGAGCCGAAAATTTCTTTTATTTTTAATGAATAGAAAAAAAGACAAAGCTCCGCGCCGAGAAGAAAATACTCGCAAAAATGCGCGGCTTTGCGGATCACAAATGATAAATCGTCAATATCTATTTTATTCTTCGGATCAATAATCGGCTTCAGCCGGGTGACAATACGGTCGCTTTGCGCATTTGACTCGGTACCGTTTTGAATTGAATTTGTCCAGATAAAAATCAGGGTGATGATGATAAGGACCGACAGAATTATTCTGAATCCGCTGTGTTCCGTGAGCCCGACGTTTTTTCTGTCTGGTGTTTTATTATGCTTATATATCGGATTCATGCAGTTCTCCAGTGCCAAAATATATTTTAGTTCCAACATTATATATATGCTGATATTGTAATTATTATATTTGTTTTTTTATTTAAAGTCAAGGCTTTGAGCGGAGGTATTTAGAAACAGCTAAAAAATTTACATTATAATTAAATAATGGTATCTTAACTTCTTGATTTTTTTTAATGTGCATGATATACTTAAATATATTAAAATTGCTTTGCAGGAGTAATTCTGGTTGCAGATTTTTATCGGAGTCTTATTAAGACGGGATTTAAATATTGAATGTAAACTGAGAGGTTAGTACATATATGAAGAATAATCGTTTCATAAAATATGCCGCCGTCTTTTTATTTTCGGTCGTTGCCGCCGTTTTATTTTCTATTTGTTTTTCTGCGGAATCGGTATCGTCCGGAGTAATCAGAGAAACTCTCGACCTTACAAGACCTCAGAAAAACATAAGCGGAGAGGGCTATTACTGGAACAACCGCGAAAATATACTTGAACTCAACGGAATAAATGTCAATACCGATGATGAATACGGAATTAAACTTATAGACGGAGCAACGGTAAAGCTTTTCGGGCAAAATTACATTTCGGCGTCTGAATACGCGCTTGCGGGTCAGGGCGGTTTTATAATCACCGGGGACGGATCGCTTACTATAGTGACAGACGGTGATGGAATATACAGTTATTCAACGGCTATGAACAAAGAAATTAAAATTCGCAGCGGGGATATTTCGATTACAGCAGGGCGCAGCGGAATTCGTTTTGACAGCGGAGTTATCAGTATAGTAGGCGGAAATACAGACATTGCCGTTTCAAACAGTTCAAACGGAACGGGGATAACAGGAGGCACGGTACAGATAACCGGAGGAAGTGTTTTTTCAAATGCTGCTGTTTCTGCCGCCGGAACTCTTCGTATTATTGCTTCTGAGATTAGAGCAGAAACAGAACCGGGACGAGCTGTTCTTTATTACGGAAAATCTCTTTTGCTTGAAAAGGTGGATCTGCAGACCGGGGAAAGCTCCGATTCTCTCAGTACCGCTGAGGCGTACGGCGGAGAGAGCAGTATAGCTACGGTTTCAAACGCTTACAGGGGAGGAACCAGTGCAATACTCGGAGAGAGTTTTCCCAAATATGCCGATATAATTCTGATAGTTCTCGCGATAATTTTGCTCATTGTCATTGTCAGTTTACCCGTATTTCTGCATTTCCGTAAAACAAAGCTGATGATAAAAAAGCTTGAATCTGAGAACTTAAATAAGTCGTAAAAAATGTTTATATATTTATAATTGATGACTTTACTTGTTTTCAGAGACTTTTTATGATATAATAATATCAAAGTTACAGACTGAGATTAGCAAGCTTTGTTTCCGCCTGTAACGGCAGCTTTGCAGCTCTACGCCGCACAATATTGTTGTTTGGTATAAATTTAATATTGCTTGTAATTGATTTCATCCGAAAGGAATGGTTTTTGTATATGTACAGTGGATTCAAAATTAAACCTCCGTTTTTTGAGATAGGTCCGAAATGTTATATGTACGGAGAAAAGATGCTGGAGCTTGCTAAGGCTATTGACCGCGTCGCTTTAAAATATGATGTGGATATTCTTGTTACACCTGTTTACACAGATATTAAGATGATTGCGGACAATACCGAGCGTATTCATGTTTTTGCACAGCATATGGATTATCTTCGTCCCGGTCGCGGACTCGGCTCGGTTCTTCCGGAGGCGGTAAAAGAGGCCGGAGCGGAAGGCGTAATGCTGAATCATGCTGAATGTAAGCTGACTCTTGATGAAATTGAAAAAACGATTGCACGTGCAGACGAGGTGGGTCTTGGGACAATTGTGTGCGCTGATACGGTAGATGAGCTTATGGCAATTGCAAAGCTTTCTCCGAATCTTCTCGTTGCGGAGCCAACGGAGCTTATAGGAACAGGGAAGACAAGCGATGAAAATTATGTCACTCAGACGATAAAGAGCGTGAGAGAAATTAATCCTGATATTATGGTGCTTCAGGGAGCGGGAATAAAAAATGGTCAGGATGTTTATGATACAATTATGCTCGGTGCGGAGGCGACAGGCAGTACAAGCGGTATTTTCTGCGCGGATGATCCGGCTGCAATGGTTGAAGAAATGATTCACGCTCTGCGCGCTGCATGGGACGAGAAGCACAAGGCGTAACGGATATGATGTATATGACAGACAGAAAAAAATATTTGGTCGGGATTGATATAGGAACTACGTCGCTGAAAACCGCAATTTTTGATACAGACGGAAATATGGTTTCTTCGTCAACGATTGATTATACTCTCGATACAAAGGGAAGCCTTGTCGAATTTGATGCTCTTGAATATATTTCAATTGTAAGAAGGTCTCTTACTGAAGCCGCTCGAATTGCATTTCCTGACTGCGATAAAGATAAGCTGACGGAGATTATAGCTGGACTTTCGGTAGATACTCAGGGTGAAACTCTGATAGTTACAGATGAAAATTTTGCTCCTCTTCGTCCGGCAATTGTATGGCTTGATAACCGTGCGGACGCAGAAGAAAAGAAAATTGAGGCGGATTTTGGACATGAACTCGTGTACCGAGTTACCGGGCAGCCGGAAATCACAGCAACATGGCCTGCTTGTAAGCTGATGTGGATACGTGGAAACGAGCCTGCGGTATTTAATCGTATAAGGCATGTTTTCCTGCTTGAGGACTGGATTTTATGGGCTCTTACCGGAAAGACTGTAACCGAGCCGACAATTCAGTCTTCGACAATTTACTTTGATATTTGTAAAAAACAATGGTGGGCGGAAATGCTCAGTTACATTGGACTTGATATCACAGTATTTTCGGAGATTGTACCTTCAGGTGTGAAAGTCGGCGCAATGGACACGGACTGGTTTTTTGGCGGAGGAGAGGCTGGTAAAAGCTGTGGCTGCGGTATTTCTGTTGTTTCCGGGGCGCTTGATCAGATTTCCGGTGCGATCGGTGCAGGAGTTGTAGGTTCCGGAGTAATCAGCGAGATGACCGGGACTACTATGGCTGTATTTGCACCTGTAAGCGAAATTCCTCCGTATAGTCCGGACAGTATTATTCCGTGTCATATAAATTATGACGGAAGCTATGCCTTGCTTTCATGGACGCCGACGGCAGGCATTGCACTTAAATGGTTTAAAAATCAGCTTTGTGAAAGCTTCTCGTTCAAGGAGCTTGACAGGCTTGCTGACAAGGTAGAGCCAGGATGCAGTGGACTTGTGTTCATTCCGTATCTTTGCGGTTCAACGATGCCGAAATATAATCCTGATGCGAGAGGAGTATTTTACGGACTTACGATGGAGCATACGCGCGGACATATGGTACGTGCAATTCTTGAATCCGTTGCCTGTATGCTTCGTAGTACTCTTGAATATTTGGATGTGTCTTGTGATGAAATCAGAACTATGGGCGGAGGCGCGTCAAGTTCGCTCTGGTGTCAAATAAAAGCAGATATTACAGGTGTTCGGCTTGCAACGCTGAAAAATACTGAAACTGCATGTCTTGGAACCGCGATTCTTGCGGGTATGGGAGCCGGAATTTTTAAGTCTGTCGAGGCTGCGTGTGATAGAATTGTCAGAACTGATAAAGTTTATGTTCCAAATCAGAATGAAAAAACAGAGGCAGCTTATCACAGATATATAGAAGCAGATGAGAAGCTTTATCCGTCCGGGAAATAGCGGGGAATAACATGTCGAAAGACAGCGTGAAATGCTGCAGATGTGAAAATAAAACAGATGCAAAGAGAATGCCGGCACGGTTCATTATATTCGGTGCGGTGTGTAAAACTCTATACTGTACCTGCTACAGGAATATCCGGTATTTTTAGGAATCTGAGGCGGTAAAAAGCTTTTTGGGTATGGTTAAACGAAAGGAATGGTAATTAAAAATGGTAAAAGCAGGTTTTGTTGGCTTTGGCGAGGTAAATACTCCTAAAGATATAATCGTTAAAAAGTGCAGTGACGCTTTTGAAAGTCTTGAAAAAGAGGGAATTTCTGCAGTAAGCGTTTATCCGGTAACCGACGACTATGAGGAAAATGATATTGCCCATGCTCTTGAGGTACTGAAAAAAGATGATTTTGATTGTCTTGTTCTGTGCATTGCAGGATGGATTCCTACGCATGCTGTAATAAAAATTGCGGAGCATTACAGATATAAGCCGATGGTTCTCTGGGGCTTGTGCGGCTGGATGGAAGACGGTCGTCTTGTTACGACCGCGGATCAGGCCGGAACGAGCGCACTTCGCAAAACAATGTGTGACCTCGGATATAATTTTAAGTACATATATGATATTATCGGACTTCCGTCAAGAGTAGATCGTGTCGCAGCGTATTGCCGCGCGGCGTCTGCAGCAGGAAGGCTTCGTCATGCCAGGGTGGGTATGGCCGGATACCGTGATATGAATCTCTACGGTACTCAGGCGGATGGTCCGTCTTTAAAACGTGTAATCGGACCTGAAATTGAAACATTTGAGTTGCTTGAGGTCTTTCAAAGAAGTGAAAAGGTGTCCGACGATGCCAGGAGAGCGGTGGTAAATGCCGTCAAACAGGGCGGAAATGTCGGTGGAAGGGAGATAAAAGCTTGGAATTTCCTTTCTGAGCCGTCAGACGATGGACTTATGAAAGCGGCCGGCTATTATATTGCAGTAGATAAGCTTATAAAAGAGCGCGGATATGATGCAATTTCTCTTAAAGATGTTGACGGAATGAAGAAGCTTCTCGGTTTTCCGCCTGCACCGGTTTTCATGCTTCTTTCCGATATTTCGGGTGTGTGTACAATTCCGGAAAATGATTGTCTCGGAAATGTTACGCAGCTTATGGTTAAATATATTACAGGACAGGCGGCGGCTTATCTTGAATTTTATGAATTTTTCTCAGATCGTGTGCTTGCCGGAGTTCCGGATTATGTTCCTGCCGAGGTTACTGAAAGCGGTGTAGTTGCTATGCCGGCAGCCTTCGGTGCTTTGTCAGAGGGAATCCTTAATGTCTCAAAAGTTAAACCTGGTATGGTAACCATGTGCCGTTTGGCTCAGATCGGTGATAAATATGTTATGCATATGGTTAAGGGACATGGTGTAACGCCCAGAAAGTGGGAAGAGGCAGGCTGGACGCAGCCGGCTCCTCAGCTTCCGGGACTTGAGATTGTTCTTGACGATGTTGAGGACTTTACAGACAAGGTTATGTGCCAGCATTATATTATTTCATACGGAGATAATACTAAAGAAATTGCAATGCTTTGCGGTTTGCTCGGAATTGAGATAATATAACCGATTTTGAGATTTTCCCGTATATAAAGGCGTTTGTCTCTATAAGCGGCGGTTTCGCTTACTTTTTCAGATAGCAGACGCGATCCGTTGCAGGAACGGCTTATGACGGATCTTTACCCTTGTTTATTAAACAGAGAAAAATTAAATAATACTGAAAGGTTAAAATTATCATGGTCAGAACGTCAACCTCATTTGTAAAAGACAGCTTTTCAAAGCTTAGTTATATAGTTACTACTCCATCCGGATTTCATCCGGCAAAGGAATCTTTGCCTCTTATTGTATACCTGCACGGAGTAGGCGAGTCCGGAGATAACATTGAAATGGTTAAAACCCATGGAATTCCGAAATATTTTTGTGGAGATCAGGATTATCTCGGACTGCGCGTTATTACGCTTTCTCCGCAGTGCCCGTGGGACAGAATCTGGAACGGAGTTACCGCTCAGCTTATGAATTTAATTGAAATTGTTTCAAGTGAGCTGAATATTGATAAAAACCGCATAACTATAACCGGAAATTCCATGGGCGGATTTGGTACATGGGAAATGGCATGTGAGTACTATAATTATTTTGCCGCTGCGGCTCCGATATGCGGAGGAGGGATGACGTGGCGCGCATCTGCGCTTGTTAAAATGCCGATAAGAGCATTTCACGGAAGCGACGATTTTATTGTTCCTGTTGAATATTCAAAGCTGATGGTTGATACAGTGAATGCTGCGCATGGGCATGCCGAGCTTACGATATTTGATAATGTAGGTCATGATGCATGGACAAGCGCATATGAGAAGACGGACTTGATTAAATGGCTTGCTTCTGCAGAAAAACAGGGATAGAAATGTGTCAGCGGATTTTTAGACCGTCGACAAAAGCTGACGGAAATAAATTGACAGAAATAAATTGACAGAAATAAATTGAAAAACGGTTTGTTATGCCGGATTTTCTGTCGGAAGTTTTTTGAGAATATGACTTAAGAAAGGATGTCTCCCGCTCTATAGGCGGCGGACGTCATCTTACGCTCGGAGGGCGTATAATCTCCCGCTGAGCGCCGTATTGCTTCACAATGGGCTTGCCACGTTGAATAACGGGGTAAGCCCATTATTGAATAAAAAGAGACTGTGATAAATTGAGAAGAATTAATTTTGTATGTGCGGTTTCGGAAAATAAGAGGCTCCCCATCTAAACAGATGGGGAGCCTCTTAATAAGTCATTTAATGGAGAGCCTTTCAATGGAGAACCCTTCAATAGAGAGCCTCTTAATAGTAAATCTTTTAATAGTAATCTTTTTAATAGAGAGTCTCTTAATAATAAGTCCATTTATAGAGGAGTCTTTATAATGGTAAGCTCTTCTATAGGATCACGGTTTCGATGGTACAGTTGACCGGCTTTGGGCTTTTAGGCAATCCATTTTTAAGATACAAACAGTAATTTGAGGTGATACGGAATATAATTATAATTATATTAAGTTACAATTTTCAATCTTACTGTATATTTTAGCTTACAATTACAAGAAGCAAGTTATGCAATTACTATATATAGAAATACAGTTCACGCAAAATGATGATCATAGTCAGTAATTGTATGGCTTAGACCGTACATGCGATATCAGTTTATCTGCGAAATAAATTCTTCCATGAAATCACGGTATGAGTCTCTGACTCTTGAGGCGGTCTCTAACACTTCTGCGTGGGATAACGGCTGTTCGAGTACACCTGCGGCCATATTTGTCATGCACGACATACCGGCGACTGCAATTCCCGCATGACGCGCTGCTATAACTTCAGGGACTGTTGACATTCCTACCGCATCCGCTCCCATGGCTCTGAACATTCGGATTTCAGCCGGTGTTTCAAAGCTTGGCCCAGTGGATTGGAGGTAAATTCCGGCGTGAACGTTAATACCGCATTTTTCTGCAGTTTGAAGTGCGGCGGCAGTAAGCTCCTTATCATATGCTCGGCTCATGTCAGGAAACCGTGTGCCGAGCTTGTCATCATTTTCACCTGTGAGAGGATTATGGGCTGTAAAGTTTATATGATCGGTAATTATCATCATATCTCCGGCTGAGTAGCTTTTATTTATAGCGCCGGCTGCGTTTGTTACTATCAGTGTTTTGACACCGAGTTCCTTCATCATGTAAACCGGCATTACAACATCCTTAAGGCTGTGACCTTCGTAAGGATGAAGCCTTCCGTTCATTACAATAACACATTTATTTCCTATATTTCCGCAAATCCATTCACCGGCGTGTCCCGGAGTAGTTGATACTGCCATTTCCGGTACTTCAGAATATGGAATGGTTATACTGTTTTCCACACTTCCGATGATACTTCCCCATCCGGAGCCAAGAATCAGTCCGATTTTTGGAGTCTGATTTTTAAGCTTTTCATTTATATACTTTGCAGCAGATGTAATTTTATTATAATATTCCGACATGAATTGATATTCCTTTCTTTAAATCCATATTGGAAATTTTGATTCCGCACTTGTTATTGTTCTATAATATCTCGTATTATATAACCCACCGCTGATTACGTGTTCTATTTGAAAAGTCCGGGGTATGGCTCATTTGTTATGAAATCAGTGTTTTCAACCGGCATTCCGCGTTTTTTGTCTATAAAGTCCATGAGTGCACGGAACTCAGGCAGCTTATGACGGTGACCTCCGGTGCGGTACCATGATTCAGCATTATCTTCGGCTCCGAGAAGTTTATAAACCTTCTTGGCCTCGAGAAATGTAAGATAGCTTCCGCGGGGATTAGACCAGGTATCATCATAAGCGCTTGTCTCAAGCAAATATCTTGGAGCAATCAGAGATTTCACAAAATGCATATCATACGGGAGATCTGTCTCATGTCCCACATAATTTTTGAGTTTGGGTCCTAGCCAGTACGGAACTATTCCGAACAAATAGCAGAGCGGTTCACTTCGCTTATCGCCGTTTCCGAGATCGTCGTGTGAAATATAACGATAACATCCGCAGCCATGAGTTCCGCTGCAATTTGGATTTACATATTTCACTCTCTTGTCCGTAGCGCCCGCCAAAAGAACAGTTTTTCCTCCTCTTGAATGACCCGATATTGCAATATGATCCGTGTCTGCATCCGGAATCTGATACAACGCGTCAACACAGCGGTGATATGCCCACGCCCATGCGGAGATCGCACAGAAAGGCAAATCCGGATATATGCTGTAAAGTCCGAGCGTGCGGTCTGTATTGTACATGTCGGGCGCAAGCTCTGTTCTGTCGAAAATTGCAATGGCATATCCGCGTCTGTAACATTCATCCTGTACGTCTGTAGTACAGTCTCTGAAGCAGCCGTCACCGGTGAGAATAACTGGGAACTTTTCAAGGACATCCTCTCCCTTTGATTTTCTCGGAAAGAGAATATGCATTGAAAATGTAATCTGCTTTTCCTTTGTTCCCGTGGTAATTCGGTATGTATCAAATTCACGGTTGAAACCCATGCAAACCTTGTCTACTTTAAAAACTTCCGGCTGCGGAGGCATTCCGCCGTATTCTGTGTCAATTACCATATCATAGAATTCTGCTTTTCTTCGTTCCCAATCCTCAGCAGTCTTTACTTTTGTTCCGTCATTAAAGCTGAGAACGTCCGGGAGTTCTCCGAGTAATATATCGTTGTCAAACATAATAATTAATATGCCGATGCTTATTTCGGCTTCCTTTCTTGATTAAAATTGATTTTGTATCTGCTATGAGATTATTAACTTGCTATGAAATCAATCAGCTGTGCTTCATCATGTACTTCTTCACTGAGACCGCAGTATTTTTGGATTGCTTTCCTGAGACCGTTATCCTTTGCGTATGAATAAACTTCCTCGGAAGATGTGTCTCCGTCCGCTGAAAACTCAAATGCAGCACGAATACCTTTTTTTATGAATTCAGGGCTGATACCATGCTTTAAGCACAGAAGCGCCGTGCCTGTAAGACGGTCGTTTTTTGCAAGCTTGCGGGCGGTATCTCTGCCGACTCTGTCAACCGTATCTCCGAGAAGCTTGTTGTCGAAACGGGAGAGAAGCTCATATGAAAAGGAGATTAGCTCAGCTATTGGAACGCTGTATTCAGCGGAAAGTGCTTCGGAGGCTTCTATGAGAGCGCCGAGTGCGGTATATCTGAGCTCATAATCCGCAGCGGCTTCCCAGATATATGTGTATCCTTTTTGCTTTGCAAGATATGAGAGTACGGCGTGACTCATATTATGCATAAAGAGTTTTCGTCTTATAAAGAAATCAAACGGGGCAAACGGTTTTATGCCGTAAAGCTCAGGAATTTCTCCAATAAAGGCAGAGCTGTCAACGGGAAGCTCACAGTAAGGTTCCACACATACCGCGAGAGGATCTGCAGCTTTAATGCTCTCAGGTGCCGCCGGAGCCATTCTTCCTATAGTCGCTTCTGCAATTCCGATTTTGTTTTTCAGATATTCTTTTGCATCATTGTCGGTTTTTTCTTCAATGAGAGAACGAAGATACTTATCTGCATCCATAAGATTTTCGCACACAATAATATTGAGAGGACTTCCTCCGATGTCCATTCTTCGGCGAATTCCGGCAGCGATAGGAGAGGCGATAAATTTGAGAATATTTGCGCCGACAGCCGTTGCCATAACATCCGCAGTTGCTATCTCTTCGGCTACAGCTTCTTTATCATTTCCGTTTACTGCGCGAACTTTTTTTACAGTGAATTTTTCATAGTCATTTTTTCCGGTAATATATATAGGGTATTCATGAGTATTGTTAAGTGAATCAACGAGACTTTGATTTACATCAATAAATACCGTTTCATACCCGGTCAGGTAAAAAAGCTGCGCTATAAAGCCGCGGCCAATATTACCTCCTCCATACATAATTGCTTTTTTCATATATTGCTATTCCTTTCCGGTCTGTCTGAAAAGCTATTTTATTCAGACTTAGTACAAATTTTTGTTAATACCCGAAGAATTTTTCGGGAATATAAGTTGCTGAATTTTCTGCAGCTTTTTGTAAGGATTGTGTTTTTTATATTAATTGGATATTAAAAGTTGTAGAGATTTGAATACTTTACTGATCTTCCGAGTTATCTTCTGACTCGGTAAGTACCGTTTTGACTCCGCTTGGAAGTCCGGATATTTCTGATATTTTTGCCGCTGCTCTGCCAACAGTTTTCATGGATAATAAAATATCATCCGGAATTGTAATTTCGAGTCTGTCCTCCGCATCCGATAGCATGATGACTATATCAATAGAGCTTGCTCCGAGATCTTCGATAAGTCTTGAATTTTCGCTTATATTTTCAAAAGATATTCCGAGCCTGTTTTCAATAATTTCGGCAAGCACGGAATAGATTGTTTTTTCTGAGTTCATATATCGTTTCCTTGGTTTTCAGGTTAGTTCGATAATAATCAAATTTTTTTCGAAGGTAAATCAGAACATAAAATTTATATAATTTATACTATCACTTTTAAATGCGTTTGTCTACACATTTTTTCAAACTAAATTATATATTTATAAAATGTTAGTGTTTTCGTTATGCTGGATTTGCAAATTTTTTCAGTCTTTGCTTCTGTTAAGCGCAAACAAACTGATCAGAAGAATTACAGGGAAAACTGTTGCTGCAAGTATTCCCGCCTTGAGATTTCCACCGAACCCGCTTGAAATGTATCCTGCGAGCGATGGTCCTGCTGAACAGCCGAAATCACCTGCCAGTGCGAGCATTGCAAATAATGCCGTGCCACCTCCCCGAATCGCAGCGGAAGCCTTGCTGAACGTTCCGGGCCAGAGTATTCCGACTGAAAATCCGCAGATCGCGCATCCGAGCAGGGAAATTGCAGGAACGGGAATAAGAGATATACATGAATAAGAAATAATACAGAGTATGCAGCTGTATTTCATAAAACGATCCAAATTAAACTTATCTCCGTATTTTCCGTAGATAAGTCTTGCGGTTCCCATAAGTATGGCGAATGTCATCGGTCCTGCAAGATCTCCTGCGGTCTTGCTGATGCCGAGAGCTTTTTCAGCAAATGCGGAGGCCCATTGACTTACAGCTTGTTCACTCGCGCCTGCGCTCATCATCATTAGCATTAGTATCCAAAATATTTTTTTCTTAAAGAGCTCTTTAAGACCCAATCCTTGGTTTCCGTTTTCATTTAAAGTATAAATCGGTGCCTTAATAAACAAAAATATATTTGCGATTGGTATGACAGCCCATATCAGAGTTAATATCCTCCAGTTGGAGATACCTACAATATAAAAAAATACGGTTGAAATCAAAATGACTCCCACGTGTCCCCAGCAGTAAAAGGAGTGAAGCAGACTCATTGCTTTTTCCTTATTATCTGTCGGGCATGCTTCAATGATCGGACTGACTAAAACCTCAAGCAGACCTCCGCCGACGGCGTAGATGACAACAGATATTATTATGCCTGAGAATGAGTCCGGTAATAATTCCGGTAAAACGGTGAGTAAAATCAGCCCCGACGCGGCAAATACATGAGCTGTTACCGCCGATGCGCGGTAGCCGATTTTATCTATGAATCCAGCCGAAAGCATGTCGATAAGGAGCTGTATTATAAAGTTAACCGTAATCAGCGACGTTACCTGTGACAGTGATATATTATAACTGTTTTGAAATGTTACGAACAGCAGCGGAACAAAATTATTTACGATTGCCTGTACTATATAGCCTATAAAGCAGGCGTACATAGTCTTTTTGTAATTTGTTTTCATTTTTATGACTCTACCCGTTATACAAAGTATACACCCGACGCGGAAGCTTTCCTTATCGGGTGTTTTATATTGTAATTAAAATTTCAGAAATGAATTGCTTAGCCACCATTCCGGACACAGTTTGCTGAGCTTTATTGTGCTTATAGGATTATAATCGGTAAGGACTTCTATGTTTTGAATGTCCTTGTTAAGCATCATGATAAATTCCAGGCAGGAGTTGCATGGAGTGCTTATTGCTCCGTCACGCAGAATTGTCAGCATTTTTACTATCCTGCTTTCTCCATATGTAATCATATTGGAGATAGCATTAAATTCAGAGCATATTCCGTTTACTGTACCCGTGTCAATACTGATTCCGAGATAAATATTGCCCTTGTCTGTCATAATGACGGATGCCGCGGAGCCTGTTTCAATATAAGGCGATATTCTTCGTCTTGCCTGAATCTCTTTTGCTTTCTCATACATCTCTTCCCACATATTAATTACCATGCCTTTTGTACATAGTCTATAGGTCTTTTATGTCAGACCCGCCGTTTTTCAGTGCGAAAATTGTATTCGTTTTTATGGTTTTATAGTCCTTTATATCTATGTTCAGTTTGCTTTTTTTCCGGAGAGAATAAGATTTACTACAATTCCGAGTATTAACGCTGTAGCAATTTCGGTCAGTGTAACAGCTCCGAATTTGAGTGACATACCGCCGATGCCTGCAATAAGAATAACCGAAACTACAAAGAGGTTATGGTTATCGTCAAGATTGACTTTTTGAATCATTTTAAGACCGCTGACTGCAATAAATCCATACAGAGATATGCATACACCGCCCATGACACATGACGGTATTGTAGCAAGAAGGGTTATAAACGGAGCGATAAATGATGCGATAATCGCCAAGATGGCTGTTGCCGCAATAGTTATTACTGATGCGTTTCCGGTTATAGCTACGCATCCTACAGATTCGCCGTATGTGGTATTAGGACATCCGCCGAAGAATGCTCCTACCATGGAGCCCACTCCGTCTCCGAGGAGTGTTCTTGAAAGACCGGGTTCTTCAAGAAGATTTTGTTCAATAATTGACGAGAGATTTTTATGATCTGCGATGTGCTCGGCAAAAACTACAAATGCGACAGGAACATATGCGACGGCTACTGTTCCGATATATGACGGGGTAATGCTTTTAAGTCCTTTAAATGCTGTAACAAATGTAAAGTCAGGATACCACTGCATGTTTTTAAAACGTGAAAAATCAATAATCTGCATTGCTTCAATGCCCTGAGCATTTCCAATCAGTGTAAAAACTGTCGCAAGAATATAACCTGCCGCGATACCTATTATGAATGGTATAAGTTTTACCATTTTCTTTCCGTAAACGGAGCAGAGCATTACGGTTATCAGAGTTACAAGCGCGCAGATGAGACAGAGCGCGGAGTGTAAATTCATCTCGAATACGCCGTCTGCGTTCAATGACACGCTGAGAGAGTCTCCGACAGCGTTTCCTGCAAGTGAAAGTCCTATAATTGCAACAGTAGGACCGATTACAACCGCAGGCATAAGCTTGTCTATCCACTTTACACCTACAAATTTGACTACAACGGCAATTGCCACATATACAATGCCTGCAAATGCTGCTCCTATAATAAGTCCCGCATATCCAACTTCAAGCGAAACCGCACCCGCAAAGGCGGCAAACATAGAACCTAAAAACGCAAAGGAAGAACCTAAAAACACCGGACTTTTAAATTTTGTGAAAAGAAGATAGATAATCGTTCCTGCACCTGCGCCAAACAACGCCGCGGATGTTGACATACCGTTTCCGACGATTGCGGGAACGGCGATTGTTGCCGCAAGAATTGCCAGCAGCTGCTGCAGAGCGAATATTATCAGCTGTCCAAATTTTGGTTTTTGATTTACCTTATAGATTATTTCCATAAATAATCCTCCGTTAATTATATGTTTTATATAGAATACATATGTATTATATATCATTATAAACCGCGCTGACGGTTTGCGAACCGCTGACGCACTGGATACCTCGGATACGTTTATTATCCGTATAAAACTACTCCCGTATCGGAATCATAAGGAGGCAGCATAACCGAAACCCGTTCGCTTGCCGATGTCGGTATACTTTTTCCGATATAATCCGCCCGTATCGGGAGCTCGCGGTGTCCCCTGTCAATCAAAATTGCGAGACGGATTGCCTTAGGTCTGCCCATGGTAAAAACAGCGTCTATTGCAGATCTTACCGTCCTTCCGGTATAAAGTACATCATCGACTATAATTACGTTTTTATTTACAATTTCAAACGGAAGGCATGATTTTCTAATTACGGGAGTATCAGCTTCACTTTCTGAAATACTGTTTAAATCGTCACGGTAAAGGCTGATATCGAGCGAGCCGCACGGAACTTCCGCTCCATCTGTCTGTTTTATATTTTTCGCAATCATCTGCGCAAGAACTTCCCCGCGGCGTTTAATTCCGACAAGGCAGATGTTTTCGGTTCCCTTGTTTTTTTCTACAATTTCATAAGAAATTCGTCTAACAGTTCTGTGAAGCGTTCCTTCGTCCATTATGGTTGCTTTTAATACAGACATCCGAAATAGAATCCTCTCATATAAATTTTGCTTTTATGATTTGGTATACATATCTGTGATTGTATGTTTTTTAGTTAGTTTTCATTTCTGACGCGCAATGACATAAAAAATCTTACAGCTTTGAGGACTGTAAGATTTGATAATTTGAATGCAGACGTTTTTATATCATGTCTGATTTATTGTAAAATCTTATCGGTCTCTCTGTACCGCAGTTAAAGATTCTGTTTTTAAGAAGTTTAACATATTTTTCTTTATTTGTCAACCAAATAAGATAATTTTTTTCATTATATATTTTATAATGAGTGTCTTTAACTCTGTGTCTGACGTACTGAAGAATGATTTGTCCAAATTATAGATAAATCAAAACAAAATACCTTAAATAATTTCATTTGGGATAAGACAAAAAATATTGCATATATTAAAAAAGTATGATATACTGACAAAGTACGGACAGTTAATTAATATATATGACAGATTTTGTCGCATGCAGAAAGTGTCTTTTATAATAACTAAACTCTGATGTTCTTACAATTCTTACAATATGGAAGTATTTATCTTTGCTGACATCTGCAGGTGCCGGCCGCATTTTATGTTTTGAACGTTGTAATCCGTCGAAACATTTTCTTAAGGTTTTTACTATATTGAAACAAATAATGAAAGGATTGATTATTTTGAAACTATACACATTAGAAAACGATGTAATTTCTGTTGTCATAAATAGCATAGGTGCAGAGCTGTATTCTATTAAAACTAAAGCAGATGGATGCGAATATTTATGGCAGGGCGATTCTGAATACTGGTCGGGTCGTTCGTATAATCTTTTTCCGATATGCGGCCGTCTTACCGAAGGAAAATATACGTATAACGGAAAAACGTATGAAATGAATCTGCATGGATTTGCCCGTGACAGTGAGTTTTCACTTATAAAGAGGGAAGCCGGTGAGCTTTCGTTTGAACTTATCTCGGATGAAAGTACAAAAGCTGTCTATCCTTTTGATTTTCGTTATGTTGTGAGTTATATACTTGACGGCAGCAGACTCAAGACCGTTTATGAGGTCTATAATTCTGGGAATGGCGAGTTAATTTTTGCACTTGGAGGGCATCCGGGATTTAATGTTCCGCTGAATTCCGGAGATTGTTTTGAAGATTACAGACTTGAATTTTCAAAACCTACGTACGGTGTTAAAAAGCTTGCTATGAGTGAAACATGCTATACACTTCCTGATTATGAAGATTTTCCTTTGGAAAACGGGTACATAATTCCGCTGCGCCACAATATGTTTGATCATGACGCCATTTTTCTTTCGGAAACCTCAGGCGAGGTGACACTCAAAAGCAAAAACGGCGGAAAATCTGTGTGTGTAAGCTATCCGGATATGAAATATATCGGGTTCTGGCATAAACCATATACCGAAGCGCCTTTTGTGTGTATTGAACCATGGACGAGTGTTCCTGCGTACGACAGTGTGATCGATAAGCTGGAAACCAAGCGCGATATGATACATCTTAAATCCGGAGAAATCAAGAGAGCTGAGTTTATCATAGAAATAAAATAAGTAAGTGAGAGACTATGAGTCGAAAAATAATTATAATATTGATTGCAGCTATTTTAGTTATCGCCGGAGTAACTTTGTTTACGGTTTTGATAGGAAGAATTATGTCGATATTTTCTCAGCATGGCTTGCCCGCATTGGCACAGACCGAAGAGGCGAATTCCGGAGATACTGATAGCATGCCGGCGGTGACAAATGCGGGTATTCAGACTGATGAAAGAACAACTTCTAAGCCGGATGCTTTTGAGACTGTCGGTTCAACTGAATCCATAGATGATGATCCGTCCGTTCGCAGCGTGTATACTGTTATCGTAGATCCGGGACACGGTTTTACCGATGAAGGATGTTCTTCGGATTTAATCGGAGATTTTACCGAAAAGGAGCTAACTCTGACTATGGCGGAAGAGCTTCGAAGTATTCTTGAAGGGTACGGTGTGAATGTGATTATGCTTCATGACGGAAAGAGCTTTCCGTCATTGACTGAGCTGACGGCGTTTGCAGATTATTACGATATTGAATACAATATAGATAAATGTGTTGATAACAATATTTTCAGTGCGTACGAGAGAACGATTTACGCAAATTATCTTTCAAAGATAAACGCGGTTGATTTTTTTATCTCAATTCATGTAAATGCAATGGAAAACAATCCAGATTATTCCGGTTTTGAAATTGATTACTGCGCGGAAAATGAAAGTTCTTCCGTTTCTAAAATTTTCTTTGACACCATAATAGACGCTGTAAAAAGTGCCTATCCTTTTGAAACGCTTTATACATGGGAGGATAGTTGGGATGAGGCGTTTATTGTGACTAAATATACGTCTGTTCCGTCGGTGCTGTTTGAAACCGGCTTTGCAACGAATGCAGAAGACGCTGCGAGGCTTATCAGCACGACTGAACGAAGAAAGCTTATGCAGACGGTTGCAGATGGAATTATGAATGCTTTGGAAGCTATCGAAAATGCCACATAGAACAGTAGACGACAATGGGCAACAGGTAGACATGAATAACGGATAGTTGTGAACAGTAACATAAGGTGACTTTGACCATTGGGCATCAGAAGTGATAGTTTAGCCGTGATCAGTATGTACTAAAATTAGGATAGATTAGAGAGTAATTTGCTTCTTTCGGTTCAACTACATACTTTTAGTTGAGAGATATACCTAAAATATGTAAGAAATCAGAGCATATCGATATTAAGACAATAATATACCGTGTAAATAAAAATTTTTTGTTATGATGATAGATGTTAAAACATTTTTCGTCCTAACGCTTTAAGAGGTGGACAAATGAAACAAAAAAGACTTTCCGAATTATCATATATGAATCTGTTTTACTGTGTGCTTGTCGTATTTATCCATGTGTCGAGCGAGCCTGTCACGACTCTTGAACGCTCGTCTCTTCAGTATTTTGCTGTAATGATACCATGGCGACTTTCCGCTTTTGTAGTTCAGGGATTTATTTTTCTATCTGGGGTGAAGCTTTTTTTGAATATGAGAGAACCTTTTGATACAGTTGCTTTTTGGTGTAAGCGTGTAAAGAGCATAATTTTACCATATATTCTTTGGGTGCTCATATATTATTGCTATTATGTTAGCATAGGATATTTTCCATTCCGGTTCAGTGACTTTTTCCGCTATGTCCTTGTTGGAGATCTTGTGAGCCCATTTTATTTTGTGATTATTATCACGCAGTTTTATCTTCTTGCGCCATTGTTTATAAAGCTTTTAGAGAAAGTTAAAACGATTCCACTTCTTGTTGCTTCTTTTGTACTAATGCTTATCCTATGGCGCGGACTTGTTCCGCTTTTACGTGTAAGTGGGATATGTGAGAATTTTATATATATTGATCGTGTGTTTACTTCTTATTTATTCTATTTTGTTTTTGGTTGTGTCGTTGGTAAGCACTATACATCATTTATGTCACGTATAAAGCGATTGGGAGTGCCTGTTACTTTGGGCTTTATAGTACTTGCTATTATTGATGTGTTATCTTATGTTTTTATTTCTCGCATAGGTTATGCAGCAGCTGAAATTTACCATACAGTATATTGTATAGGGGCTATATTATTCACATTGTATTTCTTTGATTTTATTTCTCGTAATACGAAGAATATGCCGCACTTCATTGCCTCCGCCGATCGCGCTACGTATCTTGTTTATCTGTGTCATTGCCTTGCGATAGCTCGGATAAACTATCGAATGGAGCTTTTCGGCATAAGCGATATTGGAATAAGATATATTATTCGTATAGTATGTGTTTATATTTTGTCTTTTGGGAGCTGTATGATATGGAATCTGATAAAAGCTGCCTTTAATAAACGTATATATGGTAAAAATGATTTAAGGATCTGATTTAGATAAAATTCCATTAGAGTAAATATTTAAAATAGCAAAATATGTTTCAAGCCTATAATAAGGGAATTTTATAATGTCGAGGGAAAGAAAAAGTATCTCAGCAGAGAATTTAAAAGGTAAGCGGGATAAGATCAGGAATGGAGATTTAGATGGTCAAATGAAGAAAGGCAATACGGTCTAAATATACATAGTTTATATAGTATATCGGATGCGGTAATGGCTATCAATGAATAGCTCAAGAAAATGACTAACATGCCAACAGATATATTCAAAAAGTGAAAGGTGAGTAAAAGCGGGGAGAACGCTTGCTATTGAAAAAGAAACGGTGTAGTTCCGTGAGGAAACTACACCGTAGTTCTAAAAAATATCTTTATTTCCGCCGGAGTACAGTGCCGGCCTCATTTTTTTTTGTGATTATTAGCTTTAAGAATATGTTCAATCAGGATTGAATTTCTGTTATCAGAGTTTTAAGCATAGGTTATTCCGCTTTATTTCTTTGAATTCTTTCCCGGAGACGAATGACGTGGGATAATCATTACCGAGTCATCCGGAGATACATCTCCCTGTATATGGTTTACCTCTCGTAATGCGTTTACCGTGGTGCTGTATTTCTTTGCTATTTCCCATAAACTTTCTCCGCGGTGAGGATAGTATATCAAAATCGGCGGACGGCTCATCGGATCGAATTTTGATGCTTTATCAAGGGCTACCTTATCAATTATTTCTTCGTCTGATACAGAGAAAGCCGTGACGTATAATATAACTTCAAAGTCTGCATATACCGTAGATGTGTCGGCACGTCCGTGAACGGTCTGGCAGGCACAGGAAGCGGAAGATATTATGTTTCCTGTCATTCCGTACCCGTCGAGTTCGTTTTTAAACGGAGTTTCAAAACAAATTCCGCGCGTATTTCCGTTGTCGTTTATAATCATGTAGATTTCTGCAGTACCTGATATTGTTATCCGACACTTTTGTTCATCGAAGGCAGATGACATTTCTTTAATAGAGGCATTAGAATAAAGAACCGATGGGGCATGAGGAATTCGCGGCGCTTCTGTTAATAGAAGTGCCGGCTCCTCTCCGTTGTCTCCGGATTTTTGCTCTGATGTCTGGATGGATGCGGACGCCGTGCTTTCAAACGGAGTGCTGGCGTTTATTGAAAAGTTTGATGTCAGTATTCTGCTGAATTTGCAGATAGGAACTTTTCTGTATTCTGAGTCGGTTTTGTATTCGGTAGAATATATGTCTCTGGTTAGCTCTGTGCTTGTTTCAGTTACGCAGAATATCTCGACGGAGTATGTGAAATCAAGCTCTATAATTTTTTTCTCACCGAAGCTGTTTTCTGCAGCTTCAGCTGTAACCGCGGCAACCGTAATATCAGCCCAGCAGCTTGTTTCGTCGCTATCCAACGCAGTTTCGGGTGCGTCAAATGTTTCCGCTATCGGTAGCTTCTTTTGAATTGACATGATTTCGCCGGTATCCGATATGCAAAGACAGTTCGCTATAACCGATCCGCGTAGTTGTATTGTGTCATCGTTTTGCTTGCACTCCTCCGGAATTATAGAAATACTGCATGAAATAATATCGGCAATCGGTGGAAGTGAGCTTTCAATTTCAATATCATCGCTGAATCTCAGATCTTCTTCAAAAAAGCTTGTTTCGGAAATTGTTCTTACTGAATCGCTTTTTCTTTGAAGCGTTACGGCTGTATCATATTCACCCTCTCCGGAAATATCGGGTTCAAATATTCTTTCAGCTGTTACGCATATATCGGAGGCTACCCTGCATTTTGCGCTTATTCTTCTCGGGCCTATCAGCCTGTATGATACAGAACCGCATATCGGAAAGATATTTACTGTGTATGTGGTGTCCTCTTCGCCTTTTTCCTGCGTGCAGACTGTCGGATCTCCGTCAAAGCTTCCGTCAAAACTAATGCATTTTAGCTCGTTTTCTGATGTTATAAAGTATACTGTGAAGGTAACGCTGCCGCTGTATGTAATTTTATCACCCTCTGCATATTTGTCGTTTATTGACGGGGCGGCAGTCGCAAAAAGTATTTTTTCTGCATTTGAATAGTAATCCGGCAGAGAGATCTCGGCGCTGACTTCCTTTTCATCCTTAACTGTGCATACGGTGACAAGTCTGCAATCTCTTCTGTCAGATTGGGAAAATACACTCGAAATTCCGGAATCAGGATTGTCTTGCGGAATTACCACTGCGCTCGTTTTTTTTGTTTCCATTTTGAATTCTCCTTTTACTATAAGTATAACTAAAAGCAACTGCAGATGAGTATAAGCTGTGTAAGTTGCGGAGCTGCTGTATAAAAAATGGTCTTGTTTCATATTATGCACAACAGTTCGGAAATATTCATGGAAAATAAAAAAACCCGCTTCGCCGTGTATTCAGCAATTAAAAACCCTGCTCTCGCAAGGTAGGTGTCCTCCACTGCCAATTTGTACTCCCAACTTCCCGGTATGCCGTGGTGAGACGCGTATAGCGGCTCAAACTCAGGGCAGCCGGGGAGGTCTGTATCCCTTAACTGTAATTGGACTCCTTTTAATAATTGTGGGTTTAATTAACTGAAATATCACGAACGAAGCAGGATATACAAACCACAGAATTTCTGTAGCCTGAAATTACGGGCTGATCCTAAGATTGCTTTCTGACCTTCTTGTTCTGATTAATATTATTGCTGTAGTTATGAAGATTATTCTCAAAAGTTTGTTAAGAATTAAATTTGATTTAAATTTAAGTAACGCTTCGACAAGTTTGCAAGACACGGATCGGATCTTATAAACGATTGTAATTATACCTGGAGTATTACTGGCGTATTAGTTTCTTTGCGTTTCAGTGGGAAAATAAACTCACACTGAAAAATGCAGTATCTGGCGCTTGTAAAGTCAAACTTATTAAAAGCATACGTTTTTACAACTGAAAATATTTACGGGTGAACGCCTTAACAGCTGAAAATAATTACAGCAAAGCGCCTTAACAGTAGAACGTTTTTACAACCGAATGCCATTAAAGCCGAACAACTTTACGTGCAAAACTTTTACAGGGGCGGTTATAAACACTAAATTATAAATCGTAATCAATTTCACCGAAAAGCTCATTATCAAATATTTCGGAAATGCTGTTAAACTCATCATCGTCATCGATTGTAACTAACATTTCTTCATTGTTTTCGCTGATTTCGGATTTTAGAATTACATATTCGTCTTTGTCGTTTTCTATGGGAATCAAAGCGTAGTATGTCTCTCCGTTAAGCTCCCTGGTACCGGCGAGCTCAAAACGGGCTTCGTTGCCTTCCTCGTCAGTAAGAGTGTAGATTTCGTCTTCGATGTCCTCAATATCATCAGACTCTCCGATCGCATCGGTGGCGTTCTCCTCATCTGGTAAATTGTTCATAATTTCTTCGTTAATGTTATCAGACATTTAAATACCATTCCTTTCAGGCATATCTTGCCGGAAATTCATAATCAAAATTATTTATGTGCTGCATCTACCGGACAGACCGAAGCGCAAATTCCACAGTCGAGACATTTGTCGGCGTCTATGCTGAATTTTCCTGCCTCGCTGATTATAACTGCGTCTGCCGGACATTCAACGTCGCAGGTTCCGCATGCGATGCATTTTTCTCTGTCAATCTGGTGTGCCATATCCAATCAATTCCTTTCGGACTATGCAAAGGAATTTTTTAATACAGTATCAAGTGTACGCTATATCTGATTAAAAAATACCTACTTTAAATCAAAACGATAAATTTTAAAGTGATTTTCGCTTTTAATTTTTAATCCTTGCTCTCTTACTGTGCTTGATTACACGCAGTTTCATGTATACCTTCGGGAGATGGTTTACTAGAAAATCCTTGAGCGAGTTACGGACTTTTGTATATCCGTCATGCAGAGACACAAGAAATCTATAGGGAACATGAGGATTTGTAACCCGCCAGTCAAGAAATCGTTCATAGGCTTTTCCGATTTTTCCGGGAAGCTTATATGCGAGCTTGTACCGACGCACAAAATGCATAAAATATGCTTCTATAAACAAAACCTGTTCTTCTGGAAACTGCGGCTGAATTAACGGAACGCGCCGTTTTGTAAAATCTCCTTCAGGGATGAAACCCGCTTCTTTTGAAATTTCATAAAGGGGAGTTCCTTCATATGGATAAAAAATATTGGGAATAACTCTGTCGCTTTTGATTTTTGCATTCAATTTAATAGTTTTGAGAGCTCTGTGAATATCCTCGTACGGCAGACCTATTATATTATAAGTTAGCTGTGATATGCCATATTTGTGAAACCAGTTTGAACAGTTGATTATCATTTCATCTGTTTGGTATCGCCGCAGATATTTGAAACGCATCTCCTGATCTCCGCTTTCAAGCCCCATATCTATGGTATAAAATCCGGCATCCTTCATCTTTTTGACAGTTTCCTCAGTGAGAATGTCAAAACGAATGTTACCGGTGCAGGGGAGACCGATTTCTTTTTTATACATCTCTATAAATGTGTCAAACCAGTCTGGAAACATATTGAATATTGCGTCCCTGAAGTTTATAAATTTAATATAAGGACGCTTTGAAAGCAGTGTCTTCAGATATAAAATTGCATTCTCAGGAGAGCGGAAACGTGCATAAATTTTTTTGTTTGGATATACTTTGCGAAAGTTTCCGTTTCCGCAGTAGGTGCAGTTGTAAAAACACCCGCGGCTTACAATTACAATGGCGGTACCTACCTTTGAGGATTCAAGGTTATCATAATCAAATAAGTCAAAATCGGGAATCGGAATTTGATCCAAATCTGAGAAGAGAGGTCTTATGGGATTATGTTTAAATGAACCGTCCGGCATTTTAAAATAGAGACTTTGAACGCCGGTGTAGTCATCTCCATCACGCATTTTGTCGCAGAGCTCAAGTTCTGCATATTCTCCGTCACCGACACAGACGCAGTCAACACCGTCCACGGCGAGAACCTCATCGGGAACAAGAGTCGGATGGTAGCTTCCGCAGATTATAAATGTGTCGGGATATACTTCCTTTGTCCATTTTATATAGAGCTGGCAGTCGGGAAAAGCGGTTGTTCGGATAGAAAATCCTATAATATCAAATTCACCCATTTCCCGGAGTCTTGATTTAAAGGCTTCCTCGGTGTGGAGGTTAAGAAGATGCATTAGTTTAACATCATGACCTCCCTGTTTTAGGACTGCAGAAATTGATGCCAGACCTTCACTGTAGTTACCGCCGCTTGTTCGTTTTGAAGCATCTCTGTCTGTGTAATCGGGATATACAAGCAGCATTCGCGCAGGGCGTCCGCCCAGATTTTTCAGCATTTTTTCTTTCCTTTGGTTTTTAAACAGACCGTTTCCGGGTGGATTCAGAACATGAGATGTCGAGTAATTTCCTACGTAGATTTCGGGATGATCCGCCGGACCGTTTTTTCGGTAAGGAGCATAGCTCTGTCATAAGACATTTCAGCGACGGATCAAACCGCCGTCTGAGAAGTGAATGCATCCTGTTGCCTGTAGCGGCAAACGCCTGTCAAGGCCCAGGTTATTTCACTTATTAGATATATTTGGCGAACAATTTATATTTCAGCTCATATTAATTATAATATAAGAATTAAAAAATGTCAAGAAATAATTGATAAAAACTATTTACAAGACAGGGGAAAACAGATATAATATACAATAAGGGAGATTTTATACATTTACGTGTATAAAACTGTTTATATAAATTTAGGCGAGAAAAATGCTTTAAACGGCATCCGTTTTACCTACAAATGAACTGTATCTGCCTGTCATGATAATCTGCGCTGTTATAGGTGTTATAGGCATATCAGATACAGACATGGAATTTTAGTCTGTACTTAAGGTATGGTCTTAATTTGAAAGAAAATCCTTCATACTGTGTCTGCAGACACGGTATGTGCGAAAGGTATGGTCATAATTATGAGTATCCCGGAAAATGAGAATATTAAAAGAAAAAAAATATATATAAAATGCAAAGACTGCTCATCCCGTGAAAGCTGCGGATTTGCGGCAGGAGCTGAAAAAGTATACCGTTTTACGAGAGGAATCGTCAGTGAGCTTAAGTGCGACGTTGAGTCCGTTATGGAGCGTGATCCGGCTGCCAGAACCAAGGCAGAAGTAATTCTGCTTTATTCGGGTGTTCATGCTGTTGCTGCATATAGAGTTGCTCACGCGCTTCAGAAAAGAGGACATGAATTTGCAGCACGGCTGATAAGTCAGACTGCCCGGCATTTTACCGGTATTGAGATACATCCCGGAGCTACAATAGGAAGGGGACTTTTTATCGATCATGGATCCGGAGTTGTGATTGGGGAAACTGCAGAAATTGGCGATTACTGCACTCTGTATCAGGGGGTTACTCTCGGCGGTACAGGAAAGCATACGGGTAAGCGTCATCCTACTCTCGGTAATAATGTGATGGTCGGTGCCGGGGCGAAGGTTCTCGGACCGTTTAAAATAGGCGATAATTCAAAGATAGCTGCCGGGGCGGTAGTTCTGCATGAGGTTCCTTCGGACAGTACCGCCGTTGGAATTCCCGCTCATGTTGTAAAACGCGGCAGTGTGAGGGTTGAAGAGTCGGATCTTGATCAGGTGCATATACCGGATCCGGTTGCTCAGGAGCTTGCCCAGCTTAAAGAGCGCATTGCGGCGCTCGAATCCGCTTTTGCGGACGAGAAGAAGGAAGCCTCGCACGAAGAAGATGATAGGAAACGCGGAATTTTTCCGGATTCGCAAATAGGATACGAGCACGGTGACGGAAGTGTCTTTTGCTCCGGAAATGCCGGAATTTCGAGTGTGGATAAGGATAGGAAAAACTATGAAAAATAAGGCTCGAATAAAAAACGCTGAACTGTCGGGAAAATGAAAGGAAATAAAAATCAATGAAGCTTTATAATTCTCTTACAAGAAAAAAAGACGAATTCATTCCGCATGAGCCGGGAATTGTAAAAATGTATACATGCGGACCGACGGTCTACCATTTTGCTCATATAGGAAACCTTAGAACATATATAATGGAAGATGTCCTCGAAAAATACCTGCGTTATATCGGATTTGACGTAAAGCGCACGATGAATATCACCGATGTCGGACATCTTTCGAGCGATGCTGACGAGGGTGAGGACAAAATGCTTAAAGGCGCGCAGAGAGAGCATAAAACCGTTATGGAAATTGCAAAATATTATACGGATGCATTTGTCTCGGACTGCGGCAGTCTGAATATTCGGTGGCCGGATACTGTGGTTCCGGCAACCTCGCGTATATCCGACTATATAAAAATGGTCGGAAGGCTTATTGAAAAAGAATATGCTTACGAGGCCGGCGGAAATATTTATTTTGATACTTCAAAGCTTGATGAGTATTACGTCTTTAATAAGCATGACAGTGAAGATCTTGAGGTGGGAGTACGCGACGGCGTAGAGCGCGACGACAACAAGCGAAATAAAAGCGATTTTGTGCTTTGGTTTACCAAATCAAAATTTGAGGATCAGGAGCTGAAATGGGAAAGTCCGTGGGGACTTGGCTATCCGGGATGGCATATCGAGTGTTCCGCTATAAGTATCTCGACTCTGGGAGAATATCTGGATATTCACTGCGGGGGGATCGACAATGCTTTTCCCCATCACACGAATGAAATTGCCCAGAGCGAGGCCTATCTCGGACATAAATGGTGTAATTATTGGTTTCATGTTTTCCATCTGAATAACGATGACGGAAAAATGAGCAAATCAAGTGGAGAATTTCTTACCGTTTCTCTTTTGCGTGAAAAAGGATATGATCCGATGGTATATCGTCTTTTCTGCCTTTGCTCGCATTACAGAAAAGTGCTTGTCTTTTCGTGGGATGCGCTTGACAATGCCGCAACAGCGTATGAAAAGCTTGTTTCCCGTATTGCTGTTCTGCTTTCGGATTGTTCCGTAATTCCTGAGAAGATCGATGCTTCAGATGCGGAAGAAGCCGGCACTTTGCGCGCGGAGTTTGCCGCTGCAATGGATAATGATTTGAATACGTCTCTTGCGGTGACAGCGCTTTACGATGTTGTGAAATCCGGCTGTAGCTCCGCGTCTAAGCTTCGGCTGCTTGCAGATTTTGATTCTGTGCTTTCCCTTGATTTGTTAAAAGCTGCGGAGCGTCTGCTTGCGGATCGCAATGGTGCGAACGGAGATGCCGACGCCGATATTCTGGCGAAAATAGAAGCTCGTGCAGAGGCGAAAAAACTTAAAAATTATGCCGAAGCTGACCGCATACGCGCAGAGCTTCTTGAAAAGGGAATTATTCTTGAGGATACAAAAGAGGGAACAAAATTTAGGAGGATATAGCCAGCCGGATTAAAACGGTAAATGGTATGTGTATTTGTGTATATAATAGTTTGCCGTATCAGGATGGCAGACCGTGAGTAATTTATCGGGTACTTTTTTATTTAAATCCGGTCTGCTTAAATTTATTGATGAGCATTGGTTGATGTACATATTGATGAACATTGATTGATGAACATTGATTGATGAACATCGATTGACGAATATCGATTGACGAATATCGATTGACGGCGGCGTTTCCGGAAGATTTCATCCGATTTATCGGATATCACAATACTATACCTAAATGCGGGATGTTTCTCGCCTATACAGGCGTTTGACTCTGCAGCCATTGGGTTCGTCTCACTTTTTTCGGCGGCGGTACAATCTGCCGCCGGACCGCCTTATGATGGAGCGATGCTCCTTATTGAAAAGTCATGTGTTTGATTATGAAAGGGAAAGTCAGATTATATAATATGAAGTTTAAAGAAAAAACAGAATTTGGCAGGAGGATAAAAGCAATATCTTTGTGTTTGTCTTTAGCGGCTGTCTGTACAATGTTTTTTTCCTGCACCGGCGGCATTGGAAGCGAAAATCCGGCTGTGACGGATAACAGAGATTCCGTGACCGATACGTCCGTGGAGGAGACATCGGCGAATTACGTGGAAAATATTGTGCGAAGCCGTACTGCGGAGGATTCTGCAAAAGCGCTTGATTCAATCGCCGACGCTGATTTTGATGGCGCGGCAACGGTGATAGCTACCTGCAATTATGAAGATATTTTGTGTCCTTCTGAGGGCTCGGATGAAATCTCGGCTACCGCACTTGCGAGAAATAAATATATAGAGGAAAAGTTCAATACGTCGCTTGTATCCAAAAAATCGGCTTCCGAGTCTGAGCTATTCGAAGAGGTCAGGAAAAATAAAGCTTCCGGAACTTATTATGCTGATTTGCTTTCCGTAAATGTAACGGAGGTCGGAACATATGCGGATGCAGGACTGCTGATGAACCTTTATAGCCTTCCGGGGGCAGATTTCTTTTCGTATGATTACTTTAATACAGAGGCGATGTCTCAGATGAGAGCGGCGTACAAGCTCTATGCTGTCAGCGGAGACGCTACTAAGGATATAAGACAGTATTATGCCGTATTTTTTAACCGTCCGCTTGCCGAAGAATTGGGAATGGGTTCGCTGTATAATCTTGTATACAGCGGAGACTGGACATGGGATAAATTTGCTGAGCTGATGCAAGCCGCCGCGGCCGCACGCGGCACCGATTCAGCAACAGAGATCGGTGCGATGACTGATCTTTCTGTTTCGTCTGTTGCCGACGCAGTGATGGCAAGCGCCGGTATTCACTATGTTGACACGGTTTACGGCTCTGTTCCTTCGCTTTCGGAAAATCAGGATGCGATTCTTGACGTTATTTCGCTTTGCAGAAGAACCATTTCAGGTGGTAGCGGATTTGAAAGCTGCTTCGGAACTGACGCTTCTGCCGTGTCGAGCTTCAGAGCCGGAAATATTCTTTTTTATGTCGGAAAACTTGGTGACGCCGAGCTGCTTGCTTCATCCGAAACCGAATGGGGAGTTCTTCCGCTGCCTGCGTACAGCGCTGATACAGTCGGAATTACTGCAAGTGATCCTTCCCACACGGCGGTTCTGGTAACTACTATTGACAATGCACTTGCATCGAATACTTCGCTTATAATTCAAGCTTTGAATGCTGCCTCGTCGGGTTGTATGGAAGACGCGGCGATCGAATATATTCAAAATACGGCTATTCGCGATAATTCTTCTATTTCTATGCTAAGGTATATTGCCGGAAAAACTGCCGGAGTTGACTTTACCCATGTGTTCTGCAATTTGGAGACTCTTGTCTCCGCGACACGTGACGCTTTTTATTCCGGAGTTGACGGTGCATCATATACAAGCTATTATAACCGATACAAAAATACTGCGGCAAATCTCCTTAAAAGAGAATTTCCGCTGACGAACGCCGCATAAATATTATGATGCACAGCCTTGATTCGTAAATATCATAAGGTCGATCAGGAAATGAAATTTTATTTTATGACTTACGGATGCGGCAGAATTGTATGCTTTGCTTGACGGGAAAACCGCTCTTCGGCAATTGCAAGACAGGTAAAATTAAATACGGCTACACTTATTTACTGAATTTGCAGATATAAAAAATGTAAAATAAATATGAATAACGCAAACATCTATTTACATTAATTAAAGTATGTGGTATACTAATATCTGTTTGTACGGCTTTCACGGCTTGCGGATAAAAGTTTCTTTTAACGAAACGGGGTTCATCTGCCGCTTGCTGAGTCTGCCGCAGATTATAATTTTAGAGGTGAATCATAATGACAAAGGAAGAAAAGCAAAGTATCATCGAAGCTTACAAAACTCATGAAGGAGATACCGGATCTCCTGAGGTTCAGATTGCAATACTTACGTACAGAATCAACAGTCTTAATGAGCATCTTAAGAAGAACAAGAAGGATCATCACAGCCGTCGCGGACTTCTTAAGATGGTTGGACACCGCAGAAATCTTCTTGGATATCTCATGAAAGAGGATATTGAACGTTACCGTTCTATAATTGAAAGACTCGGTATCCGTAAGTAAGCTTTATACAGTCAGATACAGCGTAATGCGGCAGGCGGAGGGATTCTCTCCGCCTGTCTGTGGGTTTTACAGTTTTGGTCTGTGTTTTCATGTTTTTCGCTATCAAATAATCAGATATTATTGTTTCCTCCGTTTTTCGTGCGGAAACGGCATTATCTGATTATTTGAAAATACTGAAACGGAGTTCGTTTTTTTGTAATTACGTTTTGGGTAAGAGAAGACTGCCAAAATAACGGTATTAAATCCATATCTGAATTAATTTGTCTTTTCATCAGAAAGGAATATTAGAAATAATGTTTGAAAATTTTAAAACCTATGAATTCGAGCTTGCGGGTCGCAGGCTTGTAATTGAAACCGGTAAAATGGCAGGTCTTGCTAACGGCTCTTGTCTTGTCAGATACGGAGATACAGCGGTTTTATGTTCCGCGACTGCTTCTGCCCGTCCGCGTCCCGGCATTGACTTTTTACCGCTTTCTGTTGATTTTGAGGAACGCCTCTATTCTGTGGGACATATTCCCGGAAGCTACAACCGCAGAGAGGGAAGACCTACGGACAAGGCTATACTGGCATCCCGTGTTATAGACCGTCCGATTCGTCCTTTATTTCCCAAAGATCTTCGTAACGACGTCAATATAAATCTTACGGTTATGTCAGTTGATCCCGATTGTTCGCATGAAATTGCCGGTATGATAGGCGCTTCTATCGCGCTTTCAATTTCGGATATTCCGTGGAATGGTCCGATCGCCGGGGTTTATGTTGGGCTTGTTGATGGGGAAATAATTATAAATCCTACGGAGGAGCAGCGTCTCAGAAGTGATTTGGAGCTTACTGTGGCAGGAAGCCATAAAAAGGTAGTAATGATTGAAGCCGGTGCCAAAGAGGTTGATGACGACGCAATGTTTGCTGCCATCATGAAAGCTCATGAGCTGATAAAAGAGATTTGTACCTTTATTGACGGAATTGTGGCCGAGATAGGCAAGCCGAAGTTTAGTTATGAACCGCACCATGTAAACGAAGAGGTCTATAACGCGATTGAGTCTGAATATATGGGCGATATTATGACAGCTTTAGATACAGATGATAAAAATGTTCGTGACGCGGGGATGGAGGCAATTACCGCTAAGGCACTTGAAAAGTATGCCGGTAAATTTGAAAGCGAAGAGCTTGCCGCGTCCGGTATAGGGGAAATTCTGTATAAGCTTCAGAAAGTAGTTGTCCGCAGGTGGCTTCTTGAGGACGGCAAGCGCGTTGACGGACGTCGTCTTGATCAGATCAGACCGCTTGCAGCGGAGATAGATTTACTCCCGAGAGTACATGGCTCCGGAATGTTTACCAGAGGACAGACTCAAGTCCTTACGGTGTGTACGCTTGGAACAATCAGCGAGGAGCAGTCTCTTGACGGAATTGACGGTGTGGAGTCGAAACGTTATATGCACCAGTACAATATGCCGGGGTACTCAACTGGAGACGCCAAGAGCTCAAGAAGTCCCGGACGCCGTGAAATCGGCCACGGCGCTCTTGCCGAGCGTTCTCTTGTACCGGTACTGCCCGACGAAAAAGAATTTCCGTATGCAATACGCTGTGTTTCGGAGGTTTTAAGCTCAAACGGTTCAACCTCTCAGGCATCTGTCTGCGGTTCTACGCTTGCGCTTATGGCGGCAGGAGTTCCGATTAAAGCACCTGTAGCAGGCATTTCCTGCGGTCTTATTACCGAAGGAGAACGCTGGATGACGATGATCGATATACAGGGACTTGAAGATTTTTACGGAGATATGGATTTTAAGGTAGCCGGTACTCATAAGGGCATAACCTCCATTCAGATGGATTTGAAAATCGATGGTCTTACTCCCGAAATAATAAAGGAAGCCCTTGCAACAACCCATAAAGCGCGCGATTATATAATTGACGATATTATTCTTAAGACTATTTCCGCTCCGCGCAGTGAAGTGTCAAAATATGCACCGAAAATGATTTCGATGACAATTCCTGAGGAAAAAATCCGCGATGTTATCGGTACCGGAGGAAAGGTTATTCAAAAGATTGTTGCTGATACAGGCGCGAAAATTGACATTGAGGACGACGGTTCGGTATTTATTTCGTCAGTTGACCGTGATAATGCCATTAAGGCTCAGGAAATTATAAAGGGAATTATATTCGAGCCGGAAGTCGGCGCCGTTTATACAGGTCAGGTAACAAGAATTATTCCGATTGGAGCGTTTGTCGAAATTGCACCGGGCAAAGAGGGCCTCGTTCACATTTCAAAGTTGGAAAACCGCCGTGTTGAAAAAGTTGAGGATGTCTGCGCGGTTGGAGATATTATGACGGTGAATTTCCTTGGTACAGACGAAAAGGGCAGGCTTAATCTCTCGCGCAAGGATGCGCTTCCTAAACCTGAAGGAGGACATTCCGAGGAGCATCCGCGCCGTCCGTTCCGCAAGCCGATTGACTGATTACAGTGTATTGCTTGTTCTTCTGCAAGTATTGAGCCGTCGGAAACCATACGAGCGAAGAGTTCGTGATGAAATTGCCGGTATGAGATACGTAGTTAAACCAATTAACTGAGAGTATATGGTGAAACCGGTGAGATGAGAGTATGTGGTGAAACTGGCGAGATGAGAGTATGCGGTGAAATTGCCGAGTTTAGAATATACGGTGAAACCGAACTGAGATACGTGGTATAACCTACAAGTTTAGAATTCACGGCAAAATCGCTGACAGATAAGACCATGTACTTTGTGTATAAAATTTATTAATGACGAAGCATGTTTTAATTTTAAAATTGTCTTTGATCTTGTTTGAAATTATATTAAGTTTCGATTTTATCCCGTCCGTTCGGCGGGATAAAATCGAAATTCTGAAAGAAAGGATGCTCTTGGTATTATCAGGAGCCTGGTGATGTTATGGCACTTCCTGTTGCACTTCAGGTTTACACCGTCCGTGATTACGCTGAACGTGATTTTGCGGAGGCTATGAAAAAAGTCAAGGAAATCGGATATGACTATGTAGAGCTTGCCGGTCTTTACGGTCATTCTGTCAAAGAAATCAGAGCGGCACTCCGCGCTGCCGGAGTTAAAGCTATTTCAGCCCATGTACCGGTAGCTGAGTTGCTTGCGGACACAGGTGCTACCGTAGCTACCTACAAAGCTGTCGGAGTCAAGTACATAGTGATTCCTTACGCTCCGGAGGACATGCGTCCCGGAGTTGCTGATGATTACGACGAGGTAATTAAAAAAATAGCATATATAGGACGTATCTGCGGAGAGCAGGGCATTCAGCTTCTTTATCATAATCATGACTTTGAGTTTGTAAAAATGCCTGACGGTTCTTACGGTCTTGACTATCTTTATTCGCATCTTCCTGCGGAGTATCTTCAGACGGAGCTTGATCTCTGTTGGGTGAAAGTGTCCGGACTTGATCCTGTTGAATATCTGCAGAAATATTACGGACGGGCTCCGATAGTTCATTATAAGGATTATGTCGGAAAGAAAACCGAAAATATGTATGAGCTTATCGGAACCGATACTGCACATGCTGAAACCTCGTCAGAGTTTGCTTTCCGTCCCCTTGGTCAGGGCGTTCAGGATATGCCTGCCATACTCAAAAAGACTATGGAGGTATATTCCAAGTATGTTGTTGTCGAACAGGATAACTGTTACGATCAGGATACAATGGAAGCGGCAAAGCAGAGCAGAGAATATCTGAAATCCCTTGGATGGTAATGTAAAATTGTTCCCTCTCAGGCTGCGGAATATTGTCCGGCAGCATGGGAGGGAAATTTTTTTGACTGAGAAAAGGAATGGTGGTTTATATGAAAAAGATCGGTGATATTAATCCTTGCCTTAAGGGATATGCATCAGATCCGCGTACCAGACGATACCTTTCTCCGGTACGTATTGTCAGATCTTATGGCAATGTTTCGGGAACTGAGAATTTAATTGGCGACAAGGCATGTCAGATAACGCTTGGGGGAGGAGAAGATGTATGCACGCTTTCCAATAGTAAGGGATGCTCTGAAAGGGCTGGCATTTTGCTTGACTATGGCACTGAGATCAGTGGTTCTGCGAGAATTATGGTATTCGGCGTAAGCGGCAGAACGGGAAGAGCGGATTTACATATAAAGTTCGGAGAATCGGTTTCTGAAGCTCTCTCTGATCTCGGAGAAAAAAATTCATGCTGCGATCATGCAAATCGTGATGAAATAATAAACGTCGGATTTTTGAGCGCAAATGAGACAAATGAAAGCGGTTTTCGATTTGTTTATCTTGAACTTATCGGAGAAGATGTTACGGTCTCTCTGAAGGCCGTACAGGCAGTATTCATTTTCCGGGATCTTGAATATCGAGGAAGCTTTGAATGCAGCGATTCTCTTGTCAACAAAATATGGCAGACGGCTGCATATACTGCTCACCTTAATATGCAGGAATATCTTTGGGACGGAATCAAGCGTGACAGGCTTGTATGGATCGGAGATATGCAGACTGAAGTTATGACAATAGCATCTGTATTCGGATATAGCGATATTGTTCCGCGTTCAATGGATCTTGTGCGCGATGAGACGCCGGTCGGAACATGGATGAACGGAATCTCTTCATATTCTCTCTGGTGGATTTTTCTTCAGTATGATTTTTATATGAGCTATGGAGATTATCCTTACCTTTTAAAGCAAAGAGAATATATGACGAGCCTGCTTTCGCTTTTGTGCGAATATGTTGGAGATGACGGTGCAGAGAAACTTCCGGAGAGCCGTTTTATAGACTGGCCGAATTCTGAAAATGAAGAGGCCAAACATGCAGGACTTCAGAGTATGCTCCTTATGGCAATGGAACGGGGAGCTTTTATCTGTGATATACTTGGAGAATATGATATTTCAGATAAATGTAGAAAGTCGGTGGAAAATCTTTCACGGCACAGACCGTCCGCCGGAGGTTCAAAACAGGCGGCCTCGCTTATGGTTTGTGCCGGACTTGCGGATGCGGAAAAAACAAACAGTGAAATTCTTTCGGTCGGCGGAGCCAAAGGCTTTTCGACCTTTCTCGGGTATTATACCCTTTCTGCAATTGCGAAATCCGGCGATTATGACGGCGCGATAGAAGCTATGAAACAGTATTGGGGCGGAATGCTTGAAATGGGAGCAACTACATTCTGGGAAGATTTTAATATCGATTGGATGGAAAATTCCGGACGTATCGACGAGCCTGTTCCGGAAGGAAAAAGAGACATTCACGGAGATTTCGGAGCGTATTGTTATCTTGGCTTTCGACACAGTCTTTGCCACGGATGGGCTTCCGGTCCTGTTCCGTATCTTGCTCAGACTGTGCTGGGGGTTAAGGTTACATCTCCCGGAACGAGAAGTATAGACATTGTTCCGCACCTTGGCAGTCTTGAATATGTCAATGGCAGTTATCCGACTCCTCACGGCTATATTTGTATTTCTCATATCCGCCGCGATGACGGCAGTATCGAAACAAAGGTAGAGCTTCCGCCTCATTGGAGAAAAACAGGTGAGTTCAGCTATGAATACATCGGGTAAATAAAAGTTGTATACGGAACTGCAGATTGTAGGTTATTGTAAAGTTAATTGGTCTGAAAATTAATTTTCAGACTTCAAATTGATATTGCAATTTGCGTTATAATATTTACAAAAAAATACCGAAAAGCTATTTTGAATTATGCTTTTCGGTATTATTTTCTGTTATACAGCAGTTTTATTTTCTAAAAACTTTTGCTTCCGCATGTTCATCTCTTACGGAACTGTCCTTGTATCGTTTTCCGGGGTTAAAGCCTGCCCTATGAAGAATTCTCCTAAGCTCTGTGCCGAAAATACCTGCGAATATACATTTTAATATATCAAGCGGTATAAATGGAATTACACAGGCAGCAAGAGCTGCTATAAATCCGATGTCAGCGACAAAACAATACTGAACCGTTCCGCAAAAATAACAAATTACAGTTCCTGTAATGCAAGTTACTACAGATAGAAGGCTTGCAATGATTTTGCCATTGCGGGAATCAGTTTTTATGCGGTCACTTCTGATTCCGGCGATGACTGCGGCAGGCAGATAACCCCAAATATAGCCTCCCGTCGGCCCGATAAGGACTGAAAATCCTCCCCGGCCACCGCTGAAAACAGGTAAACCGCATGCTCCTGCCATAACGAACACTAATACGGATGTCATACCTCTGACAGGTCCAAGTACTGAGGCGGCAAGCAATACTCCCAAAAGACCGAGAGAAACAGGAATCGGGCCTATTTGTATTGAAATAGGAGAAAGAACGCATATAACAGCGGCAAACAATGCGCACAGCGTCATATCAAAAAGAGAAAATCTCTTTTGTTTTATTGATTTTTTTTCGCTCATGATAAACCGGCTTTCTGCAAAAACCGTGCCATGGTATATTGATGCCGGCACGGTTTAAAGTATGTAATTTTTACTAAAAAGGAGATATCTGCGTTTGCAAGACGTCAACTGTAAAGGCGTTTGTTTCTGTAGACGGCAGATTTTACTTACTTTTTCCAGTATCGGTAAAATCTACTGTAGAAACACCCTGTGAGAGAGTCCGGAGCAATGAATGCTCCTTATTGAGTCAATAATTCTCTGCGTGAATTTCGAAGTAACTCTTTGGATGAGCGCAAACAGGGCAGATTTCGGGAGCTTTTGTTCCGACAATAATGTGTCCGCAATTACGACATTCCCATACCTTTACTTCACTTTTCGCGAAAACTTCGGCAGTTTCTACGTTTTTCAGCAGAGCGCGGTAACGCTCTTCATGGTGCTTCTCGATTTCAGCTACAAGACGAAACTTCGCGGCAAGCTCTTTGAAGCCTTCTTTTTCTGCGGTTTCCGCAAATTCCTTGTACATATCAGTCCATTCATAGTTTTCGCCTTCTGCGGCAGCCTTTAAATTTGCATCGGTATTTCCTATACCTTCAAGCTCTTTAAACCACATCTTTGCATGTTCTTTTTCATTGTCGGCCGTTTTCTGGAAAATGGCTGAAATCTGCTCATATCCTTCTTTTTTTGCAACAGATGCAAAGTATGTGTATTTGTTTCGTGCCTGTGATTCACCGGCGAAAGCCGTCTGAAGGTTTTTTTCTGTTTGTGTTCCAGAATATTTACTCATGTCACCCATTCCTTTCTTATTTACATAGCGAAAAAATAATTATTATTTTTTCGCTTGAGATAATTGTATAAAAGCTTTATGTCAGTCTGAAATGCATGAGATAATCTATTGAAAAACATACTCTGCAGATATAAAAACAAATTCTGCAGATAGTGAAACAAATCTTTCCGACCGTAAAGCTTATACTTTATGGTTATTGATACCATAGACTTTAAATAAGTTCAATGGTTGAGATTTGCGCCACGGAATTGATATATTTGACATCAAAACAAAATATGCGCCTTAAAATAATAAACTCTGTTCTTATTATAGCATAAATGTTTTTTATTGTCAAGTTTCAGGTGCGACGATAAATATTTCTCAGATTACGGATATGTCGTTTTTCGGATATATCATTTATATACATAAATCTGATCGGATCTATGCTCATACAATCTCACTTGTATTGACAAATTGTATGAGTTTTCAGCGGCGTCCGGAGAGCTTTCTTCTCAGCGTTCAGGTTAAAAACTATACTTCCGCAAAGATTATTAATTGCATTGGCAGCATTAAAGGCACTTCCATTACAGGCAGTGAACATCTAACTTTTAGTTATAGTTCGACAAGTCCTTTGGGACAGTTTGTCAAATTCTTTGAAATACCGTCCTCCTGAATGAAAACCATGTCTTCAATCCTAACGCCGAATTGTCCTTCAATATAAATGCCCGGTTCAACCGTAACGACATGTCCGGGTGACAGTACAGATTCTCCGGAGCTCGGAGACAAGCGTGGGTTTTCATGAATAAAGAGACCGACGCCGTGGCCTAATCCATGACCGAAGCAGTTGCCGAATCCCTCTGCCTCAATAATATCTCTTGCGGTTTTATCGGCGTCTCTGCATAGTACGCCAGCACATAGCATATCCTCAGCCGCTGTTTGTGCGCGCAATACCGTTTCGTATACATGTTTCATCTTTTCATCTGCGTGTCCGAGGCAAACAGTTCTGGTCATGTCAGAACGGTATCCGTCAATCTCTGCGCCGTAATCCATTGTTAAAAAACCTGGCTCAAGCGGCACATTCCTCGGAACGCCATGGGGTTGAGAGGATGCTTTGCCTGATACGGCAATTGTTTCGAATGAAATACCTGTTGCTCCCTCGCGCCGCATAAAATAGTCAAGCTCAAGTGCAACCTCCGCTTCTGTGCGCTGGGGATTTATAAAATCAAGAATGTGTGTGTATGCCTTTTCGGCAATTCTCTGAGCGGCGATAATCAGCTTCAGTTCGTCTGCATCTTTAAATTCACGGAGCTTGTCAATTCTTTCGCTTCCTCCCTGAAATTCAATATCCGGGAAACGCTTTTTCCATTTGCCAAATTCAGCGCATGTCATATATTTATCTTCATAAATAACTTGTTTTATTTCTGCGCTGACAAACACTTCTCCGGCATGAGCCGAACCTCGTGAGAGAAGAACCACTTCTATCGGAGGTTTTACTTTTGCGCGTGCGGCCTCGATATATCTGAAATCGGCGAAAAGAAAGCATCTGCAGTCTGTTATAACCGCATACCCGTCTGTAAATGAAAAGCCGGAGAGCCACCTCAGACTTTGTTCGCATGTCAGCAGAATAGCCTCATGCGGAGATACAATGGACATAATTTTTTCAGCCTTGGATTTCATATATGTAACGCTTCCTTTCAGATTATTATTTGGTATACTCTATAGTTTTTTTCTTGAGTTTCAGTGCGTCTTCGGCCTGAGTTCCTGACGATTCGCATATAATTCTTGGCGTTAATCTGTATTTAGCAATTGCTTCTGCAAGAGGCTCAAACGGCGGGCCGAATTCTTTATCTTCAAATGTGAGATGCCTGCGCTCTCCTGCATCTGTGTATTCGATTTTAGAGAAATGGCAGTGAAGATTTCGTGCGTATTCTTCACCGAGTTCGGAGCCTATTTTGTCAAAGACAATTCGGTAATCATCGGTTGTTTTAAAATATCCGCCTCTGTTTCTGGCATTTACATGACCGAAATCTATAACCGGACAGAGCGGTTTTCCGAGTTTGCATAGCTCAATTACCTCGTCAATGGTACCAAGCTGGTTTATTTTTCCCATTGTCTCAAGGCCGAGCCGCACGCCTGAAGGGTTTTCGATTTTTTCAAGTGTTTTATACAGAGTATCTTTTGCGTATTCCATTGCTTGTTCTCTGCTTATTTTAGCTGCGCTTCCTGTGTGAATTACGATTATGTCTGCGCCGAGCCATGCAGCTGCGTTTACGCTTTGTTCGATGTAATCGATGCTCTTAAGGCGCTTTTCCTGGTCTACTCCGGAAAGTGAAATGTAGTACGGCGCATGTACGGACATGCGAATACCTTGATTAGCGGCTTCCTCGCCGAGCTTGCGAAAGGTGGCTTCACTTCCGCGTATGCCGTTGCCTCCCTGGTATTCGTAAGCGTCAAGTCCGATTTTTTTTACCCATGCCGGAGCATCCGCCGTATGCTTCAGCCCTTCGGCGTAAAAGCTTTCGGAATTTCCTGCGGGCCCGAATAGAGGTCTGTCCTGCATTTTATTTTTATCCTTTCTGGCATTTGATATTTTCGCGTTTTATTGTCTGTAGTTTTTATTGTATTGCATCCTGTGATTTATGGCATATCTACGTATTATCGGTTTTTCACATAAGCGTTTGAATCGTGTAAACATATCGGTTTTATCTTTTATCGGATTTACAAGAATAGTAAATGCTCCTATGCTATTGCCTGCCAGTATATCGGTGAAAATCTGATCGCCTATTATAGCTGTATGCTCAGGCAGTATACCCATTCTCAGCATAAGAGCGCGAATTTTTCGTACTGACGGCTTTTTGCAGTCGAATATTGCCGGAAAACCTGTGGTTTCATTAAAAATTGTAACTCGTTTTGCGTGATTATTGGAAATGAGCGCTACTGAAATACCTGCGTTTTGCAGCCGGCTGTAAAAACCGAGAAGCTCCTCGGTTGGTACTGATTGTGAATACGGCGCGAGTGTGTTGTCTATGTCTGTAAGAACAGCCTGTATTCCCGTGGCCTGCAGTTTTTCAATGTCTATGCTGTAAATCGTTGGAACATAGAGATTCGGCATGAGCCTGTTAAACATATAATTATATCCTTTATATTTCTTTAGATCCGTTGTATGTATGATTTAAACTATAAATTATTTCAGGCTGTATTTCGGTAGAAAAATCACGTATGCTTTTTGTGCCGAATAGAAAATAAAGCGCATATGAAATTGCTCCGAGGAACATTAATCCGGCTAATATTATCGCCATTATTCTTGTAAACGGAGCGGTTTTTGAAGTGTAATTATTTTTATTCTTAACTTTTGAGGTAAAGACCTCGTTTTTTATATTCTTTGACATATTTGCCTTTCTTATTTTTTGTATAATACGATACTGGTGTCTATAAGCACAATATCTATATAATCGCCTGTAATTACATTTCGTGAGAGCATGCCGGTGTGCCGGTGATTTAAAGGCGGAAAATACTTTAAAGGTCAGAAATGTTTTAACGGTTAGTGGTACTTAAAAATCGGAAATACTTCAAGAGTACTTTAAAGGGCCTTTAAAAATTTAGATATACTTTAAAATAAAAAATTCTTTACTAAAACTGAAAATGCATTTGAAGCTGAAAGTTGTTGGAGATACCTAAAGATCTCGGGTATATTAAAAAAATATATTATAATTTAAAATTTGAAAAATCAATGTTTCTTTCTGGTTCCTGCAAGTCTTAACGCCGACAGCAGCGCGGCAAGCGCGGATTTTACGGAAAGAGTGCGGACTCTCTCCCTTGAATCTGAAAATTGACAGCGCAATACTGTTATGTCGGTATTATCGGAGGTAAAATGCGAGCATACGGAGGCAGAAGGATGGCAGAGAACAGGATGCGAGGGATGATTTGTGAGTCCTGCTTTGGATGCTACAGCTATATAGACCAGTCCTACAGGTTTTTCCTCCGAGCCTCCTCCCGGACCTGCGATTCCTGTTACAGATACTGAAATATCGGCTCCGGTAAGTTCGAGAGCTCCAAGAGCCATTTCTCCGGCTGTTTCCGGAGATACCGCGCCAAAATCGCGAAGTGTTTCGTCGCGCACTCCGAGAAGCTTTTTTTTCATATCATTTGAGTAAGTTACCACTCCGCCATCAAAGACCGCCGAGGAACCGGGAACAGCGGTGATCGCGCCGGCTGTAAGTCCTCCTGTACACGATTCCGCTGTTGTAACATGAAGTCCGAGCTTGCAGGCTTCTGTTACTACAGCTTTTTCAAGCGAGGTGTTTATTCCGTAGAAATAGTCTGAAACAGAAGTATGCAGAATTTGTTCTATTGCTTTTGCACATTTTTTTTCACATACTTCCGGTGTTTTTGCCCGTGCCGTTACTCTCAGGCGGACTTCTCCGTCTCCGCAGTACGGTGCAATTGTCGGGTTGGATGACATCAGCATCATGTCAGAGAGAACATATTCTGCCGCTGATTCGCTTATACCGAAAAGCATTATATTTTTTGAGAGTAGAATTTCATCGCTGCGTGTCGCAAGATATGGTTTTACCTGATCTTCAAACATTGCTTTCATTTCATGCGGAGGTCCCGGCAGCAGTATTATGGTTCGCACGCTTGATTCTGCCGCATGGTATATATCTTCGCTGCCGTCATCGAATCGGGATGCTGAAATTTCAAGAGCCATACCGGGAGCAGTACCGCAGCTGTTTTCAAACACTGTTGCTCCGACCGGCATCATAGCTTGTTTGGCGTTGTTTCCCGTCATTGTCAGATTTCTTGATTCAAAAAAGGATTTTATACGTTCCAGAGACGGCTTATGGGTTACCATTCGCACACCCGCGAGTTTGGCAACCGTTTCTTTTGTCAGATCATCGTATGTAGGTCCCAATCCTCCGGTGATAATAAGCAGGTCGCATCTGGAAAGAGCTTGTTTTATACAGTGTTCCAGGCGTTCTGAATTATCTCCTATTGCACTCTGATAGTATTGTGAAATGCCAAGCTCGGAGAGCTGTGCGGAAATATATGCGGCATTTGTATTAACAATGTCGCCGATGAGAATTTCAGTACCTACGCATAGTATTTCAGCAGATTTTATTATCATAAAAAATACCGTATCCTTTTGTCAGCAAAGTAATATATAAAAACAATAATTCCAATTTATTATACAGCTAAACCTTATATAAATCAAGTGAGATTTGAAACGGCGGTATTAATTTTAATGAAAAAATTGAAAGAAATTCGGAGAAAAAAGAAAAAAACGCTTGACAATACGGAATTGCGGTGATACAATAGGAAAAAACAGGGGAGCTTGTGTTGGCAGGCTGAGAGGGAGTTATCCAACTCCGACCCTTAACCTGATGCGGATAATGCCGCCGTAGGAAGTCAGATTTTGATTTTTTACGGAGACGCTGTATTCGGGTGTCTCTTGTTTTTTATTTTTTTCATAATGCAAGGAGGGAAAACGGATATTCGCGGAGATTTTGCCGCGCCGGCGGAGGGGGAGCGCCCTGCGTCGTGAAAAAAGCAGCGATGGGAAGCCGTGTTCCGGCGTGAGAGGAAGCCAGAAAGCTTCGACCGGCCTTATTGCGGGAAATTTTTGCCCGCCGTCCTGAGGGGACAAAATGGGGAAGCGACGCTGCGTGCCGTTTTCTCAAAATCTATTTTTGAAAGGATTGACCTTATTTATGAAAAAAACCAATATTCAAAAACTGGCGGCAGCTGGAATTCTTTGTGCTGTTGCAGTTGTAGGAAGTATGTTCTCATTTCCCGTATTCGGAAGCAAATGCGCGCCGGTACAGCATATGGTAAACATTATATGCGCGGTTTTTTTAGGACCGGCTTATGGTGTCGGAGTTGCGTTTGCAGCAAGTCTGATACGCAATATTTTATCTCTCGGAAGTCTTATGGCATTTCCCGGAAGCATGTTCGGAGCACTTCTCTGCGGAATTATCTATAAAAAAACAAAAATGCTTCTTCCGACACTGGCAGGAGAGGTTTTCGGAACTTCGGTTATCGGCGGTTTGTGTGCATATCCGATTGCTGTGTTTATAATGGGCAAGAGTTCGGGAGAGATTGCGTTTTATGCTTACATAATCCCATTTCTGATTTCTACGGCTGCGGGCTCGTTGATTTCGGGAGTTTTAATCGGATTTATGCAGAAATCCGGAATACTTAAAAAGATACACATCGGAGCCGACCGGTAGACGGAGAGCTGTCCGCGGTTTCCGTTTGGGTAAATATATTTGGCTTTTTCGATATGAAACAGCAGTTGCCGCAGCGGCGGCGGAATGGAGTTTTATATGAAATATTCAACACAGATGGAAGCGGCAAAAAACGGTGAAATTACCAGAGAGATGAAAATTGTCGCCGAAAAAGAGGGCATTTCTCCGGAAAGTCTGAGAAGTCTTGTGGCGGACGGCAAGGTTATTATTCCGTGCAACAGGAATCACAGATGTATTTCTCCGAATGGAGTCGGAGCTTCTCTCCGAACAAAAATTAATGTGAATCTCGGCACCTCAAGGGACATGAAGGATATGAATTCCGAGCTTGCGAAAGTTAAAAGTGCCGTTGACATGGGTGCGGAGGCGATTATGGATCTCAGCTCCTACGGTGATACGAGAAAATTCCGTACCGAGCTTACAAGAACTTGTCCGGCTATTATCGGAACTGTTCCGATATATGATGCCGTCGTGTATTATCATAAACCGCTTATTCAGATTACTGCCGAGGAATGGATTGATATTGTAAGGATGCACGCAGAGGACGGCGTGGATTTTATGACGATTCACTGCGGCATCAACAAGGAAACTGCTGTGAAATTTAAGCGGAATAAGCGCATGATGAACATTGTATCGCGCGGGGGATCTATCATTTTTGCATGGATGGAGATGACCGGACGTGAAAATCCTTTTTATGAGTATTTTGACGATATACTTGAGATATGCCGTCAGTACGATGTAACACTGAGTCTGGGAGACGCCTGCCGTCCCGGAAGTATTGCAGACGGAACCGACGCGGCTCAGATAGAGGAGCTTATTACTCTCGGCGAGCTTACAAAGCGCGCTTGGGCAAAAGACGTTCAGGTTATGATTGAGGGACCGGGTCATATGCCGATGAATCAGATAGCGGCAAATATGGAAATTCAAAAAACTCTTTGTTACGGAGCGCCTTTCTATGTCCTCGGCCCGATTGTTACAGACATAGCTCCGGGGTACGATCATATTACTTCGGCAATCGGCGGAGCAATTGCCGCGCAAAACGGAGCCGCGTTTTTGTGTTATGTAACTCCTGCGGAGCATCTTCGCCTGCCGAATGTCGATGATGTAAAAGAGGGGATAATTGCGGCAAGAATTGCCGCTCATGCCGCGGATATAGCTAAAGGAATACCTAACGCGGCAGAATGGGACGATAAAATGAGTATGGCGCGGCACAAACTTGACTGGGAAAAGATGTTTGAGCTTGCAATCGATCCGGAAAAAGCAAGGGCATACAGGGCGTCGTCAAAGCCTCAGAAGGAGGATACCTGCAGTATGTGCGGAAATTTCTGTGCCGTGAAGAATATGAACCGTATTCTCGACGGTGAGATCGTATCGATTTTTGATGAATAATATATGCGGCGGATTCCGATTCGCGGATTTTGGCGGCGGTTAATTCTGTTTTACCGCCGCTGTATTCTGCGGCGGAGGACGCCGTTTTAGCTTACGGAGTAATAAAATGTATGGAGAAATGCTTAAAAATTTGCATAAAAAATCACCGCTGATTCACTGTATTACAAATTATGTGACCGCGGGGGACTGTGCAAACATTCTTCTTGCCTGCGGAGCTTCTCCGATCATGGCGGACGATCCGCGTGAGGCGGCGGAAATAACGGAAATGTGCGACGGCCTTGTGATTAATATAGGCACGCTGTCGGAACGTGTTGTTCCGTCGATGCTGTCTTCCGGACGGCAGGCGGAAAGGCTGTCTAAAATATCGGTTTTCGATCCGGTCGGAGCAGGCGCGTCCCAATTCAGAAGAAAAACAGCCGTTGAATTGCTTAGCCAGCTTCACTTTTCTGTGATACGCGGAAATTGTTCGGAGATAAAGACGCTTTTGCTTGGAGATTTTTGCAGGAGAGGTGTCGATGCTGATAATTCGGAGAGTGGATACGGTTATAATATGCATTCAGCATCGGCTCTTGCGTCCGAGCTTTCCGAGAAAACAGGCTCGGTTGTTGTCGTTACGGGCGAGACAGATGTGGTAGCGGATCGCGGCAGATTATTTTATTTTCGCGGAGGACATCCAATGATGCGAAGCGTGACCGGGACAGGTTGTCAGCTCAGCGTGCTTACTGCAGCTTTTGTGGCGGCAAATCCGGATATGACCGCGGAAGCTGCGTTTGCGGCGGTTGCGGCAATGGGACTTTGCGGCGAGATCGCCTATGAACGGCTTTCATCCGATGACGGAAACTCTTCATACCGAAATTATATAATTGACGCGGTTTACAGGCTTACGCCAGAGCGGCTTGAGCAAAGAATTGCTCAGAACTGAAAATATGTCCGGTAGAGTACTCGAAAGGGAATATGTTGCGTTGGGGGTTATTTCGGTCAGAATTACTGGATTTTTAAGTACTGAAAAAATTTAAACTTTGAATATGTACCGGTATATGGCAAAATCATAATGTAAAAAATAAGAATATTAATAAAAAAATCTTTAATTTATATTCTACTTACTGATATCTATGAAAGGCATAATTGCAGATATGAAATTCGGAGGAGAAACTCTAAGGCTCTATGCCGTTACCGATAGGGCATGGACTGGAGATATGACAATTTTCGAACAGGTTGAATGCGCGCTGAAAGGCGGTGTCACTTGTGTGCAGCTTCGGGAAAAATATCTTTGCGGAGAGGACTTTTTAGAGGAGGCTGTACGTATGAAAGAAATTTGCTCGGCTTACGGTGTTCCTCTGATTATAAATGATAACATTTCGGTAGCTCTCCGTTCTGGTGCAGATGGTATTCACGTCGGACAGTCTGATATGGGTGTGCGCAAGGTGAGGGAGAGTGTCGGAGGCGGATTTATAATCGGTGCTTCAGCGCATACGGCGGCGCAGGCGGTCGAGGCGGAACGAGCAGGCGCGGATTATATCGGAGCGGGTGCGGTTTTTCCTACCGGAACAAAGCCGGACGCGGGCTGTATTTCTATGGACGAGCTTAAGCTTATAACGGCTTCGGTCAAAATTCCGGTTGTTGCTATCGGAGGAATAAACAAACTGAATATATCTGCGCTGTCCGGAAGCGGAGTTAGCGGTGCAGCGCTTGTTTCGGCAATTTTTTCCGCCGCAGATATTGAAAAAGAGTGCCGTGAGCTTTATATTCTGTCTGAAAAAATGATAAAAAGGGGAAGTTTAGAAAATGAAGCTTGAAGGTGCTGTTTTTGATCTTGACGGAACGCTCTTGGATTCAATGCCGGCGTGGAATAATGCAGGCCCAGATTATCTGCGTTCTCTCGGAATCGAACCTGAGAATAATCTTGGAGCGAGGGTCAGGAAGATGAGTCTGTATCAGGCGGCATGCCTTTTTCGGGACGAGTATGGAGTACAGAAAAGAGCCGATGAAATTATGGCGGGTATTGATCGGGTGATTGAAAAATTTTATTTTACTCAGGTACAGGCAAAGCCGGGTGTTACCGAGTTTCTTAAAAAATTGGAGAATGAGGGTGTAAAAATGTGTGTTGCGACTGCAACCGATATGCATCTTGTCAAAGCGGCACTTGACCGGACCGGTTTGTACCGATATTTCGGACGGATTTTTACTTGTACGGAGATTGGACACGGAAAAGATGAGCCGGATATTTTTAATACCGCTCTTGAATATCTTGGAACGGATAAGGAAAGTACGGTTATTTTCGAGGATGCCTTGTTTGCTGTAGAAACGGCTAAGCGTGCAGGTTTTAAGGTGTGTGCGGTTTATGATGCATTGGAAGAACAGCCGGAAAAGCTTAAAGCCCTTGCAGATTACTATATTCAGAGCTTCGCTGGTATCTGAAGAATTTATACTGACATTTGCTTAAAAATTAAATAAAGTTTCTAATATAGAATAAAAACATAAAATTAGACTGTTGAAAAAAGGATAATATTACATCAAGCCCGCTGAATTGGAGCTTACAGCTAATTGCAGCAGTTACCTGAGTGTTAAATTCTCAGTATTTCAGCGGGAGATTAGAATTCTGATAATCTGACGAAATGATATCTAATGAAATGATAATCTAATAAAACAATAATTTAATGAAACGATAATATAATGAAATGGTGAATGTTACCTGCCGAATCGGCGGCGGTGAAGGTTATCTGTTATAAAAAGCCGTTGTGTGTTATGACGCCGAAGTATAGAAAATCGGAGTTTGATATGAAAAAGGTGCTTACAATAGCCGGATCTGATTCAAGCGGAGGAGCTGGAATTCAGGCCGATATAAAGACAATAACTATGCATGGAATGTACGCTATGAGCGTCATTACCGCACTTACAGCACAGAATACCGTATCTGTAAGCGGAATTATGAATGTTTCCGCAGGGTTTACGGCAAAGCAGCTTGACGCTGTGTTTACCGATATATTTCCCGACAGCGTTAAAATCGGAATGGTCTCGGATCGCGCCACAATTGAGGTCATATCTCAGAAGCTTAGGCAATATAGGCCACGGTATATTGTTCTTGACCCAGTGATGGTTTCGACGAGCGGTTGTAGGCTCATTTCGGAGGATGCGCAGAATATTTTGATTGCCGAACTTATGCCGCTTGCGTATTTGATTACGCCGAATATTCCGGAGGCGGAAGTGATTTGCGGTATGCCGATAAAAAATCTTAAGGATATGCGGCGCTGTGCAAAAATGATATTTGAAAAAATCGGCGTATCAGTACTTATAAAGGGCGGTCATATGGAGGGCGATGCTGTAGACGTGCTTTGCTGCAGCGGAAGGCTGATAGAGTTTGTTTCCGAAAGAGTAGATAACCCGAACACACACGGAACTGGCTGTACGCTTTCCTCAGCTATAGCCTGCAATCTTGCAGCGGAATGCCCGCTTGACAAAAGTGTGGCGAATGCGAAAGAATATCTTACCGGAGCACTTAACGCGAAGCTTGATCTCGGAAGAGGTTCAGGACCTTTGAATCATATGTATAAATTGGTGTAAACTCTTACCGTCTGTTCGGTACATTTTTGTGCTGTGTTCCGTTTGCCGCGGCTTTACATGATATATATGATCAAGATCTAAATAAAATTGTTATAACTAAAAGCCGAAATGCTCGTGTATTGATGGCATTCGGCTGGGAAGTAGCTTGCTTCTGCAGACGGTAAGTTCCGCTCATTTTTTCGGCAGCAGTACAATTAGATGCCGGAACGCCTTATGATGAAGTTATGCTTCTTAATGAAATGAAAAAATACCGGAAAGACTAAAATTTCTTTCCGGTATATGTTTTATAATTGTTATATATTTTTATTTTAATGTCAACGCTGTTATAATTAATTACAGCTTTGCAGCAATGCTCCCGTGAAGCTCGGAGATTATCCTTTTTTCAAGTCTTGATATATATGATTGAGATATTCCGAGCATATCTGCCACTTCCTTTTGAGTGTGTTCTTTTTTTCCTCCGATTCCAAAGCGCAGCTCTATTATTGTGCGTTCTCTTGGAGGTAAATTTGAAATTGCCTCCTTAACAGCGGCCCTTTCCTCACACTCTTCGAGATTACGGCTGACGCTGTCCTCATCCCCTGAAAGAATGTCAGAGAGTAGAAGCTCGTTTCCGTCCCAGTCAACATTGAGAGGCTCATCAAGAGATATTTCTACCTTTTGATTTCCGGTTTTTCGTATATACATTAGAATTTCATTCTCAATACATCGGGAGGCGTATGTGGCGAGTTTTATTCCGCGATCGGCGCAGAAGGTTCCGACCGCTTTTATAAGCCCGATTGTCCCGATAGAGATTAAGTCCTCTATACCGATTCCCGTATTTTCAAATTTCTTCGCTATATATACAACAAGTCTCAGATTGTGTTCTATCAGGTAGCTTTTAAGCTCAGGTTCATCCGAGAGACGGGCGGTTATTTCATTTTCTTCATTTGCAGAAAGGGGTGGCGGAAGAGTTTCGGAACCGTTTATATAATAGACTTCACCGTGTTTTTTTAGCAAAATACCGCACGCGCGGCGCAGAAGTGAAAAAAGTGACTGCATTTCAGATACCTCCTGTTAATATTAAATTGGCTGTGGGATTTTTGTTTGGTTGTCATTTTAAATTGTTTCTTTACTCCAGTAGTGACGACGGTACGAGCGCGTCTGAGCTGTCAAAACTTCTTCCGTCGTTCAGGACGGCAACGCACGCCTTTTTTTTAATTTGCCCTATTGTTACTTCGTCCGGCATAAATCCGAGAAGCATTTTATCTCCTCCTATTCCGGAAGCCGGGATCATACGGACCTTTACAGCATATGGTGTTGGCACGGAGGTAAGATTAGATATATCTCCGGATTCAAAAAAAGGTGTAAGCTCCTGAGGTAAAAGACAAGATATTTTTTTATATTCTGTAAGAATGACAGGTGAGCCGCTTATCGGTTCGGTAAGAAGATTTCCGCTGTCTGTAAGCGCTGACAGTGTGACGTTCTTGTCTTCGAACTTTATATTTACTGAATTTTCAGAAGTATTTCTTCTTTTGGACGTTATCCGGTTAAAAATCAGTGAAAGAACAACAGATATTGCAGCGATAGGAATTGTAACCGTAGGCGGAAGCATGTTCGATGATGTCTCAGAAAGAGTCTCTGTTCCGTTCCAGATTCTTTTTCCGGATATTCTTTCAGCGAGTGAATAAAGTGCGGTCATGCATCCGCCGAGTCCAAGGCTTACAGCATAAAATATCAGTGTATGTCTTAACAAAAGATGCTTTCCCAGAGCTATGTAACACATCAAAATGGATACCGCTGCGCTTATAAAAAATGATATAAGCTCGTTTCCGTCCAAAATTACAGCAGCTACGCCGTAGACTGCGCCGATTGCGGCTGCCGCAATTGCCGGTACAAGTCTGAGCCTAAGATGAATAAATTTGGCCGTGACGTATAGTGATAAAAAGTCCATGCTGAAATTGATGATAAATAATACATCTCCGTATACTACCTGTTCCAATGTTATCAAGTTCCTTTTATGTTTAGTATCTGTATTTTAGCATATCTCAATCGAAAAAAATGTCAAAGTAAATGCAGTAGGGTAGAAAAGCGTTCGACCTAATTGTTCTGAATTTTCTTACCTGTACAATTATATGCTTGTATAATACGGAAAAATGAAAGGCCGACAGCAAAACAGGACAAATTGTTCGTTTGCTGTCGGTTTAAATTATTCTACACTGTGCATTATGTCATATTCAAAATTATTTGCAGTAGTACATCCGGCCCCTCCGTCGAAGTTTGAACTTTTCATATATACTGCCGTTATTTCATTTATGGGATCGATCCAGAAATGAGTGCCGTATGCTCCGCTCCAACCGAAACATCCTGACGGAATGTTTGGATTATTTTTTACTACACGTACTCCAAGACCGAAGATTTCAGCGGGATGGTTTTTTATATCCGCGGAAATCTCACGCCCCTTTCTCATAAGGCTGACCGAGCTACCGGATATAAAAGTATTTATTGAGGAATACGAAGCGCTGCATAACGCTTGTGCAAAACTGCAGTAATCGCCGACTGTTGAAAATAGTCCGGCTCCGCCTGCATGATATGAAAGAGGAAAACCTTCAAACGATCCTGTGAATTTTTTTGAGACAGGAACAATTCCGTCCTTTAAATCATAAACGGCAGATAGTCTTGCCGTTTGTTGCGGTGTCAGTTCAAATGTCGTATCTGTCATGTTTAACGGAGCGAATATTTTTTCTTTCATATACTCGCCTATTTCTCGCCCTGATATCAATTCAATTACATATGCGATTGCATCAAACGCGGCAATCGGACTGTAAGAGCGGCGGGAATTTGGCTCAAAAGTTAAAATCATTTCTTCGCAGTAATATTGCATAATTGTTTCAAGATTTTTCTTCGCGTCTTGGGGAGCCTTGTCCGTTACCATTGTACCAATTTCATCTGTGCCGAATCCCGCTGTATGAGTAAGCAGATCAAGAAGTGTCAGTTCTCTGTCGGGTGTGTGAAGGTTAATAATATTTCTGTTTTCGTCAAGTTTTCCTATTTTTAGCTTTGAAAATTTTGGACAGTATTTTGAAAGCTTGTCATTAATATTTAGTTTTCCGGCTTCGCGCAGCAGCAGTGCCGAAGCTGCAGTTACGGGTTTTGTCATAGATGCGAGCCGATATATTGTATTAGGTTGTATCGGTGTTTTTTCTTCTGCATCGCTGTACCCGAAGAAACCGGAGAAGATTTCTTTTCCCCCTTGATGAACGCATAGACCACACCCGGCTATTTTCCCCGAGTTTATGTCATGCTCAGCGCGTTTTGCCAAATTTTCCGACAGCTTTTGAGAATTCAGTCTGATTTCAGGCTTATTGTTTTCTATAGATATATTCATCATTAATTCCTTCCAAACATAATATAAAGAATAGATGCTTGTTCTTTTAATCAATTATAATTGATGGCGAAACGTTTACTTCTGCAAGACGCTCGTCCGCATATGCTTTCATGTAAGGCCGGTTTTTATAGAACCGTTCTTCTGTAAATCTGTTCTCCTTTAAAATTGTTTTTCTGTAAAACTGTTCGGCCGTAAATGTGCCGGCTATAAAAATGTTTGTTTCTGAAGACGGTGGTTCTCACTTACTTTTGACGGAGGCGGTGCAAATTCACCGCCGGAATGCCTTATGACGAAACCAATGTTTATTATTGAATATATTGACAGTTGCTTTTATAACAGGAATTTATTGTTTCTTTTCTGCGACGCAAAATTTACTGCGTACTATATCGTAATGAATTTTCAATCAAAAATAAAATAAATTGTTGATGTTAATATTTTTTAAATTCTGCTTTAAATTTTAATTTGTATTGCAATTAAAAAGAATATATGCTATAATATATCAAGAATCGATTATGATTATAGACCGCATTGCGGTTATTATTTATTCTTTATATTCCGGAGGTCATAAGGATGGCTTTAACAACTAATGAAATGGCAAACTTTGATGAGTTGTCGGTTGATAAGCGTGTTGAGGGAAAGTATAAATTACACAGAACTCTCATGAAGTTAGGCTATATCTTCATTCCGCTTGCTATTATAGTTTTAATGTTTGCTATAGGAGGGGGCGCATTTGCTCTTTTTATTTTCATACCTCTTTTTTATTTCTGGGCTTTTACAAAATTTGTTATTCCGTATACCTGGAGATATGTTAATATTTCATATACATATACGGTAAAGTCCGGAAAATTTTCTATGTCGAAGGTTATGTCGGGAAAGGGAACCAAGAAGATTAAAGAAGAATTTGCTCCCGTAAGTATTTCAGATATGACTGTCATAGCTCCGTACAACGGCGAATATAAGGATGCTGCTGATGCCGCTGATATTGTAAATCGGTATGAAACATGTTCGTTTCTTGCTCACCCGGACAATTATTATTTTATTTGGAATAACGAAAAGGGCGAAAAAAGTGTTTGTATTTTCCAGGCAACAAACAGTACAATTAAAATTATGAAATTTCATAACCGAGATACAGTTGTTACTGAGGTGCAGAAAGTATCTGCTCTCAATGTTTAAAATATGTATTATTTGGTCACTCCCGGCATATAAAATACCGGGGGTGATTTTTTATGCTGATATGGAAATCAAAGGCTTGCTTTAGAACATATTTATTGTATACGGCATCTTTTATATTGATTATTGCTTCGATATTTCTTGCTGGCTGCAGTCATACTGAAAGTGTTGACATTAGCTGGCAAAAGTATCCTTTTACATTGAATTGCGTGCTGAAATGTGAGGGAAGATTTAACTCAGATTCACCGGTTAACGCAGTAATTACTGTTACAGCGCCTTATGAGGGAAGTATAACCTTTACTTCTCCGGATTCTATGTGCGGATACAGCGTTGCACTTTCCGACCTTAAGGCGACTTTTTCATATGAAAAGATAACTGTTCCGTGCGGAGAACGTACTGAGGAAGATATCATTTATTTATTTTCGGCGTTTGCCTTGAATCCTGAAGATTTAAATGATATAAATGTGATTAAGCAAAACGGTTCCTCGATAAATAAAGCTGTTTTCACACTCTACGACCGAAGCAATGTTATGAGCGCCGAGACATCTTCTTCCGATGATGACGGTGATGATAAGGCAGTAGGAACCCTTACGGTATATATTTCATCGGATGATGGGATTCCGCGCAGAATGGAAGCGGAGTTTGCATCAGGAGAAGAGCTTATTATTGATATTACAAGCTATAGCAATGAAGAATAGCGCAGGATTTTTGCAAAAACAGAGACACTCTGCTGTCGCAGCTGTGTCTCTGTTTTTATACTTTCATTTTTATAGTCGTACTTAATTCTGACCTGAAACTAATTATGTTTCGGATTAATGCTGAGGACGGGATTTCTTAAGAATATTTATAATATCATCAAATTCTTCTTCCGAAAAACCGTCGTCTTTACTCTCGTCAGATTCATTACCGCTGTCGTTATTAGCATTGCCTTTATCGTTTGAAGTATCTGATGCGCCTTTATTTATTACTGTCGACGTTTTACTGACAGGCTGAGAGGGTGTTCCGTCAGGAGAGTCAAATCCCGTTGCAATTACTGTAAGACTCATAGAATCTTCCAATGATGTGTCAAATGTAGTACCCCAGATGACCATTGCATCGGCAGCGGCTTCTTCCTCTACCATAGACGAAGCAATTTCACATTCATCGAGACCGATGTCCGGGGATGCAGTTACATTGATAAGTATACCGCGTGCGCCCTTAATTGAAGTTTCAAGAAGAGGACTTGATATTGCCATTTTTGCGGCCTCTGTTGCCTTGTCTTTACCTGTTGCAAAACCTACACCCATATGTGCACATCCTGCATTTTGCATGACAGCCGTAACATCCGCAAAATCAAGGTTTACAAATCCGGGATTATTTATAAGGTCAGAAATTGCCTGAGCGCCTCGGCGGAGTACATCATCTGCCTCGGCAAAAGCATTTGCAAGCGTGATTCTTGTTTCAGAAATCTGTTTAAGTCTCTCATTAGGGATAATTACAAGAGAGTCAACATTCTGACGCATTTCAGCTATACCACGTTCAGCAGCTTCCATACGGCGTTTTCCCTCAAAGGAAAACGGCTTTGTAACTATACCGATGGTAAGAATTCCAAGCTCCTTTGCGACCTTTGCAACTACAGGGGCGGCTCCGGTTCCGGTTCCGCCTCCCATGCCGGCGGTTATGAATACCATATCGGCACCCTTTATAGCGTTAGTAATTTCCTCAATATTTTCTTCAGCTGCTCTCTCTCCGACTGATGGATCTGCTCCTGCTCCATGTCCCTTTGTAATCTTTTCACCGATTGGTATCTTGATTTCTGCGCTTGACTGCAGAAGTGCCTGTTTGTCTGTATTTATGACGATGAATTCGACCCCGCGGATATTTGTAGCTATCATGCGGTTTACCGCATTATTTCCGCCGCCGCCGACACCAACAACCTTAATTACTACGCCGCTTTCAAAACTATCCTCAAGTTCAAATGGCATGTCTGTGTCCTCCCGATTTTTGTTTCCTTATTTTTTATTAAATTGAGATATCCCGCCGTATTATAGCGTTAACCTCTGTAGGTGGTGGGCTTAATTTGTTTTAATGACGAAAAATCCGTCACTCAAAGTTCTGTGAAGGGCTTTAAGTCTTTATTTTAGTATGGTTTTATGTAAAAATAGATTGCCTGAGAAATTTAATCTTCTTAAAACCATGCCGAATATGCTGTATACGCCGAACATGCTGTATACATTATTTTGAATTTATAAAACTTATATCAAACAACAAATATAATCTTGAAGTATACAGCTTTTTAGTATACACCCATTCTTCTTATAATAATATAATTTTTCTTCAGTTTTTTCAATGGTTTTGAATATAATTTATATTTTTTTAACATATTATACATATTTTGAGCTTCTAATTAAACATTTGTCATAGCCATTAATCTGTAATTGCCTGACTGATGAAAAATGCGGTTTGGTTTTCAACATTGATTATACCGCTTTCACTTTTGCTTAGATTTTCAATTATAGCCGAGGCAAATGTGAGCTTCATGGTCAGATCGTCCGTGTTACCTATCTCTATTTTGTACCGATCGTCGAATATAAAATAAACACTGAATTTATTTCTGCAGTTAATAATATTTATAAACGGCGCCATAGAGCATTGTGAAAACGTTTCAAGCGTATCAACTACATAATCGTAGTAACGCTCGCTTGAAAATTCAATTGTTTTACCGACTATTGCGACCGAAACTCCCGATATATATATTTGTATGAGGTCCGGATGACGTACTGACATTAGATCAGAATCCTTTATAATTTCAAGAACCTTAAGAGTGCTTGAAAGTATGAAATATTCATCGTCCAGTGTAAAATAATACTCTGCGTTATCTTCTGTAATATTAAGATCAACTGAAGATGGCGAGGTGTGCCTGATCTTTACGGATTTAACATACGGAAATTCTTTGGTAATTGCGTTTTCGACGTCTGATTTACTAAATGAATAAGAATTCTGACCGACGGTTATTCCCGACGCTTCAATTATTCTCCAGTCATCGTAGACTGTAAGTCCCGATACCGAGATATGCTTTACCCTAAAAAATACGGTGAAAATGACCGCTCCTACAAAAATGCAGAACACGCTTAGGAGGACAATATAAAATGCTGTTTTATGCCTTAGACGCAGCACGGATTTTTTCTGTACATTTTCAAATGTGCTCTGAGACAGCATTTCAAGCTCAGCTTTTTTTTCCGCTCTGTCGGATGCGGATGACTGATTTGTCTTACTACCGTCTGATGGGATTTTGCCTGACATTTGACACTCCTCTGTTGCGAATTTGTTTTATATACGGTGATATACTAAAGTATAACATAAATTTTCTTTTTGTGCAATAGCATACTTGATTCGGAGAAAAAATATCTCTTAGACTTATATAGTTATTATAGGAAATACAAAATTTTAATCAGGTAGGATATAAATATTTTTACTTACGTTTCCTTATTAAAGTTTTTTCGGACTGACTGTATATTTCACAAATTATATGTTGATTTTTTTTGAATAACGTTATATAATTATAAATTAATAATCGTTTTACGAAGATTTGATGTGCTTCATATTAGTAACTGACGACGGTAGAATGCGCATGAAACGGCGCGGATTTACCGAAAGCCTGTTACATCTCGCTGTATGTTATATTGCTTTATTTTATATTATTTTTAGGGAGGAAAGTCACTTCCGGTCAAAGTATGAGCGCCCGCAATGGAAAAAGCCGGATAGGAGGACTTATTTATTTTGATGGACAGTTACCGCAGACATATTCGCAATTTTTCAATAATTGCTCATATAGATCACGGAAAATCTACTCTTGCAGATCGTTTGCTTGAGGCGACCGGAGCTGTTGAATCCCGTGAAATGGAGGCTCAGCTTCTTGATAACATGGATCTTGAAAGAGAGCGCGGCATTACGATTAAGGCAAGAGCGGTTAATCTTACCTATAAATCTCCTGACGGGGATGAATATTATCTGAATCTGATCGACACTCCCGGTCATGTCGATTTCGGTTATGAAGTTTCACGTTCGCTGAATGCTTGTGAAGGCGCTCTTCTTGTTGTAGACGCAACGCAGGGTATTGAGGCGCAGACGCTTGCCAACGCATATCTTGCAGTTGACAGCAATCTTGAAATTGTGCCGGTTATCAACAAAATTGATCTTCCTTCCGCAGATATTGAAGGAGTCAGAGCCGAAATTGAGGATGTTATCGGTATTCCATCCGAAGACTGCCCTGCCGTATCAGCGAAAAGCGGATTAAACATAAACCAGGTGCTCGAAAAGATTGTCAGTGATATACCTGCGCCTACGGGCGATCCGGATTTGCCGTTGAAAGCCTTGATTTTTGATTCTTATTACGATTCTTATCTCGGAGTAGTAGTGTATGTCCGTATTTTTGACGGAAGAGTGCATTCCGGTGACATTATTCGGCTGTTTAGTACAAATGCTGAAGCAGAGGTTGTAACCGTCGGAATGATGTCTCCGTTCGGACTTGTTGAGAAAGACTGTCTCGAAGCTGGAGATGTAGGGTATATTACAGCTTCAATTAAAACGGTTTCAGAAACGCGTGTTGGCGACACGATAACCCTTGCCGAGGGGGGAGTAGAGGAGCCCCTTCCGGGATTCAAAAAGGCACTTCCGATGGTATTTTCGGGTATATATCCGGCGGACGGGGCACGCTACGGAGACTTAAGGGATGCAATTGAAAAGCTTCAGCTCAACGATGCTGCTCTGTCCTATGAACCTGAAACGTCCGCTGCGCTCGGATTTGGTTTTCGCTGCGGCTTTCTTGGTCTTCTTCATATGGAGATTATACAACAACGCCTTGAAAGGGAATTTAACCTTGATTTGATTACGACCGCTCCGAGCGTAATTTATAAAATTACCAAACGCGGGGGCGAGGTTGTTTATATAGACAATCCGACGAATTATCCGTCTGCGGACGAAATCGAGCAGGCATGCGAACCTATTGTTAAGGCGAGTATAATAACTCCGACCGACTATGTCGGAGGAATTATGGAACTTTGCCAGGATAGACGGGGCATATACAGGGATATGAAGTATGTTGATGCAAAAAGGGCGGAACTATATTATGAGCTCCCTCTCAATGAAATTGTCTATGACTTTTTTGACGCTCTTAAAAGCCGCAGCAAGGGATATGCGTCGCTGGATTATGAGTTCGACGGATATAAGCCGAGCAAACTTGTAAAGCTCGATATATTGCTTAACGGGGAGATTGTAGACGCGCTGTCCTTTATTGTACATGAGGAAAAGGCGTATACTAGAGCGAGAAAAATTGCCGAAAAGCTTAAGGACAATATACCGAGACAGCTTTTTGAAGTGCCTATTCAGGCGGCTGTCGGCGGAAAGATAATTGCTCGTGAAACTGTAAAGGCATTGAGGAAGGACGTACTTGCAAAATGCTACGGCGGCGATATAACGAGAAAAAAGAAGCTTCTTGAGAAGCAAAAAGAGGGAAAAAAGCGCATGAGGCAACTTGGCTCTGTTCAGGTTACGCCGGAAGCGTTCATGGCGGTTCTTAAGCTCGATGATGACTGATTCTTTGATTTTGTACGTAGCTTTAATGTTCACGATGCTGTACAGTGAGGAGCAGCGTAAAAAGTAAAAAAGTTATATTATAAAATTAAAAAGTAAAAATAAATATATATAAAATAATATTACAAAAATGTTGTAAACGAACTTTTCTAATTACACTTTTTTGCTCCGCGGTTTATGCTTGTCTGCAAAAATGCCGGGAAAGGTATGGTTGTTATTATGAATAATCGGATTGGTTTATATATCCATATACCCTATTGCAAAAGTAAATGTGCTTACTGTGATTTTTATTCTATGCCTGGGCGTGAGGACTTTGACCGATATGCCGATGCTCTTGTTCTTCATATGGAAGATTATTCCGATTCGCTTAAGGACAGGGAAATCAGCAGTATTTACATTGGCGGAGGGACGCCGACAGTTATGCCGTATAAGTCAATGTGTACGGTTATAGACGGTATATATGAAAACTTTAAAGTGGCAGATAAGGCAGAGTTTACTATAGAATGTAATCCTGCAACAGCTTCCGCCTCGGATTTTAAGAAATACCGGCGCGCTGGGGCAAACCGCCTCAGTATCGGTATTCAGTCTGCCTGCGGCAGAGAACTGAAGGCTCTTACAAGAATACACAGCTACGAGGAAGCGGAAGATTGCTTTTATGCGGCGCGAAAGGCCGGCTTCGACAATATAAATATTGATTTGATGTATGGAATACCGTATCAGACAAGAGAAAGCCTTGAAGACACTTTGGAGAGAATATGCGAGCTTGATCCGGAGCATATTTCTCTCTACGGATTGAAAATCGAGGAGGAAACTCCGTTTTTTAAACTGAGAGAAAAACTTGCTCTTCCGGGGGAAGATGAAGAGGCGAATATGTATTTTTCGTCTGTTGAATATCTCAGACGAAACGGGTATGATCAGTATGAAATAAGCAACTTTGCAAAAGAGGGTTTTGCCTGCAGACACAATATTAAATACTGGAGCTGCGGAGAATATCTCGGCTTGGGACCTGGCGCGCATTCATACCTTGGCGGCTGCCGTTTCTCGTTTAAGAGGGATATTGACAGATACATAGAGTCTATGGAACGCCCTGACCGTGATTATGATATTATCGATGAAAAATATAACATAAGTCCGAATGACCGTATCGGCGAGTATGTAATGCTTCATCTGCGTACAGTTTACGGTGTAGATACATCAGACTTTGAAGCTTGCTTCGGAAAAAGCTTTGAAAATATGTATTCCGCTTATTTAAACAAATATATAGAAGGCGGATACATGAAAAAAAACGGCAACAGATATTATTTTACACCCGGCGGAATGTATGTCAGCAACTATATCCTATCCGATATGCTCGATTTTGACGGAGAACTTGCAAGCAGCGGGGCAGATGGGAAGACGCAGTAGCTTGTGAGCGCGCCATATACCGTATATATAAAAAAAGAAAAGCAAATTCCGGGTGAGTGACGGAATTGCTTTTCTTTTTATTTAACTGACATAAGCCTTAAGCGTTTAATTTGTTGAGCGCAAGAGTAAACTGACTCTTTTTTCTTGCAGCTTTATTTTTATGAATGATTCCTTTTGCAACAGCTTTGTCAATTATCTTTACTGCATCCTTATATGTTGCGGCAGCGGCATCTTTATCTCCTGCAGCAAGAGCTGATTCATATTTCTTTATTGTGCTCTTAACGGCAGTTTTGAACATTTTGTTCTGGAGCGTTTTAGTCTTTGTGACGATGACACGCTTTTTTGCTGACTTAATATTCGGCAAATCCTTCACCTCCTTGAGTTTGTAGTGTAAAAGTGGCTGCTTAATAAACAATCGGAAAACGGATGTTTTGAATCATGCATAAAAAAAGCGGGTACTTTTTTAAAATTCAAATCTATAAGATCTATAAGAAGCATACCAATAATACACGGCTTTGTGCGAGCGTCTTCGCGGACGTAAGAAAACTTTTCGCTTTAAACCATACTATTTATTAATTGTATCACAAACAAAAAGATTTTGCAAGTGTTTTTAACATTTTCTTGTAAAAAAATCTTTATTTGCATTAGTTTGAATGTATGAATAAAATGTAAAATAAAAAAATAAAAAATTTACATTTTCTTTGCGGCTTATTGTTGACAAAAAAATCCTGTTGTGATATCATATATTTTACATTCGCTTTTTTTTACGGATTCTGTGTTTATATAATACGTGAATCCGATTATTTACTAAGCGGAATTATACGGAATTATATCCGATTAGATTAGCTTTCATACTTGGCTTATGCTAATATTCTGCTGATAATGAATGGAATAGAACTTGTGAGACTGAAATATGGGAATGAAATACTGTCCGGGAGAGTAAAGCCTGCTTATAATTCGGCTGTAACCAGCATGCCGTAGGGGTGACTTTACCTGTCCGGGACGGGTTTTGTTCCCGTATTTTTCCGTAAAACGGTTTTTCTCTGTTTGTTTGCAGCCGTTACCGTGGTCGGTACGGCGGCGGTATTATCCAAATATTTTTAAGGAGTGATTATTCAGATGGTAAAGCCCCAGAAGCTTGGAAAAAATGTACGAATGAGCTTTTCCAAGATTGATGAAGCACTTGATCTGCCGAATCTTATAGATGTGCAGAAAAAGTCCTATGAATGGTTTATAAATGAAGGACTTATGGAAGTTCTTCGCGATGTATCTCCGATTACCGATTATTCGGGTAACCTCGAAATCGAGTTCATCGACTATTCAATTGATCCTAAGCCGAAATACTCGGTTGCGGAATGCAAGGAAAGAGATGTAAACTACGCGGCGCCTCTTCGCGTAACTGTAAGGCTTTACAATAAAACTACCGGTACGCCTATCGTTAAACAGATATTTATGGGCGATTTTCCGATTATGACTGAAAACGGTACGTTTATCATCAACGGCGCAGAGCGTGTTATTGTGTCTCAGATTGTCCGTTCTCCCGGAATGTACTACGACTCAATGCTTGATAAAACCGGAAAAAGGATATATACAGCTCAGGTAATTCCTTACCGCGGCGCGTGGATTGAATATGAAACCGACATGAATGACGTCATGTATGTTCGTATTGACAAGAACCGGAAGATGCCGCTCACTATTTTTATCCGTGCTCTCGGTTTTGATACGGAACAGGAGATTATTGATCTTATCGGAGATGATCATTATCTACGTGAGACGCTTGCAAAGGATGATATGGAAAGCGAGGCTCAAAAATATTCTACGAGTGCTTCCGACGAGGCGCTTAAAGATATTTATAAGCGCCTCCGTCCCGGAGATCCGCCTCTTGTGGAAAGCGCTCAGCTTCTTATTAACAATATGTTTTTTGATCCGAAGCGTTATGATCTAATGCCTGTCGGACGCTATAAATATGATAAAAAGATGGATCTGGAGGACCGGCTTCGCGGACAGGTTCTTGCCCGTCCGTGCATAAGCCTTGTTACAGGCGAGGTGATTGGTTCTGAAGGGGATATTATCGATGACGCTATGCTTGAAAAGCTCCGCGCAGGAGCGGTAAATGAGGCGTATATTAGCGCGAGTGACGGATCTGAGCTCAAGCTTCTTTCTAACGGAATGGTATATCCTGAAGCTATACTCGGCTACGATCTTACCGATATCGGTATCAAACACAAGGTGCGCTACAGCGTCCTTTCCGATATTATAAATGAGGTCGGAACCGATGAAGAGGATTTAAAATGCGAGGCTAAAAAACGGATCGCTGAATTGTCGCCGAAACATATAACTCGTGATGACATTCTTGCATCTATAAGCTATATGATTGGTCTTTTCCATGATATCGGCACGACCGATGACATTGACCATCTCGGAAACCGTCGTCTGAGATCTGTGGGCGAGCTTCTCCAGAATCAGCTTCGCATAGGCTTTTCTCGTATGGATAAGATTGTCAAAGAACGTATGACAGTTCATGACAGTGAATCGATTACTCCGGAAGCTCTTATAAATATCCGTCCGATTGTTACGGCAATAAGAGAATTTTTCGGTTCGTCTCCGCTTTCACAGTTTATGGATCAGAATAACCCGCTTGCAGAATTGACTCATAAACGCCGACTGTCTGCGCTCGGACCGGGCGGTTTGTCGAGAGACAGAGCATCGTTTGAAGTTCGTGACGTTCACTATACTCACTACGGCCGTATGTGTCCTATCGAGACTCCTGAAGGACCTAACATCGGACTTATTTCATATCTTGCGACCTATGCGAGCATTAATGAATATGGATTTATTGAGGCTCCGTACCGGAAGGTAGATAAAGCCACCGGAACGGTTACGTTTGAAATTGATCATATGACTGCCGATACCGAGGACAACTATATTGTTGCTCAGGCGAACGAGCCGCTTGACGAAAACGGTCATTTTGTGAATAAGAAGGTCACTGCGCGGTATCGTGCGGAGATTATTCAGGTTGATGCCTCCAAGGTTGATTATATGGATGTATCTCCTAAGATGGTAGTTTCTGTTGCGACCGCTATGATACCGTTCCTTGAAAATGATGATAACTCTCGCGCGCTGATGGGATCTAACATGCAGAAGCAGGCAGTTCCGCTTATGGTGACGGAGTCTCCTATTGTCGGAACTGGTATGGAATACAAGGCTGCCGTTGATTCCGGAGTCGTGGTCTGTGCTAAACGGGCCGGCACCTGCGAGCGCGTTACGGCAGATGAGATTACCGTAAGAGCCCATGACGGAACAAAGGATGTATATCATTTGATAAAATTCAAACGTTCCAATCAGGGAACGTGTGTCAATCAGCGTCCTATAGTTGACGTCGGAGATTTGATTGAGGAAGGCGAGGTTATCGCAGACGGACCGGCTACGTCAAACGGAGAAATTTCCCTCGGCAAAAACGCTCTTATCGGGTTTATGACTTGGGAGGGTTATAACTACGAGGACGCGGTTCTTCTCAATGAGCGTCTTGTTCGCGATGATGTATATACTTCGATTCATATTGAAAAATATGAACACGAGGCACGTGATACCAAGCTTGGTCCTGAAGAGATCACACGTGAAATTCCAAACGTCGGAGATGATGCCCTGAAGGATCTTAACGCTGAGGGTATAATCCGTATCGGTACAGAAGTCAGATCCGGAGATATTCTTGTTGGAAAGGTTACTCCTAAGGGAGAAACCGAGCTTACAGCGGAAGAGCGGCTTCTGCGCGCAATTTTCGGAGAAAAAGCCCGCGAGGTCAGGGATACTTCGCTTCGCTTGCCTCACGGTGAGTCCGGTATAATTGTAGATGTTCGTACCTTTACCAAAGAAGCCGGGGACGAGCTTCCCCCCGGGGTCAATAAGGTCGTGCGCGTCTATGTCGCCCAGAAGCGGAAGATTTCTGTCGGCGATAAAATGGCGGGACGTCACGGAAACAAAGGTGTTGTTTCGAGAATTCTTCCGCCTGAGGATATGCCTTTTCTTGAAGACGGTACACCTCTTGATATTGTGCTTAATCCTCTCGGAGTTCCTTCACGAATGAATATCGGACAGGTGCTTGAAGTGCATTTGGGAATTGCTGCCCGCAAACTTGGGTGGAAGGTTATGACTCCCGTATTTGACGGCGCTCATGAGGCTGATATAACCGAATGCCTTAAAATGGCAAACCTTCGTCCTGACGGAAAGGCCGTTCTTTATGACGGAAGAACCGGAGAACCCTTTGATAATCCCGTAACTGTCGGTATTATGTATTATCTTAAGCTTCACCATCTTGTTGATGATAAAATTCACGCTCGCTCAACGGGACCGTATTCTCTGGTGACGCAGCAGCCTCTCGGAGGTAAAGCTCAGTTCGGAGGTCAGCGCTTTGGAGAGATGGAGGTATGGGCGCTTGAGGCGTACGGCGCTGCATATACGCTCCAGGAGATACTTACATTTAAGAGCGATGACGTTACCGGACGTGTAAAAGCCTTTGAAGCAATTGTAAAAGGACAGAATATTCCTACTCCCGGCGTGCCTGAATCTTTTAAAGTGCTTGTCAAGGAGCTTCAGTCTTTGGCTCTCGATATAAGGGTACTTGATAAGGAAGGAAATGAAATTGAACTGTCAACTCTCGGCGAAGAGGAATCTGACGCACCCGTATATGTCAGCGAAACAGAGTCTGAGGATGTAAGCAGTGAATATATGAATGCGTCTGTTGTCAATGACATCGGCGAAAATCACGATGCATATGACTCGGAAGACGAGGAAGATGATGTTTTTGTGTCTGAACCGGAAGAGAATGAATTCGGAGACGGTTTTGATATCGGCACTGAGGATGGTATTCTGACAGATGACGAAAACAACTGACGGGAGTAAAGGGCCTGAGGTAAAATTCTTCAGACCAAAGTTTCGCGACTTGTCGGTCCGGCAGACCGGCATTTCAGCGCAGCCGAAACCGGCCGAAACTTTAAGTATGTACGAAAGGCATGGTCATAGTTATGGAACACAATACCTTTGATTCTATACAAATCGGATTGGCATCTCCTGAGATGATACTGAAATGGTCGCACGGTGAGGTGACAAAGGCGGAGACTATAAATTACAGAACTCTTAAGCCTGAGAGAGACGGCTTATTCTGCGAGCGCATTTTCGGTCCGACTAAGGATGGCGAGTGCGCCTGCGGTAAATATAAACGTATAAGGAATAAAGAATTTCACGTATGCGAAAAATGCGGTGTCGAGGTAACTACAAAGAAAGTGCGCCGCGAACGTATGGGCCATATTCAGCTTGCGGCTCCTGTATCGCATATCTGGTATTTCAGAGCTGTGCCGTCACGCATGAGTTTGTTGCTTGATATTCCGCTGAGGTCGCTGGAAAAGGTTCTTTACTTTGCTTCATATATTGTAATCGATCCTGGAGAGACACCGCTTGCGAGAAATCAGCTTCTCACAGAGAATGAATATAAGTCATATTACGAAAAGTATGAGAATTCTTTCAGAGTAGGTATGGGAGCGGAAGCAATTAAAGAGCTTCTGTCTGAGCCTATTCTCAATATTGAACAGCTCTCTGCAGAGCTTCGCGAACAGCTTGCAGGAGCAACCGGTCAGAAAAAAATACGCTTGAGCAAGCGTCTTGAAGTGGTTGAGGCGTTCCGAAAATCCGGCAACCGTCCGGAATGGATGATTCTTGACGTTATTCCTGTAATTCCTCCGGAGATTCGTCCCATGGTTCAGCTTGACGGAGGACGTTTTGCGGCAAGTGATCTAAATGATCTTTACCGACGTGTTATCGGAAGAAACAACAGACTGAAAAATCTTCTGCAGATGGGCGCGCCTGATATTATCATACGCAACGAAAAGAGAATGCTACAGGAAGCTGTTGACGCGCTTATTGACAACGGGCGCCGCGGAAAGCCGGTAACCGGGCCGAGCAACCGTCCACTTAAATCTCTTTCCGAAATGCTTCGTGGAAAACAGGGGCGTTTCCGTCAGAATCTTCTCGGAAAGCGTGTTGATTATTCGGGACGTTCGGTTATTGTCGTAGGTCCTGAACTTAAAATATATCAGTGCGGACTTCCGAAAGAAATGGCTCTTGAGCTCTTTAAGCCATTTGTAATGAAACGGCTTGTTGAGACTCAGAAAGCTTCAAATATCAAAGATGCTAAAAAGAAAGTTGAGAAGGTTGCTCCCGAAGTATGGGACGCTCTTGAGAATGTAATTAAGGAGCATCCTGTACTTCTCAACCGGGCGCCGACGCTCCACCGTCTTTCAATTCAGGCATTTGAGCCTATTTTGGTTGAGGGGCGTGCAATTAAGCTTCATCCTCTTGTATGTACCGCTTTTAACGCGGACTTTGACGGTGACCAGATGCCTGTTCATGTTCCGCTGTCATCCGAGGCTCAGGCAGAGGCAAGATTTCTTATGCTGTCGGCAGGAAATTTGCTTAAACCGGCAGACGGACGCGCTGTTACTGTTCCTTCTCAGGACATGGTACTCGGATGCTATTATCTGACAATGGATAAGCCGGGAGAGCCGGGAGAGGGACATGTGTTCCGCGACTTTGATGAAGCTATGATGGCTTATGAGAACGGGCTGCTTGGTCTCCATGCTCCTATTCGAATCCGCGTCAGCCGTGAGATTGACGGAAAGATTCACACCGGCATTATTGATGCTACGCTCGGACGTCTGATATTTAATCGTCCGCTTCCGCAGGACCTCGGTTATGTTGACCGTTCTGATCCGTCTAAAATGCTTGATCTTGAAATTACATTCAAATGCGGAAAGAAACAGCTCGGACAGCTTATCGACAGATGTATAAATACTCACGGGATACCGGAAACAGCTCGTGTGCTTGACGAGATAAAATCGATGGGATACAAATATTCTACCAAAGCCGCAATGTCGATTTCAATTGCCGATATTACTATTCCTAAGAAAAAATACGAACTTGTAAAACAAGCGGAGGCCGATGTAGATACAATTACTCACAGCTATATGCGCGGTGAGCTTACCGATGAGGAGCGTTACAACAATGTTATTGCTATCTGGGATCAGGCAACAAAAGATGTTGTTGCCGCTCTTCAGGACAGTTTTGACGATTATAACCCCATAAAGATGATGTCAGACTCCGGAGCACGCGGAAATATTACTCAGATGCGTCAGCTGGCCGGAATGCGCGGACTTATGTTTGCCACCAATGGTATGACTATGGAAATACCGATTAAGTCTAACTTCCGCGAAGGCCTTAATATACTCGAATACTTTATGGCGGCGCGCGGAGCCCGTAAGTCTCTTTCGGATACCGCGCTTAAAACCGCTGACTCCGGTTATCTTACAAGACGTCTTGTGGATGTTTCTCAGGATGTGATTATACGTCATGAGGACTGCGGAGTAAAAGAAGGACTATGGGTAAGCGCTATAACAGACGGAAATGATGTTATAGAGCCGCTTGCTGAAAGACTTCTCGGCAGATATACTGTAGGAGATGTTGTCGATCCTGGAACAGGAGAGGTTATTGCTCCGGACAACACTATGCTCTGCGATGCACAGGTGAAGAAGATCATTTCGGCGGGAATCGAAAAAGTTCAGATAAGAACAATTCTGAAATGCCGCTCTAAGCACGGCGTATGTGCTCACTGTTACGGATCCGATCTTGCATCCGGAAAGCTTGTAAGTGTCGGAGAGGCAGTTGGCATAATTGCCGCACAGTCTATCGGCGAGCCTGGTACTCAGCTAACGATGAGAACCTTCCACACGGGAGGCGTTGCCGGTTCAAACATTACACAGGGTCTTCCGAGAGTTGAAGAGCTTTTTGAATCGCGTACTCCTAAAAAGGCTGCTGTTCTTGCAAAATGCAGCGGTATTCTCTCGATTCCCGAGGAGAAACGGCGTAAGATTGTCCGTATTAATCCTACCGAGACTGATCCCATTCCGGCTGATGAAAAGGAAAAAGAGCATTCTATTCCTTATGGTATGAAACTACGTTTCGAGGAAGGCGACTATGTTCGTAAGGGAGAACCTCTTACGGAAGGACAGCTTTCTCCGTCAGACATTACCGAAATTCTCGGACTTGACGCTGTATACGATTACATCATACGTGAGGTTCAGCGTGTTTATCGTATGCAGTCGGTTGAAGTTAACGACAAGCATATCGAGGTTATTGCCCGTCAGATGACGAGAAAAGTCAGAGTGATTGATTCCGGAGATACCGGACTTCTAAACGCAAGCATGGTGGACGTTACCGAGTATGAGAGTGAAAACGAAGCTATTCAGGCAAGAATTGACGCGGGAGAAACCGAACTTCGCAAGGCGGTTATCAAGCCTGTTCTTCTTGGTATCACAAAAGCTTCGCTTCTCACAGAGTCTTTCCTTTCCGCGGCATCTTTCCAAGAGACAACCAAGGTTCTTACCGAGGCGGCTATTAAGGGCAAGGTGGATCATCTGCTCGGACTTAAGGAAAATGTTATTATCGGTAAGCTTATTCCTGCCGGAACCGGTATGGAATGTTACCGGAATGTTGAAATCGAACACAGAAATCTTCCTGAAATTTATGACTATGATGATGAAGACGAGGAAGAGGATTATGAGTACGAATATGAGGATGAACGGGAAGAATCTTCGTTGATTTGATATGTTTTTTCGTTTTTGACTCATTGTGCAAAAAGACGAAAGTTTTGTATAAATCGCTTTGGACTTGACAATTATAGGAATAAAGTGATATAATATACCGCGTGGACTGTGAAACTGCCGCATTATTTGTCACGGCAGTTTCACTGACATATATTTATTATTTTTTGAAGAAGGAGGAGAAGTATGCCAACCTTTAATCAGCTTGTAAAGCAAGGCCGTAAGGACAAGAGCTATAAGTCAAAGTCACCAGTGCTTCAAAAGGGATTTAACTCTATAAAGAATGTACGTACAGATGCCAGCGCACCTCAGAAGCGCGGAGTCTGCACAAAAGTTACAACGGTTAACCCTAAAAAGCCTAACTCTGCACTTCGTAAAATTGCCAGAGTAAGACTTACTAACGGTATGGAGGCGACAACTTACATTCCGGGTATCGGACATAATCTGCAGGAACACTCTGTCGTTTTGATCAGAGGCGGAAGAGTCCGTGATCTGCCTGGTGTACGTTATCACGTCATCCGCGGTACGCTGGACGCTCAGGGCGTTGCGAACCGCCGTCAGGGACGCTCAAAATACGGCGTCAAGAGACCGAAATCCTAAGCCTTGAAGCGTTAGGTTGAAAAGCACCGTATTTATGGTGCGGCCTCAGCATTACAGTAGAATGAAAACGAGCTGTATCGGCAACTTTTCCTATACAATATGTAGACTGCGGCCTCAGCATTAACGAAACATCATCGAGGTATGATTTCGAGTACCGATGATATCATATTCTTATGAAGGAGGGAAGAACAGTGCCAAGAAGAGGTCAGATATCAAAAAGAGATGTGCTGCCGGATCCGCTGTACAATTCCAAGCTTGTTACCAAGCTTATCAATAATATTATGTATGACGGAAAAAAAGGCGTAGCACAGAAAATTGTTTATGATGCTTTTAAAATTGTCGAAGAGAAACTTGGAAAGAATCCTCTTGACGCATTTATCGAAGCGCTTAACAATATTATGCCGAGCCTGGAAGTAAAGGCGAAACGTGTGGGCGGCTCAACATATCAGGTTCCGTTGGAAGTGCGTCCCGAACGCCGCCAGACTCTCGGACTCCGTTGGATTACAGGCTATGCCAGACTTCGCAGTGAAAGAACTATGTCGGAAAGACTTGCGGGAGAAATTATGGATGCTCTCAACAATACCGGCGGAGCTGTAAAAAAGAAGGACGAGACACATCGTATGGCAGAAGCAAACAAGGCTTTTGCACATTACAGATATTAATTTCAGAAAGATTAAAAAAGGCTGTAATTGCATTATTTTTGTGCATTTTTCACAATTTAGAATTCGGCCTGAATTTGACTGAATTGATGTTTGTTTATTAATTTTAGTTATTTAAAACTGCAAGGAGCAATTTAATGCCAAGAGAATATACACTTGAAAGAACAAGAAATATCGGCATTATGGCGCATATCGATGCTGGAAAAACTACTACTACCGAGCGTATTCTGTTCTATACAGGCCGTACGCATAAAATCGGAGAAGTTCATGAAGGCGCGGCAACAATGGACTGGATGGAACAGGAGCAGGAGAGAGGTATTACAATTACGTCCGCTGCAACAACCTGTTTCTGGAGCGGTGAAAATAATCAGTATCCGAAACATCGTATCAATATTATTGATACACCCGGTCACGTTGACTTTACTGTTGAGGTAGAGCGTTCACTGCGTGTTCTTGACGGCTCTGTCACGGTTTTCTGTGCAAAGGGCGGAGTTGAGCCTCAGTCAGAAACCGTTTGGAGACAGGCTGATAAGTATGGAGTTCCGCGTATGGCTTATGTCAATAAAATGGACATAAACGGCGCTGACTTTTTCCATGTTGTTCAGATGATGCGCGATCGTCTTAAAACGAATCCCGTACCGATTCAGCTTCCTATCGGAGCTGAGGATACTTTCCGCGGTATTATCGATTTGATCGATATGAAAGCCGATGTTTATTACGATGATCTCGGTAAAGATATGAGAGTGGAAGATATTCCCGATGATATGAAGGAAATCGCCGAGAAATATCATAAAGAGATGATCGAGGCAATTGCCGAGTGCGACGAGGAGCTTTTTGAGCTCTATTGTGCGGACGAGGAAATTTCCAAAGATATGATAAAAAACGCAATCCGCAAGGGTACGATTGCAAATAAAATCGTTCCTGTAGTCTGCGGAACCTCTTATAGGAATAAAGGTGTGCAGAAGCTGCTTGACGCTATTGTCGATTATATGCCTTCTCCGCTGGACGTTCCGGCTATCAAGGGTATAAATCCCGATACAGAGCAGGAGGAGGAGCGTCACTCAAGCGATGAGGAGCCGTTCGCAGCTCTTGCGTTTAAGATTATGACAGATCCGTTTGTGGGTAAGCTTTGCTTTATGCGTGTTTACTCAGGATCTATTCAGACAGGTTCAACAGTTTACAATTCCAATAAGGACGATAAAGAGCGTCTCGGACGTATTCTTCAGATGCACGCCAATAACCGCCAGGACATTGACTGCGTATATTCCGGAGATATAGCTGCTGCCGTTGGTCTTAAAAATACTACAACGGGAGATACGCTCTGCGATGAAAAGAATCCTATTATACTTGAATCTATGGAATTCCCGGAGCCCGTTATAAGGGTTGCGATTGAGCCTAAGACAAAAGCAGGTCAGGAAAAGATGGGAATTGCTCTCTCGAAGCTTGCGGAGGAAGACCCGACTTTCCGTACCTATACGGACGAGGATACCGGGCAAACAATCATTGCCGGAATGGGAGAGCTTCATCTTGAAATTATTGTAGACAGACTTCTGCGTGAATTTAAGGTTGAGGCGAATGTAGGTAAGCCCCAGGTTGCATATAAGGAAACTATCCGTAAGAGCGCGGATCAGGATACCAAATATGTAAGACAGTCCGGAGGTAAGGGACAATACGGTCATTGTAAGATCACAATTGAACCTAACGAACCGGGCAAGGGATATGAATTTATTAATAAAATTGTCGGCGGAGCAATTCCTAAGGAATATATTCCTGCCGTCGATGCCGGAATTCAGAGTGCAATGCAGGCCGGTGTTATTGCCGGCTACAATGTAGTTGACGTAAAGGTAACGCTGTACGATGGTTCTTACCATGAAGTCGACTCATCTGAAATGGCATTTAAAATTGCCGGATCTATGGCTTTCAAGGAAGCTATGAGAAAGGCAGACCCGGTACTAACCGAGCCAATTATGAAAGTCAATGTTATCACTCCTACCGAATATATGGGTGATATTATCGGTGATCTTAACTCAAGGCGCGGTCAGATTCAGGGTATGGAAGAGGTTTCAGGCGCTGAACAGATTTTTGCATTTGTTCCGCTCTCTGAGATGTTCGGTTATTCCACAGAACTCCGTTCACGTTCACAGGGACGTGCTCAGTATACAATGGAGCCGAGTCATTTCGCAGAAGTGCCTAAATCAATACAGGAAACACTTGTTTCCAAGCGTGCTAACAATTAACATTAAAATAAAATTAGGAGGCTAATGTTATGGCAAAGGAAAAATTTGAACGTACAAAACCCCATGTCAACATAGGAACTATCGGTCACGTTGACCACGGTAAGACAACTCTTACTGCGGCAATTACAAAGACTCTTTCACTTACAAACGGCAATATCGAATTTCTCGCTTATGATCAGATCGATAATGCGCCTGAGGAAAAAGCAAGAGGTATTACAATCAATACCCGTCACGTTGAGTACGAGACGGCTAATCGTCACTATGCACACGTTGACTGCCCCGGCCACGCTGACTATATTAAGAACATGATTACCGGTGCAGCTCAGATGGATGGAGCAATCCTTGTTGTCGCAGCATCTGACGGTCCTCTTCAGCAGACCCGCGAGCACGTTCTTCTTGCTCGTCAGGTTGAAGTTCCCGCAATCGTTGTATATCTCAATAAGACAGACCTCGTCGATGACGAAGAGCTTCTTGAGCTTGTAGAGATGGAAATCCGTGATCTTCTCAGCCAGTATGGCTTCCCGGGCGACGATGTTCCGATTATCCGCGGATCTGCCCGTGAGGCTCTTATGAGCGACAGCAAGGATCCGAGCGATCCCGTATATGCTTCTATTCTTGAGCTTATGAACGCAGTTGATGAGTATATCCCTACTCCCGACCGTAAGGCTGATCTTCCTTTCCTTATGCCTGTAGAGGATGTATTCTCTATTACAGGACGCGGAACCGTTGCGACAGGCCGTGTAGAGCGCGGAACTGTTAAGGTTGGCGACGAAATTGAAATTGTCGGTCTTTCTGAAGAAAAGAAGAAATCAACCGTTACAGGAGTTGAGATGTTCCACAAGCTTCTCGATCAGGCGGAAGCAGGAGATAACATCGGTGTTCTTCTTCGTGGTATTCAGAAAAATGAGATTGAGCGCGGACAGGTTATTTGTGCTCCCGGTTCTGTTCATCCTCATACAAAATTTGTCGGTCAGGTTTATGTTTTGACTGAAAAAGAAGGCGGACGTTCAAAGCCGTTCTTCCCCGGATATCGTCCTCAGTTCTATTTCAGAACAACAGACGTTACTGGTATAATCAATCTTCCTGAAGGCGTTGATATGTGCCGTCCCGGCGATAATGTTGATATGACAGTTGATCTTATTACTCCTATCGCTATGGAAAAAGGACTTCGTTTTGCTATCCGTGAGGGCGGCAGAACAGTAGGTTCCGGCGTTGTAACAGAGATTATTGAATAATTTCTTTGCGCGATTTCATAAATTGATTCACTCTGTAAAGTCCCTTATGCGTAAGGCTAAGGGACTTTCTTGGTGATATGGAGATTTTCAAGCTTTAATTCAAATATAAATTATTATGTGGTCGTTGGCCATATACGGTGATTCTGATGTCAAATATCCTTTATGTTTTTTTTATTTCGATGCTGCCTATTCTTGAACTCAGAGCTTCGATTCCTATCGGCTATGCGTTTGGGTTTCCGATTTTTTTAAATATCATTATAAGTGTTATCGGAAATATGCTGCCGATTCCGTTTATTCTGATTTTTATAAATAAAATTTTACATCTTATGAGTCATTCCAAAATTAGTTTTTTTAATAAAACTGCGGGTTTTATTTTAAAAAAGGCGGATAAAAATAAAGATAAAATTACAAAATATGCGACATGGGGACTTTTTCTCTTTGTTGCAATTCCGCTTCCGGGTACAGGTGCCTGGACGGGTGCTCTTGTTGCGTCTTTGCTTGATATGAAGCGCAGTAAGGCTTTAATTTCGATTTTTGCTGGGGTTCTTGCCGCTGCAACTCTTGTTTCCCCCATATGCTATGGATTTATTGATTTTTTAAGATTTCTCATATAAATATTTCTGTCCGTTTGTTTCAAAGAATCTATAACAAAAAGCATAGCATCATTTGGTAAAAAGGTTTTCTGAAATTAAGATATGTGATTGTCATTATATTTACATTTTGTACATATAATGGTGTTTTGATATACAAATCCTCTATGATATACTATAATAGACATATTTTAGATATATTCTAAAGATATTTTTCAATATACAGTAAAGATATAGATTTATTGCTTTTATTCCGGGAGAAAGGAAGCCTTTGTTACTGCAAAGGTGGGGTATTATTGTAATGAAAAAACTGTTTACGTCTGAATCGGTTACCGAAGGACATCCTGATAAAATCTGTGACAAAATCTCGGATGCAATACTTGACGAATTTTTGCGTCAGGACAAGCTGTCACGTGTTGCATGCGAGACAACGACGACGACCGGTATTATTTCGGTCATGGGAGAGGTTACTGCGGAAGCATATGTTGATTTTCAGTCTGTTGTAAGAAATACAGTTCGTGAAATCGGATACAATAATTCATCGTACGGTTTTGATTGTGATACCTGTGCAATTATAAATTCGATACATGAGCAGTCGCCTGACATTGCTCTTGGAGTTGATAAGGCTTTTGAAGCTAAAAGCGGTTCTATTACCGACGGCCTTGATACAGGAGCGGGAGATCAGGGAATGATGTTCGGTTTCGCATGTAATGAAACGCCGGAACTTATGCCTATGCCAATTCAGATGGCTCATTCATTGGCTAAGAGACTTACCGCGGTCAGGAAGAACGGAACTTTGCCGTATCTCAGACCTGATGGAAAAACTCAGGTTACAATAGAATATGACGGAGACCGGCCTGTTCGTGTCGATACAATAGTAGTGTCTACGCAGCATTCACCTGATGTTGCAATGGAAAATATTCGTGAAGATCTTATAAAAAATGTAATTAATCCGGTTATACCTGCAGAATTTATTGATGACGAAACAATTATTTATGTAAACCCGACAGGAAGATTTGTTGTCGGTGGTCCGATGGGAGACAGCGGGCTGACCGGACGGAAAATTATTGTCGATACATACGGAGGATATTCACGTCACGGCGGAGGAGCCTTTTCCGGAAAAGATCCGACTAAGGTTGACAGAACTGCCGCTTATGCCGCGAGGTATCTTGCAAAAAATATTGTAGCTGCACATCTGGCTGATAAATGTGAGGTTCAGCTTGCATATGCTATTGGGGTCGCAAAACCTGTTTCGGTTATGTTCGATACCTTTGGAACAGCTAAAATCAACGAGGCTGAATTATACGAGCGTGTTACTAAAAATATGGATCTTCGTCCCGCTGCAATTATTGAGCGTTTTGATCTTCGCAGACCAATTTACAAAGAGCTTGCGGCATACGGCCATATGGGGCGTGAGGATCTTAAAGCTCCTTGGGAAAATCTCGATATGGCACCGTTGATTTCATAAATTTGCACAATATTAATTTAACTAAGTTTTGCTAAGATCAAAAGTTTGTCGTCGTTTGTTTAGTGGAGGATAGTACCGCTGCCGAGAAGGATTTAGTGTCTGATATCCGCATGATTCGGGATCTGATGTCCGTATAAAATAATTTCTTTTAAACCATATAGTGTGGGTTACATTTTAGATATATTTCACATCAGATATAAATATATATCTGATGTGAAATATTGTTGGAATTCTTATTCGGATTATATAACTTAAAGCGAGGTGTCACGGTCTGTAAGAGCTGCATAGACGTTTAGTTGAAAATGCAAAAATGTTTAGCTGTAAAGACGTTCAGCTGTAAATATGTTCGCGTGCAAAAACTTTTGCTTGTCAAGACGTTCGCTTCCTAAGACATTCGCCTGCCAAAACGTTTGCCTCTGCAGGAGGTGGGTTTCGCTCATTTTTTCATGTGGTACAATTTACACCATTATGCTTTCTGGCGGAGTTATGCCATTTATTGAAACTTTAAGACTGGATTTCGTATTTAATTATAGTTTGCTTTAACCTGCAAAGCAGTGCAACGCATTATAGGATTTTGCTTTGCACTGCTTTATCTATATTATATTTGTTGTTGATTTTAGTTGTATTCTGCATACAAACAGAAAATAGGGTGAATATGGATAACATAGAGGAAAAATCATTTGAATATTCTTCGTCAAACGATTATTCTTCGTTGAACGAAGAAGCGCCATCCGCCGTTGACGGGAAAGACAAAATATCCGGAGTTGTCGAAAGAGTTGTTTTTTCAAATGAAGAAAACGGATATACAGTTTGTGAAATATCTTCCGTTTCTGATGAAGGCGGTGAAATTTTATTAACACTTGTAGGAATTATGCCGTTCATTGCAGAAGGCGAAGTTATTCGTGCTGTGGGAAAATGGATTGTTCATCCTTCCTTTGGCAAACAGTTTTCTGTCGAATATTATGAAAAGGAGCTTCCTTCCGGCGAAGCGTCTATTCTACGCTATCTTTCTTCACGTACAGTCAAAGGAGTTGGACCGAGTTCAGCAAAAAAAATCGTTGAGAAATTTGGCGCGGATACATTTGATGTACTTGAAAACCATCCTGAATGGCTTGAAGAAATTCCCGGAATATCTGCCTCAAAGGCAAAAGTAATTAGTGATAGCTTTAAACAGCAATTTGGGGTTCGGTCGGTCATGATGTTTTGCCATGATTATATAGGACCTGCATCTGCAATGAAGATATATAAAAAATGGGGCGGCAGTTCTATTGATACAATAAAAAGTAATCCTTATTTGCTTTGTGACGAAATATACGGAATGGGATTTGAACGCGTAGACCGTATGGCTGTATCGCTTGGATTTGAGGGAAACTGTCCGGAACGGATAATGGCAGGAATCAAATATCTGCTGAGTTATAATGCAAATTCAAATGGTCATACATATATACCCAAGGATCGGTTGATTACAGCTTCCGTGCGTTTGCTGTCTATTGAAGAAAATGAGGCGGAAAGCGCGCTTGAAAGACTTGAGGGAATGACTCAGGTTAAGATTTTGTGCCGATGCGGCAGAGAATGCGTGTATCTCAGCAAATATTATGACGCTGAACATTATATAGCCGAAAAGCTTGACTTGCTTGACCGTGTGTGCCCCAAAATCGATGTTGCTGATCTTGAGCGTTTTATTGAGCTTGCTGAAACTGAAAACGGAATAACTTACGCAAAAGCACAGCGAAAGGCGATCGTAAATGTGCTTACAAGCGGTGTTATGGTTCTGACCGGAGGCCCGGGTACCGGAAAAACCACTGTAATCCGTGCGGTTATTTCTCTTTTTGAAGATATGAAAATGAGGGTTCTTCTCTCGGCTCCAACGGGACGCGCGGCTAAAAGAATATCAGAATCTACCGGACATGAAGCATGCACTGTTCATCGAATGCTTGAAATGGAGTATTCGGAAGGACGTGAGCCGGTATATAAGAAGAATGAAAACGATACGCTGGATGCAGATGTAATTATAGTAGATGAATCGTCTATGATGGATATTCTTCTTATGAATGCACTTTGTAAGGCGATAAAACCCGGTACAAGACTTCTCCTTATAGGAGATTCGGATCAGCTTCCTTCTGTCGGAGCGGGGAATGTTCTTAGTGATATTATACGCAGCGAGCGATATAATACGGTAATGCTTAGGGAGATTTTCAGACAAGCGAGGGCGAGTTTGATTATAACTAATGCTCACGCAATTAACAACGGAGAATATCCGGATCTTGATATAAAGGACAATGATTTTTTCTTTATGACGCGCAAAAGCGCGGCTGAAATTGCGGACACTGTCGCCGCACTTTGCCGCACAAGACTTCCTAATGCTTACGGAGAGAAGATTCGTTCCAAAATTCAGGTAATTGCTCCTACGCGCAAGGGTCCGGCAGGCACCGAATATCTTAACGTACTGCTTCAGCGCGGGCTGAATCCTCCCGATCAAAAAAAGAAAGAAAAAAAATTCCGGGATATTGTTTTCAGAGAAGGCGATAAAATCATGCAGGTCCGCAATAACTATGAATTGGAATGGGAAAAGAGCGGTATTACAGGGACGGTAACGGAAGGCAATGGTATTTTTAACGGAGATATTGGATTTATAGAACAAATTCGTCCTGGAGAAGAAACTGTAGTTTTGAATTTTGAAGGCCGTATCGCCGTATATGATTATACCCAGCTTGACGAAATAGAGCATGCATACGCAATAACCGTACATAAAAGTCAGGGCAGCGAGTATCCTGTTGTTATTATTCCGCTGTATCAGAGCTCTCCAAGGTTGATGACGAGAAATCTGCTTTATACTGCCGTAACGAGGGCTAAAGAGATGGTAATTCTTGTCGGAACCAAGGATATGGTTGCCGGAATGATTCAGAATAATCGATTAACAAATCGTTATACTGGTCTTTATGAAGAGATCCGTGAAAATGACATACAGTAACTTAAAATTTTTATCAAATAATTATTTTTATGGAGCGCGGTGTAATTGTGATAAATTCTGAATTGTTAGCGAATCTTTTATTTCCTCCTAAATGCGCTGCGTGCGGAAAAATTATATCTCCTGTCAGTGAAGAGCTTGCGCTCTGTGCGAGTTGTCTTGAACGCTGGAAAAATGAAAAACAGCTTCAGATTAAGGAAATTCACTCTGGTACGGAAATGGCATTGCAGATTATGACGGTTTGCCGATATGACTCAGCGGACAATTCCGGCGGAATAGGAAAAACTGTTTTGCTTAAGTTGAAGAGCAAGCCTCTGAAATATGTTGCGCGTTTTATCGCTTCCGAAATGTACACAGCTTTGGGTTGGCTATCTTTATCTGAGGATGCTGTTATTGCCGGTGTTCCGAGAAGCCGGCGCGGGATTAGGGAAAACGGTTTTGATCAGGTAGAGCTGATTGCGCGTTTTCTCTCTGAGCTTACCGGTTTTAAATATGTACCGTGCCTTGTGCATCGGGGAAATGTCAGACAGAAAGAACTTGATTATAAGCACAGGTTTGAAAATGCTGCAAACTCTTATATGATGAGAGAAAAAAACAGAAATTTTTCTTTTGGATTAAATAATTGTAATTCTAAAAACATGCAAAAGTTTATTTCGAGAGCCGCAGGAGCTGACAAGGCTTTAACTTCATTGAAAAAGAGTCGCCGTAAATATGTAACAGATGTGTGCGGACATGATGTTTTGCTGATTGACGATGTTGCGACTACAGGAGCCACCTTTGAGGCGTGTAGTCAGGCTCTTCTTTTGGGCGGAGCGGCGAGAGTATTTTGTATGAGTTTTGCAGGGACATCGGATTTGTGATTTTAGGTATGTTTTGTATCTATTGGTGCCCGTCTGAGTGCTATAAGAGATTAACGTGAAATTCAGAAAGTGCTGTTATCAGTTCTGATCTTTTCACGTTGGAAAGGCATGGTTATAAATAATGAGTAAAATTATCGGAATTGATCTCGGTTCATCGACAGCGTTGATGTATTTGTCGCAGAGCGGAAAAATAGTCAAAGAGCCTTCTGTTGTTGCGATAGACGAGGTATCTGGAAAAATCCTTGCCGCCGGAAGTGATGCGGAAATTCTATGCGGTCGTATTCCGGGCGCGGCTAAAATTATTTATCCTTTTAGAGCCGGTATGGGTGTGGAAAACAAATATTTTTCATTTTTTATTGCATATATGTTAAAGAAAGCGGAAATAAAGGGACCTTTTCATCCGAATTTGATTTTCTGTATGTCGGCCGACATATCTGAGGAGGATGAAAATCGTATTTATGATATTGTCCGCCGGCACGGAATTAAGGATGTTATGGTTATAGATAAAATTATCGCCGCATCTGTAGGTTGCGGAATAGCTGCCGATCGTGATGATTATAATATAATTATAGATATTGGCGGATCTCAGTCCGAAATTGCCTTAATATGCAAAGGTAGATGCGAATTGTCTAATAAAATAAAAATCGGAGGAGATACGCTTGATGCCGCTATAGCCGGATATATTGCTGAAAAACATGGGCTTCGAATTAATTTTAGTGAAGCGGAGCGCATAAAAATCGAGCTTGGCGGAGTTTGGAAGCGTGACAGTGTATTGAAAAGCGAGGTTATAGGAACAAACATTTCTGACGGTTTGCCAAACACCGCCGAAATCAGTTCTAAAGAAATTTTTACCGCGATAGCTCCCCATGTGAAACAATTTGCAATAGCAGTCAGATCATTTTTAAAACAGATTCCTGAAGACAGAAAATCTGATGTGGTTATCAACGGATTGATGCTTACCGGGGGCGGAAGCCTGCTTTACGGGCTTCCGAAGCTGTTGGAAGAGGTAACATCTCTTTCAGTAACGGTTGCCAAGGATCCGATTGCATCGGCAGCTATCGGCTTTGAGAGGCTTTCCGAAATTTTGTAGTTTAATGAATTTTATCGGTCTGCAAAAACTTTTCGCTGTAAGTATATGACACAGAATATTTACGAAGCAAAATATATACAAAGCAAAATATATACAAAGCAAAATATATACGAAGCAGAGTATATACAAAGTATAGTATGTACAAGGCATAGTATGTACAAAGCAGAATGTGTACAAAGGTTTTGCTGAACTCATTTTTGGGGTGGCAGTTCGCGCCGCAGGAAAGGATTATTAATTTTATGTCTAAAAGTATTAAAAGCAGCAGTGAATTAGGTATGATTTCAGGATATCGGTTAGAATATGAGGAATATCTTCCGGACGTTTCGGGATGCGGTCTTGTTTTTCGTCACATAAAATCCGGAGCGAGAATCTGTGTCATTTCAAATGATGACAAAAACAAGACATTTTATATCGGTTTCCGCACGCCGGTTGAAAACGACACCGGAGTTCCGCATATAATTGAGCATACCGTTCTCTGCGGTTCCGAAAAATATCCGTCGCGTGATCCGTTTATGCTTCTTGCCAAGGGATCGCTCAATACATTTCTCAATGCTATGACATATCCTGACAAGACGGTTTATCCGGTCGCGAGCTGTAACGATCATGACTTTAAAAACCTAATGAGCGTTTATCTCGACGCAGTTTTTCATCCTAACATATATAAATATAAAGAAATATTTATGCAGGAGGGCTGGCACTATGAGCTTGAGTCCAGAGAAGATGAGCTTAAGATCAATGGTATAGTTTACAATGAAATGAAGGGTGTGCTTTCGTCTCCTGACAGTTCGCTTTTTGATGAGTTATGCAAGGTAATGTATCCTGATACTTCTTATGGGAAAAATTCGGGAGGCGATCCGGAGCATATTCCTGAATTGACATATGAAGATTATTTGGATTTTCACCGTACTCATTATCATCCGTCGAATAGTTATATTTTTCTGTGGGGTGATGTAGACATTGAAGAAAGACTTACATGGATTGATGAGAATTACCTTTCACAATATTCTGCGATAGATGTATCTTCGACAGATGTGGAGTCTCAGAAACCTTTTGGACAGCTTCGTGAGGCAACGGCGCATTATTCCGTTGAAAATGATGATAAAAAGGACGGTCGTGACGAAAGAACGTATCTTGCTTTTGCCGCGTCTACATGCTCTGTTCTTGATGCAGAGGAATGTATCGCATGGGATATAATTGCGGATGCACTTATCAATACTCCCGGAGCGCCGATTCGGAGGGCGCTGACGGATGCTGGAATCGGTCAGGATATTTACGGAGGCATTCTTGATCATCTGCGTCAAAGCGGATTTTATGTTATGGCAAAGAATGCATGTTCTGAGGATAAAAAACGGTTTTATGAGATTGTAATAGACGGACTGGAAAAAGCGTCGCACGGAATAGACCGCAAGGCTCTGGAGGCGTCAATCAACTCAAGGGAATTTTCATATCGTGAGGCCGACTACGGAAGTACTCCGCGTGGACTTTGCTGCGGCTTAGACATGCTTCAGAGCTGGCTGTATGATGACGATGCCGCCTTTACCTATATGCACGGAGGAGAAATATATAAAGAACTGCGAAGCAGGCTTGGGACAGATTATTTTGAAGAGCTTATTAAAAAGCGGATTTTGAATTCACAGCATTCGGTGCTTCTTTCTTACGAGCCTGTTCCGGGATTAATAGATGAAATCAGTGGAAAGCTTTCAAGGAAGCTTGCTGATTATAAGAAATCTCTTACGGACGAACAGCTTAATCAGATTGTTGATGATACCAAGGCGTTGCATGAGTATCAAAGCGCACCTTCTACAAAGGAGGAGCAGAATTGTATTCCCTGTCTTACAAGAGATGAGCTTGAGCCGGATGCGATTCCGCTTTCAAATATTGAAACTGAGCTTGGCGGAGTTAAAACGGTTCTTCATGAAGGCAGTGTAAACGGTATTTCATATGTAACGTTATATTTTGATATAAATGACCTTTCCGATAAGTGGTTACCATATCTTGGCGAGCTCGGAGATCTTATCGGACGTATGGATACTGAAAATTACAGCTACAATGATCTTTCAAATGAAGTTAAGCTAAACGTCGGAAGAATGAATTTTGCGCCTGTGACAGTGCTTAAAAACGGAACTGCGGATGAAAGCAAATTATATTTTACGGTTTCTGTATCCTGTTTTGAAGGTAAAGTGGAAAAATCGCTTGAACTCGCAGCTGAGATTTTATCTTCTACCAAATTTAATAATTTGAAGCGTCTTCGGGAACTGATCGCCGAGAGTCGTTCTGATGTTCAAAGTAAAATTAATAATCGGGGAAACACGATAGCTGTTGGGCGGCTTCTCTCATATTTTTCTCGTCATGCACTTAAGAATGAGTGGCTCGGAGGAATTTCTTTCTATTCGTTTATAAATAAGGTACTTGACGGTTATGATGAAAACTCCGAAAAAATTGCGAAGGGTTTCTCAGAGCTTTGTCGACTTATATTTAAGAAATCACGTATGTTTGCTTCTGTTTGCAGTGGAGAGAAGGGAATTGAAGTCCTTCGTGCAGCACTTCCCGAATTTTCCGAAAAGCTTTTTTCGGAATCATCATCCAAATACCATAAATCTTCGGAAAGCGAAGGTGTATATTTTGACGGTTCCAGCGTGGATATGACAAACCCTGTTAAACTTAACGAGGGATTTATGCTGTCTTCTCAAGTTCAGTTTGTTGGAATGGGTGGAAATCTTAAAAAAGCGGGATATGAATACAGCGGTACACTAAAGGTTCTTGAAAATATTCTTAACTGTGAATATCTTTACAATTCTGTTCGGGTACTCGGAGGCGCATACGGCTGTAATTGCAGATTTGCCGGTTCATCGGGAAATGTTTACTTTGCCTCGTTTCGCGATCCTCACCTTAAAAATACGGAGTCTGTTTACCGAAATGCAGGTGAATTTATCAGATCTCTTGATCCTGACGATAAGTCTCTTACAAGATATATTATAGGTACTTTTAGCGGGCTTGATCGTCCTTTGTCGTTTCGCGACCGTGCTGCGCGTTCAATGACTGCATACCTGTCAGGAGTATCTTATGAAGAGCTCTGCAGGGAGAGAAGAGAGATTATAGAAACGACAGCGCAGCAGCTCCGTGATACTGCAGATATGATTGAAGCTGTTCTATCTCAAGATTTCAGGTGCACGCTTGGAAATGCAAAAAAGCTTCGGGAAAATGCCGAAGACTTTGAAAATCTCATTCCGCTGTCATAAAATCAGCTTTTAAGCTTCCGGCTGCTCGGCTTGAAAGAAACGATGAATGATTTTGTTACTGAGTTTCAACACGGAACCGTTTTTTCTTTGAATCGTTATTATTTAAGATAGTTCTTATCTTTGAATCATTTGTATCGTCGGATTATTTGTATTGTTGAACCATTTGTATCGTCGAATTAGTTTGTATATCGAACTGTTTGTATCGTAGAGCCAGTTCCTATTGTCAAAACGGTTATATCGTCGAAGCGGTTGTTATCACTGAATCGGTGTATTTATTAAACTATGAAGTCTATATGTGAATAACGTATGCAATGCACGTAATTTAATTTGTCAGATAATCCATTATTTAAATTAAAGCTCAGCTATTGAAATACTTCAAACATTATGCTACAATATCATTATAGCAAGTATATTCTGTCTGACCAAATGGTCATATTTATGGTGCTTGGCTGTAAGGCGGGCCGTATGATTGAATAAGTCGATGCGGCTATTTTTCCATTTACTTTGATGGCGATATACATTCTGATTATATCGATGAAACGCCTTACAGCTGTGATATGCCATTATTGAAACTATAATATATCGGTTTGAAATTAAACTATATATTATAGGTTTTTATGTTCGCATATTTTGCGAAAATTAAAATAAAGGGTTTTCCCTTATTGATAAAATTTGCCGTTTTTTCGGCGGAATGGAGAATATTATGAAACGTTCGGAAATCAACAAAATTATTTTGGATGCGCTTGATTTTGCAGATGAAATGGGATTTAAGCTCCCTCCTTTTGCGCGGTGGACGCCTGAAGAATGGGCTAAGGTTGCCGACAACGAGGAATATGACGAGATTCGTGATAATATGCTCGGATGGGATATTACCGATTTTGGCAGCGGAGATTATCATAAGATCGGTTTGCTGATGTTTACCATACGAAACGGTAATTACGGTATAGATAAGTATACAAAACCGTATGCGGAAAAAATGCTGATAACCGAAGAAAATCAGGTAACTCCGTACCATTTTCACCGTTTGAAAATGGAGGATATAATTAACCGCGGAGGTGCGGATCTTATAGTTCAGATATATAATGCGGATAAAAATGAAAAATTCGCAGATACTCCTGTACATATCAGCATGGACGGACGCAATTTTATGATGCCCGCCGGAAGTAAAATTCGTGTGAGACCTGGTGAAAGCATTACGCTTCTTCCCGGAAGTTATCATTGCTTTTGGGCTGAAGGTGGCAAGGTTTTGCTTGGAGAGGTATCAAAGGTAAACGACGACCGAATTGACAACCGTTTCTATGAAAAGACCGGTCGTTTTCCAAAGATTGAAGAGGATGAAAAACCGGTTACGCTTCTTTCGATGGATTACAGTGAAGGATGCAAATAAATATTTATTTGTTTCTTGTTTTTATATAGATCGGAGAATAATAGGATGAGGGTACAGTGTATTACCGATCTTATCTGTAATTTTGCAAAATTGATTCACGGCTATATTGCTTTAATCAATATAGCCGTGAACTTTTGTTTTATTTTTTATTCTGTTTTATATTTAAATGTATGGACTATATTCCGCCGTTACAGTTTAAGCTGCAGAAAAGATGCCGCTTTTTCATAGATGGTATTTTTACAAACCATAATATTTATTATATATGAGTTTGTCCTATAAGTTTTGATTTTTAAGAATTAAAATCAATTCGTTCCAATTTTTTATGTGTAAATGCCTGCATGAAGGTACAATCTCCCTTTCTTTGTCACGGTAAGGACATTCAATTTCACTGTCATACCATATCGGAAATATCCCGGCATTGCTGGCTCCTTCTATATCTGCGCATGGATTGTCGCCGCAGAACCATACTTTTTCCGGCGGCAGCTTTGCTTTATTAAGCGCGAGCCTGAATATTAGCGGATTGGGTTTACGAAATACATAATCGGATGAGGTAATTACAAATTCTATGTTGTTGTCCGGAATAAGACGATTAAGTCTTTCCTTTAGTGCACTGCATGACATTGTCAGATTACTGACAACGGCAGTTCTTATTCCGAGACGCTTGAGCTCTGAAAGCATAATATCTGCATACGGCATTGTTTCTCCGGGTGTTTCTCCGTTCCAAAATATAATTTCTGCAGTTTCAGAGTTTACGGATAATTTAATTGAAAGAAGTTCAGACAAAAAGCGTGCTGTGCTTTTCCATGTCACGTCATATCCACGACGTTTGATTTCAGGAAGATCATTTTTAATTAATTTGTCAACATACGGCATAATATCATCGGTAGTGTAGCCATTTGGATTGTGGATGACATATTGCATCAGGGCATTAATACCGTTTCTTGGGTTCCATCCGGGTTCCTGAAGCAGTGTGTGTCCGTAATCGAACATAATCATTTCAGGTATTTCAGATATTTCATTTTTAATACAGGAAGCTTTTTCGTTATCGTTAATTTTTATCACTGTTTTTCCTTTCAAAATCAGATAAAGGCACAATAATCAGCGTCATTGCTATACATGATCCCAGCTTTTTGCGGCGAAGCGAAACTTAACAATTTTAAAGTTTTTGTCTATCTGTTATTATAGCATTTTTTCAGAGCATTTTCAAGCGGATTATATTTTACGAAAATATGATAATTATAATGATATTCTGTTTAAAAAACTCTTGAAATTCATTTTAAAATATGATAAAATAACAATAGCCTATTATTGAAAAAGGCATTTAATAAAAAAGAAAGGGTATATACTATGTCCAAAATAACAAAAGCACTTTCATTTATTACTGCAGGTGTAATATCTTTGTCAATGGCTGTTCCGTGTGCCGCCTCCTATGACAAGGATATAACTGTCGATCCGTTGTTTGTATATGGTGACGTAAACAACGACGGCGCATGTAACTCACGTGATCTCGTTAGAATTATGAAGTATATGGCGGGCGGAAGCTATGAGATTGCGTCTTATGCTGATCTTAATTCCGATATGCGGGTTAATGCTAAAGACCTTGTCAGACTTATGAAGGTTATAGCAAAAACAGTAGATATTCCGGAGATCGGAAATCCTTTTTCTGACTTTGCCGATGAAAATTTGATGAATGTTTTGCCGGACTCTATGTCTGATACTCCTGTAACTGACGATACAGCTACCGAAGTATTTACAGCTGCTGACAAAGCATTTGAGGACGCGGCTTCTGTAAGCGCGAGATCTGAGTTTAATGTTAATATCTCTCTTGGAGAAGAGAGTATATCAGCTAAAGGTTATATATCGGCTGATATAAATCGCGATGAAAACGGCGCGGCCGATGAAGCCGAAATATATGCATATATTAATTTTCCGGAAATCGGTGATTATCTTGTGAGCCTTATGCTTCGTGACGAGTACGTTTATTTTACGTTGCATACTGACCTTATAAACCAAACGTTAAGTGTAAGCAAGCCGTATTTTGAAAGACTTTTGAATGACGATGGTGCAGTAGACGCAGATAAAGTCTCAGAATACATATCAGCTGCAGTTTACTCTTTTGAAAACGAAAACGGGTCAGGATATAATGCTGTATACAAGGCAAATCTTGATAAGGTGAACGCGCTTATTCTTCAGTTTATCGAAACTGAGCTTGGGGAGCTTATTCAGGTTCAAAATCCATCTGATTTGTTTAAACTCAGTGCATTTGAATTTTCCGTCGCAGCGTCCTCTGACGGCAATTATATCGGAGGAACATTTAATGGTGGATTTGAGATAAATATGTCAGATGAAAGCGGCGATTTAAACATGGCGGTTACGTCTGATGCAAAGTTTATTCTCAGTACTTCGGATGAAAAAGTAGAATTCGGCAAGACATATAATTTGTATGATGTGGTTTGCGTTGATGATTTAATCATCTATATGGATCTTTCATCGCTTTATGATGAAAACGGAAATCCTGTTGAAAATTTTGACGAACTTTATACAGAGTTTTGCGAAGTATACGGTCAAAATGTGGTTGATGAATTTATCAGCAGCGTCGTTGTATGATTTAAATAATGTCCTTTATATCTTGATCATTTGATTAAAACCCTTTTAACCTGAAATTAATATTATTTATATTTAGAGTTATGTAGGGATTTTTCTGTTATTTTTTAATTGTAATATACATAGACGTTATAAAATATTACTCCGTGTGTGGAAACGGTCTGTATTTACTTTAAGTACGGCATAAAGTTTCCATGCGCGGGGTTTTTGTAATGCGGATTTATGCTATACAAAATATGAATTATTATATATTTTAGTTGTAAATTATTTAATATTATGATATAATAATATAGAAATTAACGATTTTAGTATTTTCTTATATGTGATAAGAATTCAAATGATTGATATTATTTATTCTTATTTCGGTTTAAGTTTGCAAATAAAAGAAGGGTAGCTGTTATGTCATTTCAGGAACAAGTGTGGGATTTATCGGAATCGATATTTCAAATTTTTTTGGAGTCTGCTATTGATATTACTGCTACAATCGTATCTACTTTGGCTATGCTTATAAGACCTATAATGCCTGTAATAATTTTACTTATGATAATAATTGCAATTATTTTTGTAATCAATATTATAAAGAATTATTATACATACAAATATGGTGCTTATTATCAAATGAAAAAACTTTCATATTTATCAGTCAGACGAGACATAGGCAAATATGGTGAATATCTCACATATAAATATCTTAAAAAATTTGAATCTGATGGGGCGAAATTCCTTTTTAACCTTTATATTCCGAAATCCGATGAAGGAACTACCGAAATTGATGTTTTAATGCTATGCTGCAAAGGATTATTTGTATTTGAAAGTAAAAATTATAGCGGGTGGATTTTTGGCAGTGAAAAACAAAAAACGTGGTGCCAGACTTTCCCTAAAGGTAGAAATCAAAGCCACAAGGAATATTTTTATAATCCGATTATGCAAAATCGTTCTCATATAAAACATCTTAAAGAATTTCTTGGAAAAAATGTTCCAACAAGGTCAATAATAGTATTTTCGGACAGATGTACATTGAAAAGCATTCTTTTGGAAAGCGATAATATCAGTGTAATTAACCGCAGAGATGTTGGAGTCGTTGTATCGTCTATTTATAATCAGATATCGCATAGTCTATTAAGTGAAAATGAAATTGTTAGTCTATACAATAAGCTATATCCCTATACTCAAGTTGAAGATGCCATAAAATTAAAGCATATATCTAATATTAAAAATAAGGAAAACTCTGCAGAGCATTTTAAGAATGGAGATAGAAAACACTGTATAACGGATGAAATATTACCGGATGTTGATTACGAGGCTGATTTTTCGAGCAATGCCATGTCAGCAGAAACTCAACAACTTCAATCATCTGACTCGGCGAAAACTAAAATACAAAGTTTGATATGTCCGAAATGTGGCGGAAGCCTTATTGAGAGAAAAGCGAATAAAGGGGTATATGCGGGTAGGAAGTTTTATGGCTGTTCCAATTATCCTAAATGTAAATACATACGGAATATTGATAAGTAACTATGCGCTTTATATTATATTAGTTTTTTGCCGGATATAATACTTTTGGTCAAATGTTAAAAAAGTACTTGATTACTGTGACATAATATGTTAAAATATCCGAAAAGGTAAATTTTATAAAAGAAAGGATTTTTTACTATGTCAAGGTTAACTAAAGCTTTTTCACTTATTACTGCCGGTGTTCTTTCTCTCTCTGTGATTTTGCCGTGCTCTGCCACTTATGAGAGAGATATAACTACCGATCCCTTGTTTGTATACGGAGATGTAAATTTTGACGGAAAATGCAACAGCCATGATATTGTACGAATGATGAAGCATATAGCCGGAACTTATGATGAATATAATATGGTATATTATGCTGATCTCAATTCGGATATGGTTGTAAACAGCAAAGATCTTGTAAGACTTATGAAGATTATTTCTGAAAAGTTTACTGCCCCTGAGATTGCAAATCCTTTTGCCGATTTTTCGGACAAAAATCTTATGAATTATATTCCTGATACTATTTCCGGTGTTCCCGTATCGGAAGAGGAATCGGCACGTATAATTTCAAGAGCAAATGAAGAGCTTTCTGAAGCTGTTTCTGTAAGCCTGAAATTGGAATTTACACTGAACGAATCGATGCAAGATGAGGAGATGCTTTGGAACGGTTATATGTCGCTTGCTCTAAATCGTGATAGAAACGGAGACACGGAGGAGGCAGAAATATATGTATATATTGCTGATCCGTCCGACAGCAGCGATGATCTTCTTATAAGTATAATTCTCCGCGACGGATTTTTATATATTACATTTACAGACAGCACGTCAAACTATACTTTATTTGTAAATAAAACATATCTTGACCGTGTTTTATCTATGGGTAATCAGATGGAGTCTTCCGAGCTTGCCGAGTACTTTGCTTTATCGGTTTATACATTTGAAAATACAGGTTACGGAGCTGTCTACCAAGCTGATATAGAAAAGATAAGCTCGGCAATTTTGCAGTATATTGCAGATAATTCTAACGACTCAGATTTCGCCGCAATATTTGAAAAGCTGTTTAAACTTAACGGCTTTGAGATTTCGGCAATCATATCTAATGAAGGCGGTTACATCGGTGGTTTTTCTAACGGCGGATATGAAATTAATTTAGACAATGACTTTATTCATGATAAAATTATCATATCTTCTTTATCAAAATTTGTTTTGAATACTTCGGATGAAAAAGTTACATTCGGTCCATCTTACAACATATATGATCCCTTCTCACTTGATTTGCTTATGCTGAATATAGAGCTTAGCGCATTATACGATCAGAACGGAGATAAAGTTGCAAACTATAATGAGCTATATGCTGAGCTTTGCAATGTGTATGGAAAAAACGATGTTGATGATGAATTATATTATATTAAACTAAATATTTTATATTTTAAGATTAAAGCTCTGTTTGATGAGGAATATCATCCGGTTGAGAATTATGACGAGCTATATTCTGAACTTTGCAACGAATATGGAAAAGATACTGTTGATGAAGAAATTGAATTTTATAAAAATTCAATTTTCGGGGAAAGAGTGGAAGCTCTGTTTGATGAAGAGTATCGTCCGGTTGAGAACTATGATGAGCTGTATGCTGAGCTTTGCGGCGAGTACGGTAAGTGTGCTGTCGATGAAGAAATTGAATTTTATAAATACATATATTTCTATAAAAGAATTGAAGCGCTTTTTGATGAGGACGGTATTCCTGTATCAAACTATGGTGAGCTTTATGCTTCAGTTTGTAAGGACTATGATCAGGAAGAAGTGGATTCACACATAGAAATGCATATGTGGAGTATTATTTACGACAAGGTATGGCAGCTTTTCGATTGTGAAGGGAACCCTGTTGAAGATTACGATGAGATTTATTTCGAGCTGTGCTTAAAGTATGGTGAAAGCACTATAGATGACTTTATCAGTAATATAGAGAATGGTTGTTGCTGGTGACAGTTAAAATTTGAGCGGTCAGACGCAGTCAAAAGAAAGGTGTGGTTATAATTTATGAACAGAAAACAGGTCTTTGGACTTCTTCTTGCTTTTGTTTTTCTTGCAGGTTCATTTTTAATTACTTCGGCGGTAAACAGATCTGAAAAGTCGAAGGAAGATAATAGTCCGTCAATGCTTGAAAGTCTTGGTAGTTATCTTACCGGAGACAGCTTTAATATAAATCTGCCTGACGAAGATTTTATAGCATATCTTGATGTGAGCGGAACTATATCTGAGAATGAAACATATTCAAGCTCATATTCACATAGTTTTAATCTTAATTATATCGACGCGCTTGTTGAAAGCCGATATAATATCGGACTTATTATGTATATGAATTCTTCGGGAGGTTCTGTTTATGCCAGCGATGAACTTTATCTTGCAATTGAATATTACAAAGAGGCAACCGGAAGACCTGTTTTCTGCTATTTCGGGCCTACTGCATGTTCCGGCGCATACTATATTGCAATGGCGGCTGATGAAATCTATGCTAATCGCAATACGATGACGGGATCTATAGGAGTAATAATGCAGATGTACGATCTTACGGGATTGTATGATAAACTGGGTGTCAAAGAAGTAGATATTGTAAGCGGAAAAAATAAAGCTATGGGATCATCGGGACAGGAGCTTACCGATGAACAGCGAGCGATTTTACAGGAATATGTCGATGAGTCGTACGAGCAATTTGTTGAAATTGTTTCGAGAGGTCGAGGACTTGACTCTGATACTGTCAGAGAGCTTGCAGACGGAAGAATTTATACTGCGTCAGGCGCGCTTGAAAATGGTCTTATAGACGGTATCTGCGGTTATGACGATTATATTTCAGAAGTTTGCGGGACTCTTAACTGTAGTTATATTTATCAGCCTGATTCTGATATTTCCGGGATTTTCTCGTCGCTTTTTGGCGCAATATCAGATGTCAAGTCAAAATCAGAAAGCGAGGTTCTGATGGATCTTGCATCCGAACTTAAGAGTGGGGTATGGTATTATGCAAAAGCAGCCGACTGATTTTATTTATGCAGGAATTTGGCCGCGTGCAGCCGCGTATATTATTGATAAATTTATTATTGCGTTGATATGTTTATTTGTAAAACTGCCTTTTTGGGTGTCCTCGCTTGTCAGCGGTACAAGACTGTCAAATATTATTTTTGATTTTACGGCGGTGGATGTCTTGTGCTATATAATTGGCGCTCTGTATTTTACACTTCTGACATGGAAAAGTGGCCGGACGTTTGGCAAATATTTGATGAAACTTACTGTGATTACCGATGAAGGAACTCAGCTCTGTTTTTTTCGTACGTTATACCGTGAGACCGTAGGACGTTTTCTTACCGGAATTCTATTAATAGGATATATAGCTGCCGGGTGTGATTTTGAAAAGCGAGGTTTTCATGATCGTCTCTGCGACACAAGAGTAATTTATTCTTTTGGCAGATATGCGGCGTATACGAGGCTTCCAATGGACCCGCAGACATCGGGAAAACGCAAGCTTTCCGCAGAATTATCAAATTCGGATGCTGGCGGAGTGTCAGGAGTTATTGGAGATGCTGACCTGTCGTCGCTTGGTTTTACTTCGGAATCTGCCGCTGTACCTCAGACGGAAAGACTTAAATCGGACATTAAGGATGATATACAGAAAACAAACGGCGCGGAGTAGAATAGAATGGTCTTAGCCCTGAGAAACAGTGGAATAAGACTGCCACGTGTTTGCAAAATGTTTACAGTTATTTTATCGGCGTGAAAATTTGATAGTCTATAATCGACAATACTATTATAAATGTCGGTGAGTGTATTGTTTGGTTATGTTAAGTGTTATACCCCGGAGCTTCGGCTCCGGGAATATGAATATTATAGAGGAGTTTACTGCGGCTTATGCAAAAGCATGGGGCGCTGTACAGGATGTGTATCGAGACTTACACTCAGTTATGATCTTGTTTTTCTCGCACTGGCAAGAATGGCTCTGACGGGAGAAAATCCTAAAATAGAGGCGGGGCGCTGTCTGCTGCATCCATTCAAGCGTCGTCCGGTCTGTGTTTCCTGTTGTTCGATAGATTATGCTGTGTATGCTGCAGCGGTTTTGGAATACTATAAACTTGACGATGATTTGCACGATACGCATGGAGCCGGAAAAACAAAATTAATTGTATTAAAACCGGTTATTTCTCATGTCAAAAGGCTCGCTGAAAAATCTTACGGTAAAATGGAAGACCTTGATTCGGCGGTATCTGCAAAATTAATTCGTATTCGTGAGCTTGAACGAAAGGATAATGTCACAGCGGATGAGCTTGCCGATCTTTCCGGTGAAATTCTTGCTGACGTTTTTGAATGCGGTCTTTCGGGCAGTGCGGCGCGGATTTCAAGAGAAATAGGTTATCATGTAGGACGATGGGTATATCTTATTGATGCGGTTGATGATTATAACAGAGATATAAGGCGTGGTGAGTTTTCTCCGTTTCGGAATACGGGGCTTCCGTCCGATGAAGCTATTTGTGCGGCACTTACCTCGGAAATGGCAGCGACAGAAACTGCTGTCGGACTTTTGCCTGATGACTGCGGAGCTGAAATTTCTGAGCTTATAAAAAATATTCTTTATCTTGGAACCGAGAAGGTTACAGGAGGAGTGCTCAGCCGCAAAAATGGTAAAATAATAAAAAATAGCAAATAACAAAATTTATAAGTCTTAGACTAATTTACGGGTACAGCATCAAATTTTGCTGTAATTCCGGTACAAGGAATATATACTGATGATTACTGATCCTTATAAGGTTCTTGGTGTCTCAAGAGATGCCACAGATGATGAAATTAAAAAGGCGTATAGGGAGCTTGCCCGCAAATACCATCCTGATAATTATAACGGAAATCCTCTTGCGGACCTTGTTGAAGAAAAAATGAAAGAGATCAACGAGGCTTATGAAATGATTCAAAAGGAACGTTCCGGCGGCGGACGGTCGGGCTATGGCGACAGAAGCTACGGCAGTTCAAATTACGGCGGTTTCGCTTCAGGTAGCGGCGGAGCCGGTACGAATGCGGATTTTGTGAAAGTTCGATCTCTTATAAATAATGGAAGATATTCAGAGGCTGAAATAATACTTGACGGATACTCTTCTTCTGACCGCGGAGCTGAATGGAATTATCTTAAGGGACAGGTACTTATGCAGCGGGGGTGGTATTTTGAAGCCCAGCGTTTTTTTGAAACCGCATGCTATATGGCTCCGAATAATACCGAATACCGCTCAGCCCTTGATCGCGTCAGGGGAACGTCTGCATCTTACAGCCGTGGATACCGGACATCTTCCGGAAGAGGCGGCTCAGGTGTTGATTTCTGTACTTCGCTTCTCTGTGCGGACTGCTGTTGTGAAATGATGGGCGGAGATTTGATCAGATGCTGTTGATTTTAGACGTTTGTTAATTACAATTAATTGGATATATATTTACTGACTAACAGCTGAATGGAAAACCGAATAGACAACTGAATGAATAACATCCGGGTATATTTTGGGTCAATTGAAATTTAAAAACTATTGTTTATGCGTGTTATCAACAGGTACGAAGATTGTGCAGGCGAATTATGAAACGTAAAAGTAAAACAAAGAGAATACAGACAAGGACGATTACGATGGCGGCGGTTTTAAGCGCACTCGGAGTCGCCTTTCTGTATATAGGGTCTATTTTTGATTTTCTTGATTTGACGGCTGCTGCGGCCTCTTCGCTTATTATTGTGCTTGCAGTTATGGAAGGCGGCGGAGGAATTCCATGGATGATTTATGCCGCAACGTCGTTTCTTTCGGCTCTGATTTTGCCAAACAAGTATCCGGTTTTGCTCTATATTTTCTTTGCAGGGCTTTATCCGATGGTTAAATCCGCCGCGGAGAGGCTTCCCCGAATTGTTTCTGCGGCTGTTAAGCTTGTTTTCTTCAATGTAATGTTTACGCTGATAATGCTTATGGGCAGGTATCTTTTGCATCTTCCGGAGGATGAGATCGGACTTGATGCCGTAATTTATATACTTGGAAACCTGATGCTTGTAGCATATGATTATCTTCTGACTCAGCTGATAACTCTTTATCAGAGAAAGCTGAGAAAAATGCTTAAATTGGGTGGAATATTCGGATAGAGTATCAGATCGGACAAGAAAAATAAATGTATAACGGCATAGGAGGCAGAAAAAATGGAAGATTTGAATATACGCCGCGCAAAAGAATACGATATACCCGTTATTAATAAGTTACTGTATGAAGTGCACAAGGTTCATAGTGACGTCAGACCTGATCTGTTTAAAGCGGGTGCTAAAAAGTATAGTGATGATGAATTAAGGGAAATTTTTAAAGATGACGGGAGACCGGTATTTGTTGCGGAAAAGGACGGAGTTATTTCCGGATACGTATTCTGCATACATCAGCAAAACAAAGGCGGAAATATGACGGATGTAAAAACACTGTATATTGACGATTTGTGTGTTGACGAGGCTGTGCGCGGTATGCATATCGGAAGTTTGCTTTATGAATATGTCTTGGACTATGCCGGTAGGAACGGTTATTATAATGTGACGCTTAACGTATGGGCGGATAATATAAATGCTGTGAAATTTTATGAAAAGCTCGGTCTTAAAATTCAGAAAATCGGAATGGAAAAGATATTGCAATAAAATTTGACTTTTCTGTTTTTATTTTTGCAAATATTTTAATGTTAGTTGTTTTGCCGTAAGCTGTTAATAAATAGACGAAAAGTGTATATTACATAATTTTTTTATAAAAAGTCTTGACAAACGCTTTTATTAAGCGTATAATCTATAAAATGAAGTTTTAAGGAGAGATTTGTATGATGCATAATAACTTTAAAAGCTATTATTATTTTTATTTTACAAAAGCGATGGATTGTTGCGTTGTACGTAATCTTGATGCCTGACTTCGGCAAAGATATGTAAAATTCAATAACCACCGCTGATTTTCGTGTGCGAATTTATCAGCGGTGGTTTTTTAGTGGTATGCGGGTTATCCGTCGGATATTTTTCCGGGGATAATCTGCCTGCAAACCGAGGGAAGAAATGGTTATGGAAGTTAACGAAAAGAAAGATGAGCTAAATAAGGATGACTTAAATAAAGCAAGAGAGAAGATTGGTGCTGTTGACAGAAAGATGGCAGAGCTTTTCTGCGAGCGTATGAATGCCGTTCGAATGGTGGCTGATTATAAAAGGGAGCATGGGCTTCCTATATTTGATGCATCGAGAGAAGCGGATTTACTTGCCCGAAATTTAGAATATATCGGGGAGTCGGATATTCGCTCTTATTATACCGGTTTTCTCGAATCTGTGATTGAACTGTCAAAGAAGTATCAGCATCGTCTGCTCACCGGTTTAAGAATAGCTTACAGTGGAGTTGAGGGGGCGTTTGCCCATATAGCCGCAACGCGTATTTTTCCTGACGGAGAAACTGTGTCATATCAGGATTTTCCATCGGCTTATGAAGCTGTTGTCAGCGGAGAATGTGACTGCTGTGTGCTTCCGGTTGAAAACAGCTTTGCCGGAGAGGTTGTTCAGGTTACGGATCTTATGTTTGAAGGCGGACTTTATATAAATGGGATATACAATCTTAGAATATCTCACTGTCTGCTCGGTGTAGAGGGCGCTTCGGCAGAGGAGATACGGACCGTGATAAGTCATCCTCAGGCTCTTGATCAGTGCTGTGATTATATAAGGGAACACAGGTTTGAAAAGATAAAGGCGAAAAATACTGCCCTTGCCGCTCAACAGGTTGCAGAAACTGCCGATATACATATGGCGGCGATTGCAAGCGCGGAGACTGCACCGCTTTATGGACTGACCGTAATCGATCATGATATAAACGAGAGTCATACGAATACGACGAGATTTGCTGTGTTTTCTCGTTCTGAAAATACTTCTCAGCATGGAAGAAACGACAAGTTTATTCTTCTTTTTACCGTGAGCGACGTTGCCGGCGCTCTTGCTGAAGCTATCAACGTAATAGGAAAATATGGCTATAATATGAAATCGCTCCGTTCTCGTCCGATAAAAATGAGAGCTTGGCAGTATTATTTCTATGTTGAAGCCGAGGGAGATATAACATCGGAGCGCGGTGCAGCTATGATAGCTGAGCTGTCCGAGCAATGCAGCTCGGTGAAAATTGTTGGACATTTTTCATCGGAGATTGACCTTGCAGACTAAACTGATAAATCTGCAGTTTTGCAGTTTGAATTCTGTTAGAACTAAAAAAGCTGCCTGCGTCTGTAAGATATTTAGCTGTAAATGCGTTTGTCTCTATAGGCGGTGGGTCCAAGTCACTTTTTTCGGTGATGATTTTTCTGCCGTCGGAACGCTTTATGACTAAGTTCAGCTCGTTATTGAAAGATTCGTTTTTGTGAAAAAAACAGTAAGGTAATATAAATTTAGAGGCCGCAGCAGGCGGAATTGAGGTATACTATGATAATTCATGTTGAACTTGGAGAAAACAGCTATGATATTACACTGGAGCACGGTTTGATTTCACATATATCCGAACTGATTGACACCAAAAGGCGTGTACTTATTGTTACCGATAATGGTGTTCCTTCAAAGTACGCAGAACGAGTTGCTTCTCAGTGTACATATCCTGAGATTGCGGTAATTTCACAGGGCGAGAAAAGCAAAACGCTGGATACTTATTCGCTTTTGTTGGAAAGAATGCTTGACTGCGGATTCAACCGGGGAGATTGCGTTATAGCGGTTGGCGGCGGCGTTGTCGGTGATCTGTCAGGCTTTGTGGCGGCATGTTATATGCGTGGTGTAGACTTTTATAATGTTCCGACAACCTTGCTTTCTCAGGTCGATTCGTCAGTCGGAGGCAAGACTGCCGTTAATTTCGGAGGAATAAAAAATATTGTCGGTGTTTTCAGTCAGCCCAAGGCGGTTCTGATTGATCCCGATGTACTTGAAAGTCTGCCTCCAAGGCAGTTTTCAAGCGGTATGGCGGAGGCTATTAAAATGTCTCTCACCTCAGATCCTGAACTTTTTAAACTTATAGCGTCCGGAACAGGCTCAGAGCTTGACAGGATTATAGCCGGGGCGATAAAAATAAAGCGTGATGTTGTCCAGAGGGATGAGCGAGAGGGCGGACTTCGGAGAATTCTTAACTTTGGACATACTATCGGGCATGGTATTGAGTCGGTTGAACAGCCAGACGGTTTATATCACGGTGAGTGTGTTTCGCTGGGTATGCTTCCGATGTGCAGTGAAAGCGTTCGCAGAGAACTTATTCCGGTTCTGCGCAAATACAATCTTCCTGTTGAGTATCACGGAGATCTGGATACGATTTTTTCGGCTATGCGGCATGATAAAAAATCTGGCTCGGACGGTGTGACCGTGGTTACGGTTCCGCGTATCGGTGAATTTGAAATGCATAAGGAAACGGAGTCCGCGCTGAGACAAAGGCTTGGAATGTTTGCGTAAATATTTTTTACAGGATTAGGAAAGAATCGGGAAAGGATCAGGAAGGAATCAGATTTGGTATGAAGAATTCATTTGGAACAAGCGTTTCTGTCACACTTTTCGGAGAAAGCCACGGTGCACAAATAGGTGCGGTGCTTGACGGAATGGCACCGGGAATTCCGGTAAACAGGGAATTTATTTCATCGCAGCTTCGTAAACGTGCGCCTGTCGGGAAAATTTCAACTCCGAGGCATGAGAGCGATGAATTTACGATCTGTAGCGGTGTTTTCGGGGATAAAACTACAGGAACGCCGATATGTATTACAATTCCAAACCAGAACACAAAAAGTGAAGATTACGAAAGTACAAGATGGCTTGCACGTCCGGGACATGCTGATTATACATCGAACTGCAAATATCACGGCTTTGAGGATTATCGCGGAGGCGGTCATTTCAGCGGCAGAATTACCGCGCCATTAGTGGCGGTCGGTGCGATCGCACTTTCCGCTCTTTCTGCGAGGGGAATCAAAGTTGGAACACATATTAAAAGTGTTCATGGCGTTTGTGACCGCGGCTTTAAAAATATTGAAGATGATATAGACGCGCTTTCCGAAATGGATTTTGCAGTTCTTGACGGCGAAAAAGGCGCGCTTATGCGTGCGGAAATTGAGAAAGCCGGGGCTTCGGGTGATTCGGTCGGAGGAGTGCTGCAGACAGCAGTGTACGGTATGCCGGCCGGCGTAGGAGAGCCGTGGTTTGATACGGTTGAGAGTATGCTTTCCCATGCTCTGTTTGGAATACCGGGAATCAAAGGGGTAAGCTTTGGCGATGGATTTGGTTTGTCGCAGCTCTTGGGAAGCGAGGCTAACGATGGCTTCAGAATGGCAGGGGACAGAATTGTTACCGAGACTAACCGAAACGGCGGAATAAATGGAGGTATTACAAACGGAATGCCTATTGTTTTTGATTGCGCGGTAAAGCCGACTCCGTCTATTTCAAAAGAGCAGAAAACTGTTAATTTCAGCAAACGTGAAAATACGTCAATTGGAGTACGGGGCAGACATGATCCCGCAATAATTCATCGGGCGCGCGTCGTTGTAGACAGTGTTGCCGGAATTGTGCTTTGCGATCTTCTTGCAGCGAGATACGGTACAGATTATTTCTGTGTTAGCTGATATTCAGAAGATGTGCGGAATTGCACGGATATCAGTTTGAAATAGAGGATTTTCAAACCGCGGTGAACATTTTTCACGTCAGAAAGGTATGGTTATTGATTTGAAATACGGATTAATTGGAGAAAAGCTTGGACATAGCTTTTCGGCAGAAATTCATGGAAGAATAGGAAGGTATGACCGGACGGAGTCAGAGGGATATGATTACTGTCTTGCGGAAATTTCATCCGGTGAGCTCGATAGTTTTATGCGGATTCGGGATTTTCTTGGAATTAATGTAACAATACCTTATAAGCAGTATGTTATACCTTATCTTGACGAAATTGATGAGACTGCGGAAAAAATCGGAGCAGTGAATACAATTGTTAACCGCGGGGGCAGGCTGTTCGGATATAACACAGATTTTGGCGGTATGAGATCGCTTATAAGGAAAAATAATCTTGAGCTCAGAGGCAAAAAGGTATTGATACTCGGAAGCGGCGGAACAAGCAAAACTGCATACGCTGTCGCCCGGAGCCTTGAAGCCTCAGAGATTATCTGTGTGAGCCGCAGCGGCAGAAACGGCGCTGTTACATACGATGAGATGTATTCCGTACACAGCGATGCCGAAATTATAATTAATACTACTCCATGTGGAATGTTTCCGAATGCCGAAGGAATTCCGGTAAATCTGGAGCGCTTTTCAAAGCTGTCAGGCGTAGTTGATGCTATCTTTAATCCGCTTGCAACCAAACTTGTAAGACGGGCGAGAGAACTTGGTATCCCGGCCTGCGGAGGTTTGTACATGCTTGTAGTGCAGGCTGTACTTGCCTACGGACATTTCTTTGGCAAAGAATACAATTCGGCTCTTGCAGATCGGATTTATTCGGAGTTGTTTTCTGAAAAGCAAAATATCGTGCTGATCGGTATGCCGGGATGTGGAAAAACTACAATCGGAAAGCTTATTGCTCAAAGTTGCGGAAAAACATTTGTAGATACTGATTCAATGATAACAGGAAAAACCGGAATGACAGTAAACGATATTTTTAAGAAATACGGAGAGAATGAGTTCCGAAAGCTTGAAAGCGAGGCCGTGAGAGAAGCTTCCGAGAAGGTTGGACAGGTGATTGCTACCGGCGGCGGGGCAGTGCTTCGAAGTGAAAACGTCGATGCCCTCAGAATGAACGGCAGAATTTATTTTCTTGACCGCCCTGTCGATATGCTTGTTCCGACGCAGGATCGTCCTCTTGCCTGCAGTGCGGAGGCAATTCGTAAAAGATACGAAGAAAGACTTCCGATATATTTGTCAGCTGCCGATGAAGTGGTTTCTATGACTGAGGATGCTTTACAAAATGCAAAATCTATAGAAAACCGGCATTTTATGCTATGCTAAACATACGCGTAAAGCGGAAATAGCTTTGATGCTTACCGCTTGAGAGAAAATTGTTTTTTTAGTTGTGTCTAAAAGGTATGGTCATTAATATGGAAGAAAAAGCGATAAAAAAAATACTGATTATAAATGGACCGAATATTAATATGCTGGGAATTCGGGAGCCTGACATTTATGGTCGGGAGACATATCAGGATCTTTGTGATAAGATAGTTCATCACTGTGAAGCCGCCGGAGCCGGGATCGAGCTTTACCAGTCGAATCACGAGGGCGATCTCGTTGACAAAATTCAGAGTGCGTATGGAAAATTCGACGGAATTGTAATTAATCCCGCAGCATATACACATACAAGCGTGGCATTGCTCGATGCTCTTAAAGCGGTAGGTATTCCGGCGGTTGAGGTTCATATATCAGATGTTTCATCCAGAGAGGATTTCCGTCAGGTAAGTTATGTACGCAGCGCGTGCAGAAAAACGATTTGCGGTCACGGTACGGACGGATATCTTGAAGCTATTGATTTTTTGCTTGATTATATTGTGTGAAAATATATGATTACCAGTAAAAATGCGGATTTCGAATATTCGGGGAGCCTGAAGCTGCATGAGCATTAAAGCCTTGAAAGTGAAAAGTTTTTCATAAAATGGATGTTAGATACTTATAGTTGCAAAAACCTATGGTATTGAAAGGTGTACGAAAGGATTGGAAATAAAAATCAAATGATAGTTGAATTTTTTCCGTCAGAGCTTCGCGGAAGTATAAAGGCTCCGCCGTCTAAGAGTATGGCGCACCGTCTTTTGATATGTTCTGGACTTGCTGTCGGAGAGAGCATTATTTCGGGAATTTCGCCGTCGGAAGATGTGCTTGCTACGATTGACTGTCTGAGGGCACTCGGCGCCGAGATTAAGTATGGCACTCAAAATACATATATCACGCAAAAGTTTTCATCTGAGGGCTGTAGTGATGCCGGACGAGCCGAAGACGACGACACAGTTTTTGGAGGATCCGAAGAAAGCGGAAAGGATACGGAATCTGTTGGAACTGTGCATGTTACTGGTACAGATCTTTTAAAACGGGGTAAAGTGCTTATGCCATGCAGAGAATGTGGAAGCACGCTTCGTTTCCTTATCCCGCTTGCATTTTTCTCGGATAATGAGGCAGTATTCATCGGCAGTGAACGTCTTATGCAGAGACCGATGTCGGTTTATGAAGATATTTGCTTTCAGCATGGATTGACTTTTTACAGGTGTGCGGACGGGATTCATGTTTGCGGTCGGCTTAAAAGCGGAGAATACAGTATTCCCGGCGATATCAGCAGTCAGTTTATAAGCGGACTTCTTTTTGCTCTTCCGCTTGTACAAGGTGAAAGTGTTATAAAGATTACTGGACGCATGGAAAGCCGTGCCTACATAGACCTTACGGTTTCCGCTCTCCGCCGGTTTGGTGTAATGGTTAATTTCAGGAGCGATAATGAAATAATAATTTCCGGGGGACAAAGTTATATTCCTCAGATAGCCGAGGTCGAAGGCGATTATTCAAACGCTGCATTTTTTGAGGCTTTTAATCTTATTGGCGGAGATGTAACAGTTACCGGACTTTCTCCTGACAGTTTACAAGGGGATCGTGTATATAGAGAGTATTTTTCGGAAGTTAAAAATGGCAGACCTGTTTTATCGATAGCTTCGTGTCCCGACTTGGGACCGATACTTCTTGCTGCCGCCGTTTCAAAACATGGGGCAGTGCTGACTGATACAAAACGCTTGAAAATCAAAGAGAGTGACCGCGGAGCTGCTATGGCCGAAGAGCTTTCAAAGCTTGGAGCGGAGCTGAAACTATTTGAGAACCGGATAGAAGCAGACGGAGCCGGTCTGCATCGTCCTGACGGAACTCTTTACGGACACGGTGATCACAGAATTGTCATGGCGCTTTCTGTTTTGCTTACAAAAACAGGGGGCAGAATAAGCGGGGCAGAAGCGGTAGCAAAGAGTATGCCGGATTTCTTTGAAAAAATTGAGGAGTTAGGGGCAAAGATCAGATATTATGAAGCTTGATAAAAGTATGCGTATTATGATTGTCGGTCTTGGATTGATCGGCGGAAGCTATGCAAGGGGATTAAAAAAACGGGGCTTTTATGTAACTGCGATTGATTCAAATCCCGAATCTATAAAATACGGACTCAGGGAAGAGATTGTCGACGAGGGGTATGATTATGTCGACGATGAGGCGGTCGGATCTGCGGATATGGTTATATTTGCACTCTATCCGAAAGTTTTTTTAGATTGGGTACGCGATTATCAGCATCTTTTCAAATCGGGTGCGATTGTTACTGATGTGACGGGTGTTAAATCCTGTATTGTCTATAAAATTCAGGAGATGCTTCGGGATGATGTCGAGTATATTGCGTCTCATCCGATGGCGGGCCGGGAGGTTTACGGAGTGGAAAACAGCGATGACCGTATTTTCCATGACGCAAATTTCATAGTTGTTCCGACCAATAAAAACAGCGTTGAATCTATTCTCACATGCAGACGGCTTGGAGAAGAACTTGGTTTTTCAAGAATTTCCGTTCTTTCTCCTGAAGAACACGATGAAATGATAGGTTTTGTATCACAGCTTACGCACTGCATAGCCGTGACTCTTATGACATGCTCTGATAATACGCATCTTGCGTGTTATACGGGGGATTCATTCAGAGATCTTACAAGGATTGCAAGGATTAATGAAAACATGTGGAGCGAGCTTTTTTTATTGAATAAGGACGCTTTGCTCGAACAAATGGATATATTTCTTCGTGAATTTGTGCTTTTCCGGGATCTTCTTGCGGCTGAAGATGTCGAAGGAATGAAAGAGAAAATGAGAATTTCAACCGCAAGACGTGCGGTGTTTGACAATACCAGAAAAGGAGAGTTTTGACTAATGATGAATATGGTGTTTGAAAGAAAGCTTGCCATTCCAATGGAAGTCAAGGAGATGTATCCTTTGAATGCTAAAATGGCAGAGCTTGTAGAAGCGAGAGATATTGAAACCAAAGATATACTGAGTGGAAGATCTGACAAGCTGATGCTTATAATCGGACCGTGCTCCGCGGACAATGAGGACAGTGTACTCGACTATATTTCCAGACTTGTAAAGGTTCAGGAACAGGTAAAGGATAAAATTTTTATAATTCCGCGTATTTATACGAATAAGCCCAGAACGACCGGCGACGGTTACAAGGGTATGCTTCATCAGCCTGATCCAAACGAAAAACCCGATGTTTTCAAGGGTATCATAGCTATTCGGGAACTGCATATGCGCGCGCTTGAGGAAACCGGTTTTTCCTGCGCGGATGAAATGCTTTATCCTGAAAATACGAAATATATGGATGATCTTCTTTGTTACTCTGCTATCGGGGCACGCTCTGTTGAGGATCAGCAGCATCGGTTAACTGCAAGCGGACTTGATTTTGCGGTCGGAATGAAAAACCCGACAAGCGGCGATCTTTCGGTTATGATGAATTCCATCACTGCTGCGCAGCACAAGCATACTTTTATATATCGCGGATGGGAAGCTCATTCTCAGGGAAATCCGTACGCTCATGCGATCCTCCGCGGCTATATGAATAAGCACGGTCAGTCTATGCCGAACTACCACTACGAGGATCTGATTCGCCTTTGCGAGCTTTATGCCGAAAAACCGCTTTCGAATCCTGCGGTTATTATAGATTCCAACCACGCAAATTCAGGTAAAAATCCTTTTGAACAGGGGAGAATTATAAAGGAAGTTCTGGCAAACTGTAGATACTCTTCTGACATAAGAAAGCTTGTAAAAGGCTTCATGGTAGAGTCTTATATAGAGGACGGAGCGCAAAAGGTCGGCGGAGGAATTTACGGTAAATCAATTACTGACGCTTGCCTTGGCTGGGAAAAAACAGAAAAACTTATTCTTGAGATGGCGGATATAATTTAACGGGAATTATCTGCGGCATATTATATAAATTTGAAAAAGATATTATAATATATCATTTTATAGATAATTTTATATAAAATTACAATATTTTTTATATTTTTGTTGACAAACTGCCTTGTAGTATGTTATACTATAAAAAGTAGATATGCAGATTTTAGCATATCTGTATAGACTATCCGGAGGTTAACGCAGGATTTCCGGAACGGATTATATTTCCGAATTTATAGATAGAAAGGCAGATGGTGCTTGTGCGCAGACTCAGAATAATTACTTTTATTATGTCTGCAATATCATTGTTTTCATTTATTATGATGCTTTTTATATCCGGTGAAACTTATAGGGCTGTACATATCTTTTTTATGGTAATGTTTTGGATGTCTCTCTTTGTTACAGTCTTTTTTGCTCTCGACCTTGTGCGGATAAGTCAGGAAAAACAGAGAAGGAAGCAATACAGAGAGGAAGGCGGTTATTATCCGGATGCCGAAGCTTATGCCCGTGCTGAAGCAAGAGTGAATATGACAAAGTATAAGCCGCCTCATTCACAAAGTTCTCCTCGGGTGAGAACATATTCTCAGCACTGATAATTATATTTCTATGAATTGGCTTAGCTTGTATATATTATAGTAAGTTTAGATCCGGCTGCAATGTTTCGGGGTTTTGCTATGCAAAGTCACTGTTGTCAGCGGCGAAACGAAACTTTCTAACCAAAAAGCTTTAGCGTTGAGATTATTTACCAAGAGGCGAAAATGCTTGCTTGCAGGGGTGTTTTTGCGATGCTGTCAATACTGCGCAGATGCGCGAGCCATGTGGTGCTTTGCATAGCAAGCCTATCTGCGGATATTATAAAATAAAGATGTCCTACATTGTAGAGGAGGGACATCTTTATTTTTTTACAGTATAATATTCATCGTTTACTTAGGAGAGTTCTTTATAACCAATATAATATTCCAAAACAGGAATTGAATTATTTTCAGGAAAAGTATCCTTTGTATATACCTCCGCACAAAAACTATATCGCTCGATATGCTTATTTTGCTGTTCTAAGGCTTCACTTATCAGTCTGTCGGCATTCATAATAATATCATCGAATTTACCACTGATCCATCCTTTAGCAACATACATATCCGGAATATCAAAAAAATCTAATTTATCAGGGACAGGAGTATCGGGTTTCATAAACCGTCCAATCGTATATCCAAGCAGTTGTTTTTCATCGTCGTATTTATCGCCGGTCAATAGGGCGACATCGTTTACTTCTGCAGTTGCAAAATCTGCTAATCTGTCTATTTTCTCAAAAATACATTTTTTCATGTTCCAAAGATTTCCGAATATTTCTCCTGAACTTTCACTGCCTATACGCGCATAAACAGACTTACCAATAAATCTGTACGGACCGAATTGTTCAAATTCCAGTTTTTCAAGTATAGCCATTTTTCTTTTCTCCTTTTTGAAGTCTTTTACATAAGTATAACAGTTTTATTAATATGTGTCAATAAAAATTAAATTTCCTTTATTCATTTATTTGTGCAAGAATAGGGCAAATTAATAAAAATATGATAGGTTCATTTTTTTATATTGAACTTGCAGAGACTTTATGATATTATAATAATGCTTAATATAGGTTTATACAAAACGGTAGAGTGCAATGTCTTTATGACGAGGCTATAGAAAATGACCTATAGGCTAATGGATGTGCATCTGAATAGTCGATATTTTTTTCATATTGGTTATTTAAGTTTAGTTATATTTCGGGTTTAAGATAATTTCAAATTCCGATTTAATATTATTAAAGGAGTAATAACGGTGGCAATTAATAAGGCAATGCGCGCTGCTCTTAAGGCTCTTTCATACCCTGAGCCGGATATTACACAGACCTACAAACTTAAGCGCCAGGTTGAAGCAATTGCAAATAAGCCGGCAAAGGCAAAGGCCGAGAGAGAAAAGGATATTGTTATCCGCGACGATATAATAAGGGGCAGACGCGGTTATGATATACCGATAAGAATTTTTATTCCGTCCGGCGGTAAGCCCTCCGGAGTTATAGTTTTTTTTCACGGAGGCGGATGGGTGTGCGGCAATATCGACACCTATACAGGCGTATGTACGGATATTGTAGAGATGCTTGGGCGTATTGTAGTGTCGGTAGATTATCGTCTCGCTCCCGAAAATAAGTTTCCGGCGGGACTTGAGGATTGTTATGAGGCGGCATATGCTGTATGTAGGCACAGGTTTTTGCCTGAATTTTCTTCGGATGAAATTGTGCTTATGGGGGATAGCGCCGGAGGAAATTTGGCGGCTGCTGTATCGCTTCTTGCGCGTGATCGGGGCGAATTTATGCCACAGAGGCAGATTCTTATATATCCGTCTACCGGAAATGATCATTCGATTACATCCGAATTTGACTCGGTAAGAGATAACGGAACAGACTATCTTTTGACATCAAAGCAGGTTGAAGGGTATTTGAGTTTATATGTTTCATCTCAGGATGATTTTAAAAGCCCTTATCTTGCGCCGCTGCTCGCAGATGATTTACGTTTCCAGCCGGAGACATTGGTTATTACTGCCGAATATTGTCCGCTTCGGGATGAAGGAGAGGAGTATGGACGCAGACTCAGGATGTCGGGCAATAAGGTTAAAATTTTGCGGATAAAAGATGCGCTTCACGGATATATGTCTTTGCGACTTCGGTTTAAAATGGTCAGAAAAACATATGAGCTTATAGCCAGTTTTCTTGAGAAACAATGATGCATAGGATACAGCTAAAGCGGGATGTATCTGTCTGTAATGCGTTCATCTCTGAAGGAGGCGCGGTTTATTCACTTTTTCCGATGGGGTAAAATTCACCGCTGAACGCTTTATAACAGGGTTTTGCTCATTGTTGAACTATAATTTCACTGTACTATAGTCAGAGATTTTGTATTACAGTAATAGATTTCGTGGATTAATTATCAGAAATGACGGATTTGGGGGATTTGAATGATTTTTGAAAAAGGACGGGCGAGGTGGACAAAACTTGAAAATGCTGCAAAAATATTTCCGTCAACGACAAGTAAGCGCGATACTAAGGTTTTTCGTTTTTACTGTGAATTAAACGACACAGTCGATCCGAAAACGCTTCAGCTTGCCCTTAATCATACGCTTGCAAAATTTCCTTTTTTTCGTTCTGTTTTGAAAAAAGGACTGTTTTGGTACTATTTTGAGGACAGTCGTATTGATCCGTTTGTACATGAGGACAATAAGCCTCCTTGCTCTCAGATATATAATCCGAACAGAAAAAATTTGCTTTTCGATGTATCTTATTTTGGATGCAGAATAAATTTAGAGGTATATCACGCTTTAACTGACGGTACGGGTGCGATGAATTTCCTTAAGATGCTGACTTCTGAATATCTTGCTTGCCGATATAAATTGGGAGCGTCAGCAGTAATAGATTATGATGCGTCGGAAGCTCAGAAGCGCGATGACAGTTTTTCAAAATACTACTGTAAGCCCAAACCGTATAAGCTAAAAAAAGCGGCTGTAGCTTACCGCGTTCATGAGGAAAAGCTACCGGTGGGAAGCCTCGGTATTATTGAGGGAAGAGTAAGTGTAAAGCGTTTGTTGGAGATTTCCCGTTCCTGGGGTGTAACAGTTACGGCGTTTCTCTGTGCTGTTCTTTTCCGTTCCATTGGTGACGGTCTTTCTGTCAGAGAGTATTCGAAGCCTGTTGTAATTACAGTTCCGGTAAATCTTCGGAAATACTTTCCGTCCGAGTCAGCCCGAAATTTTTTCGGCGTTGTAGATGTTCCTTATAATTTTTCGGAGCAAAGTGGAGAGCTGCCGGCGATTGCTGCGTACGTTGGGGCTTACTTTAAGAGTGAGTTTACGGCCGAAAAGCTCGGGCAGCGTTTTAATCGTTTTGCTTCGTATGAGAGGGCAATTGCCGCGAGAATTGCTCCTATTACTGTAAAAAATATTTTTATGCGTCTTGCATATAATCAAAACAATCGTAGAGTGACCGCCGCTTTATCGAATATTGGTGTTGTAACGCTTCCCGAAGAAATAAATAAATATGTGAGACAGTTTGGAGTTTTTTGTTCTACAAACCGTATTCAGGCGTGTATATGTTCATATATGGACAATTTGGTAATCAGTTTTTCCTCTCCGTTTTTGAGTACTGATATTCAGCGTCGTTTTTTTAGGATTTTGACATCTATGGGTGCGGATATTGAAATAACGTCAAATATTAGAAACGACGGAAACGTTTAAGTTATTACGGAGGTTGTTCCGCATAAATACTTGATCTTATCGGCTGACAGAAAAAATGTACATATAATTATCGTAGATTCATAATATTGTAGTTATCACGTTTTTGCTGCGGCGTGGCATGGAAAAGGAGCTTAAAATTGGAGAAGATATGGCATGAAATGTACTTAGCTGCAAAAGCAGTACAGAATGGCAGAAAAATATCTGATTATATAGAGGCCGGCGGAGTTGCGGCCTCTGTATTATCTTCATCGGGGAAAATATATACTGGAGTTTGTGTAGATACTTGTTGTACGTTGGGAATTTGTGCCGAAAGAAATGCTGTTTTTAATATGCTAACAAACGGAGAGCATGAAATTAAAAGGATTCTCGCGATTATGACTGACGGAAAAATGGCTGCTCCGTGCGGTGCCTGCCGTGAACTTATGGCTCAGCTTATGCCGAATGATTATCGTACTATTGAGATACTTCTTGATTATGAATCAGAAAGAATTATTACGCTTGGAGAAATTACTCCCGAATGGTGGATATAAATTAAGGATGCTCTGAATTTTAATGTTGAAACTTTTAGAAATCGGTGTTCGGAATTTATTGAATTAAAGATAAATCAACGTATTTAAAGTGCAATCGATAGTAACAGCGTCAAATAAGATGTCAGAGATTTTAATTTTGTAATGAAAGGGATGATTATCAGTGCTTAAATGTGAACACTGCGGTATAACTGTGTCTGGAAATCATTCAGCCTGTCCTCTTTGTCAGGGTGATTTGACCGGAGAGTGTGATTTTCGCTGTGTTTATCCGAAAACCGCAAATAAAATGAGCCGAATTGCCAAGGCAATGAGATTTGTACTTTTTATGCTTGTTTTTGCAGTGATTATATGTTTATCTATTGATCTGGTAAAGGGCGGGAAGCTTTGGATTTATGCGGCTGCGGCGGCAGTTTCTGTTTGGATTATTTTAAATATAATTACAAAAATGCGGTATATGATTGCAAAATGTATCTTGTGGACAACAGCGGCTGCGGTATTAGAAGCGATTTTGTGGGACATTGCAACAAAATACAGCGGTTGGTCTGTTGATTATGTTATGCCGCTCTGCTGCTGTGCAGCTATGCTTGCAATGGTTATAGCCGCACGGGTTAGACATCTGCAGATAGAAGACTACATTGCATATATGCTGATAGATATTCTTTTTGGCGTGGTATCTTTGATTTTATTACTGACAGGTGTTGTTGGCAGTGTAATTCCTTCAGTTATTTGTATTGCTCTTAGCGCGGTTTTTCTTAGTGCTCTGTTAATTTTTCACGGCAATTCTCTCATGAGCGAAATATCGCGCAGAATGCACATGTGATACAGATTACAGAAAGATTGCGAGTACTTAGAATTTAATAATATTCTGAATTTTTTTATTCAGAATATTATTATGTCGAAATATAAATCATAACATCGAAAATGTAATGTTTATTTTTATGTAATATTTAATATGCTTTTAGACGAGAAAATTTTTTATGAAGTGAGTATATAATTTTAGAATAATGATTATATTATTTCCGATTTCGAATAAGAAGAATATAAAATAAATTATTGATGAAATGGATGGATTTAATATTTTTTATTTTTTTAGATATTTACTGTTGCATTTTGTTGGAAAATATGTTATTCTTATATAAAGTGTAATTTTATATTACAGATAAGTTCATATTTAATGAATTTATAAGCAATGCAAAATAAGAAAGGAATACAATATCATGAAAACTTTGAAAAAATTGTTTTGTGCATGTTTAGCCGTTATTATGGTTGTTTTATCGTCTTTTGTCGGAATATTCGCAGAAGATGATACTACATTGACTGTCTCATCAAACTCAGCCTCTGTAGGGCAAACCGTAGAATTAGATGTGGCGCTGTCCGGAAATTCAGGAATAAGCTTTGCAACTTTGGCTCCTGAATATGATGAAGATTCACTTGAACTTGTCGGCGTCAAATACAATACCGATAAATTTCCGGGCGAGGAAAGATTTGACGGTACATACGCCAGATGGAAATCCGAGGTGAAGGATAATAAGGAAAATGGTTTATTTTTAACGCTTACATTTAAGATTCTCGATACTGCAACGACAGGAAAAAGTGAAGTCTCACTTTCTTGCCCTAAGGGATATATAGCCGGTGAAAAATCCAGATATACAAATGTCAGCATTATATCAGGAACAATTGACATAATTCCGGGAACACCTACATTTGAGGTATCTTCTGATTATGCGTTACAGGGTGAAATGGTAGAGGTGCATGTATCACTTAAAAATAATCCGGGAATAGCGGCAGCGAAAATTACACCTGTTTATGACAAGACTGCTCTTGAACTGGTAAGTGTTTTATATAATAGTTATGGATATAAAGGAATATTTTTAAAATATAATAATACCAATAGTCTGAAATGGATATCTGAAGGTAATGAAGATAACTCTGAAAATAAGCGCTTTGTTACATATGTATTCAAAGTAATCGATACTTTAGGGGCGAAATCAACAGATATTGCTATAACATATGACGAGGGTTCAATTGTCAACAGCAAAAATGAAAATATAGAATTTGAAGTTGAATCCGGAGCAGTAATTTTTAAGGAAACTCCGTATACATTGACGGTATCTTCGCCTGAGGCCTTGCCCGGGGAAACAGTAGAAGTCGATGTGTCATTGAAAAATAATCCCGGAATAGCGGCGGGAGCGCTTACGCCGGTGTATGATAATACAGTGCTGGAACTTATTGATGTTAAGCGTGATCGTACAGGTTTTGACGGACCTATAGTATTAACTGAAAGCAATAAGGTGGTATTTTCAAATTCTGAAAATGAAATGTCTGATGGAGTTTTATTTACTCTTGTTTTTCGAGTTCTTCCTACTGCGAAAAACGGTGAAAGCGAAGTTACGCTGAAATATGAAAAAGGAGATCTTGTCAATATAAATGAATACAATTTAAATTTCAAAATTGAATCAGGCAGTGTAGGTATAAATAGTCCTGCAATTAAAGTTTCATCATCTGAGGTTATTCCGGGAGAAACATTTGAAGTTGATGTATCACTGGAAAACAACCCCGGAATATCAGCGGGACAGCTTATATCGGTGTATGATAATACAGCGCTGGAGCTTATTGATGTTAAACTTAATAAGACAGATTTTTATAGTATAATAGAGTTAACACCAAGCAATAAGGTGGTATTTGCATTTTCTGAGAATAAAATATCTAATGGGGTCCTGTTTACACTTGTCTTCCGTGTTCTTGATACCGCAAAAGCCGGAACAAGTGAAGTTACATTGTCATATGATGAGGGAGATATTGTTAATACAAATGAAGATAATATAAAATTCAGAGTTATACCTGGGACAGTAGAGGTAACTGAGCCTGTTCTCATGGTATCTTCACCTGAGGCTATGCCGGGAGAAACAGTTAAAGTTGATGTATCTTTGAGAGATAATCCCGGAATATTAACGACGACTCTTAAATTGATATATGATGACACGGAATTGGAACTTCTTGATGTTAATTGTAATAATGACTTGGGAATTACATTGTCGAATAAGAATACAGTAGTGTGGTATTCAAAGAATTCAAAAAATTATTCAGAGGACGGGGTTCTGTTTACACTTGTCTTCCGTGTTCTTGATACAGCCGAGGCCGGAAGAAGTGAGATAACATTATCATATGAAGCTGGCGGAATTATAAATCAAAAGGAAGAAGATATAAACTTCATTGTTGAATCAGGAGCAGTGAATATAATCGCAGTTGAGCCTACTTTAAATATATTTTCATATATGGCTGATGCTGAAGCCGGCGATACGGTAGAATGCATGGTAAACCTCAAAAACAATCCGGGAATAGCGTCAGTTCAGCTTACACCTATGTATGATGATACGGTATTTGAGCTTACTGACGTCCGCTTTAATTATGAAGTCTTTGACGGTGATGGGGAATTGACGGAAAGTAATAAAATATTATGGGTATCTCGTAATTTGAAGGATAACGCTGCAAATGGAACTTTGCTGACGCTTGTTTTCAGGGTACTTGATAATACCGAGGTAAGGTCAAGCGAAATTTCGGTTTTGTGCGAAGAAGGCGATATTCTGAACAGCAATGAAGACAGTATAAATTTTGATATCTCGTCGGCCAAGACTTCGATTGGAATAGTAAAAATACCCGAATTCAAAATATCTTCAGTATATTCAGCGGCAGGGGAAACATTAAAAGTAGATGTTTCGATTGAGAATAACCCCGGCATTTTTACGGTTTTGTTTAATCCGATATACGATGAAAACGTGCTTGAACTTACAGGTATTGACTACAACCTTGAGCTTTTTCCGGCCGAAATATTGACAGGATATTCACGAGACGGAAAAGAAACATTTCGAGCATGGGATATAGGCAACCGTTTTGAAGGATGTGAAAAAAACTGCGAAGACGGAGTATTTATGACCCTCAATTTCCGCGTGCTTGATACTGCAAAGGCGGGGACGACCGAGATTTCGCTTTTGTCATATGCACAGGAATCTTTGGGTCGTGAAAATATAGACTTCAATGTCGTTCCGGGAACTGTAAGTATTACTGAAGTTCCATATGATTTGAACGGCGACGGAATTCTTAATTCAAAAGACCTTGTTAGACTTATGAAATATATTTCTGCTGATGGAGAGGGAATTGAAATATTTACTGATACGGATATAAATGATGACGGAGTTACAAATTCTAAAGACATAGTTCGTTTAATGAAAGTTATTGCTATGGCTGAATAATTTATTTTCTGTTAATCCGTAATGTGTTTTTGAATTTCCGGTATTTCGCTAATCATAAAGAATCTCTTTATCGTAAAAAACAATCACGGTTCAGTTCCTGTATGTAAAGCACAGTTAAAATTGGTGTTAAACTGTTGACAATTTTGACTTTTACGTGTATAATATCCTTTAACCGATTAATTGCGCACGTTTAACGCGGCGTAAGACTGCAGTTGTAATTGCTTTTTAAAGAATCTTTGAAGGAAGGATATTTATGGATATATTTCTTATATTCCTGCTTGCGCTGATAGGTGTTGCCGCTTTGGTTGGAATTATACTTGCTGTGAAAATCCTTGAATTTATACATAAAAATAGAGAAAGCACAATTGGTGATATAGAGCCGAGACTTAAAACTCTTCTTATGCATCTTTTTCTTGTTGTAACTTATTTTACAATTCTTTGCTTAGTATATATGATAGCATATGTTTTTATGTAATAAGCGCCGTTTGGGAATATAAGTTGAATAGTGTTTTTAAGGACTGGCGTATTGTAGAGATACAATGCGGCAGTCTTTTAATTATTTTTAGTATTATTCTGAAATATCAAATAAATAACAAAAAAAGAGCTGACATAATTTTCGTCAGCTCTTTATAAACGGATACTGAAAAAAGCTAACGTTTATACGTAAGCTCTTCAATTTTAATATAACAAAAGCTTCGAACACGGTTTACATGTCGAAGCTTTTAACTTGGAGCGAGTGATGGGAATCGAACCCACGCAACCAGCTTGGAAGGCTGGAATTCTACCATTGAACTACACTCGCATTTCCAACAACACTCTTATTATATCATAAACGATGTATGTTGTCAATAGTTTTCGTGATTTTTTTTAAATCATTTTAAGGTAACCAAACGACTTACTGAGGAATAAAATGCATAATGAGATACATCTGTTAAACATGTTTAGCAACATGGCAGTATGTGTGTCTGAAATAAATTGAAAAATGAAGCTGTCTTGTTGTGTTTTATAAAGGCTGTAAAAATTAGACCGAAAAGAAAGTCGTCATATTTTATGGTACTTTACGGTGTTATGTATTTAAATTTTTCAATTTTTAAGGCGTTGGTATTAATAACAGGCGGTATTAGCTTCATTTTTACGAAAGCATCTTATGGCGGATTTTTAGCCTTTATTGAACATAAGTCTTATTAATTATTAATACCGCTGTGGTGCGGCGGAATGGAGATTAAAATGAAAGAGAGAAAAGTAAATTATCTTAGTGATATACTTCCCGGTGAACGAGCGGTTATAGGACATCTTGAAACAAAAGGAGATATGCGCCGCAGACTTCTTGATATAGGATTAACAGAAAATACAGTGGTGGAATGCGTAGGTAAAAGTCCTCTTGGAGATCCGAGCGCATATCTTATACGCGGCGCGGTTATAGCAATTCGTGTTGAGGATGGCAGTACTGTACGTATAAAGGAATATCGGGAGGCGATAACATGGGATTAACGGGCAGCTCTGTAGGCGTTCACTGTGCAGAATCTGTTTCTCCGTCTGTATGCTTTGATGCCGAAGAGATTGTCGTCGCGCTTGCGGGAAATCCAAATGTCGGAAAGAGTACAGTCTTCAACGGACTTACTGGAATGAATCAACATACCGGAAATTGGTCGGGAAAAACTGTAAGCAGTGCATACGGAAGATGCAGGAGTGAAGATACTCGATTTGTGATGGTAGATATTCCAGGAACATATTCACTTATGGCTCATTCGGCAGAAGAAGAAGTAGCGCGTGATTTTATTTGTTTTGGCTCACCTGACATAACGGTTGTTGTATGTGATGCTACATGTCTTGAGCGCAATCTTGGACTTGTTCTTCAGGTTGCGGAGGTTACTAATAATGTGATTGTATGCGTTAATCTGATGGATGAGGCAAAACGAAAAGGAATACATGTGGGGCTTAATGAGCTTTCAAAGAAATTAGGTGTTGCGGTTGTTCCATGTGTGGCAAGAAATAGGAAAAGTCTTTCGTCTCTTTTAAGCGCTATGGATAAGCTTGCACATGGAAAAAATAAAAACAAGGTAGTTCCTGTTAACTATTCAGAAGCAATTGAAAATGCCGTTGTACAGATAGAAAATGCAATTGGTGACTGCAAAATAGATGTAAAAACGCGTTTTGCGGCGCTGCGACTGCTTGAAGGGGATGAAGCTCTTGCCGAAGAAATTTATAAACTTCTTGGGAAGGCAGGAGGCGACATAGAAAAGATCAAGGCTGTTTCATGTGCTTCTAAGGATGAGCTTATGAAGCTTTACTCTGATGAGGGACTTCATGATGCCATTGTGTCATCAATAAACGAGCGTGCTGCCGAAATTTGTTCCTCGGTGGTAACATACAGCAAAAAAAATTACAATATCTCTGACCGAAAAATCGATCGTGTGCTTACAGGCCGTGTCAGCGGATATGCTATTATGCTTCTGATGCTTACAGCAGTATTTTGGCTTACAATTGTCGGGGCAAACTATCCGTCCGATTGTCTGTCAAGGCTTTTTATGAGTTTTCAGGGTGTATTAAGCGGATTTTTTGAAAAAATCGGAGCTCCAGAATGGCTGCATGGCATAATAGTTCTTGGAGCGTACCGTGTTTTATCATGGGTAGTTGCCGTAATGCTGCCTCCGATGGCAATTTTCTTTCCGCTGTTTACGCTTCTTGAAGATGTGGGATATCTTCCGCGAATAGCGTATAATCTTGACAAACCGTTTAAAAAGTGTCGTGCATGCGGAAAACAGGCACTTTGTATGGCAATGGGATTTGGGTGTAATGCGGCGGGAGTTGTCGGCTGTCGGATAATTGATTCGCCGAGAGAACGTCTTCTTGCCATACTTACAAATAATTTTGTCCCGTGCAATGGACGTTTTCCCACTTTAATTGCTATTATTACAATGTTTTTTGTGGTTTCTGAATCTGCATCTGTGATGACCTCTTTTTTATCGGCTTTCATTCTAATGCTTTTTGTTGTTCTCGGCGTTCTTGTAACTTTTGGAGTCACAAAATTTTTATCTTCAACACTTTTACGTGGAATTCCTTCCTCATTTACATTGGAGCTACCTCCGTATAGACGTCCTCAGATTGGCCGTGTAATTGTTCATTCCGTATTCGATCGTACGCTTTTTGTTCTCGGAAGAGCGGCGGCGGTTGCCGCTCCTGCCGGTGTTATTATATGGCTTATGGCAAATATAACTATTGGAGACGTGAGTATTCTTTCACATTGCGCTGCTTTTTTAGATCCTCTTGGGCGGCTGATGGGACTTGACGGAGTAATACTTATCGCTTTTATACTCGGCTTTCCGGCAAATGAGATAGTATTGCCGATTATTCTTATGGCTTATACCGCACAGGGAAGTCTATCGGAGATAGGGAGTCTTGTTTCTCTTAAAGAGCTGTTTATATCTCACGGTTGGACGTGGCTGACGGCTGTTTGTGTAATGCTGTTTTCATTAATGCATTTTCCGTGTTCAACTACTCTTCTGACGATTAAACGCGAAACCGGAAGCTTAAAATGGACTGCTCTTGCTGCGTTAATTCCTACGGCAGTTGGAATGATGGCTTGTATGCTTCTTGCATTCTTTGCAAGAATTTTAGGACTTGTTTAAATACTGATCGATTTAGGACTTATTTAGATAGATTTAGGACTTATTTAGATATTAATTTCTGTGTTTTTCATTAATTCTGTGCTTTTATGTTAAACAGTACTTAAAAATCACAAATGCTTTTCGCATATACTATACTGTTACTGGATGTCAGCATAGTCAGCATTGCGTCTGATGACTCATTACAACACAGTTTTAAAATACAAAAAGGCAAAGCCGCGCATTTTAGAGGCTTTGCCTTTTTGACGTTTTTTAATAACTAAAATCTAAATGTCCTCGTCTGTAAGACGTTTTGGTTCAGAGGCATTTGTCTCTAAACACGGTGTATTCGCTCATTTTTTCCAGTAGCGTATTTACTGCCGCCGGAACGCCTAATGACGGAGCTGTTCTTGTACTCAGTATTTGACATCAGTGAATTCTATCTGAATCTTCTGGACCTGAGAGCAAGCGGAGGAGACAAAATTTCTGAAAGTACAATGGCGTTTTTCAGGTTTTTATAATTAAGGTTGTATGAGCCCGAAAGATTTCGGCTTTTATTCATGTCCGGCCGTGTGATTTTGTCCTTAGTTTTTTCTTGGATGTGAGATGAATGATCGGGTGGGTTTCCAAGAACGCTTTCCTCGTTTTTTAGTTTTTCCGAAGTCATAGCACTGTCATCTGAGTATTTATTTTTTTGTTTTTCTTTTTTAGAATCAATCACAGAACTTTTTTTATGAGAAACTGTGGTATGCCGTTGTGTGGGAAAATTGCTTTGCTCATCAAATAGCTCTGAAATATCTGAGATTAGATCTAATAAGTTACCGATGCCTGACATTAAAGAATTTTCCTTTCATTTGAAATATGCAGATTTTTTGTTAGCTGAATGTTAATTAATTATCTGCCCGGTCTGTCATTCTGATTTATGCCGGAATTTCCCTGTGCATCTGCACCGCTGTCGCTTATTGCCGTACGCATTTTTGTATCTGCGAGAATATTCTGCATATTATAGTAATCCATTACTCCGAGCTTGCCGTCACGAAGTGCGGAGGCAAGTGCAAGCGGAACTTCTGCTTCGGCTTCAACAACCTTGGCCCTCATTTCCTGAACCGAAGCTTTCATCTCTTGTTCACGTGCAACAGCCATGGCTCTGCGTTCCTCTGCTTTTGCCTGAGCAATTCGTTTATCTGCCTCAGCCTGATCTGTTTGAAGCTGTGCTCCGACATTACGACCAACATCTACATCAGCTATGTCAATCGACAAAATTTCAAATGCGGTTCCGGTTTCGAGTCCCTTACTGAGAACCATGCGGGAAATTGCGTCCGGATTTTCAAGAACGTCCTTGTGCGTCTCTGAGGAACCTATCGTGGTAACGACACCTTCTCCGACGCGCGCGATAATAGTCTGTTCTCCAGCGCCTCCTACAAGCCGGTCTATATTTGCCCTGACAGTGACTTTGGCTTTTGCGCGGAGCTCGATTCCGTCTTTGGCTATTGCGGCGATGATCGGAGTTTCAATTACTCTCGGATTGACACTCATCTGAACAGCCTCGAGTACATTTCTTCCTGCAAGATCAATAGCAGCGGCGCGTTCAAATTCGAGCGGAATATTTGCACGCTGAGCAGCAATTAATGAATTTACAACGTTATCGACATTACCGCCGGCAAGGTAATGCGCTTCAAGCTTATTTATAGGAACTAATACGCCTGCCTTTGTAGCCTTGATAAGAGGAATTACAATTTTTGACGGAGTCACACGTCTTAGACGCATTCCGGCGAGATTGAATATGCCGATTTTAACATTTGCCGCAAGAGCGCTTATCCAAAGTCCGAAAGGTACAAAGTTGAAAAACAGAATCAGAAATAAGAGTATTACAAAAATGGCTATTAATATTGTTGGTTCCATTAGCATTTTCTCCTGTTCTCCCTGTGGGGGAAATTATTTTTCCGCCGGCATTAGAGCGGGCGGTAATGTATATTATTTAAATTCAGTTTTATTTCAGTCTTACATAGATACGTCCGTCAATACCTGTTTTTATTACAGTTATTTCTTTTCCTGAATCTATGTATTCACCTTCTGTTTGAACCTCTATTGGAATATTGTTAAATTCTGCCCGGCCGCTTGGCCGCAGAGCTGTCAGCGTCTTGCCTGTTGTCCCGATTTCAGGGGAGATTACAGACAGGCCTGCGGTTTCGCTGTTTTGCATTGTATCGTCAAGTCTTATGCTGTGAGGCAGCCGTTTTTTTGATACAAAAGTCACAACGATGATAAATATCAAGGATATGATTAACAAAAGTATTATTGCTATTACAAGGAACTGTGCAGGAGATTGTGCCACCATGGCCGTAAATACTGTCAGCAATATAAATCCTGCTATCCCGGGAATTCCAAAGCCCGGAATAATAAATTCAGCGGTTAATAGAGCAAGGCCTGCCGCGAGCAGTAATCCCGATATTAGATTTATGTTAGAGATAATATCTGCGAACATCGCTTATTAATTCCTTTCTTTACGTATTTTGCATGTTTGTTTTGTCTTGCTTTTTTGTACCCGGAGGCTTCATTTTAATTATATGGTAATTAATTATATATCAAATAATGTCAAATAAATTATATATCAAATATATGTCAAAAAGAGTAATATTTCATTGTAATTCTGCGCCGCAGAACTACTGTAAACGAAGTACATCGGGCTTATTATAATAGAGCTTTAGCTTTACAATCATTATATCATATTTATTAATTTATTGCAATAATAATTCATATTAATATATAGCTTTACAATCAGAAATATTCGGAAATCGTCATTTTATTGACAGAGCATAATTATTATGGTATACTATTTACGAAAATATGAACTTGAAAATTAAATTGAGATGTACTTTAAAATGCCGCAGCAGGTGTTTTTGATTCTTATCAGATAATGACAGGACGGAAAAATGTCGGACTTTTTATATAATAAAAGCAACATGCTAAAGAAAATTAAAAATCCCGGAGATATTAAAAATTTGTCGGAACGGGAACTTCTCGGCCTTGCGGGGGATTTGCGTGAGATTATTATAGAGACTACTTCGAAGATGGGAGGACATCTCGCGTCCAATCTCGGAATGATCGAAGCTACAATTGCTTTGCACAGAGTTTTTGATTCGCCACGTGACAGTATTATTTTTGACGTTGGTCATCAATGTTATGCTCATAAGCTTCTTACAGGGCGATATGAGAGCTTTGGATCTCTGCGTAGCTTCGGTGGAATTTCGGGTTTTACCTCTCCGGATGAAAGTAAGCACGACCGTTTCTTTGCGGGACACTGCGGCGCGTCGCTTTCTGCGGCTCTTGGAATTGCAGAGCGCAACAGGATGCTCGGAAGCGACGCATTTGTAGTAGTTGTTATAGGCGATGCGTCTTTTTCTAACGGAATGGTATTTGAGGCGATGAATAACTGTATAGGCCGTAAGTTAAATCTGATAATTTTGCTCAATGACAATAAAATGTCGATTTCAAAAACGGTTGGAGGACTTTCAAGTCATCTTTCTAAAATGCGGACAAGCAGGCAATATTTTGCGTTTAAGCATTCGGTAAAAAGATTTCTTGGCAGAATTCCGGTTGTCGGAGAACGAATCAGAAGACATACGAGGGGAGCAAAGGACAGAATCAGGCGCGCGCTTATCGGAGATAGTATATTTGAATGTATGGGACTTGATTATCTTGGTCCTGTTGACGGAAACGATATTGTAAAGCTCGAATCGGTTTTAAATGAAGCGAAGACTAAAAAGCAGATATGCGTAGTGCATATGCTTACCAAGAAGGGCAAGGGATATTATCCGGCTGAGGCGGAGCCTGAAAGATATCACTCTGTTGCTCCGTTTGACCCTGACGTAGGTGTTTTGGAAAAAGAGAGCAAAACGTTTTCATCTGTTTTCGGCGATATTATGTGTGAATGCGCTGAAAGAGATGAAAAACTGTGCGCTATTACCGCGGCGATGTGCGTCGGGACCGGACTTGATAATTTTATAAACAAATACGGAGATAGATTTTTTGACGTGGGAATTGAAGAAGAACATGCCGTCGCCTTTGCAGGAGGGCTTGGAGTTTCAGGAATGCATCCGGTTTTTGCCGTGTATTCAACCTTTCTGCAAAGAACATACGATCAGATTTTTCATGATGTTGCGCTTCAGTCGTCTCCGGTTATTTTCGCAATTGATCGTGCCGGACTTGTCGCCGGAGATGGAAAAACTCACCAGGGACTTTATGATTGCTCTATTTTGTCGAGCATACCGGGAATGGAGATATATTCTCCGGACAGCTATGACGAAATGAAAAGGGTTTTTGAAAAACTGTTTGAACGGGGAGTTATGTCTGCCGTCAGATATCCGCGCGGAGCGGAGCAAAGCTATGACAGATCGGTCTATTTATATTGTGAAGACGAAAGCTTTGCCTCAGCGGATTATGGAGATATGAAGAGCGGCAGTGCAGATATAACGGTAATAACGTATGGAAGGGTTAGCTTTGAAGCAGCGGATGCGGCCGTATCCTTTTGCAATAGGCATCCTGGATTTTCAGTTCGGGTCATCAGGCTTTGCCGGGTTTATCCGGTGGATGGCAGAATGCTTCTTCAGTATATTCAGGGGACGAGGGTGATGTATCTTCTTGAAGAGGGAATAAAAAGCGGAGGAATTGCTGAAAAAATTACGGCTGCTGTTCTTCCGATGCTTTCGGATATGCAGAGCTGTGAAAGCCTGCCGCATGTTATAATTCATGCCGTAGATAACCGTTTTATATCGCATGGAAGTATAGAATCGCTTTATAAGGAATGCGGATTTACTTCGGAACAGCTCGTAAAACGTTTTGAGGAAGCAATTTTCCATATGCCTAATCTTATGAATTGAGAAATAATTTATTATTAAAATACAGTAATTGATTTCATAATATACTGATAAAATAATATACTGAAAGATATCATAGACAATATTTATGCTGTCGGGCAGCACACAAATTATTATGTTCTGTTTAAGCCGCTGAGCGGCATGGAGGATTGATATTGATGAATGAATTAACGGAAAAATCGAATGTTTCCGTGAAGTATATAAAAGGCAGATTTGGGGGCAGGCTGTTTAATTTTTTAAAAAAACACCCTTTATGGCAGCTTGTTATAACTTCTTTTCTTCTTAATTTCGCTGTCGAAGCTCTCGGAAGGCATTCGCTTACAGCTGCAGTCGTGTTTGTGTTCAGGTCACCGGCTCAGTTTTTGCTTGGCGTGCTTATAATCGGTTCTTCGCTTTCGGTTTCTTTTCTTTTTGCACGCCGAAAAATAGTGTATGCTTTTGTAATGCTTGTGTGGATCGGAATAGCAATAGCAAATTGTGTAATACTGTGTTTCAGAGTTACTCCGCTTTGTGCAATTGATCTTATATTGCTGAAATCAACCTTCAGCATAATCGGATATTATCTGTCGGTATGGCAGATTGTACTTATCGCTGTGGCTATTGTTGGGGCTGTAGTGGGAATAATTGTGCTTGCTGTCAAATCGAAGCCTGATAAACGCGGATATAAGAAGGTTTTTAAGATTGCTGCGGCATGTGCCTCGGTAATAGGAATTACGGTCGTCCTTTCCGTCTTTAATTCTGTTTTTGCAGAGACAACGGGACGCCTTGCGGATGATTACGATAAAAACGGTTTTACATACAGCTTTTGTTCGACTTTTTTTGACCGCGGCGTCGATATGCCTGACAGTTATTCTCCCAGCCGTATGAAATGGGTGAAAAATTTAATTGATGATGCAGAGAATTCAGTCTCCGGAAATGTTTTAACTGAAGAGGAACAGCCGAATGTGATTTTTGTTCAGCTTGAGTCGTTTATGGATATGAGTCATATAAAAGGACTTGAGCTTTCAGAAAATCCAGAACCTGTTTTTACGGCGCTTCAGAAAAATTGCATGCATGGAGAGCTTTTGGTTCCGGTTACCGGATGCGGAACAGCAAATACCGAATTTGAAGTGCTGACCGGAATGAGAGTCGATGATTTTGGTTCCGGAGAGTTTCCTTATGACACGGTGCTTAAAACAAAAGCGTGTGAAAGTGCGGCTGTAAATTTGGGATTGCTGGGTTACAAAACGCATGCTCTTCACAATAATAATGCGACGTTTTATAGTCGGGATAAAGTATTTGCTTCGCTCGGTTTTGACAGTTTTACATCCATAGAGTTTATGAAGGATGTAGAATATAATTCAATCGGCTGGGCCAAAGATCATGTTTTGGTATCTGAGATTGAAAAGCTTTTAGAGTCTACGGAAGAGCGGGACTTTATATATGCAATAAGTGTTCAGACTCACGGAAAGTATCCGGATGATTTTGATGACGGAAAAATTTCCGCTGAGTATAAGCCGTTTGACGTCGATGACAGCTATGATGGTCTTGATGCTGTTTCTTATTATATTCAGGAGCTTAAAGAAGTAGATGCTTTTATCGGCGAGCTTATATCCAGTCTTGAAGAGATGTCGGAAGATACAGTTGTTGTTTTATTCGGAGACCATATTCCTGAGCTTGGTTTTTCAAGTGTTGATATGGATAATGACAGCTTGTATAAAACCGACTATGTTATATGGGATAGCCGAAATGCAGCTCCATTGTCCGAGATGCTTGAGGCCGGGAACGAAGATGAAGCATTTGCAGGTGTTTCGTTAACTTCATATCAGCTTTACGCTTATGTATGCAGAAATATTGGTCTTAATATGTCGTCTTTCGGTAATGTAGCCAAGGCTGAGGCTTATCTTGTTCAGAATGAAAACTATTCTGAAATTTTGAGGCTTCTTGAATATGATACGCTTTACGGAGTTGGTTATACGCTCGGTGAGAAGGGAACGTCTTTTTATCAGCCGTCAGATATTGTATATGGAACTGAAAATATAATACTTGACGAAATTTCATATAACGGTGAATACTATATTTTAAAGGGGCGCAATTTTACTCCGTTCAGTCGTGGATATACGGGTAAAAAGCTTTTGTCAACGAAATATATTGATGAAAACACATTGTATGTCAAGGCTCGTTTAGATGAGGATTCTGCTATTTCGGTTGTTCAGGCTGACGGAGAGAGAATACTTCGATCGAGCGGCTGTTTGCCTGTTGCGGAGAAATAATATCTGAGAAAAGGTGATAAGAGCCTTGAGAAAAAATTAGTATAAAAGTGTTTAAAATTATGACCGGAGTTTTTTCTTCGATTGTTTAGGTAAGTTTAAGTCATGCGTTTTGCGCATGACTTTTTTATTGCATTTATTGATACAGTATGTTATAATAGTTTTACGATATACGAAAGGTATGGTCATGGGTATGCCGCATTTATCTTTATATACTTGGATATTTTACTTTTTTATATATGCTTTTGTCGGATGGTGCGTCGAGGTTTCTTACGCAGCATTTGTACATGGAAAATTTGTAAACCGAGGATTTTTGAGCGGTCCGATATGTCCGATATACGGATTTGGGGTTTGTTTTGTTGTACTATGTCTTTCGCCGCTTAAGAGGAATCCCTTTTTACTTTATATAGGCGCGGTGTTGCTTACTTCTGTTCTTGAATTTGTTACAGGATGGCTTCTTGAACGTTTTTTTAATCAGAAGTGGTGGGATTACTCAAATTCAAAATTTAATCTTAAAGGATATGTTTGTCTGGGATTTTCACTGCTTTGGGGCGTCGGATGTATAGCTGTATTATATTTGGCGCATCCCGCCGTTGAAGCCTTAGTCGGATTAATTCCGGTTTTATTTGGCCGCATAATCCTGGCAATTTTTCTTACAGTTTTTATTGTGGACTTTATCGGTACTCTTGCCGGAGTTCTGCGGTTTAAGAAAACAATCAGTCTGGTTCATGAGTTTGATGATAAACTGCACGATATATCTGATCGTATCGGTGAAAATATAAGTGATACTGTAATTTCCGCCATTGAAAGCGGGAAAAAGGGCGAGGCAAAATTGAATGAGCTTAAAGAAAAATACAGTGATAAATATGGTGAAAGGCTTCGTGCGGTTGGGGATTTTACCGAGCTTCGTGAAAAATATGAAAAATTGATGCAGCGCGGACGCAGCTTCTCGGCTAAGCGTATTTTGTCGGCATTTCCTGTACTCAAGAAGGACGATCGTATAAAGAACATCAGCGGACGTGTTGATAATTTCTTTAAAAAAAAGTACGGTAAAAAGAAATCAGAAAATTTCGAAAGTTCAGGATCGAAAAAACATGATAATACTGAAGATACAACTGATATTACGACCGATGAAAATATTTGCAGCGAAGGTGCGGACCGTAACAGTCGCAGGGATTCATAAGATGCTGTTTGAATATTGTTATGTCGGATGTCGTCTGTCAAGTGTCTGTAAGGCGCGGAATGCTGAAAAAACTATAGCTTTTCTCGGATATGTCAGTTGCTTTGAAAAACGTGGTATTGAGTTTTAATATTATATTTTATTGATGTTACTGGAATCTATTATTGATCATATTTGACATTTACTTTTAAGGATAGTGGACTTTTAGGAATAATGGAAAGGATAAAAAATGCGCAGACAACCTCTTGCGGATCGATTAAGACCTGCAAATTTTAATGAAATTGCCGGACAAAAGCATTTGTTCGGCAGCAACGGATCTATTATGCGTATGGTTTCCAGAAATTATATTCCCAATATGATTTTCTGGGGACCTCCCGGAACAGGAAAAACAACCGCTGCCGGAATTATAGCCGGCCGTTCTGGAATGTCGCTTTACAGACTTAACGCTACAAGTGCTTCAACTTCCGACGTCAAAGATGTAATCGCGCAGTCACAGTCAATTCTCGGCAGTGAAGGGACCCTTTTATATCTCGATGAAATCCAGTATTTTAATAAAAAACAGCAGCAGTCGCTTCTCGAATCGCTTGAGGACGGGAGAGTCACGTTAATTGCATCCACGACAGAAAATCCGTATATGTATGTATATAACGCGCTTATTTCCCGTTCTGTCGTTTTTGAATTCAAGCCCCTCTCTGCAGATGATATAGCACCCGTTTTGCTCAGGGGACTTCGTAGACTTAATTATGAGGAGTTTGGTAGTGACACTGCGGAAGTTACAGAGCGTGAGAACAGTATGCGTCACGAAACAGAGTGTACAGACATAAATGCTGATACAAACGTTAAAAAGATTACTCCGGAGGCGGTTGAATATATAAGCAGAGCAGCATCCGGAGATGTGAGACGTTCGCTTAATATTCTTGAATCCGCTTATTTCGGATGCATCGGATCTGTAATTACTATGCAAATCGCAAAGACTGCCGCACCTGTTTACGCAGGAAATTTTGACAGAGACGGAACTGTGCATTATGATTTGCTGTCGGCGCTTCAAAAATCAATCCGCGGTTCTGATCCCGACGCGTCAATATTTTATCTTGTCAGAATTTTGGAGGGCGGCGATCTTATTGGAGCGTGCAGGAGGCTTCAGGTTATTGCCTCGGAGGATATAGGAGCGGCTTATCCCATGGCTGCGGCAATTGTACGTGCTTGTGTGGAGTCCGCAAAGGAGCTCGGTATGCCGGAGGCGAGAATTCCGCTTTCTAATGCCGTTATAATGCTTGCAACAGCACCAAAGTCAAACAGCGCATATCTTGCTTACGATGCGGCTTTAGAGGATTATAAGGCCGGATTAGGGCTGGTGCTTCCTAAATATCTGCGGCCGTCAGACCGATATGACGGCTATAAATATCCTCATGATTATCCAAATCATTATATTAAACAGCAGTATCTTCCGGATGATATTGCCGGAAAGCGTTATTATGATTACGGTGAAAATAAGACTGAGCAGGCTGCAAAGGCGTTTTGGAAAAAAGTTAAAGATGAATAAACTAAAAGCTTTTCCTTCTATGTCTTATTGTAATTTTTATATGTTCAGGCAAAGTTTATAATTAAGAATTTTGATTAACTAAAAGTGAGATGTTTCCGTCTGCAAAGTGTTTGCGTGTAAAAAATTTTGCTTATAAAAGCATTCTCATGTAAAGTGTGTTTGTGTTTATACATAAAGATGTGTTCGTGCATAAAGAAGTTCTGTGCAAAGGCTTTTATCTATACAAAAGTCGGATTTTGCTCACTTTTCCGTCGGTGTCAGGATACGCCGCCGGAACGCTTTATAAAGCGCTTTGCCTCTTATTTAAAAATCCAGAGTGTATACTTGCATCTCTGGATTTTTTCTATATTAAATTAATATAATTTTTATTATGTATCCGCATTTATAATGTTATTTTAATTTTAAAATCTGTTCTTCTGCGTAAATAATTTATTCTTCTGTATATTTTAAAATATCGCCGGGCGCACAGTCAAGTGTTTCACAAATTGCGGCTAATGTAGAAAAACGAATTGCACTAACCTTATTGTTTTTTATTTTTGAAAGATTGACATTTGTTATACCTACCTTTTGGGCAAGCTCATTTAAAGACATATGCCGGTCTGCCATGACGACGTCAAGCTTCATAATTATTTTTCCCATTTATATGCTTACACCTTTTATCAAAAGTTTTAAAATTATTTTATTAACTTATACATATTTTTCATACTAAACCGTCAGAATCACGCTGCAACTCCATACCGTATACGAAAAACTGCGAAAGACAAAGTACGGCAATTCCAAGTACGATTCCTGTTGTGGAAATACTTGATTCAATCAGATCAACGCCTACAATTAATTTTATAATTATATCAAAAATAAATTCAATAATCGGAATAGCTATAGCAAAGATTCCGATTTCTCTTAACATTCTTATATTGTTCTCTTGAAAAGGAGTTTTTCCTTCTGAAAACTTTGTCTTTCCTTCGCTTGTTTTGAAAATCAGGTAAATATTGCGGAAAATCATAGCTGTCATTCCGCACGTAACTATACCTAATATCAGAGAGGGAACAAATGCTCCTGTGACAATATCGCCGAATTTATTCAGTACATTGACAGAATATCCGGCAATTGAAAGTTCTCCGTTTCCGACGTCAATAAAGTATTTGAGAAGATTGTCATTTAAAAAATATACAAACAGACTTGCTCCGAGCAATGCAGCTGCGACCCAGTGAAAAACTTCTATGACCTTTGTCAGTATAACCGATGCCGTGTTTAATTTTTCATTATTTATGTTCATAATTATAACCGTTCCTTTTTTATATTATATATTCAAGTGCTTTTTAGATTCAGATATGACTTGTCGGGAGGCAATCATGTAGGTGCAGCATAAAATTTATATTTTCCCTGAACCTGAGTGATTTATTTGATTTGTATTCATTTCCGGATACAGAATAAAATATTTGAATTTTCATTCTGAAATTTTAATACACTTGATGCTTAATATATATTATCACGTGTTTTATTGTTTGTCAAGTGATTTTTAATAAATAATATAAAAAAATTATCGAAATTCGATAAATGCATTCGCGGATATATATGACAAAGGTTAGGAAAACAAAATATTAAAATGGAGCAATTGCCAAAAAAATAAAACTTCGCTTTACTGGATTATCCGCCTTATGCAGCGCAAATCCAATAAGCAAAGTTTTAAACTGTTTGTAAAGGATTAATCCTCAGCCGTAATGTCTGTTATGCTTTCATTGCAGTTGGGGCACTTTAGCGAATCGCTGATCATGTCCTCGCTTGCATATATTTTATCATGACATTTAGGACACTCAATTTCATAAAGATCATCGTCATCATCTTCGCAGCAGCAATCGTCGTCTTCGTCACAGTCGCAGTCGCAAGAACATTCCTCGTCATATATAAGCTCTTCAAGCTCTCCGAGATCATAGTCAAGCTCGTCAACGTAATCGTTTGTTCTATCTGTTTTTTCCTCAAGCTCGTCTATAGCGTGAGCCATATCGCTGACGATTTCCGTGAGCTTTGCAAGAAGCTTGTTTGAATCAGAAGCATCGTCAAATTTCATGCCTTCCATAAGTCCCTTAATGTAGGCTGCCTTTTCTGTAAGTTTCATTATATAACCGTACCTTTCTTATGTGAAAAAGCGTTTTTAAATCGCCAAAAGTATACACGCTGTCATAAACCGTCCGTATTTTTATGCTCTTTCGAGATATTCTCCTGTTCTTGTATCAATCCGGAGCATATCTCCGATATTTATAAACAGCGGAACTTTGATCTGAGCTCCTGTTTCAAGAGTTGCGGGTTTGGAAGCACCTGTTGCGGTATCACCCTTGAATCCTGGTTCCGTGTCGGTAACTTCAAGCTCGACAAACATAGGAGGCTCTACTCCGAAAACATTTCCTTTATAGGAAATAATTTTGCACATCATGTTTTCCTTTACGAATTTGAAGTTGTCCGATAACTTGTCCGCGCCGATTGGAAGCTGCTCATAGGTTTCCATATCCATAAAATAATATAGATCGCCGTCGCTGTAAAGATATTGCATATCCTTTCTTTCAACATAGGCATTTTCAAATTTGTCAGTGGGATTGAAAGTCTTTTCAACAACTGCACCGGTAATTACATTTCTGAGCTTAGTTCTGACAAATGCAGCGCCTTTACCTGGTTTAACGTGCTGAAATTCAAGCACCTGAAGCACATTTCCGTCCATTTCAAATGTAACGCCGTTTTTGAAATCACCGGCTACTACCATACGATTATCCTCCGTAAAAATATATCGTTAACTATTGTAAAAAAATACTATAATAATATTATATCACTTGCGGATATTTTTGTCAAGTAAAAAGATTTTGCGGTCATATCTGAATATCGATAAGCCCGATTTAAATTACATTAAAAAAACTCCGTTTTTATCAGTGATATGAGTATCTGAAAAATTATGATTTCCGAAAACATATCAGCCGAAATGCGGAGCTTTGAATTTTATTATTTATATTCGTTTTGATATTATTCTTTTACTTGTCAAGAGGTTCCTGTCCGAATGCTTCAAGAATTTTGTTTGCCACTGTATGAGCGAGCAGGTTTACACCTTCCGGTCCGAAATGAATTCCGTCTACATGCGGATATTCGGCTTTGCCGGCAACAAGCGGGAAAAGATCGTCAAGCATATATCCGTTTTCTGCTGCAAACTGTCTGAGAAATTCATTTCGTTTCATAACGACAGCATTTCTTTCCAAATCAAGTTTTGAATTATCAGGCTGTCCGTAGGTCATGTGGGTGCAGGTTGCTATGATGATTTTAGCTTGCGGCTGGAGACGGCGTATTACAGCAATTGCGTGCTTTATACCTTGGCAGTAGATATCGAACGGTATTTTTGTGTTATTGCAGTCTCCGTGTAGGCCGTTATTGAAATGAATAACATCGTAAATATAGTTTTGATGCATTCCAAAGAAATATTCGAGACCTGCGATGAACGCCGGATCGCCTGCACAGTGTGAACCTGCCATCTGGTCGACAGAGATTTTTCTGTCATTCAAAAGTTTCTGAACTTCTGGGCGATAATGGTGTGTCATAGAATCGCCGATGCAGGCAACTCTGTCTCTGTCGAAGAAACCGGCTTCATCCCACCAGTAATATGTCCATTCTACGCCTTCACGTTCAAAGATTTCGTTTGATTTCATAATAGGTATATCCTTCCTTTTAGCAGAAAACCAAATTTATTTGCGGTTAATATAATGACTTTTTCCGCAATTCGAGTGACATTTTAGCACAATGAATATTTAATGTCAATGGATATATTAACAATTTTTCTTGAAAATATAAAATTTAAAATCAAAATTACCGCGATATGCATAATTAAATGCGGTTTTCTTCATCGTATGCGCTTTTTACGGCGCACGCCAGCTGATCTGCGCATGATGTGTTTTTGAAGCCGCAGGTATTTCCCGAAAGCTTGTCTACAATGAATTCAACAGTTTGACCGTTCAGAATTTTTGAAATTGCCTTAAGATTGCCGTTGCAGCCGCCGGTAAAGGCGATATCGGAGACGATATTGCCGTCGAGACTGAATGATATTTCCGACGAGCAGGTACCGTGGGTTTTGTATTTGTGTTTCATAGCTTTGATCACTCCTTTCTCACAACATGATTGTATGCGATTGGTTTGGCTTTTCTTTAGGGCGGAATATAAATAGCTAAATTATAAATAAATGCATGTTAATTAATATGAGACATTCCGATAAGGAATGTCTCATATAAAAAATATCTTATTCAAAGATATAAACACGCATTGCTCTGCGTCCGAAATTTATGGCGACGTTTATATCGCCGCCGGTGTAGACGTCAATGCGGTCTCCGATTATCAGTCCACCGGTATCTTCGGCTTTGTAAAAACCGTCAAACATAGAGTAGCCGTTTTCTCCCATAATATAGACGCTTGAACCAAGTGCTATAATATCAGGATCGACGGCGATCATACCCTCGTCGACTACTTTACCGGAGCTGGTACGGCCGTTTTCAAATTCCGGACCTCCGTATGCAGTCGCCTCAACATCACGGTAATAAGAGTAACTGTAGGCTTTTCCCCCGATTGTAACAGTTCCTCCCACTCCCTCTTCACAAATCTGTGTGACCGGTTCTGTCGTGACGGTTTCAGAGATAATCTCAGATTCTGAAAGTTCTCCGTTTATGTAGGTTTGCTTCACAATCTGGACGCTGCTTCCGTTTCGCCCTTCTTTGATTATATTGACTGTTCCTTTCGGAATGGTCTGTACGTGTGTGGTCTGAGTGGAAAATGGAACCTCGGCATTAATTTCGACTGTTTCGCTCTCAACAATATCGACGGAAATGGTCATGCCGTCGGTGACAATTACATCGTCAGCACAGCTGAGAATATCGTCATCGTCAAAGCCAAGATCAAGGCTTTTAACAAACTCCCTTGCTGTCGCAGCCGGCGCTGCGACGAGACTGTTAATTCCAAGCGATTCACATTCAAGATTTATATATGTGGTCGGACTGTAAAATGAGAATGCTTTGCCGGATGTTTCATACTCAGAAGAATTTGGAGTTACGATCCGCGAAAATCCTATATCAGAGTCCGAACTGATATGGTTTATGCATGTATAGAGAATACATATTGCAAAAATCGAGTAAATAATTGCGAAAGAGATATTGCGGATACCGATCCGTTTACGGTTTTCAGCGCGCCTTTTCGCTTTTTCTCCGGAGTGGTCAGGCATAATTACGTCTGTCGGAGCTTCGGTTACTTTACGGCGATGAAGAATACCGTTCAGAGAACTCAGACCTGTTTCCTGAACCGGAATGCAAAGCGTGTCGCACAGCATTGCCTGGGGTTCAGAATATGGTTCGGTTCGACGAAATAAATATTTGCGCTTAACATAGCAGATTGAGTATGTAGGAGAGCGAAGAGCCTTCCTAAAGCCATTGTCAAAAAATATTCCGTCGTCAATCGGTGTGACTCGGTTCATCAGGTCCCCCCTTTTTACGGAATTTCAGACATGAAAAACAAACGTCTGATGATTCAGTTTATCTGATTGGCAGAGTGATAGACTGATAAATATTAGACTGCCTGTACAGAAAAAATGAATTTTTATAAGGCTGATTAAAACCTGTCGTTTTCCAATTTAAACTATCGGGAAATAATTTTCAAGGCAATGGAGTAAATAAAATGTGAACTTTATTTTAAATACAAAGTCTTTTTTTGCATATGAAATCCATAAAAGGAATAAATTGGAAGAAAAATCAGCTTATATTTAGAAAATAGTATTGCAAAAATGGATTGATTGTGATATAATTAATGATACAAGTAATGCGGCAGGTTTTAGTCCGCATCTTTTTCGCGTCTGCGCAATGCGGACGGAAGCTTTTAATATTTTCTTTTGTGATATATTTGCAGTCCGCTTAAAAATCGACGGTGCGGATTTAAAATAAGCAGTATTTACGATTTGAATTTATTAGGAAAAAGATGCATAATATTCAATAAGACAAGAGCCTGTCAAAGAGTGTTTCGGCGGCAGAGTGTACGCCGCTGAATATGAAGTGGATCTACTGCCATATAGAGACTAACGCCTTGACAGCTGCATGTTTTTACAGTTGAACGCTTTGACAGATACATGCTTTTACAGCTGAATGTTTTGACGGTTATACGCCCTGGCTTTATCACTTGGCGGTTTCTTTTAATAGATCTGTTAAAAGATCTGGCGTCTTAGCGGCTTTCTCAATAGTACGGTGGGCACATCTTCATTTATTATAATTATATACAGGAATGTATAGGAGGTTTCTTATGGCCCATATCCAGGAAAAGGCGCTGTGTAAAATCGACGAAATCTGTGAAAAATACGCCGATGAAAACACGCCTCTGATGATGATTCTCAGTGATATCCAAAATGAATTCGGATACATACCACTTGAAGTTCAGGAGCGCGTGTCTGAAAAAACCGGTATTTCGGTTGCTGAGATATACGGTGTTGTAACATTTTACTCGTTTTTCTCTCTAATGCCTAAGGGCAAATATATAATTGGATGTTGTCTCGGGACTGCCTGTTATGTTAAAGGCGCAAGCCATGTAATAGACAAGTTCTCTGAGCTTCTCGGAATCAGTCCGGGGCAAACGACTGATGACGGAATGTTTACTCTCGACGCGCTCAGATGTATCGGTGCATGCGGAATCGCGCCTGCAGTTACAATTAACGGCAAGGTATATCCGAAGGTTGCGGTTAATGATGTTTCCGGAATTATCGAATCCTACAGAAATGCCTGAAAAAGCTCTGTATTATAAATGAAAGGAATTGGCTTAAGATAAAATGATTAAGACACCTGAAGATCTCAGACAGAGAATAGAAAAGAATTCTCAGTATCTTGCCGGAAAATTTGATGGTACATGCGGCAAACGCGCAATCGTGCTTTGCGGAGGCACCGGATGTCTTTCCTCAAATTCTAAAGAGATAAGAGAAAAATTTGAACAAATCATAGAAGAAAAGAAGCTTGGAGACAGAGTTACCGTAAATCAGGTCGGTTGCTTTGGATTTTGTTCGCAGGGACCGTTTGTAAAAATATTTCCTGAGGACACGCTTTACAGGCTTGTTAAGCTTGAGGATGTAGAGGAAATAATTGAGAAGGATATTGTTGGCGGAGAGATTGTCGAACGCTTGCTCTATGTCGATCCTGCAAGCGGAGAGAAAGTTCAGAAGCAGGACGATATTAACTTTTATAAGAAGCAGCATAGAATTGCTTTGTACGGCTGTGGAACTATTGATCCTGAAAATATAGATGAAGCTCTTGGTTTCGGCGCATACTCCGGACTTGCCAAGGCGCTTTCTATGGAGCGTCAGGCGGTTATTGATGAAATTCTCGCGTCAGGACTCCGCGGACGCGGCGGCGGCGGATTTCCAACGGGCAGAAAGTGGCAGTTTGCCTATAATCAGGACAATGATGAAAAATATGTTGTCTGCAACGGTGACGAAGGAGATCCCGGAGCGTTTATGGACCGTTCGATTCTTGAAGGGAATCCTCTTGCGGTCATTGAGGGTATGGTAATTGCAGGTTATGCGATCGGTGCCAAAAACGGATATTTCTATGTTCGTGCTGAATATCCCGTAGCTGTTTCCCGTCTGCGTATCGCAATCGAGCAGGCTACAAAGGAAGGGCTTCTCGGAGAGAATATTCTCGGAACCGGATTCAGCTTTAATGTACATATCCGTTTAGGTGCAGGAGCGTTTGTCTGCGGAGAAGAGACGGCTCTTTTGAACTCTATTGAGGGAAAACGCGGAATGCCTCGTCCTCGTCCTCCGTTCCCGGCGGTTAAAGGTCTGTGGCAGAAGCCTACAATTGTCAATAATGTTGAAACACTCGCATGCGTTCCGTATATTTTACGCAACGGCGCGGATGCATTTGCAAAATTCGGTACTGAAAAATCAAAGGGTACCAAGGTATTTGCGCTCGGCGGAAAAATAAACAATGTCGGACTTGTTGAAATACCGATGGGTACAACGCTGCGTGAGCTAATCTACGATATAGGCGGAGGAATTCCGGGCGGAAAAGAGTTTAAGGCTATACAGACCGGTGGACCTTCCGGAGGATGTTTAACGGCCGAGTATCTTGACGAGCCTATTGATTTCGATAATCTTGTTGCCAAAGGCTCTATGATGGGTTCCGGCGGTGCTATAGTTATGGATGAAGATAACTGTATGGTTGACGTTGCTAAGTTCTATATGGAGTTTATATGCGACGAGTCATGCGGAAAATGTACGCCGTGCAGAATCGGAACGAAACGTATGCTTGAAATTCTGACAAAAATTACAGAAGGAAAAGGCACGATGGAGGATCTTGCGGCGCTTGAAGAGCTTGCCCGTACGGTAAAGACGAACTCTCTCTGCGCCCTCGGTCAAACATCGGCCAATCCGATTGTATCGACGCTGACACATTTTAGAGATGAATATATTGCGCATATTCAGGATAAGAAATGTCCTGCAAAGGTCTGCAAAAAGCTTATGCAGTATAAGATTGATCCTGCAAAATGTAAAGGGTGTTCTCTCTGCGCGCGTCAATGTCCTGTTTCCGCGATTTCCGGACAAATCAAATCTCCGTTTGAAATTGATCAGGAAAAATGTATAAAGTGCGGTATGTGTATGTCGTCCTGCAAATTCAAAGCTATTTCTAAGGAATAACCGGGGAGGAAAACGGTAATGGCACTAATTAATATAAAAATAGAAGGTTATCCCTATCAGGTTGAAGAAGGGATAACAATTCTCGAGGCCGCAAAACGGTGCGGATATGAGATTCCTTCTCTCTGTGCATATAACCACGGTGAATGCAATCAGGGTTCATGCCGTGTATGTCTTGTTGAAGCTACCGGTGCGAGAGGTCTTGTGGCATCGTGCGTATATCCTGTTTCAGAAGGAATGGAAATTACAATATCCTCTCCGAGAGCTGTAGAAGCGAGGAGAACATCTGTTGAGCTCCTTCTTTCAAATCACTCTATGAAATGTCAGCAGTGTGCAAAAAACGGAAACTGCGAGCTTCTCCGCGTGGCTAAAATTACAGGAGCGAGGGAAGATAAGTATACGGGCGAAAAAACTCCTGTTACTGTGGACGAGCTTACGCCGTCTATTGTTCGTGATACATCGAAATGTATACTTTGCGGACGCTGTATAGCAAGATGTTCGTCCGCGCATGGACTTGGCGTTCTCGGCTATGAAAACCGCGGATTTAAGGCTATTGTGGCTCCGGCGGAGAACCGTTCGTTTGCAAATTCTCCCTGCATTATGTGCGGACAGTGCGTAAGCGTATGTCCTACAGGTGCGCTTATGGAGAAATCTGAAATCGAGAAGATTGATGAGGCTAAGAAATCAGGGAAGTTTATTGTTGTTCAGACGGCTCCGGCTGTTCGTGCCGCGTTGGGTGAAGAGTTTGGCATGAAGATCGGCACACCTGTTACCGGTAAAATGGTTGCAGCACTGAAGCGTCTTGGTTTTAACAAGGTTTACGATACGAATTTTGGAGCTGATCTTACGATCATGGAAGAGGCAAATGAGCTTCTTGACAGAATGAATAACGGCGGCGTGCTTCCGATGATTACATCATGTTCTCCGGGTTGGGTAAACTATGCCGAATATTATTATGGAGATCAGCTTGATCATCTTTCTTCCTGTAAATCGCCTCATGAAATGTTCGGAGCTATCGTTAAGTCATATTATGCTGAAAAGAATAATATTAATCCGCAGAATATATTCGTAGTTTCAATTATGCCGTGTACGGCTAAGAAATATGAAAAGGAAAGAGAAGAGCTTGTTACCGGCGGGCTTAAGGATGTTGATTGCGTACTTACAACCCGTGAGCTTGGTGATCTTATCAAGCGTTCAGGTATAAACTTTACCGCGCTTCCAGACGAGGAATTTGATGACGATCTTCTCGGAGATTATACGGGAGCCGGAGTTATTTTCGGAGTTACCGGCGGTGTTATGGAAGCTGCGCTGCGTACTGCATATTTTTCTCTTACCGGCAAGGAACACGAGCTTATAAAATTTGAACAGGTTCGCGGTTTTGAAGGGGTTAAGGAAGCAGGTATTGAAATCGGCGGCAAGACGATTTGGGTGGCCGTTGCCAGCGGAATGAAGAATGCAAAGGTTCTTATGGATGAAGTACGGGCAGGAACATCGAAGTATGCGTTTATTGAGATTATGGGATGTCCCGGCGGATGTGTTGCAGGCGGCGGTCAGCCGTATGTTAAGCCGTGTTTCCTTCCCAATGAGGATATAGATATTCTTGACACATATAAGGAAAAGAGGGCAAATGCACTTTACAGCGAGGATGAACGTCAGGTTATCAGACAGTCCCATAACAATCCTCAGATTAAACAGCTTTATGATGATTATCTCGGAAAACCCCTTTCACATAAGGCTCATGAACTTCTTCATACGACATATTCTGCAAAGAAAAGATTCAAATAAATATTGGAATGTATCCCGTCTGGATAGATATTTTCTGTTCAGACGGGATTTTTTAAGCTTACTGAAATGTGGAATATTTTTTCGACTATATTTAATTATTTTTTGATAGATACTTGAACTTATGGAAGTTTTGTGCAATAATTATTATGTAATACAATGGTTATTATTTATTTGACTTTGCCTATCGCATTTTCAAGCATACCCTTCATCTTATGAACATCAGTATCTGATGTAAATTAATATTTGACGGGTGTTAATATCTGACGGGTGTTAATATTTGACGGGTATTAATATCTGATAGGTATTAATATCCGGAAATGGATTACAATTTCCAAAGCTTCGGAATATGCGTAAGGAAAATAGTTTTATTAATATACAGAAGGAATAGAAAAATGAAGGTTTTTGATGCGCATGCTCACATATATCCTGCGGCCGTTGCTGAAAAGGCGGTAACATCGCTTGGCAAATTTTATGATTTTACTCCCGACGGACGGGGAACAACGGATGACTATATTGAAAGTTCTGTCGCCGCCGGATGCGAAGGATTTTTAATTCTCGGTGTTGCGACAAACGCCCGCCAAACTCCGGCTGTTAATGATTTTATTGCTGATTTTATAGGAGAATCACGTAATAACGGATTTGATGCGTATGGATTTATGGGAATAAATCAGGATATTCCCGATATTGAATCTGAAGTAAAACGCAGTATGGAAAAAGGTCTTTGCGGCGTTAAAATTCATCCGGATATTCAGCAGGTTGATCCGCTCGATCCGCGGCTGTATCGTCTTTATGAAATTCTGCAGCAGTTAAATTTACCGATTTGCTTTCACGTGGGAGATGTCAGACCGAGGTATAGGTATTCAGAACCGGGAAAAATTGCAAAAGTCGCAAAGGATTTTCCGAAGCTTCGTATTTGCGCAGCTCATTTTGGAGGATATTCAGTGTTCGAAGAGGGAAGAAATGTTTTGTCAGGTCTCGGAAATGTATGGGTGGATTGTTCATCTTCTCTGTGGCTTATCACTCCTGAGTATGCTCATGAGCTTATAATAGCGTTTGGTCCCGATAGAGTAATGTTCGGAACTGATTATCCGGTAAAGTATTGCGATGACGAGCTTAAACGTTTTGCAGAACTGCCGCTTGCTGCGGAAGAACGTGATGACATTCTTTGGAATAATGCTCATAAATATATATTAGGAGAATAATATTCGTAAAAAATATTTTCTTTACTCAATCTTAACCGGTTGTATGATAAAATATAATTATTGTCTTTAATGAGGAAAATTGAGGTGAATTTATGTCGGCTGCTGAATTTATTAGTCAGATGATGCATAATCCTATGCTTATGGTATCTGTGGTGCTTACGTTAGGCGTTATTCTTGTAAATGGATGGACGGATGCGCCGAATGCAATTGCCACTTGCGTTTCTACAAGGGCAATTGGTGTACGTAAAGCGATCATTATGGCAGCGATTTTTAACTTTTTCGGTGTACTTGTTATGACGGCGCTCAATGCATCTGTTGCTATGACAATATATAATATGGTAGACTTTGGCGGAGATGCCCGGATATCATTAATTGCTCTCTGTGCTGCCATGGCTGCTATAGTTATCTGGGCGACAGTTGCGTGGTATTTCGGAATTCCGACAAGTGAAAGCCATGCGCTGATTGCAGGTATTTCAGGTGCGGCGGTTGCGATTAACAATAGTTTTGACGGAATAAACGGCGCTGAGTGGATAAAGGTAATTTACGGTATTGTATTTTCCACTGTTCTCGGTTTCATAATGGGATTTATTACATCAAAGATAACAGTTTTTATATTCAGAAATCAAAACAGAATAAAATCAGAAAGATTTTTCTCCGGTGCACAGGTGGCCGGAGGAGCTGCGATGGCATTTATGCACGGAGCGCAGGACGGGCAGAAATTTATGGCAATTTTTTTGCTTGGCGCTGCTTTTGCAAACGGGCAGGCTTACACGTCATCCTTTACTGTTCCTATTTGGCTGATGGTTATCTGTTCTTTAGTCATGGGACTTGGAACTTCTATAGGCGGATACAGAATTATAAAATCGGTCGGCATGGATATGGTTAAGCTGAAACCGTATCAGGGTTTTGCGGCGGATTTGTCAGCTACGCTCTGTCTGCTTTTATCGTCTCTTACCGGTATTCCGGTGAGTACGACGCATACAAAAACAACCGCAATTATGGGAGTAGGAGCGGCTCGCAGAATAAGGAACGTAAATTGGAGTATTGTTAAAGATCTTGTGCTGACATGGGTTTTCACCTTTCCGGGGTGCGGAGTACTCGGATATATTATGGCGAAACTGTTTTTGATTATATTTGCATAGTGTCTAAGAAAGGAATCTTTTGTTTTTAAAAGGATGCGGTGATTAAAATGGCGAAGCATAAAAACGATTATTTTAAATTAGCTGAACAACAGGTAGAATATTGTGTTAAAGCGGCAGAGCTTCTGGAAGAAATTCTCTGCAAATATTCAGCGGAGGAATTATCGGCTAAACGCGGTAAAATGCATGATATTGAGCATGAAGCAGACGAGATACATCACGATATATTAACCCGCTTGTCCGCTGAATTTATCACGCCGATTGACCAGGAAGACATACTTAGCTTAATACAGATAATTGACGATGTTACGGATGCTCTTGACGAGGTAGTTTTAGAGTGTTATATGTTCCATATTAATGATTTACCGTCTGGGGTTCCCGAATTTTCTAATATCGTTTGCCGTTGTGTTAAGGCTTTGCATGAAGCAATTAAAGAACTTAAAAACTTTAAGAAATCCAAGATACTGCGCTCGCTGCTTGTTGACATTAATACAATTGAGGGCGAAGCGGATACAGCTTATGCAGAGTTGATATATTCGCTTTTCAGTGAAGAAAGCGAGACAAAGAAGCTGGTCGGGAACAAAGCGATATGCGAAAGTCTGGAGGAATGCTGCGATCTTTGCGAACATGCCGCTGACATCATATATCAGATAATATTAAAAAATACTTGAAAACAATTCATAATATATGCTCACAAAAATATGGTATACTGTTTAAGCCGCTCGGAAATTGTACATTCCGTACAATTCTGAGCGGCTTTTATACGATTGCATTAACATTTAAGCATTTTACTAAACGGATGCATACTATTTTACGGTTATATTGACCGACCGATAAAATGATTTCACGGTCTATTATTTTTTAGATGCCTTCGCTGTCTGCATATTTGTTATAGAGACGGGAAAGACGGTTCCATGTAATCAAATCGACGTCGCCTGTTTGAGGCAGATCGTTTAGCTTTTGAATCATTTCTACTGCTGCCTGTGTATTTTCATCGAAGTGTCCGTTGACATTGACAAATAATATATCGTCTGTTGCAACACTGATAGTTTGAAGCATAATTTGAATTATGGTGACGAGATCGTGTACTTCACCTTTTGATACTACCCGCGCGGCGAGATTTCTCTCAAATGGTGATATAGAATTACTTGACCCTGTAATAATATCGATTGCGCTGTTTGCGTCTACAAGACTTTCAAAAGTTGTTTGATCAAGAACTCCGGTAGGCGGAAGCCCTATATATTTTTGAAAATTACGTATTTGGGCTTCGGTTTCGGGACCGTAAATTCCGTCAATTTGAACAGGACTTATGCTGGCTGTGAATCTTGACAGACGAAAAATGATTTTTTGTGCTTCCCGTATAACGTCTTGGTTTGAAGTTTTACTTTCCATGACTTGATTTTCCTCTCTTATTATAATTTGTAGTTGCCGCTATTCCGACCATTGGCCTTCGGAACGTGTTCCTCCTGTTAAGATACTTTCATACTGTCCCGCAATTACATTCCATGTGGCAAGATTTACCACGCCTGTTTCCGGCAGACCGAATATTCTCTGTACGGTTTTTACTGCGTTCTCGGTTGCTTCTCCGAAAATTCCGTCAACGGCCAGTGTTCCGATTTCAGGATAAACTGTCGCAAGTGTGTTCAAATATGTTTGCAGAAGCCGTACGTATTCTCCTGTTGAACCGACCAGAAGGCTTATTCCAGGGAAAGGCTTCGCGTTGTATGCATAATTTACATCCGGCAGGGAATTTATAATTCCGAGAAATACATCGTACATCTTGAAAAATGTATCCGCGTCTACAATACCCGTCTCCGGCAGATCGTACACGCGCTGGAAAGCGGATACGGAATTTGCTGTTTTCGGGCCGAAAATTCCGTCTATGGCAACTGCCGGAATAGTATTGTTGTAAAGTGAAATCAGGCTGAGGTAATACTGTATCAGCTCCACTCCGTAGCCCGTGCTTCCTTCACGGAGATCAATGGGATATATAAGCGGCAGCTCGCTGAAGGTGAGCTGTTCGGAATTGAGCTCGTTAAGTCTCTTTACCGCGCTGTATACACGAAGAATTTCATACCAGGTTGCTCTTCCGACTACGCCGTCGGGAACAAGGTTAAAGGTCTTTTGGAATTCAATAACCGCGTTTCTGGTATCTGTACCGAAAAATCCGTCGACGTTTGCAATTTTAGGAATATTAGGATAGTTTACTGAAATGCGGTTAAGACGTGTTTGTAAAAGTGCGACGGAATTTCCGCCGAATCCGAGTCTCAGCGGCAGCGGCGGTACACTTTCCGTTATAGATCCTACCGGGGCATTTTCGACAAGTTCTATATCGTCTCCGTAATAATGCTGCAAAATTTCAAACGCTGTAAGACCGCTTTCCGCAAGCGCGACAGATCCCCATTGGGACATACCTTCGCAGGTAGTTGTTGTTCCGTTGCAATACTGAGCGAATAATGGCTCTACTGAGTTTATTCGTCTTATGTATGTTCCGAACAAATCATCGACGATATGCGAAATATTTTCAAATATATCGCGGTTGTTTACAAACGACTGATCAATTGCTGTTGACGAGGTTATGTCAAAATTATACCCCCGGCTGCGGTAATATTCCGTATAAATACGGCTTAACGCGAATGAAATCTGGGCAAGTATATTGGCTCTGAGCGCCGGTTCCGGCCACGTAGGATACAGCTCGCTTGAAGCGACATTTTTTATGTAGTCTGAAAAGCTGACGGTCACATTAGGGGCATTGGACGACGGAGATCCCAGATGAACGGTTATAGTTTCAGGTATAACCGGAATTAATGGATTCTGAGCTTCTGTAGGCATATGTTTTCTCCGATTTTAATTAAAGAATTTGGAATTAATAACTGGTTACTTGTTTTGCGGCATATTTTCATTGAAAAAAAGAGTTTTTCCGTTTCTTGGCGTGTAATCCGGAGAAACAGGTACAAGAGATACACTCTGAATTGAAGTAGTATTTGGAAAAACCGCTACTCCTATATTTCTTGCGCCGTAGTATCCTTCTGCATCGGTATCAATATTATAAACACTGTATGCTATCTTTCCGGGAGTCATACTTTCCGATATGCTTGGAGTAGGAAGCGATATTTCCGGTGTTTTTCCGCTTCTGTCAGTTTCAAGAACACGAATAATTCCGGAGTCATTGTCCGATATTGTCACAAGCGCACCTACGATAGGGTATGCGCCTGACGCCGCGGAAACCTGCACAATAAGATTTCCAAAACCTGTATAACTTGGGTTGACTATTCCGCCAGGATTTTCAGATGCGGAACCATTTTCTGTAATGTTTGAATTTTGGTTTATATTTGGGCTATTCAAAACGGAGTCATTGTTAGAGTTTTCATTGTTTTGACTGATAGCCGGGTTTGTTATCTGAGTATTGTCATCTGTCATATGATTTATCTCCTTTGGACTTTATTCTCTATTCATTAAAATATGTTAAACAGAATAATTTGGTGCAGACTTTTTAACAAAGTCTGCTTGTTTTATATCGCTTTTATTTAAATGCATGACGATGCTAAGTACTTTACCGCGTTTTAAGCGTGTATAATAAAATAAAAATACCTTAGCATCAATTTAAATAATGCTCAGGTATTTAAAGCCTTGTCAAAATCAGTTATTCATTGTCTATCTTGTGCCGCTGAATTTTCTGCGTTGTTGTTTTGGGAAAAGGAGTCTTTCGTATTTCAATTCCTTTTATTTGTTTAAAGGACGCTATTCGCTTGTTTAACTTAGTAATTTCATTTCTGAAATAAATATGTATATCTTCGTCAGCCGTTATGTTTTTCTCTTTTGCTCTTTCAAAGTCAGGAAATATAATAGCGGTTACATTTATTGCTCCGTCTTTTTCCGACTTTCTTCCGACGACGGTGCATTCTTTAATTAGTTCAATTTCTCCGAGGTATTCTTCTATTTCTTCGGGGAAAATATTTTTTCCGTTATTGAGTACGATTACGTTTTTCTTTCGTCCGGTTATAAAAAGATAGTTGTCGCTGTCGATATATCCGCAGTCTCCTGTGCGGAACCATCCGCGGTCAGAAAGCACATCGGCTGTTGCCGTTTCATTTTTGTAGTATCCGAGCATAACATTATCACCTTTGACGACAATTTCTCCCGTCTCGTCATTAACATCGTCACGGTCTATATAGAGCTGCATATTTGAAAGCAGCATGCCGCAGCTTCCGCGTCTGGTATACTCAAAAGGCGCTACTGCAATTACGGGTGAACATTCTGTTATGCCGTAACCCTCGGAAACTGAAATTCCGAAAGAGGCAAATTTTTCGGTCATGTCTGGCGGCATCGGAGCGCCGCCGCAGATAATTCTTGTCAGTCTTCCTCCGAGCTCAGAAGTCACTTGAGAGAAGAACGCTTTTCTGAGATCAATTCCGACACGACGGAGCACACGGTCGGTTTTCATTAGCCGCTGAAGTGTTTTATCAAGCCCTTTTTTGCGGGCTGTATCCATGATTTTTTTATATATCGTCGTTACGAACAACGGAACAAGCGCAAGAATTGTGGGTTTAAAGTATTTAAAATCACGTGTCGTATTTCTGATATTGTCATTAATGCAGACTGTGGCTCCGACTGCGTATGCGGCAAGAATTCCGGCTGTCATTTCGTAGGTGTGATGAAAGGGAAGTACAGAGACAAGAACATCGTCGGATGAGACATCAATAAGTTTAAGCGCACTGCAAAGACAGGAGAGAACATTTTTTTGAGACAGCATTACTCCCTTGCTTGTTCCTGTTGTTCCGGAAGTGAAGATAATTATGCTCATCTTTTCGGCGTCCTGATTTTTTACAACTGCCGAGACGCCGTTTTTAAGAATATCCGAGTGCCCCCATGTGACAAGATTGTCAAAGGTGGTGTGATTGCCGTCCGGAATTGTAGCGTCGTTTTCGTCCGAATTTATATTTACCGGAGCGTCAAGTGTTATCTCTATAAACAGTTTTACTCCGGGCATTTCAGATTCATGACCGACAAATACATCTGCGTATTTTTTTGTATATACTACGGTATCGCAATCCGCAAAATTGACAAAATTTCTTATCTGATCATGCGCAAGCTCTTTATCAAGCGGTACGGCGACTCCTCCGAAAATGATCGCTGCAAAATAGGAGGCGAGCCACTCAAAACATTTTTCTCCGATAATAGCAGTGTGACCCTTGTTGTGGCCAAGCTTTTCGAGAGCCTGTCCGAGTGCATATACGGTTTTTACGAATCTTGAAAAAGAAATTTTGTATTCATTTTTATCGCGTATAAATCTGTAACAGTCCTTCGACGGAAAATCACGTGCAGACTGATAAAGTAAATCCGCGAAGTCGGAATATTTTTTATCGTTGTATTCTTTATAGTAATTGACATTTTTGTTCATTTTGTAACCGTTCCTTTCCATCAGATGAATGCTATAGACTAAAATCTTTACTTATCGTCCTGCGGATGATTTATAGAATTTTGGTGAAGAATATATTTTGTGGAATTAAGGCGCCGTTTCCTGTCGGCTGCTTATTTAGTATATATTATGAATCAAAAAAATTATATTATGGTATAATGTTTATGTCAATAGTATTTGATGAAAATAAAAAAATAATCCGGCTATGCCGTATCAAAAGATAAACACAACCGAAAAATTACGTCGGATGGACGGCATGACCGGATAAGTTAATTCTAAGGATAACCTGTTTTCCGTACAAAACAGAAGAAACTTGACATTGTGGGCTAACGCAAGTCAAATCACGCATTTCCTCAATACTTTATCAATGTGGACTAGGTCTGAAATATAAGATTTTCAGCTGCATTGGCAGTCGTGACGAACGCCGCATGCAGCTTAAATCACGTTGAATTAAACTGAATCTATTGAATTATCAATTATCTTAAATCAAGTTGTATCGCTTTGAATTATACTGCAAACTTTTCGTATTAAAGACTGAAAGCTAAAGTTGACAGCGCACTTCTGATTTTATTTGACGGCACTAAAGTCCAACACAATCTAGTTAGCCCGGTTTTGTCAACTTAAAAATGACTTGAAACAACTTAAGACAGCTTAAAATTATTACTATGAACGTATTAAAATAAATGCTCTGTAACACTCCGTTTGTCGATTATCCCTGTTAATAGACAGCATTTTAAAAGTTTTTGAGGATTCTTAAGGAGCTTTTTTCAAAAAGCTCCTTAAGTTTTAATAAGTTTAATAAGCTTAAATTTATACTGGCTGTGACGAAATTAATTTCCGCATTCGATTGATATACGGTTAAACTCGTCTAAAATGTCCTCGGTGCATAGATTTTTTTTATCATCGCCGCTAACATCCATAACAAATCTGCCTTTATCCATCATGACAAGCCTCGAGCCGTATTCAACGGCATAGCGCAGATTGTGAGTTACCATCATTGCGGTAAGCTTTTTTTCCTTTACAAGTTTATCGGTAAGCTGCATTATAATTTCGGCTGTCCGAGGATCAAGCGCTGCTGTGTGTTCATCAAGTATAAGAAAATCTATGGGAGTCATCACAGCCATTAAGAGAGCGATTGCCTGTCGCTGACCTCCTGAAAGTGAGCCGACTTTCACGTCGAGCTTATCTTCAAGACCGAGACCGAGCTCACGGAGCTTTTCGCGGTATACTTCAGCTCTTTTTTTCTTTACAGCGAATCCGAGACCGAAAGGCTTTCCTTTGTTGTCCGCGAGAGACATATTTTCAAGGATTGTCATTGAAGGGCAGGTACCCATTGCGGGATTCTGATAGACTCTTCCAATTCTCTGCGCACGTTGGTAATCGCGCATTTTTCCAACGTTTTGACCGCCTATTTCGATCGTTCCGCTGTCTGTTGGAATTGAACCGCAGATTATGTTCAGCATTGACGTTTTTCCGCTTCCGTTGCTTCCGACAATTGAAAGAAATTCGCCGTCGTTCAATGTGAGACTGAAATTATCAAAAAGACACATTTCATTAATTGTTCCGGGATTATATATTTTTGTAATATTTTTAAGTTCAAGCATGTCTGCGGCCGCCTTTCTTCTGAAAATTGCCGAGAATAAGGATAATCAGGAACAGGACTGCCGTAATCAGCTTAAGAAGATTTGCAGGAAGTCCCGCGAGCAGTGCAAGCTGAATACAAAGCTTATAAACTATGCTTCCCACTACTACGGCGGTAGTTCCGCGGACGAATGACGCACGGCGGAAAATTGTCGTTCCGATTATAACCGCCGCGAGTCCGAAGACCATTTGACCGGTACCCATTGTGCTTGAAAAAGCGCGTTGATCGTGACAGACAATGCATCCGCACAGTGCTACAAGCGCATTGGAAATTACAAGGCCGAGAATTTTAACGGTACCGCTGTTTTTTGCAAGTGAAGTTACAAGAGTTCCGTTATCTCCTACTGCACGCAGAAGCATGCCGCTTTTTGTTTTGAAATATAAGTCAAGCAGAATTTTAGCGGCGACCGAAATAACTAATGTCAGAAACAGCTTTCTGTTTACAAGCGTGTCGATTCCTGGAAAGATTCCAAATATTTTATCCATAATGCCGGATGTGAATATAGTATTAAAATCACGCGGAACTGCAAGATTTGATCCTGCAATTTGAAGATTTATTGAAAAAAGCGCGGTCATTGTTATAATTCCGGCAAGAAGGTCGCGCACACGACATTTTACGTGAATTACTCCAGTAACAAGTCCGGCAAATGCTCCGACTGCGATTGCAGCCGGAAGAGTGAGCCATGGATTTATGCCGGATGTCAGCATTACGGCGGTGACCGCCGCGCCGAGCGGAAAACTTCCGTCAACTGATAAATCAGGAAAATCAAGAATTTTATAGGTAATTAATATTCCGTACGCAAGCAGGGAATAAATTAATCCCTGAATTAATGTGTTGAAAATTAAGTCGAGCATACTGTTACTCCAATACCGTGTTATGCGGCTTTTAAAAGTTATGCGTGGCTTTTTTTAAAAGCGGCCGTTTTTAATATTGCCTTTTAAATGTCCTTAAGACCATTTTTAAGACTGTCTATAAAATCGTTTTAAAATTGTCTTTAGGCCGTCTTTAAAGCTGCTTTTGAGTCTGCCTCAAAAATCGTCTTAATAAATAATGGACGCTTATTTTACTCTGCTTCGCTTGCTTCTATCGCAGTTTCCGAGATATCAGACGGAATTTCTACAGAGAGGGAATTGCATGCTTTTGTGTTGATGTATACCTTATAGTCCGTGATAGTCTCATACGGCATTTCCGAAGCGGTTGATTCTCCCTTTATAAGCTTTGCGGCCATTTGTCCGGTGCGTTTGCCAAGCTCAATGTAATCAATTCCCGCTGAGGCGACGCAGCCCTTTTGAACCTGTTCAATTTCACTGCCGTAAATGGGAATTCCCGCTTCGTTTGTCTTCTCCAAAATTGAATCAAGAACTCCTACAACGTTATTATCAGTTAGATTTGAAAAGCAATCTACGCCGTGGCTTATTAAGGTATCCGCTGCTTGAGTTACCTCGGCCTGAGAAGTTACGCCGATCGCGTCAATTGTGAAGCCGAAATTTCCCGCTTTTTCCTTATAGTCTGCAATTGTAGATACAGAGTTAGGCTCGCTTGTTGTGTAGATTATTCCTATAGTTGATGCGTCAGGCTGCATTTTGCGGATAAGTTCAAGCTGAGCGTCAACGGGAAGCTTGTCGGAGGTACCCGTTACGTTTCCGGTCGTGAGATTTGCCGCTTCAGGATCCGAAACCGCGATGAATATAACCGGAATATTCTTTTCTTCCGCAGCATTATAGCATGAAATTGCAGAGTTTGTTGCAATTCCTACCATGTAGTCGACATTTTTGGATGCAAATGTAGAAGAAATCTGAGATATAACATTGTCGTCAAAACCGCCGTTCTGGTAATCAACTGTAAAGTCTGTTCCTTCTTTAAGTCCGGCTTCTTCAAGCCCTTTCAAAAAGCCCTCGCGGCAGTTGTCAAGGGAACCGTGCTGTCCAAGCTGATTGATTCCGATAACAGGAACCTTGTCATTTTTACTGCATGATGAAAATACAGCTGCGCATGATATTACCGCCATTGCTGTGGTAAAAATACGTGAAATTTTTCTTGAGTTTTTCATTTTTTAACCATACCTTTCTTACATATTGTTCTGACAAAAATTCAGAACATAATCAAATAAATTTTCGCCATATTTTATGGCGTTTTCGAATTTTTGCGGCGTGCAATTCGTCGCGGAAATGCCCAGTGTCAGGAGTTCATCCCTATTCTGGAAATTTGGTCAATTGATTTATTTCAGTACGGCATACTGACCTTGTGTGCCGGCTTTATTTTGTGCTTAGCTGTTTTGCCAAGCGCGTTTGTGCTGCGTTTGAGAGGTCTGCCTTAACTTTTCCGGTGCGGCAGTGATTGAATAAGAATAAAAGATAAAGAAAACAAAAAACACTCCTGTCCCGTATATATGCCGGGACAGGAGTATTATAATAATCTCCTGCGGTGCCACCCTGCTTGATGTCAATTCGACATCCTTCTCACGCATACAACCATATGCCATGCCTTTTTACGAGTGCATTTCTCGTCGTTTTCTACTTGCGTCTTAGTGATAAACTGAATCATTTTGACGTTTTCGGACGCCCTCATAAGTCCATTCACACAGCTATCCACCGCCGCGATTTCACCCTCCGCGGCTCTCTGAAGGCAATTTTGCTGAGCTACTATTCTTAATCACAGGTTTAATTGAATATGATAACACAAGCTTTTATTAAACAGAAATATTGTAATCGCCGTTATAAACGATACTTACATCGCAAAAACTTCTGTGCCTCTAAAATCTGTTCAGAAAGCCGTGTTTTTATATTCTAAAAGTACAACAAAGTATACTTTAAAAGTATTTTAACACACATTTTCTGACATGTCAATAGTTATTTGACATTTTAAATTTATTTTTTTAAATTCATGACTAATTTGTCTGCTTAACATGAGCGTTTCTCATTGCGGGTCCATTTATCATTTCCCCGTTTTCTTTAAATCGCGAGCCGTGGCAGGGACAGTCCCAGCTATGTTCGGCAGAATTCCATTTTAAAGCACATCCAAGGTGAGGACATCGTTTGACAGTGGGAGAAAGTAAATTCAGTGCGGAAATCCCGATATTTGCAAGAGCTTTTCCTGCCTTCATTTTTCTGTCGGGAGCAAATACCTGAGCGTAACGGTTATATCGTCCTGCTGTCAAATCACTCAATATTTCCGATGCCGCCATCGAGGTAGTCATTCCCCATAGATTAAAGCCTGTTGCGGTATAGACATCAGGCAGCAATTTCCCGTAATGCCCTATATACGGTATTCCGTCGAGACTTATACAGTCCTGATTTATCCATGCATATTTTTCTTTTGCGTCTGGAAAATATTTTTTCGCAAAATCTCTCGGAACATTAAATCCTCCGCCTTTTTTACCGGTGCGATGGCTTCCTCCTCCGACTATAAGCAATCCGTTGTAATTACGCAGAAAAATTCCGTTTTCCGCGGCGTCTATTACGGTACATCCGAGATCAGGCGCATTTTCATAGGCAACGGCATATGCATTTTGCTGATACATTTTAACCGGATACAGACCGTGAAGATTAATAAAAGGAAAGTGAGTTGCAACAATTACCTTTTTCGCGCGTATAGTTCCGTTTTTTGTATAGGCTGTCGTACCTTTCAATTTATAAACAAAGGTATTCTCATATATATTCAGATTTTCTTTTTTTGCAACACCGTAAAGAAATTTTAATGGGTGAAACTGAGCCATTCCGGGGTAGTATACAGCTCCGGCTACGCGAAACGGCAGAGGAGTTTCAAGTGAAAATACAGCGTCGAATCCAAGTGAATTTACCGCTTCGGCTTCTTGTTTCATACGTGAACCGTCATGCAGGGAATACATATACGAGGGCTTTTCCTCAAAATCGCATGGTATATCTTTTGAAAGTTCGCGAAATTTTTCGACCGCGCGGAGATTGGCCTCCAGATACAGTTTTGCATATGTTGCGCCAAAGTCACGTATCATATCGCTGTAAAGTATATCATGCTGCGCGGAGAGAACAGCCGTTGTTCCCTTGGTTATTTTGTTTCCGATTTTTTCGCCTTCTGTAAGAATGCAGTCAACTCCTGATTTTTTAAGCTGAGCCGCGCACAAAACACCTGCCATTCCGCCGCCGATAACCAATACATCTGTTTCTGCGTTTCCTTCAAGGCGCGGGAATTTGGGAGGGGTTAGATTGTCTTTCCAAAGATAATTCATTTTTTTATTGCTTTCCGCATTGTGAAAGCTTCCTTTCCTTATTTTATCTTTCTTAGTACAGTATGTCCTTAAATTTATTAAATAATAACTGTAAATACAAAACTTTACGGACGCATATTTCTTTTTAACGCTAACAAAAGCGAATTTTTTACGTAAGCCTCCGAAATATTAGAGACATCGCGGTTAATGATAAGCAAAATCGGAAGATTTAGAATTACAATCCTTATTTATGTCGGGAACGCCGTATTTGCCGAGCATATTCTCAAAGCATTAGGACTGAAATGAAATTTTCGCTATAATTTTTTCAGTAAGCGCTTTAATATATTTTTTAGTATATAATACATTATTATATTATTTTACATTTTTTTTATAAATCCTCTTTTCTATAGAGAAAAAATGTGATATAATATCTTAAAGCTGAACGCTTTAAGATGCAAGTTTCGTTTCGCTGTTAAGAACAGCGATTTTGCAGGCAAAACCCCGAAACATTTCGGTAAAATCAGATTTTGTGGTATGAAGAGGTATAATATCTTAAAGCTTAATGTTTGAGAAGAAAGTTTTATTTCGTTTCGTTGAAAGTGATGTTTCAGAGCATTGTCGAAGTACTGATTGATTGCTTGGAATCATTACAATAATATCACAGAAGAATAACAAAACTTGACGTTATTTGTCTGCCGTACGGACAAGTTATACAGAGAAAGGAAAAAACAATGTACCAGTTTAATGACAACAGAAAAGAGGTCAGCTTTGATAAAAGCAATACCCCTACTCCGTGGATGAATTATCTTTCTAACGGGGAGTTTACTGCCATGATTTCTCAGGCAGGTGGCGGCGTTGCCTTTTATAAGTCTCCCCAGATTTGGCGTATTAATCACTATAGATTTTTTCATCTTCCTACAGACCGCAGCGGTTTTTATACTTACATTAAGGACGGAAAGAGTTTTTGGTGTCCTACCGCAGAGCCGGCAAAAAGCCGTCCGAGAGTCTGGAAGGCCACTCACGGAATGGGCTATACTACATATGAAGCGAAAAGAGGAGGGGTATTCGTAAGGGCAAGGTATTTTGTAGGGGAATATGAAAATTGCCTGATTTGGAATTTGAAGATCCGGAGCAATGAAGACCGTAAAATCACTATTTTTCCTTTTGTTGAGCTTGGTATGATGGAATTTCAGCGCGAGCTTCAGTGGCAGTGCTACAATAAGCATCAGCTTTCCGCTTACAATATGGATGATATTCTTGTCTATAAATACGGTGTTGAAATGCAGCCGCGGCCGGAGCAGACTCCTCTTGTATATTTTGCGTCCGATTACCCTGTGACTGCGTTTGACTGTGACAGAGATGAGTTTATCGGCAGCTATGCCAGTGAGGAAAATCCTCAAAATGTAATAGCGGGGAAATGTACGAATTCGACGCTTGCAGGAGGAGATCCGTGTTTTGCATTGCAGCTGGACGTTGAACTGAAAGCTGGAGAAGCTAAGGAGATAAATATTTTTCTCGGCACAGCTATGACTGAGGAGGATATTAAAAAGTCTGTTGCTCATTGCCGCGAACCCGGTTTTGTGAAAAAGAGCCTTGAAATGCTTCGCAGACATTGGCGCGGCCGTCTTGCGCGTTTCCAATGCGAAGTCCCGGACGAGAATGTTCAGCGTATGGTGAATATTTGGAATCCGTATCAGGCGGAACGAAACTTTATGTTTTCGAGAAACATTTCTTATTATGCGACCGGTACGTTCCGAGGAGTAGGATACCGCGATACCGCTCAGGATATTCTTGCGGAAATTCCGTTCAGCACTACCCGTGCTAAGGATAAGATAAAATTGCTTCTCGGTCAGCAGTACAAAGACGGTCATGTAAATCATTACTTCTTTCCCACGGAGGGATTTGATCCCGTTACAACAATTCACTCGGATGATCATCTGTGGATCATTATGTCGGTTTATTATGTTACTATGGAAACCGGACAGCGTAAATTTCTTGGAGAAAGAGTACCGTATTACGATGGCGGAGGAGCCAGTGTTTATGAACATTTGAAAAAGTCTGTCAAATATACTTGCGAGCATCTCGGCGAGCATGGATTTCCTCTCATGCTTCGATCTGACTGGAACGATATGCTTTACAAGGTTTGCCGTGAGGGCAAGGGTGAAAGCATTTGGACATCGATGCAGTTCGGAACAGTTTTGCGTATGATGGCAGAGCTCGCGGAGCTGATGGGAGATGATGCTTCCGAATACAGAAAGCTTTATGATGAGCAGAAGAAGCTTATCAATGAAATTGCCTGGGACGGGGAATGGTTCAGGCGCTGCATTACTGATGACGGTACTTTTATCGGATCTAAAGAGCAGCCGCAGGCCAAAATATGGCTCAATACTCAATCTTGGTCGGTTATTTCCGGAATGGGAGATCCGGATAAGGCCGAAAAGGCAATGGAAAGCGTTAGTAAATATCTTGATACGGATCTGGGAATAAAGAAGATTGATCCGTCTATGAAGGATTATCCGAGTGCCGAGGATCCTCTTACATATTACAATAAAGGATGCGGCGAAAACGGATCGGTGTTCTGCCATGCAAACACGTGGGCAATTATTGCTGAATGCATGCTCGGACATCCCGAAAGAGCTTATAAATATTATCATCAGCTTCTTCCTATGGTTGCTCAGGAAAAAGCCGGGGAGTGGAGATATAAGGCGGAGCCGTATGTATATTCGTCCAATATATTCGGACCTGAAAGCGATAAGTTTGGATTGGCAAATGTCAGCTGGCTGACAGGTACTGCGGCTTGGATGTATATAGCAGTTACACAGTATATTCTTGGCATTAAAGCCTCTTGGAACGGTCTTGTCATTAAACCGTGTATTCCGGCAGAATGGAAGCATATTACAGTTAAACGTACTTTTAGAGGCTGCAAATATACGATTGAAATTGAAAACAAGGGCGTTGGCGCTAAAGAGGTTGTAATTCCGCATGTGAACGGACGTACAAGATTTAATGTTAAGGTAGTGGTATGACGTAATTATGTAGAGATTTAGTTAAAGTTTTGCCGGTGCTTCAAACATCAAGAAATATATTAGTATGGTAATATTCTACATGGTTCGAGTTATAATGTACCGATATAAAAGGCAAGGTTTACAAATTGTAAATCTTGCCTTAGATTTTTAAAAAAAATACTTGACAAATAGGTTAGCTTGTGCTAACATAATATGTGGTTAGATAAGGCTAACTTATAAATCAAATTATTTGCCGTTTGCCGGAAGGATTTTTCTGACGGTAAATTTTATAAATAATGTCTACTGAATAATAGAAAACTCAAAAAATCCGAAATATAAAAAGT